>DASVVQ010000053.1:0-118334 GCA_036386475.1 Allosphingosinicella sp. | reverse complement strand
GCTGGCGCTCGGTGGCGATGCGGGTGATCTCGTTCTTGGCGAAGGTGTTCGTCGCCATCAGCTTGAGCGCCGGCGTGCGCGGGATCTCGATCACGATCGAGCCCTGGGCGGCGCGCACCGTCGCGCTGCGCTTGCGGCCGGAGATCAGCCCGACCTCGCCGACGATCGTGCCTTGGGGGATCGGCACCGTGCGCGACGGATCGCTCGGATCGATCTCGACCGCCAGCGAGCCGTCGGCGATCGCGAACAGCGACGCGCCCGGATCGTTGCGCTCGAAGATCACGTCGCCTTCGCGGCTGGCGATCGGCTCCGAATCGAGCATGAATTCGCGCATCTGCAGCATCGACAGGTCGTTGAGGACGCTGACCCGACGGCGGAAGAAAGCGAGCCATTCGGTGACGCTGCGCGCTCCGGGCAGAGGCGCGAACTTCTTTTCCAGTATCGGCTCGTCGGCGGGCTTCAGCTCGACATTGCCGTTGATGAACTCGACGACATCATAGCCCTGGTTCATGCAATGCTTGATCAGCGGATAGCCGGCGAGCGCGCCGATCACGAAGATGCCGGGGACGGTCGATTCGAACTGCGGCGAGAGCCTGGGATAGGAAAGCCGGTCGGAGCTCGAAAACTCGACGCCGGTGCCTGCGACCACGCCCTTCACCTTGCGCCCCGGATTGCGCGGATCGTCCTTCTCCTCGAACTCGGCGCAGCAGCCTTCGACGAAGGCGCGCGGCGGTGCCGAGCCCATGCGCGCGATGACCCGGTCGCAGCGGGCGCGGAGCTCGCCGTCGCGCGTGTCGAACGTGATCCACCCCTTCTCGATCTTCTGGGCCGTGGTCTCGCGCAGGATGGTCACGCGCGCGGCGGCTTCGGCCGCAACCAGCGCCTTGACGTTGGCGTCCTTCGCCGTTGCGAACTCGGCCGAGCGGTTGACGATGGTGACAGTGTTGCGCTGCTCGGGGTCGGCGGCAAGGCCCAGCGCGTTCTCGATGCCGGCATCGCCGGCGCCGATCACGACGATATGCTCGTCGACATATTCGCCCGGGTCGTCGAGCGTGTACTGGACCTGCGCGCCGTCTTCGACAGGGCAGCGCACCAAATTGGGATTGCCCTGCGTTCCGATCGCCAGGATCACATATTCGGCGACGATGCTCTCGCCGCTGGTCATCCTGAGCGTGAAATTGCCGCGCTCGCCAGTGATCGCCTTCACCTCGGCGTTCAGCATGACGTTGATCTTGTGCTCGGCGGCCATCCGGTCCCAGGTGCCGAGCACCGCCTCGCGCTTGCCGGCCTCGAAATCCATGTCCGAGCGCAGCACCAGCTGGCTCGGCGTCGCCATGACGTGCTTGCCCTTCTGGTACTTATAGATGGTGTCGGAGAGATGATCCGTCTTTTCGAGGAGGACGTGGGCGAGGCCGAGCTCAGCCGCGCGCGCGGCGGCGCTGAGGCCGGCCGGGCCCGATCCGACGATCGCGATCCTGAAGCTGGTCGTCACCTCTGCTCGTCCCCCGGCACCGGCCCCCATTGCGGCCAGTCTAGCAGCACCGACTGCCCGCGCCAGACTTGACCTCGATCTTTTTGACGCGATGATCGCCGCCATGTCGGATACGAGCAAGCACCGGCGGCCCGGCGCCGCCGCGATCGTCCTCATCGCGGCGGGCCTGATCGCGGCGGGCGCCGTCGGCGTCGCCATCTTTCGGTCCACCGATGCCGGAGGAGCGACCACCGCCGGGGCCGCGCCTGCCAATGGCCAGCAGGCGCCAACCGTCGAGGAGACGATCGCCGGCCTGCAGGAGCGGCTGCGCCAGGACCCGGACAACGACCAGGGCTGGTTCAGCCTCGGCTTCCTCTATCGCGAGGCCGGCGATTTCGCCGGTGCCGAGCGAGCATTCCGCCGCGCGACCGAGCTGCGGCCACAAAATGCCGATTATACGGGGTATCTCGCCGAGGCGCTGGTGCTCGCCTCGCGCGGAAGCCCGCCGCCCGAGGCGGAGCAATTGTTTCGCCGCGCCCTCGAGCTCCAGCCCGGCCATCCCCAGGCGCGCTACTATCTCGCCACCATGCGCGACTTGCGGGGCGACCATCGCGGCGCCGTCGACGAACTCGTTGCGCTCCTGCGCGGCGCGCCCGCCGACGCGCCCTGGGCGCCGCAGGTTCGCGACGCAGCCCAGCGTATCGCGGGGCAGAACGATATCGACCTCGCCGGACGCCTTCCGGAGGCGCCGCGTTCGGCTGCGACGGCCGCCATACCCGGCCCGACCCGCGAGCAGCTCGAGGCGGCAAAGGGCATTCCGCCCAGCCAGCAGAACGAAATGGCGCGCGGCATGGTCGCGCGTCTGGCCAATCGCCTGCGCCAGAACCCGCGCGATGCCGACGGCTGGATCATGCTGATGCGCTCGCGGATGATCCTCAATGAGCAACAGGGCGCTGCGGAAGCGCTCCGCTCCGCCCTCGCCGCCTTTGCAGGCGACGCCGCCGCCCAGCAGCGCCTGCGCAGCGCCGCTGCCGAGATCGGCGTCCCTGCGGGCTGAACCTTGCGCGAGGCGGCGCGATCCGCGATGAGCTGGGCGATGAGCTGGTCACCCTCGTCCTGGCGCAGGTTCGAAGCGCGGCAGCAGCCGGCCTATCCCGATCCCGGCGCTCTCGAGGCCGCCGCGCGGGAGCTGCGCGCCTATCCCCCGCTGGTCACCCTTCCCGAGGTCGAGGCGCTGAAAGCCGCGCTCGCAGCAGCGCAGGAGGGCCGCGCCTTCCTCGTCCAGGGCGGGGACTGCGCGGAGAGCTTTGCCGAATTCTCGCCCGATACGATCGCCAGCAGCGCCGGACTCATTGCCGCCATGGCGGAGGAGATCGCGGCCGCTTCGGGACTGCCGACGATCCGCGTCGGCCGCATCGCCGGCCAGTTCGCCAAGCCGCGCACGGCCGACCCCGAGGTGCGCGCCGGCGAAGCGCTCCCCGCCTATCGCGGCGACATCGTCAACGGTCTCGGCTTCACCGCCGCGGCGCGAACGGCGGATCCGGAACGCATGTTCCGCGCCTGGTCGCAATCGGCAGCGACGCTCGCCCATCTCAGGGTCATCGCAGAGGTGAGCGGCGCGCCGATCTTCACCAGCCATGAAGCCCTGCTTCTCGCTTTCGAGCAAGCATTGGTGCGCGCCGATCCCGCGACCGGACGGCATTGGGCCAGCTCCGGCCATTTCCTCTGGATCGGCGACCGTACGCGCTTCCCGGGCTCCGCCCATGTCGAGTTCGCCCGCGGCCTGGCCAATCCGATCGGGATCAAGTGCGGCCCCTCGCTCGAGCCTGACGGCCTCATCCGGTTGCTCGACCTGCTCGATCCGGACCGGACGCCCGGACGGATCACCTTGATCGCCCGAATGGGTCATGGAGCGGTCGCGGAACGGCTGCCGCGGCTGCTTCGCGCGGTGCGGGGCGAAGGGCGCCCCGTCCTCTGGTCCTGCGATCCGATGCACGGCAACACGATCGAGACCGCCTCCGGCCTCAAGACGCGGCGCCTCGGGCACGTCTTCGCCGAGCTCACCGCTTTTTTTGCCGCCGCCGAGGCCGAAGGAATCGTCCCGGGCGGCGTCCATGTCGAGATGACCGGCCGCGACGTCGTGGAATGCACCGGCGGGGCTCTTCGCGTCGCCGAGGAGGATCTCGGCGAACGTTATGACAGCCATTGCGACCCGCGCCTCAATGCCGGCCAGGCGATGGAGCTTGCCGCTCTCACCGGCCGCCTCCTCGCAGCGCGCCAGCCGGGCGCGGCCGCGGCTTGATTGGGGGAGATAACTCGATGATCCGCGCGATCGCAATGGCCGCTGCCGCGTTCAGCATCCTCGCCTGCGTCCCGGCCGCGCCGAGGGCGCCCGAGGTCGCGCCGGCGAATACGGTCGTCTTCGCCCGATTCGGCGAGGAGGTTCGGCCCGGCGGCGTCCGGGTCCAGCCGCTTCGCATCGTCGAGGACAGCCGCTGCCCGCAGTCGGTGCAATGCGTCCACGCCGGGACGGTGCGCATCGCGGTGCGCGTCGTCGAGGGCGGCGCGGCGCGCGAGACCGTCCTCACCCTGCGCGAGCCGGAGCCGGTCGGCGGCGGGCGGGTCCTGCGGCTCGTCGGCGTCTGCCCCCATGCCCCAGCGCCGGGGCGTCCCCTCGCGACCGGCGCCTACCGCTTCCAGCTCACTGTCGACCGCGACGGCGAGCCCGTGGCGCCTCATCCCATGTGCACGCCCACCTGACAGGTTCGAGGGCGACTATTCTTGACAGGAGCGCCCGCCCGACCATATGCGGCGCTCCTCATCCGCGTCGCGCGGCTGACGGCCCCTTCGTCTAGCGGTCCAGGACGTCGCCCTCTCACGGCGAAAACACGGGTTCGAGTCCCGTAGGGGTCACCAGGCCAATTCCCTTGGCAAAGTTCTCGGCAGCGTCCGGCGCATCCTCGAGCGGCGCGATATCCCGCTGGAGTCGCGACCGCGCGGCCTCTAGCGTCGCCAGGGAGGATGGATGGGGAAGCGCAAGCCCACGCGAACGGAGGAAGCCGCGGCCGCACAGGGTGCGCCGCTGCGCAGCCGCCGGCGCCGCCTGCGGGCGGCGCGTCGAAGATCAGTGCGTCGCGAGGACTGCACGGCTGGCTGGCACGCACCGCATGCAGTCTCGCGTTCACCTCGTATCAGTCCGGTCAAGCGCTGCGCGAAGCCCGGACATCGGCGATCCCCCCAATGTTTTGGTAGTTCACACCAACCGTTTATTCGAAGCGCCTGATCATGCCGACGTCCGCGTCACCGCGGAAGGCGCGCCGGAATATTGGGCCGAGCGCGTCGCCGAGGCGCTCGTCCCGACGTTCGACGCCAAGAAGCCGACCGCCTTGTTCGTCGGCCGCTACCAGCCGTTCCACGATGGTCACCGCAACCTGATCCTGGAAGGAATAAGCCGCGTCGGCCAGGCCTGCATCGCCGTGCGGGACACTGGCGGCGCGGGCGGCAAGGACCCGTTCGCATTCGAATATGTGAAGGCGCGGATCGAAGGCGCGCTCAAGGAGCATGCCGGCCGGTTCGTCGTCGTGCCGCTACCGAACATTACCGCCATCTTCTACGGACGCGATGTCGGCTATGCGGTCGAACGCATCGACCTCGACGAAGCGGTCGCCGCCATATCCGCGACCGACATCCGCGGCCGCATGGGCGTCTAGACTTCCGCAGCCTTATGCCAGCGCTGCGCGGTGCGCCGGGAGCCCCGGCACGTCCACCTCGAAGGCGAACAACCCCCCGGCTTGCGGTTGCCTCGCAAAGCTTTCCGCGCGGATTCCCTGGCGTGCCGTGGTCGCATAGACCGTGGTCAGGCTCTGCCCGCCGAAGGCGATCTTGGTGACGTTCGAAACCGGGAATTCCACGGTTTTCAGCAGCTCGCCGGCCGGCGAATAGCGCCGCACGGACCAGCCCCAGTAAAGGCTGATCCAGACGCAGCCCTCGCTGTCCACGGTCGGCCCGTCCGGGAAGCCCTCCTTCTCGCCGAGTTGCGCGAACAGGCGCGATGGCCCGAGCGCACCCTCTTCGGAAACGTCGCAGGCGTGGATGGCCTGGCCAAGCGTATCGACCCAGTAGAGTATGCGTCCATCCGGCGAGAGGGCTGGCCCGTTCGTGATCGCGACCGGCGGGAGACCCGCGTCGCGGAGGGCGCCGCGATGGTAGCTGTAGAACCGGCCCGCCGCGTCTTTCTCGCCATTGTCCATCGAGCCGAACCAGAGCCGGCCCGACGGGTCGACGACGCCGTCGTTGAGGCGGTTGCCCGGCAGCTCCGGCTCAATTTCGGCGACGAGACTGAACGCGCCGCTCTCCGGATCGAAACCATGCAGCCCGCTCTGCAGCCCGGCGACGAAGCCGCCGCTTTCGACCGGAAGCAGGAAGCCGATCGGCTCGGGAGCGTCCCAGCACCTGCGCTCCTCGCCGCGCAAGCGGTAGATCTTCCGCTTCTTGATGTCGACGAACCAGAGCGCTCCGTCCGTCCAGACCGGACCTTCGCCGAGCTCGGCCCCGACCTCCCAAACGCACCTCGCCCTGGTCGCACCGGTCATGACTCACCCCGCGACATAGACGGTCTTCATCTGGGTGTAGAATTCGACCGCGGCGAAGCCCTGCTCGCGCGGCCCGTAGCTCGACTTGCGGGTGCCTCCGAACGGGACGTGATAGTCCACGCCCGCGGTCGGTAGGTTGATCATGACCATGCCTGCTCGAACATGTCGCCGAAAGTGGCGGGCGTGCTTGAGCGAGTTGGTGATGATGCCGGCGGAGAGGCCGAACTCGCCGCGATTGGCGATCTCGAGCGCGTCCTCGTAGTCGCGGACGCGGACGGTGCTGACGACGGGGCCGAACACCTCCTCGCAATTGATGCGCATGCCCGGCGCGGTGTCGGCGATGACGGCGGGCGACATGTAGAAGCCCGGCGTGGCCAGCGACAGGCGCTCGCCGCCGGTGACGAGCCGGCCCCCTTCCCTGGTCGCGATCTCGACATAGGAAAGGTTCTGCGCGAGCTGGGTCTCGCTGACCGCCGGGCCGATCTGGGTCGAGGGATCGCGCGCGTCGCCGACCTTGAGCGCCTTGGCGCGCTCGGCGAGCGCCGCGACGAAACGGTCGTGAATGCCCTCGGTGACGATGACCCGCGAGGAGGCGGTGCAGCGTTGGCCGGTGCCGAAGAAGGCGCCGTCGATCGCGCAGGCGACGGCGCGCTCGAGGTCGGCGTCTTCGAGGACGACGAGCGGGTTCTTGCCGCCCATTTCGAGCTGGATCCGTGCCTGGCGGCCGATCGCGGCTTCGGCGACCTTGCCGCCGACATATTGGCTGCCGGTGAAGGAGACGGCGTCCACTTCCTCGTTCTCGACGATCGCCGCGCCGACGCCGCCCTCGCCCAGCACCATGTTGAACACGCCGGGCGGCGCCCCGGCCTCGTGAACGATCGCAGCCAGAGCGTGGGCAATGGCGGGCGTCGGATTGGCGGGCTTCAGCACCACAGCATTGCCGAAGGCGAGGGCGGGCGCCGCCTTCCAGGCGGGGATCGCGATCGGGAAGTTCCAGGGCGTGATCAGCCCGATCACGCCCACAGCCTCGCGGTGGACCTCGACGTCGATGCCGGGGCGGGTCGAGGGCATGGTGCGGCCGTGGCGGCGCAGCGCCTCGCCGGCGAAATATTTGAAGATGCGCGCGGCGCGCATCACTTCGCCCGTCCCTTCGGCGACGGTCTTGCCTTCCTCGCGGGAGAGCAGTTTCCCGAGCTCGCCGGCACGCGCCATGATCGTCGACCCGATTTTGTCGAGCAGGTCCGAGCGGACCTCGGGCGAGGCTTCGGACCAGGCCGGGAAGGCGGCGCGCGCGGCCTTGGCGGCGGCAGCGACTTCATCCTTGCCGCCGGCGGGGAAGCGCGCGACGACGTCGCCGGTGTCGGAAGGGTTGACGCTTTCGTGCGGCGTGTCGGCGGAGACGCGCTCGCCGTTGATGAAGTGGGTGAGGCTGTCGGTCGTCATTGCTCGTTCCTTGGTTCGCCCGGTCCGATAAGTAAGCGAGCGGCGAGATTGTTCATCAGGCCGCGAAGGCCCAGCCGCCACAGCGGCCGCCCACCCGTGCGCCGCCTGCCCGTCAGCCGGTGTCCCGGCATCCGATCCGCCTGCCTTCCTCCGCGCTCTGCCGGGCGAGAGCGATCAGCCGCAGCCCTTCGCGGGCATCGGCGGGATCGACCGGCGGGGGGCCGCCGTCTCGAATCGCCGCGGCAAGGCCGGTATAGAAGCTGGCATAGGCCCCGCGCGCGGTCGCGATCTTGGCGTTGCTGCCGTCAGCGAGCGTGAGCATGCCGTCGTCGCTCGATTGGCCGAAACCGGTGTCGCCGGGGCCGCGGCCGCCCCTCAGGGCGGCTTCCTGCGTGTCGAGGCCGTATTTGACGAAGCTGGCGCCCGTACCGTGCAGCGCGAAACGGGGCCGCGGCGCGGCCGCGAGGGTCGAAGCGGAGAGGACGGCGCGGCGGCAGCCGTAATGGAAGGTCAGCGACCAGTAATCGTCGACCGCCGCGTCCCCGCGCTGGGCGGTGATATCGGCCTCGATCGCGTCGGGCGAGCCGAACAGGAGCAACATCTGGTCGATCATGTGGGGGCCGAGGTCCGCGAGCAGCCCCGCCCCTTCCGCCGCCACCTCGCGCCAGCCCTCCTGGATCGCCCGACGGAAACGGTCCCAGTGCGCCTCGAACAGCATGATCTCGCCCAGGCGGCCGGACTCGACGAGGGCGCGGACCGTGAGGAAGTCGCCGTCCCAGCGCCGGTTGTGGAAGACGCACAGGACCTTCCCCCGCTGATTGGCCAGGGCGATGAGAGCGTCGGCTTCTGCGACGGAAATTGCGAAGGGCTTTTCGACGACGACATGCTTGCCCGCCTCGAGCGCCGCCCTGGCGAGCGGGAAATGGGTGAGGTTGGGCGTCGCGACGACGATGAGGTCGATTGCAGGATCGGCGATCAGTCCGGCCGCATCGCCGTATCCTGCGACGCCGGCAAGGTCCAGCTCCGCCACGGCCTTGATCAGCGGCGCATGGTACACCGTCCCGGCCACTCCGCGCCCGATGAGGCCGACGCGAATCGTCATGCGTGCGCCTCGAGCTCGCGCAGGCTGCGGCCGCGCGTCTCGCGTCCGGCCCAGGCGATGAGGGCCGCCGACGCGCCCATCGGCACGAGCAGAGCGAGCGCGGCGCCGCCCAAGGTCGGGATCAGGCCGACCAGCGCGAAGCCCTGGACCGCGACTCCGCCGAACTTGCTGGCGCCGGCGACGAGACCGGTCGCGCGGCCGCGTACGCCGAGCGGGTAATTTTCCGCCGCATAGGGAAGGAGTACCGCGATCATGCCGTTGCTGCCCACGATCAGCATGGCGATGACCGCGACCAGCAACGGCGGCCACGCCAGGACCGGCGCCGGCAGCAGGGCGCCGACCAAGCCCGCGAACGTAACCAGGATGGTGCCGACGAAGGTCCATTTGCTGCTCCAGCGCGCATAGAGCCAGGCGGCGACCATGATCGTCGGCAAAGCGAGAAGCGCCGAGCTGGCAATGATGCCGCTGGCGAGCTCGGAGCTGTAGCCCCGTGCCTGCAGGTCGGATGGGAGCCAGAGCAGCAGGCCGAAGCTGACGAAGCTCCAGGCCAGCGCCGACACGACGAGGGCCACAGTGAGGCGGCCGTGGCGCTGTTGCGCGACCTCTGCGTCGACCGGCGCCGCCTGGCGCGGGCGCGGCTCGATGCCGAATTTCGCCTTCATCTCCTCGATCTCCTGCATCCGTCCCTGCTCGGCGAGGAAGCGCGGCGATTCCGGAATGAAGCGGGCGAGGAGGAGAAGGAGGATGCCGGTCGGGAAACCCTGCAGCCAGAGCACCCGCCAGCCGAAGATCGGCTCGAAGGCATGGGCGGCGGCGCTGGCGGCGAGATAGCCGCCGATCAGGCCGGTGCCGCCGACCAGGACCAGCACCCAGGAGCGGTGCCTGGGCGGCATCACCTCGGCGAGCAAGGTGTAGACGACCGGCAGCATGCCGCCGGCCGACGAGCCCATCAGGAAGCACATCAGCAAATTGAGCTCGAAGGCCGGCATCGCCCCGCAGATCGAGGTCGCGACGAAGAGGATGGTCGAGAGCAGGATCGAGACTCGCCGGCCGTAGATGTCGGCGAGCCAGCCCCAGACGAAGGACCCGACCGTCGTCCCGACCAGGGCCACGAAGGGGAACCAGGCGACGGTGGCGGCCGAGATGCCGTATTCGCTGCGCATGCCCGGGAGGACGAAGCCCAAAGTCGCCGGCTTCATGACGTCGATGACGAGGCCGAGGATGAGGACGGCGAGCACGGCGGCGTGCCAGCGGCCGAGCGGCGTCGTATCCGGCGCCTCGTAGCTGGTCCCGGCGTCGGCGCCGTGTCGCGTGCGGTGCTTGGGGAGCGCCCCGAAGATCGCGGCGGGCACGCCGAGGACGATGAAGACCATGCCCGCCCACATGCCCGGGTCCATCGGCATGCCGACGAGATGGTTGCCCATTTCGTGCGCCATCGCCAGCATCGGCAGGTGCAGGAGCACCCCGAACGCGATCGCGGCGCAGGCGCCCCAGAAGATTACAGCGCGCTCGCCGACGATCGACGCGCGCTTAATCCTCACCATCCTCTCAGTCCTTCCCAAACGCTGCCCGCAGCGGTCCTGGGGCGCCATCGCGCTGGCGATCCTGACATCCTAGACCGACAAGGTCAGGCGGCCTGCGGTGGCGGGGGTGAATGGCACGCTGACGCGCCGCATGTCCACGCCCGAGCGTGCGAAGCAGGCGAACGGACGGCCAGGTCTGCCACGCGCCCGGCGTCGAAAGGCGCGTTGCGCCGCGCCCGGAGGCTTCTAAGATGGGGCGAACAGGGACGAGCAAATGAGCATCGAGGTGGAGCAGGATCCGGCGCGCGCGCCGCTCGCGGCAGGTCGCAACCTCACGTACGCGATGCTCGACGAGGTCGGCCGAGCCATCGTCACCGGCTTTTACGACCGCCGCCCATTCCCGACCGAAGCGGACCTGGCCAAGGAGCACGGCGTCAGCCGCTCGGTGACACGCGAGGCGGTCAAGATGCTGACCGCCAAGGGCCTGCTCACCGCCCGCCCCCGCAAAGGGACGACGGTACAGCCCCAGGCCCAGTGGAACCTGTTCGATCCGGACGTGCTGCGCTGGCTGCTCGAACGCAAGTTCTCTTTGAGCCTGCTGCGCCAGTTCAGCGAGCTCCGGATCGCGATCGAGCCGGCGGCGGCGGCGCTCGGTGCGCAGCTGCGCGATCCCGATCGGATCGCCGCCATCGCCGACGGCTATCGCCGGATGGAGGCGGCCGAAACGGGCGCAGGCGATCCGCTCGACGCCGACATCGACTTCCACATCGCCGTGCTCAACGCCTCGGCGAATCCCTTCTACATGCAGTTCCGCGACGTCGTGACGACTGCGCTCAGGACCTCGATCCAGTTCACCAACCGGTTCAAGGGCCGTACCGCCAGCCTGCCCGCCCACCGCGCCGTCCTCGACGCGATCGAGGCCGGCGACGCCGAGGCGGCGCAGTCGACGATGGCGGCGATCATCGGCGACGTCATGGTGCTGATCGCCGATGCCGAACGGGGGAACGGTTACTGACGCGCCGATAGGGGACAGTTACTCGCAACTGTCCCCATAGAAGCGGTACTCGATGACGTTCTCGTAGGTCTCGCCGGGGTCGAGGCGGACCGAGCCGAATTCCGGGCGGTTGGGCGTGTCGGGGAATTTCTGCGGCTCGAGCGCGATGCCGTCGCCCATCCGGTAGAGGCTGCCGGCCTTGCCGATGCGCGACGCGTCGAGGAAGTTTCCCGAATAGAATTGCAGGCCCGGCTGGTTCGAATGGACTTCGAGGACGCGGCCCGAGACCGGATCCTCGAGCCGGGCGAGCAACCGGGGCGCAGCCGCGACGTCGCGGGCGAGCACCCAATTATGGTCGTAGCCCTTGCCGAAGCGGATCTGCTCGTCCGAGGCATCGCGCACGCGCGCGCCGATCGCCATCGGGCGCCGGAAATCGAACGGCGTGCCCTCGACGGGGCGGATCTCTCCGGTCGGGATCGCGCCGGCGTCGGTCGGCGTGAAATGGTCCGCGGGAATGGTGAGCAAATGGTCCATGACGCCGCGGGACCCGCCCTCCCCCGCCAGGTTCCAGTAGGCGTGATTGGACAGATTGACGACGGTCGGCGCATCGGTCGTCGCAGTGTAGACGATACGCAGGACGTCGGCGTCCGGCTCGATTCTGTAGGTGGCGGTGGCGGTTAGGGTGCCGGGATAGCCTTGGTCGCCGTCGGGTGAAACGTAGCACAGCGAGACTTCGTGTTCGCCGACCTGGGCGATCTCCCACAGCACCTTGTCGAATCCGGCGGCGCCGCCGTGGAGGGAATTTACGCCGTTGTTGACGGGGACCGCAAACTCCTGGCCGTCGAGCACGAAACGTCCGCCCGCGATGCGGTTGGCGACGCGGCCGACGGTGCAGCCGAAATATTCGGTGCCGGAGAGGTAATCTTCGAGCGTCGCATAGCCGAGCGTCACGTCGGCAGGGGCGCCGTCGCGGCCGGGGACGAGGAGCGCCTGGAGCGCAGCACCCCAGGCGATGATCCGCGCTTCGAGGCCGCGGCCGTTCGAGAGGGTCACCGCCTCGACGGCGCGTCCGCCCGGAAGCGTGCCGAACGTCTCTCGCGATGCGGCCATCATCCCTCCTCGCGCGATTGACCCGCGGCTCGGCCCCGACCTAATGCTGGGGGGACGCGGGAGCAACCAAGGTCGAGGTACCAAGCCCATGCCGATCCGCCACCTGATCGCCGCCTTTGCCGGCCTTTTCCTCGCCGCGAGCGCCGCCGCAGCCCAGGCGCCCGCGCCGCGCTTCGAAGGCCCGGTGCTGCGCACCAATTTCGCCGACCCGTTCGTCCTGTTCGCAGGCGGCCGCTACCTCGCTTACGCGACCAACATGCATGGCGACCGCGCCAACGTGCCGATGGCCTTCTCGCCGGACCTCGTCACCTGGAACCTGCTCGCCGTGCCCGGCAATCCCGACGCTTTCCACGACGCCATGCCGACGCTGCCCGGCTGGGCGCAGCGCGGCTCGACCTGGGCGCCCGAGGTGATGCAGATCGGCGATCGCTACGTGCTCTATTTCACGGCGCGGCACCGCGCTTCGGGCCGCCAGTGCATCGGCGCCGCCACCGCGCGCGATCCGCGTGGGCCGTTCCTCGCCCAGGGCGACGAGCCGCTGGTCTGCCAGCAGCGGCTCGGCGGCACGATCGACGCCAGCCCGTTCCGCGACTCGGGCGGCACGCTCTATCTCTATTTCAAGAATGACGGCAACGCGATCCGCTCGCCGACGCAGATCTGGGGCCAGCGGATGCGCGCGGACGGTCTCGCGCTGGAAGGCGAGGCCGTCGCCCTTTCGCGCAACGACGCGGACTGGGAAGGCCATATCGCCGAAGCGCCTTTCATGATCGCCCGCAACGGAAAATATTACCTTTTCTACTCTGCGAACGACTTTGCCTGGCAGGATCGCCAGCCCCTTTCGCAATATGCGACGGGCTATGCGCGCTGCGAGGGGCCGCTCGGCCCGTGCCAGGACGCGCCCGAAAATCCGATCCTCGCCAGCCGCCGCCAGCCGCATTGCTTGAGCGGCCCCGGCCATCCCGCGATCTTCGAGGCCGGCGGGCGCCATTACATCGTCTTTCACGCCTGGGCGACGCGCCGCGGCTGCCGGCCCGGAGAGCATGCCCGCTACATGCACATCCTTCCGATCGAGTGGAACGGCGACGCGCCGGTGATCGGGGGCGCCCCGCGTTGATCCGGCCCCTGCTTCTCGCCGCCGCAGGGCTCGGGTGCACGGTGCCGGCGGCAGCGGCGCAGCCTGCCGATCCGGCGCCGCTCTACCAGTACCGGCCGCAGGAGCAGACGCGCTGGGTGAGCCCCGAGAACCCGACCGGAGGCCGCGGCATCGGCGGGCGCGAGAATCGAGGCGCCAAGGGCCATGCCTTCGAGACCATCCCGATCGGCGGCAGCCACGTCCTTGCCGACCTCCGCGGCGCCGGCACGATCGACCGCATCTGGATGACGATCGAGGACCGTTCGCCCGAAGCCCTGCGCGGCCTCCGGCTCGAAATCTTCTGGGATGGGGCCGCCACGCCCGCGGTCTCGGCCCCGCTTGGCGACTTCTTCCTCCACGGCGCGAGCGAGATGCTGCCGATGGAGACGGCCCTGCTGGCGAGCCCGGAGGGCCGCTCCTTCGTCTCCTACATTCCGATGCCGTTCCGCCGCGGCGCGCGCATCGTCGTCGCCAACGAGAGCGGCCGGCCGGTCAACCTCATCTTCTTCGACGTCAATTACCGCGCGCTGCCGCGCCAGCCGGCCGACGCCCTTTATTTCCATGCCTGGTGGAGCCGCGACCGTGCGACGGCGCTCGGGCGGGATTTCCGCATCCTGCCGCGCGTGCGGGGCCGCGGCCGCTTCCTCGGCGCCAGCGTGACCGTCCTCACCAACCCCGTCTACCGCGACACCTGGTGGGGCGAGGGCGAAGTGAAGATGTTCCTCGACGGCGACCGCGATCATGCGACGCTCGTCGGCACCGGCGCCGAGGACTATATCGGCACCGCCTGGGGTCAGGGCGCCTATATCAACCGCTATCAGGGGGCGCCCGTCGCCAGCTGGGAAGCGGGCGGCCGCTGGACCTTCTATCGCTGGCACATTCCCGATCCGATCTTCTTCCACAGCGACATCGAGGTGACGCTCCAGCAGATCGGCGGCGCGCGCCGGAACATCGTCCTCGACCTGCAGCGCGCCGGCGCGCCGCTCATTCCGGTCACGATAGACCCCGGATCGCGCAACAATTTCCAGCAATTGCTGACGCACGACCCGCAGGTGCCGCTCGCGGATCCGTCGCTGCCCGACGGCCACACCAATTTCTACCGCTCCGACGACGTCCCCGCGGTCGCCTATTTCTACCTCGACCGGCCGGCCAACGGACTTCCCGCGATTGCGCCGGCCGCCGAGCGTCTCACGGCGCTCCGCCCACGTCCGCCCGCGCCTCCGCCCGCGCCGCCGGCGAACTGAGCGCCGCTCATCGCGCGCGGCTGTTGCGCATCCGCGCCAGATAGTCCGCGTAGGAGGGCATCGTCGCAGGGAGCGCGGCCAGGCGTTTCGCATAGGCGTCGATCGCAGCCGCGCTGCGGTCGAGGCCAACGCGGTCGGCCGCCGGATCGACGGCGCGTGGCATCACGCCGAGGCCGAGGAGAACGGAGGCCCAGCTTTCCTGGCCAAACGCTTCCTCCTCGAAGAAGGGGAGTCGTCCCCGCCGCTCCCATTGCTCCAGCGTCAGCGCTAGAGTGTCCGGCAGCCGGCGGCCGGTCAGCGCCTTCCAGAACGGCCCGCCGCTTCGACCGGCGCGCAGATAGTGGAGCGCGATGAAATCGCGCACGCGCAACGTTTCCCATTCCGTTCGACGATTATATTCGGCAAGCTCGAGAGGGTGGCAGTCGCGCCCGGGAAGGAGCTCCAGCGCGCGCAGGATCGCGCTCTGGGCGAGGTGGAGGTTGACGCCCTCGAGCGGATCGACGGCGCTCGCGGCATCGCCGATCGCGAGCACGTTCGCGGTCCAGGGCTGCGGCCGTCGCCCGGGGCGGATCGCGACCGTCTCGGCGCCTTCGAACAGCTCGCTCGCGCCCGCCTCGCTCGTCACCGTCGATGCGAAGGCGAAGCCGGTCAGAAGGCGGTTCGGGAGCGGGATCTCCCACCGCCAGCCCTCGGGATGGGCCGCGGCCAGATCGCTGGGATCGGTGCGCCCTCCCTCTTCATTTCCCGCCAGCAGCAGCCGGTCGCACGGGAGCCATTGACTCCAATCCTCGAAGCGTTCCTCCGCAACGGCGCCGAGCAGCGACGCGGAGGGGCCCGCGCAGTCGAGGAAAAGGTCTGCCTCGACCCTTCGCCCGCCGGTGAGGACGAGCGCGGACAGGCCGCCGTCCTGCCGCCGCTCGGTGCCCGCCAGCTCCCCCTCGACGCGCTCGATTCCCTGCGCGTCGCAGGCGGAGGCAAGCCGGTTGCGGTAGCGCTCAGGATCGAGGCGCAAAGCGTAGAGATAGGTCGATAGCGGCGACTGCGGGTTCGCATCGGGATGGACGAAGCGGCCCGACCCAGCCAGCACCGCGGCGGCATTGTGCCGATCGAACGGCGCCGCGCGGCCTGCCATGCGCGCCTTGACCCAAGCCTTGTGGAAGGGCGCGTCGCCGACTGGTGCCCCGTTCGTCCCGAAGGCATGGTGCCAGGCCTCCCCTTCCGCCGACCAGCGCTCGAAGCGCGTCGCGAGGCGGTGGCTGGCGATCCCGGCACGGACCAGCTCCAGCTCGTCGAGGCCGATCGCTGCGTGGAACCGTCCGACCGCCGGCAAGGTCGAAGGCAGCCGATCGGCCAGCGCCGCCGGGTCGGGCGGCAGTGCGGCCAGAATGATCCTGGCCCTGGGCAGGGTACGCGCGAAGGCGAGCGCTGCAGACAGGCCGACAATGCCCGCGCCTGCCACGCAAACGCAGCGGATGGGCGTGCCTTCCCCGTCCATCACGCTGCCCCGATCGCCGCGTTGCGCTTCGCGATGAACGCGCCATGGTCCGGCATCGGCCGCACCGCGCCGGCGATCCGGCTCTTGAGCGTGTCCAGCGCCCGCGCCAGGCCCGCCTCGCCGGGAACGTCCGCGCGCGGATCCCAGCCTTCCGGAACGATGCCCTGGCCGACATAGACGGCGACCCAGCTCGGCTCGAGGAACAGGCCCTGCGTGTAGCGCGCGACCCGGCCCGCCCGGCGCCAGAGCTCGATTTTCTCGCCGAGGCTGTCCGGCACCTCCATGGTCCGGACATGGTTCCAGAAGTCGGAATCGTCCCGCGTCGTCGCGTGGTAGTGGAGGATCAGGAAGTCGCGGATCCGGTCATATTCCAGATCGACCATGCGGTTGAACTCGCGCCGGTCGGCCTCCTCGATGCCGCCGCCGGTCGGGAACAGCTCGACGAGCTGGGTGATCGCGCCCTGGGCGAGGTAGATGCTTGTCGACTCGAGCGGCTCGAGGAAGCCGGAGGCGAGGCCGATCGCGACCACGTTCCTGATCCAGCTCGCCTTCCTGCGCCCCGCTTTGAAACGAAGCAGCCGCGGATCGGCCATCGGCTCGCCCTCGACTGCCGCGACCAGGGCATCTGCCGCCTCCGCGTCCGAGATGTGGCTCGAGGAATAGACGTAGCCGTTGCCGACGCGGTGCTGGAGCGGGATGCGCCAGCGCCACCCCGCCTTCATCGCCGTCGCCCGCGTATAGGGTTCGATCGGCCCAGGCGGGGACGCGCAGGGCATGGCCACGGCACGGTCGCAGGGAAGCCAGTGCGACCAGTCCTCCCACTCGGCGCCGAGCGTCCGCCCGAGGAGCAGGCTGACGAAGCCGGAGCAGTCGACGAACAGGTCGCCCTCGATGCGATCGCCGCTCTCCATGGCGAGCGCCCGCACGTCGCCGCTTTCGGGATCGAGCTCGACGTCCACGACCCGGCCCTCGGTCCGCACGGCGCCGCGCGCGAGCGAATAATCGCGCAGATAGGGCGCGAACAAGGTGGCGTCGAACTGGTAGGCGTAGCTGTAGGTCGAGAGCAGCGAGTTGGTGTCCGCGCTCGGCGGTACGAAGCGCTTCTCCGCGGCCATGACGTTGCAGACCGAATAGTCGAACAGATCGTCCTCGGGGCGGCTTTCGCGCAGCCGCCGCCAATAATGGTGGAACGGGACGCCGTTCTGCTCGACTCCGAAGCTGCCGAACGGGTGGAGGTAGTTGGTCCCGATCGCGCCGAAATCGTGGAAGTCGATGCCGAGCTTGAAGGTGGCGTGGGTGGCACGCATGAAGTCGGTCTCGTCGAGGCCGAGCGTCTCGACGAAGGCGCGCAGATGCGGCAGCGTCGCCTCGCCGACGCCGACGATGCCGATCTCGGCCGATTCCACGAGTCGCAACGTGCACGCATGCGGCAGCTGGCGGACCAGGGCCGCGGCCGTCATCCAGCCGGCCGTGCCGCCGCCCAGCACGACCACTCGCGTCTTCGGCTTTCCGCTGTCCGCGCTCGTGGCTGCCGTCATGCGCCCTCAGTGAAAAAGAAAGAGCCGGAGGGCAATGCCCCCCGGCCCGTTCGTGTCCCTCTCGCCCCGCCTAGAAGCGGAAGCGCGCGCCCACCGATACCGTCGTCTCGTTGAAGCGGACGAAGCGCGGGAACGTCGATTCCGTTCCGGTATCGCCGTCGATCCGCGTCAAGGTCGAGCGGAACGGCGTCTTGAGGATGTTGGTCCAGTCGGCGAAGACCGTGAAATTCTCGAGCACGTCCCAGCTGGCCGACAGATCGAGGCGGGAAAGCGGCCGCGCCTCTTCGATGTAGAGGTGGCCCGGACGCGGTCCCGACGGGTTCGCCGCATTGCCCGGATTGTAGTAATTGTCGCGCGGCGCGAACAGATCGAGATAGGAACTGCGGCGGTTCCAGGCGATCCGCGCCGAGAAGCCGCCCGTCTCGAACATGCCGATCAGGTTGAACGTCCAGGGCGAAACGTCGACCAGATCGCGGTTCACGGTCTCGCCATTGTAGACGAAGTCGGCTCTGGCATCGAGGTGGGTCACGTTCGCCTGGATGCCGAAGGCCGACATCCAGCTCGGCAGCCCGGCGAAATCGAAGAAGGTGCTGAGCTGCGCCTCGAAGCCGCGGATCCTGCCCTGGCCCGAATTGACCGGCCCTTCGAAACGGAACGGCTCGCCGGTCAGCGAGGTGTCCGAGAAGGTGGTTTCGACGAAACCGGTCATGTCGCGCTGGAAGATCGCGACCGCGGCGAAGCCTTGTCGAGAGAAATAATATTCGATCGACGCGTCGTAATTGTCCGAGGTGAGCCGATCGAGGAACGGGTTACCGCCGCGGCCGCTGCGGACGCAGTTTGCCGGAATCGGCGTCTGGCCGAGGCAGGCCGGGGGCGGGTCGATCGTCGCCGACGGACGCAGATCCGTGAAGCTCGGGCGCGTCCGCGTCTGCGTGTAGGACAGGCGCAGCTGGAACTCGGGCGAGAAGCGGATGCGGGCGCTGACATTGGGCAGCCAGTCGGTGAACTCGCGGTCGACCAAGGTGGGCGTCAGCACGCCGGGGCCCACCGCCGGGATGACCAGGCGGATGCCCGAAAGCTCGGTCTCCGTCTTGACCACGCGCAGGCCGATATTGCCATCGACCGTCGTCTGACCGCCGAGCGCGAATTCGTAGCGGATCTGTCCATAGGCGGCATAATTGCGCTCGCTGGCGTCCCAGGTCTGCAGCGGGTCGGGGGTCGGCGGCGTGTTCGTGTTGGGTCCGAACTGCGTCCCGCCGAGCGCCATGTTGAACTGCCGCATTTCGACGAGATTGTTGCGGATGCTGCTGTAGGTCGGCGAAAGCCAGTTGCGCAGCGGCTGGACGTCGGAGCCCCGGAAGCCCGGCTGGAACAGCACGTAATCGAGCGGCACGTTGGCGATCGGAATCCGGTTGCCCTCGAAGTTCCAGTAGCGGTTGCCGAACTCGCGATGCGCATTGCGGTCCGTGAAGCGGGCGCCGAACTGGATCTCGGGAATGCTCGTCATGCCGGTGTCCCAGCTGAGATCGAGCCGCGCCTGCCAGTCGTCGCCCTGCGAGACCTGCGCTTCTTCGTAGAAGCCGCGATAGATGTAATTGGCCGGGTTGGACGGATCGAAGTTCGCGAAGCTGAACTCGGCGCCGCCGTCCTCCTCGTCCACGTCGGTATCGAAGGTGACGGTCTGGCGATTGGCGAAGGCGTAGTCGACGCTGGCGGTCGAGCCGGTGAAGGTGCTCTCCGTGCGGGCGATGTCTGCGGTGACGCGCACGGGGCCGGTGTCCCAGCTGCCGCCGATGGCGAACTGGTAGGTGTTGGTCCGGTTGTACGTGCCGCCCTGGAAGCCGTCGGGACGGAACGGATTGACGACGGTGCCGGCCTCGAGGAGATCGGGCCTGCCCTCGCGGGTCCTGAAATCGGTGAAGCCTGATCCGCCCCAGAGCGGCACCGCCAGCAAGCGGTCCGAGACGCGGTTGCGGAAGCCTTGCCACAGGCCCTCGGCATAGATTTCGACGCCCGGGCGAGGCCGGTACTGGATGGCGCCGTTGATCGACGGCCGCGTGCGGTCGCCCTCGCCGTAGAAGATGCGCTGAATGTCGGGCCAGCGAGTGCCGTTGGGGCCGCCGCCGGCGACGAAATCCGTATTTTCGCGAGTGGAATCGAGATAGCGCAAACGGGTGTAGGAAAAGCCGATCAGGGCGCCGATCTCGCCGCCGTCGCCGACGTCCCAGCGGTTGGTGACGAGGAGGTTGCCGTTGGGCGTAATCTCGTCCGCCTGATAGGTGTAGAGCCCCCAGGCCGAGCCCGCGACCTCGAAGCCGGAGAAGTCGAAGGGACGGCGCGAGCGCACATTGACGAGGCCTGCGAGACCCGGCTCGATCAGGTTGGCGGTCGAGCTCTTGAACACCTCGATCGCGCCGATCAGGCCCGAGGGAAAGTCCTGCAAGGCGACGACGCGCGTTTCGGCCGTGAAGATCTCGCGGCCGTTATAGGTGGTGGCGAAATCGGGAAGGCCGCGGACCAGCACGCGGCCGGCCTCGCCGCCGCCGCGCTCGACCTGAACGCCCGGGATGCGCGCCGCGGTGTCGGAGACGGCAATGTCGGGGAGCTTGCCGATATCCTCGGCGACGATCGAGTCGACGATTTGCTCGGAATTGCGCTTAATGTTCTGCGAGGAGCGAAGGCTGGCGCGAAGGCCGGTGACGACGATCTCCTCGCCCTCGGCGGTGGCCGGATCGGAGGTCGCGCTGGGATCGTCGGCGGGATCGTCCTGCGCCGCGGGCTGCTCCTCGGCCGTTGCCGGCTGGGCGAAGGCGGGCGTCGCCGCAAAGGCGAGCGCGGCGGCGGACGACGTACAAAGAACGAGTGACTTCAGGCGCATCGCTTGCCCTCCCCTATTCGCATAAAGCGGGCCCGTTATCCGGGCTCTCGGGGCAAGCTATATCTCCGCGCCGTCCGGCGTGACAAGCGAATTGTCCGACTTATTCCCCGGCGCCGCGCCGAAGCGGCTCAGCCTTGATCTATGTGAAAAAAGGGCCGGCGCCGAGGGCGCCAGCCCTTTCGTTCGATCGAGCCCGGGAGCCGCCGCTCAGCTCTTGCCGCGCCCCGAGGAGCCCGAGGAGTTCGACGAGCCCGATGCGCTCTCGCTTTCGTTCGAACCGCGGCCGACGATCTTGCTCGCCGCATAGGCCGCGCCCGCCACCGCCGCCGCCGCGCCGACGCCGACCCCTACCTTGCCCCAATTGACGTTCTGGGCCGCCTCGCCGATCCGCTCGGTCAGGCCGCCGCCACCCTCGCCGGTCTCGGGCTGGAATTCGACGTTGCCGGCTTCCGACTGGAAGTTGACGGCGCTGCGCTCGTCCTTGTTCTGCATGGTCTGCTCCTTTGGTACATGACGGCGCTTCAACGGCGCATCGTGCACCGCGTTCCGGGCATGAAGCCGAGCCGTGCAGCCGCGGCGTTCAGGAGACGGCGACCGATCCCGTCCCGCGGGCGTCTTTCCTCCTGCGTCGGTGCTCGTTGAACAGGTCGAGCAGGCGACCGGCGAGCGCGGCGGCGTCGCCCGCTGCGAGATCGACCGCTCTGACGCCGCCGGCGCCCGCGCCGGCGGTGTCGACGCGCACGGTCGCGAGGCCGAGCAGGCGCTGCACCGGCCCGCGCGTCACTTCGATCGCTTGAACGTTGGCATAGGGCATGATCCGGATGCTGTGGTTGAGGACCCCGCTGCGGACGTAGAAGGCGCGTCCACCCAGCGCGTGACGGTGCCGGTGCCAGCGCAGCGGCGCCAGCGCGGCGAGCAGAAGCAGGACAGCCGCGGCGATGAAGTTGAGCGGCTCCAGCGCCAGCGCCACCGCGACCATGGCCAGACCGGCCAAAAGAGGCGCGAGGCCGCGCCGGACGAAAGAGAGGACCGGTCCCCGCCGCCATTCGCCCGCCTCGCGCTCGTCGGGATATCCGGCCTCGGCAAGGATCGGCCGCACCTCGTCGATGCGCGCGAACGGCGCCGCAACCTGCGCGCCGCGCTCCTTGGGATCGGCGCCCAGCGTCTGGAAGTCGAGCCGATGCCAGCCCAAAGCGCGCATGACGAGGCCGTTGCCGAGCCGCGCCACCTGGATGCGGCGGATGGGGATGACCGCTTCGGAGAGCGTCGCCAGCCCGCGCCGCCGCCGGAAGCCGTTCGGTGCGCGCGTCAGCTTGTAGCCGTAGTCCCGGGCCAGCGTGCGGACCACGCCCGCAACGAAGCCGAGCAGCAACACCGCGAAACCGAGCGCGAGGCTCGCCGCCAGCCAGGCGCTGCCGACCCGCTCGACCATGTCGGGCGGCAGGTCCTTGGGACGCCACAGGCCGAACTCGTCGACGTTCTGGAGCACGGCGAAGATCGCCGCGACGAACACCAGGGAAAAGTTGAACAGGCCGGAATAGAGGACACGGCCGAAACCCATCTCGAACAGCATCGGTTCGGCCGCCGGCGACGACGACGCGGCGCCGCCTGCCGCGTCCGTAACGACATGGCTTCCGCGGATATGGTCGCGCAGCCCGTGCGCGTCGGCGAGCGAGATCGAATCGAGATGGCCTTCGTCGGCCGCGGCGCCGCCGGTCTCGATCCGGACATGAGCGGTGCCGAACAGGCGCGCGAGGAGGCGCTGCTCGATGGCGATGTCCTGCACCCGCTCGAACGGGATCACGCGCCGCCGCCGCCGGATCACGCCCGATTCGATCACGATCTCGCTGGTCCCGACTCCGTAGCGGAAGCGCCACCAGCCCAGGAAGGCGATCAGCGCGGCGAGCGCCAACGCCACCATGACCAGGAAGACGATCTGCGAGGCATCGGCGCGCGCGATGAGCGCGGCATAGGCCGCCATGCCGCCGGCAGCCTCCGGGATCGCGCGCAGGGTCCGGCTGACCAGGGTCGTCGGGTGGAGCCTGCGGTCGGCGACGATGCCCGTCGCGGCGGTAGGCGGCTCGCTCAAGCGAGGTCCTCTCGAATCTTGCCCCGGATGTGGTCGCGCATGCGCTCGGCTTCCTGCGCCTCGAGGCCGGGGAGCAGCACGGCGGCGCTGCGCGTCCCGGCGGTATGGAGGACGAGGCTCGCGAGGCCGTAGCTGCGCTGGAGCGGCCCGCGCAGCACGTCGATATGCTGGACGCGGCCGAACGGAACCACGGTGTCGCTGCGGATCATGACGCCCGAGGCGATCCTGAGTTCGTCCTCGTCCATCCGCCACGCCCAGGCCCGGTAGCGCCGCCGCGGGAGGACGAGGACCGCCGCCACGCCGGCGAGGAGAGTCGCGATGCTGAGCACGCCCCAGGGCATTTCCGTCTTGCGCAGCAGCGCGAAATCGGCCGCGGCGGCGGCGACGACGAGCACCAGCGCGAAGACGAAAATCCTCACCCGAAGCAGCTTCCGCTGGTTCGGATGAAGCGGCTGCATTGCGTCCGACATTGCCAAGCCCCCGCCTCCCTGCTCTTGAGCGCCTGCCCCGGATAGAGAAGCCGGCACGGCGGAGGAAGGCCTGGAATGAAATTGCGCCGTGACGGCCCTGGCAGGACCGCCTCCTGATGCCCTTCGTCCTGTTCGCGCTTGCCGTCGCCTGGACCGTCATGCTGCTGTTCGGCGGCCTCGACCTCGATCGCGTCCTTCTCGTCCTCTTCTACGCGGGCGATCGCGCGGAGCTGGCCGGTCCGGCACGCATACTTACCGAGCTCGGCGGCTACCGCCTGCTGATGCCGCTCAGCGCCGGCGCGGCATTGTGGCTCGCCTGGAAGCGACGCTTCCGGCCGGCGGTGCTGCTCCTCGCCGTCACCATTTCCGGCCGCCTCCTCGTCGAGTTCCAGAAGGTCCAGATGGCGCGCATCCGCCCTTCGCTGCACGAGCACCTCGTCGAGGTCCAGAGCCTCTCCTTCCCCAGCGCCCATGCCGCCAACTCGACCATGGTCTATCTCGGGCTCGCGCTCCTCCTCACTTCCACCTATCCGCGCCGCGCGCTCGCGCTGTGGGGCGCCGCCTGGCTCGTCATAGCGATCGGCGCGAGCCGCGTGGTGCTTGGCGTGCACTGGCCGAGCGACGTGATCGCCGGCTGGGCCTTCGGCCTGTTCTGGACGCTCCTTCTCTTCCGCCTCGCCGGCCAGGACATAGGCGACGGCACCCCGCGGGCGCCGCCGACGTCGCCTACAAGCGCCGGAACAGCAGGGTGAGGTTGTTCGCCGGCATCTCGTACAGGCGCTCGAAGCCGAGCCCGCTCGCCTCCGCGACCGCCGTCACATCCTCCAGGGCCCGCAACCCCCAATCGGGGTTCCGGCTCTTGAGCGAGCGATCGAACGCCTCGTTGCTGGGCGCCGTCGCAGTCTCGCCGCGCCGGTACGGCCCGTAGAGGACCAGAGGCGCCCCGGCGGCCAAGACTCTGCCGGCGCCCCGCATCAGCCCGACGGTCGCCGCCCAGGGGCTGATATGGACCATGTTGACGCACAGGATCGCTTCGGCGCTCTCGACCGGCCAGGTCCCGGCGGCATCGAGCACCACCGGCGGCCGCAGGTTCGGCGCGTTGCCGTCCGCCGCCCAGGCCTCGATCGAATTGAGCGCGTCCGGATCGGTGTCGCTCGGCTGCCATGTCAGATGCGGGAACAACGCCGCGAAATAAGCCGCATGCTCACCCGTCCCGCTTGCGACTTCGAGCACCGTCCCGCTCCCCGGCAGCACATCGCGCAGTACCTCGGCGAGAGGCTCCCGGTTCCGTTCGGTCGCAGGCGCGTGGCGTTTCACGCCCCGCCTTTCACTCCGCCGCCTCGGCCTGCGCCGGGTCCTTCCACACCAGCATCGGCTTGCGCGCCGCCTGGGTCTCGTCGAGCCGCCGCCGCGGCGCGTGATAGGGCGCGCCCTTCAGCGTCTCGTCGCCGGCCTTGGCGCGCTCCGCGACGCTGCGCAGCGCACCGATGAACTCATCGAGGCTCGCCTTCGATTCGGTCTCGGTCGGCTCGATCAGCATCGCGCCGTGGACGACCAATGGGAAATACATGGTCATCGGATGGAAGCCCTCGTCGATCAGCCCCTTGGCGAGGTCGAGCGTCGAGAGGCCGCCGGCAAAGCCTTTGTCCGAGAACAAGGCCTCGTGCATGCACGGCCCGCTCTCGCCGAACGGCGCGTCGAGCACGTCTTCGAGGCTGCGCAGGATGTAGTTGGCGCCCAGCACCGCGTCGCCCGAGACCTGTCGCAGGCCGTCGGCGCCGTGGCTCAGCATATAGGCCAGAGCGCGGGTGAACATGCCCATCTGGCCGTGGAAGGCGACCATCCGCCCGAAGCTTGCCCCATGATGCTCGCCGGCGGTCTCTTCCTCGACCAGGGCATATTGATCGCCCTGCTTCTCGACGAAGGGGAGCGGCGCGAACGGAGTCAGCGCGGCGGAGAAGACCACCGGCCCCGAGCCCGGACCGCCGCCGCCATGCGGGGTGGAGAAGGTCTTGTGGAGGTTGATGTGCATCGCGTCGATGCCGAGATCGCCGGGCTTCACGCGGCCGACGATGGCGTTGAAATTGGCGCCGTCGCAATAGACCAGTCCGCCCGCCGCGTGGACCGCTTCGGAAATGGCGATCATGTCCGGCTCGAACAGGCCGCACGTATTGGGGTTGGTGATCATCACCGCGGCCACATCCGGCCCAAGCCGGCCCTTGAGCGCGTCGAGGTCGACCCGGCCGCGCGCGTCGGCGGGGATGCTTTCGACGCGGTAGCCGGCAAAGGCCGCCGTCGCCGGATTGGTCCCGTGCGCGCTCTCCGGCACGAGGATGACCTCGCGCGCGTCGCCGCGCGCCTCGAGCGCCGAGCGGATGGCGAGGAGCCCGCACAATTCGCCGTGCGCGCCGGCCTTCGGGCTCATCGCCACCGAGTGCATGCCGGTCAGCTTCACCAGCCATTCGGCGAGCCGGTCGATCACCGCGAAGGCGCCCTGCACGGTGTCGAGCGGCTGCAGCGGGTGGATGTCGGCGAAGCCCGGCATGCGCGCGACCTTCTCGCACAGCCGCGGATTGTGCTTCATCGTGCACGAGCCGAGCGGGAACAGGCCGAGATCGATCGCGTAATTCTGCCGGCTCAGGCGGGTATAATGGCGGACCGCTTCCGGCTCCGACAAACCGGGCAGCCCGATCGGCTGGCGGCGCATGAGGTCGCGCACCTCATAATAGACCTCGTCGACGGCGCCCTCCCAGGGGATGCTGCTGCGCACTTCCGGGCCGATATTGGCCGCCTCGAAATCGACTCCGGTCCGGTCGAACGCGCCAATCTCGAAGCTCAAGGGCTCCTCCAGCATCAGCGCCTTGTTGCCGGTGTGGGTCTTCGCCCCGGAGCCCTGTCCAGACTGCGGCCGCTGCGGGCGCCAGCCGCTCTCGTTAAGGGTCATGCCAGCGCCTCCTCGAGCGCCCCGACGAAGGCGTCGATGTCGTCCCTCGTCGCCGTTTCCGTGACGGCCACGACCAGCCCGCGCTCCAGCGACTGCTCGCCGGGATAGAGGCGACCGAGCGAGACGCCGCCGAGGATGCCGCGCGCCGCCAGCTCGCGTACCACCGGCCGCGCCTCGCGCAGGTTGAGGCTGAGCGTGAACTCGTTGAAGAAGGTCTTGTTGATCATCCGCAGCCGATATTGCCGCGACAGAAGCTCGGCGGCGTAGAGCGCGCGGTCGAAATTGAGCTCGGCGAGCTGCCGCAGCCCCTTCTCGCCGAGCAAGGTGAGATGCATCGAGAAAGCGAGCGCGCACAGCACCGAGCTGGTGCAGATGTTCGACGTCGCCTTTTCCCGCCTTATATGCTGCTCGCGCGTCGACAGGGTCAGGACGAAGCCGCGTGCCCCTTCCGCGTCCTGGGTCATGCCAACGAGGCGCCCGGGCATCTGGCGGACATATTTGTCCCGCGTCGCGAACAGGCCGACATAGGGCCCGCCGAACTGCAGGCCCACGCCCAGCGACTGGCCCTCGCCGACGACGATGTCGGCGCCCATCTCGCCGGGGCTCCGGATCAGCCCGAGCGCGACCGGCTCGGTGACCACGGCGACCAGCAGCGCCCCTTTCTCGTGCGCCCGGGCGGCAAGCTCGCTCATGTCGGCGCAGCGGCCCAACAGGTCGGGATATTGGAAGACGACGCAGCTCGTATCGTCGTCGATCCGATCGATCAGCTCCGCGACGTCCGTCACCCCCTCGAGCCGGGGAATTGAGGTCTCGAGAACGTCGCCGGTGAAGCGGGCCATCGTCTTGGCCACCGAGACATAGTGAGGATGAAGCCCCGAGGAGAGGATCGCCTTGCCGCGCCGCGTGATCCGCCGGGCCATGCCGATCGCTTCCCAGCAGGCGGTGGATCCGTCGTACATCGAGGAATTGGCGACGTCGCAGCCGAAGAGCCGCGCTACCTGGGTCTGGAACTCGAACAGGACCTGCAGCGTGCCCTGCGCGATCTCGGGCTGGTACGGCGTGTAGCTGGTCAGGAGCTCGCCGCGCTGGATGAGATGGTCGACCGAGGCCGGAATATGGTGCCGGTAGGCGCCGCAGCCGAGGAAGAAGGGCGCCTCGCCCGCGACGAGGTTTCTGCGCGCGAGGGCGCCGAGCTCGCGCTCGACCGCCATCTCGCCGGCATGATCGGGAAGGCCGGCAATCTTGCCGGGCAGCCGCGCCGCCTCCGGCACGTCGACGAACAAATCGTCGACCGACGCCGCGCCGACGACGCGCAGCATCTCCATGCGGTCCGGCTCGGTCAAAGGAAGGTAGCGCATCTACGGGACCTCGGGAGAGAGAGAACGGAACGGGAGCCGTGGCCGGCCCACGGGGAGGACTTTGTTCACTGCGCGTCGCAGAAGCTCTTATAGCCCTCGGCGTCCATCAGCCCGTCGAGCTCGGACGGGTCTGACAGCCGCAACCGGAAGAACCAGCCCTCGCCCTCGGGATCGCTGTTCACCAGCGAGGGCTCGTCGACCACCGCCTGGTTCGCTTCCGTGACCTCGCCGGAGACCGGCGCGTAGACGTCGGACGCCGCCTTGACCGACTCGACCACGGCCGCCTCGCCGCCCTTGGTCACCTGGCGCCCGGCCTCTGGCACCTCGACGAAGACGACGTCGCCGAGCTGGCCCTGGGCGAAGTCGGTGACGCCGACCGTCGCCTCGTCGCCGTCGACGCGGATCCACTCATGCTCGCTGGTATAATAGACGGTCACTGGGCGCCTCCCTTGCGGTGGTAGCGGTGGGGAACGAAGGGCATGTCCACGACCTTCGCCTGAAAGACCTTGCCGCGCTGGGCGAGGCGGACGGCTGCGCCCGCCTGCGCCATGGCGGCGGGAACGTAGGCCATGGCGATCGGCGTCTCGAGCATCGGCGAGAAGCCGCCGCTCGTCACCTTGCCGACCTCGTCGCCGTCCTCGTCGACGACGAAGGCGCCCTCGCGCACCGGCTGGCGCCCGTCGACGGCGAGGCCGACGCGCCTCCGGATCGGCCCGTCGGCGAGCTCCCTCGCGATCCTCGCCCAGCCCGGAAAGCCGCCCTCGAGGCGCCGCCGCTTCGACAAGGCGAAGCCGAGCCCGGCCTCGACCGGCGTCGTCCCCTCGTCGAGATCGTGGCCGTAGAGCGGGAGGCCGGCCTCGAGCCGCAGCGAATCGCGCGCGCCGAGGCCGATCGGCTTCACTTCCTCCTGGTCGGCGAGGAGCGAGGCGACCGCTTCGACCTTGTCCGCCGCCACCGAGATTTCGAAGCCGTCTTCGCCGGTATAGCCGGAGCGGCTGATCCAGGCCGGCGTGCCGCCGATCTCGAACGCGCCGCCGAGCATGAAGCCCAGCTCCTCGACGCCGGGCGCCAAGCGCGACAATGCCTCCACCGCTTTGGGGCCCTGCAAGGCGAGCAGGGCCTGCTCCTTCATATGGTCGAGAACGACGGTCCGCGGCAGCCGCGCCTCCATATGCTCGATATCGCCATGCTTGGTGGCGCCGTTCACGACCATGTAGAAATGGTCGCCGCGCCGCGTCACCATGAGATCGTCGACGATCCCGCCGTCGTCGGTGAGCAGCAGCGAATAGCGCAGCCGCCCGTCCTTGAGGATCGCGAGGTCGGCGGGAAGCAGGCTCTCCAGCCCCTTTTCGGCCTCCGCGCCGGCGATGATTAGCTGGCCCATATGACTGACGTCGAACAGCCCGGCCGAGCTCCTCGTCCAGCGATGCTCGGCGAGGATGCCTTCATACTGGATCGGCATTTCGTAGCCCGCGAAGGCTACCATCCGCGCGCCGCGGCCGCGATGCCATGCGTCGAGGGGGAGAGTTGAAATGGGGCCGTCGTCGCTCATCGGGTCCAGTCTCCAGGTCGCTCTCCCGCTGCGCCCGCTCCGAAACACGGAACGGCCCTTCGCGGCTCGCGCCCCCTCTGTCGCTGGACCTGAGAGCTTTCGCGGGCTTTTGGTTCCCGCTTACCCCTTCGGTGGCCCTCCACAGCCTGAGGCTGGAAAGACTCTTTCCAGAGCGTCCTGTCCGCGCGGTCCTTCTGCCTGAGAGATTCCGGGGCGGTTGCTCCTTCGGCGGCGGCCCCGGCCTGCGCCGCAACCACTCTCTCCCGCGCGTCCTTAAGACGAGGCGGCTCTGGCGCAGGGTGGGGGCGGTGTCAATCGCCGCACCCGTCCGAGACCGTCATCCCGGCGGAGGCCGGGATCTCAGGACGAGAGGCGGCGGGCGTCTGTGGAGCGCGCTCTGCACAAAAGGCGGCGCGTACTCTCCCTGAGATCCCGGCCTCCGCCGGGATGACGGAGTGGCACAATCCGACCCCCCTACCGCGTCGCGTTGTAGCGGAGCTGGTCCTCGGTGAGGTTGAAGCCCAGCAGGACCTCGAAGCTCGCGCGCTGGACGGCGGCGCGCACGGCAGGGTCCGCCATCGGGTCGACCGCGGCGTCGGCGTCGCCGGGGCGGCGCTCGCGCGTCACCTGGCGGCGGATATCCTCCGGGAGGGTCGCGGCGGAGCGAAGCACGCGCGAGGTCGCGGTCCCGCTCGCGCTGGTCCGGTCCTGACCGTCGGCGAAGCGCAGGACGAGGTTGGTGACGCTCTTCGAGACCACGTTCTGCCCGCCCTGCACCACCGAGGCGTAATAGGGCACGACGACGTCGCGCGCCGGGCCGCGGTCGCGGCGGCGGGCGTGGATGTCGAAGGTGGCGGTGGTGACGATATGCTCGCCGCTCTCGTCGCAGGTCGAGCGCACGTTGGTCATCGTCGCGACGACGTCGATCGCGGTGGAATCGCGGCTCTGCGGCGGATCGAACAAGGTGATGTCGCCGGTCGGCGCGACGATCGCGACGGCGGGGCAGGCGGTGTAGGTGGTGATGATGCCGGTCGACGTGATCTCGCCTTCGCGCGAGCAGCCGAGGAGGGTGAGGGCGATGAGGGCGGCGGCGGCCGCTTTGGGCTTGAACACGATCTGGATACCTCGAACTTTGGCGCGGACGCTCTATATGCCGTGGATGCCCCCTATGGCACGCGCGGGATCATAGGAAGCGGGTATCAAGCACGCAAGCAATGCAATAGGCCCAAGCCCAGGATGCAAAAGCCCCCTCTCACCCTCCTGATCGCGGCGCCGCGCGGCTTCTGCGCCGGCGTCGACCGGGCGATCCGCATCGTCGAGCTGGCCCTCGATCGCTACGGGCCGCCCGTCTACGTCCGCCACGAGATCGTCCACAACCAGTTCGTCGTCGACAGCCTGAGGGCGAAGGGCGCGGTCTTCGTGCCCGAGCTCGATCAGGTGCCGGACGGCGTGCCGGTGGTCTTTTCCGCGCACGGCGTGCCCAAGGCGGTGCCGGCCAAGGCCGCCGAGCGCGGCCTCGACTTCCTCGACGCGACCTGCCCCCTGGTATCCAAGGTCCACCGCCAGGCCGAGCGGCTGATCGAGCAGGGCCGCCACATCCTCTTCGTCGGCCATGCCGGCCACCCCGAGGTGATCGGCACCTTCGGTCAGGTGCCGGAGAGATCGATCACGTTGGTCGAGACCGCCGCGGACGCCGAGGCGATCGCGCCTGCGGACCCGGAGCGGCTCGCCTTTCTCACCCAGACCACCCTGTCGGTCGACGATACGGCCGAGATCCTCGCCATCCTCCAGCGCCGCTTCGCGTCGATCCAGGCGCCGCGCAGCGAGGACATCTGCTACGCCACGTCCAACCGCCAGGCGGCGGTCAAGACGATCGCGCCGCTTTGCCAGTTCCTGCTCGTGATCGGCGCGCCGAACAGCTCGAACTCGGTGCGCCTCGTCGAGGTCGCGGAGCGCGAGGGCACGCCGGCGCGCCTCGTCGGCCGGGCCGACGAGATCGATTTCGCCTGGCTCGACGGCGTCGCGACGCTCGGCATCACCGCCGGCGCGTCGGCGCCCGAAGTGCTGGTGCGCGAGGTGGTGGACGCGCTCGCGACGCGCTTCGAGGTCCGTGAGGAGCCGGTCGAGGGCGTCGAGGAGCGGATGGTGTTCAAGCTCCCCGCCGGCCTCCAGGCCGCCTGACCGCCGCCAACGTGACCGAGGTCGAGATCTTCACGGACGGCGCCTGCAAGGGCAATCCCGGGCCCGGCGGCTGGGGCGCGATCGTCCGCTCGGGCGCGCACGAGCGGGAGATGTCGGGCGGCGAGGCCGAGACCACCAACAACCGGATGGAGCTCCTCGCCGCGATCCGCGCGCTCCAGGCGCTGAAGCGGCCCTGCGCGGTGACGCTCCACACCGACAGCATCTACGTCAAGGACGGCATCACCAAATGGATCCACGGCTGGCAGAAGAACGGCTGGCGGACCGCCGACAGGAAACCGGTCAAGAATGCCGAGCTCTGGCAGGAGCTGCTCGAGGCGACCCGCCGCCACCGGATCGACTGGCGCTGGGTCAAGGGCCATAGCGGCCACCCCAAGAACGACCGCGCCGACGCCCTCGCCTGCGCCGAGGCCGATCAGTTCCGAAAGCGCCCGGGTGCGTAATGGGCCGGATCCAACCCCGGCTCGACCTCCAAGCCGAGCAGCAAAGCGGCCGCCAGCCGGGCCGCGGCGGGCGCGGTCTGGATGCCGAAACCGCCCTGGCCCGCGAACCAGAAGAAGCCGTCCGCTTCGGAATCGAAGCCATAGACCGGCAGCCGGTCCGGCGCGAAGCTCCTGAGACCTGCCCAGCTGTGCTCGACCCGCTCGACCCGCCAGTCGACCGCTCGTTCGAGCCGGTCGAGCGCGAGCGCGACGTCATATTCCTCCGCCGCGCAGTCGCACGGCTCGCAGGGCGTCTCGTCGTGCGGGCTGAGCCACAGGCGCCCGCCCGCCTCGGGCTTGCAGTAGAAACGCCCCTCCGCGTCGATCACCAGCGGCAGGTCGGCCGGCACCGGCGGCGAGACCCGGAGCTGCGCGATCGTGCGGCGAAACGGCCGGATGCCGAGCGGGGCGACCCCAGCCGCGCGGGCTACCTCGTCCGCCCAGGCGCCCGCCGCGTCGACGAGCACGGCGGCTTCGATATCCTCGCCGATCCGCCAGGCGCCGCCGCGCCGCTCGGCCTGCGTCACGCGGGAGCCGGTGACCAGCCGCGCCCCGCTCCGCCTGGCCGCCGCAAGATAGAATCCGTGCAGCCCCGCCACATTGATGTCGGCGCAGCTCGGCTCCCACAAGGCCTCCCCCCAGCCCGGCCGCAGTCCCGGAATCCGCGCTGCGGGATCCGCCACGCGCTCCAGCTTCACGCGCGATCCGGCGAATTGCGACGCCATCGCGTCGAGCGCGGCCTTGCCGCCGGGCTCGGCGATGTGCAGGGCCCCGCGCGGGCTGAGGAAGCCGCGTTCGGCGAGGAACGGGCCCGATGCGCTGGTCAGCGGCTGGACCAGCGGGCCGCCATAGCTTTCCGACCAGAAGGCGGCGGAGCGGCCGGTCGAGTGATAGCCGGGATGATCCTCGGCCTCGATCAGCACCACCGAGGCATAAGGCGCGATCTCCGCGGCGAGGCTGGCCCCGGCGATGCCGGCGCCGACGATCGCGACGTCCGCGCTGAGCGTCATCGCCCGGTCGCTTCGTCGAGGAAGCCGTCGATTGCGGCCAGTGCTGCCTCGCGCACCGGATCGGCTTCGCGCAGGATTTCATGGCCCGCTCGCTCGAACATTTTGAGCGCCGCATTGGGAAGCAGCGCCGCGGCGCGGCGGATCGCGGCGGCGCTGACCAGGCGGTCGGTTTCGGTGCCGAGAAGGAGGATCGGCGTCTCAACCGTGCGCAGCTTCGCCTCGGTGAGGGCGGCGTTGCTGCGATAGGCGGCGTCGAGCCAGCCCCAGCTGGGCGCGCCGAGGTTGAAGCCGGGCTCGCGCTCCCACCACCAAAGCTCGTCCGCATAGCGCTCGGCGCAGGAGGTGAGAAAGGCCTGACGCGAGGAGCCGGCCGGCGGCGGCGGCACTCGCTGCCGCCATGCCGGTTGCCGCCGCCAGCCGAGGGCCGAGAGGAAAGCGGCGGTCCACCAGCCCGCCCAGGCGGGAAGGGGCGCGCTGTTGATCGCCAGCATCGGCGCGACGAGCACGGCGGCGTCGAGCTTGACGCGCTCCTCGGCGATCGCGCGAAGCAATACGTGCCCGCCCATCGAGTGGGCGACGGCGACGTGCGGCGCCGGGCCGGCTTTCGCGAGCTCGGCCACGATCCCGGCCAGGTCTTCCACCAGCGGATCGAGGCTGTCGAGATGGCCGCCGACGATGTCCCCGCGCGATCCGCCCTGGCCGCGCCAGTCGAAGCCGGTCACCGCCCAGCCAGTGCCGTGCCAGTGCGCCATCGGCTCCATATATTTTTCGATGAAGTCGCCGCGCCCGCCTGCGAACAGCAAGGTGCCTCGCGCCTTCCCCGGCGGCTGCGCCCAGTCGATCCGGCGGTGGCGCCAGCCGTCGCACGCGCGCCACTCGCTGAAGCGCGCCGCCTCGGGATGCACGCGGCGATCGAAGCTGCGGTTCGTCATGGCGCGCTGGTTACGGTTTCGAAAGCAACCCCGTCTAGAGCATTCACCATGAACTGGGGCGGCTCCGAATTCCTCGTGATCCTGCTCGCCGCGTCTCTGGTCGCGGCGGCGGTCGGCGACATCCGTACCCGCACCATCTCGAACTGGCTGAACCTCGCCATCGCGCTGGCCGCCATCCCCTATTGGTATTTCGCGGGGCTGGAGCTCTGGCCGGACGTGGCGCTGCGCCTCGCCGTCGCCGCCGGCGTCTTCGCTTTGTTCGCCGGCGCCTTCGCGCTCGGCATGATGGGCGGCGGGGACGTCAAGCTGCTCGGCGCGGTCGCTTTGTGGCTGCCGCCCGGCGGCGTTCTCTTTCTGCTCGTCGCCATGTCGATCGGCGGCGGCGCCCTCACGCTCGTGATGTGGGCTCGCCACCGGCTGAAGCGCAGCGAGGCGGCACTCGAAATTCCATACGGCGTCGCCATCGCGTTCGGCGGGCTGTGGCTGATTAGCGAACGGTTTCTTAACCAATTTGGCTGATGTGTAGGCTCGATATTTTGGCGGGCCCGTCAAGGAGGCGACTGGCATCATGGATGTGAAGAAAATCGTGCTGCTGATCGGCGCACTCCTGATTGCGGGTGCGACCGCGATGATGGCGAAAAGCATGTTCAGCGGCGCCGCGGCGCCCCAAGCGGCGGCCCGCCCGGTCGTACCGGCAGGGCCCGAAGTGCTCGTTGCGACGCGGCACCTGCCGGTCGGCACGATCATCGACGCCGAGGCCTTCCGCTATCAGATTTGGCCGCAGGGCCTGGTCCAGCCGGCTTATTACATCCGCGGCCAGCGCGGCATCAATCCGCAGGATCTGGTGGGCACCGTCGTCCGCAACGAGATCACGGCCGGCCAGCCGGTCACGCAGGGCGCCCTCGTCCGTCCCGGCGAGCGCGGCTTCCTCGCCGCGGCGCTCGGCCCGGGCATGCGCGCCGTTACCGTCGGCGTTTCGGCGACCAGCGGCGTCGCCGGCTTCGTCTTCCCGGGCGACCGCGTCGACATCGTCCTCACCCACCAAGTCCAGGGCGAAGGCGAAGGCGATTCCCTGCGCGTTTCCGAAACGATCGTGCGCAACGTCCGCGTCCTCGCCACCGACCAGCGGATCAACGCCCGCGACGCCGAGGGCAACCAGGTCGCCCAGGCGGTCTCGACGGTGACGCTCGAAGCTACCCCGCGAATCGCGGAGCGCATCGCCGTCGCCCAGTCGATCGGCCAGCTGTCGCTGTCGCTGCGCTCGCTCGCCGACAACAATGCCGAGCTCGAGCGCGCCATCGCCTCGGGCGAGGTCCAGGTCCCGGACAATAACGACCCGAGGGCGGAGCGCCGCATGCTGCTCGCCATCGCCAACCAGCCTGTCGATACCAACCCGACCTACACCGTCGGCGGAGACGTCTCGCGCTTCCAGCGCCGGTCCGTCCCCACGCGCGGCGGCAACCGGAGCGAGGAAGATAACCGCGCCCGGCAGGTCGGGGACATGATCGGCGCCATTGCGGACCGCGTCAGCGGCCGCGGCCCGGCCGGGGGCCCCGCTCCCGCCGCCGGACCGCCGGTCCCGACCGGGCCCGTCGTCCGCGTCGTCCGCGGCAATAACGTGACCGTCGTTCCGGTGGGAGCCCGTTGAGATGAGCAAATTGAACATGATGCGGCGCGCGAGCCTCGGCACCGCGGTCGCGGCGACCCTGGCGGCGAGCATCGCCCCGGTGCTGCCGACGCAGGCGGCGGCCCAGCCCTCCGGCCCGGTCCAGCCCGGCAACAATCTGACGCTCAGCGTCGGCACCGGCAGGATGATCCAGCTCGACGGCCCGGCCGTCGAGGTCTGGGTGGCCGAGACCAACGTCGCGGACGTCCACTTGAGCTCGGAAAACCAGATGTACGTCTTCGGCAAGGCGCCGGGGCAGACCACCGTCTACGCTCGCGGCCGCGACGGCCGGGTGCTTTACTCGGCCAACGTCCGGGTCGGCGCGAACCTGGGTTCGGTCGACGAGCTGCTCCGTCTTGCGATGCCCGACGCCGAGATCCGCGCGACGCCGATGAACGGCGTCGTCCTCCTCACTGGCACCGTCCGCCAGCCGGCCGACGTCGAGGAGGCGCAGCGCCTCGTCCAGGCGTTCGTCGGCGAGGGCACGCAGGTGATCAGCCGGCTGCGCAGCGCGACGCCGATGCAGGTCATGCTTCAGGTCCGCATCGCGGAGGTCAACCGCACGGTGCTCCGTCAGGTCGGCGTCAACCTGCTCAGCCGCGACAATGACGGCCCCAACGGCAACGGGTTCGTGTTCAACGTCGGCCAGGGCACTCCGGGCACGATCCGCACCGTCACCGACGAGGACGATCCGAGCGGGCTCGGGGTCGGATCGACCGCCTACGAATTCGCCAATCGCGCCGGCGCGACGACGCTCGGAGCGGCCGGCCGTCTGCTCGGCCTCGATTTGCTCGGCAGCATCGACCTTGCCGAGAATCAGGGCCTGGCGACGACGCTCGCCGAGCCGATGCTGAGCGCGCTTTCCGGCGAGACGGCGAGCTTCCTCGCCGGCGGCGAGTTCCCGATCCCGACGGCCCAGGGCATCAGCGGGACGTCGATCGAGTTCAAGCAATATGGCGTCAGCCTCGCCTTCACCCCGATCGTCCTCGAAGGCGGCCGCATCTCGATGCGCGTGCGCCCCGAAGTGTCGGAGCTTTCGACCGAGGGCTCGATCCGCATCAACGGCTTCCAGATCCCTTCGCTGGTCACGCGGCGCACGGAAACGACGGTCGAGCTGGGCTCGGGCCAGAGCTTCATGATCGCGGGACTGCTGCGCAACAGCGGCTCCAACTCGGTCGACCGCGCGCCCGGCCTCGGGCGCCTGCCGATCATCGGCGCGCTGTTCCGCTCGAACAGCTTCCGCCGCAACGAGACCGAGCTGGTCATCGTGGTGACGCCCTATCTGGTGCGCCCGGTCAATGCGAGCCAGATCGCTTTGCCGACCGACGGCTACCGCCAGGCCGGCACGGCCGAGCGCGTCCTGCTCGACCGCCAGCATGACGGCCGCAGCGGGGAGCGCCGCCCCGGCCCCTCGGTCGGCACCCCCCAGACCGTCGCGCCCGGCGTCGGCCAGCCTTCCGCAGCGGCAAATGTGCCGGCCCCCGCGCCGTCGCGGCGGCCGCAGCGCGAGGCGCAGCGCCAGCCCGCCCGCGTCCCCCAGCAGCAGCCTGCCGCCCCCGCGGCTTCGCCCGGCTTCAACTTCTAAGAGCGCCCGAAAGGACTGATCGATCATGGCACGCAAGAGAGCAACGGCCGCCCTTCTCGTCCTCGGCGCCGCCGTCTCCGCCTGCGGCGGCACGGCCGCCCGCGAGGCGAACACGACGCTCTACTCGGTCAACCAGCCGGTGGTGCAGCGGACCGATTACGTCATCGATCTCGCGACTGCGGCGGACGGCGTTCCGGCCAACGAGATCGCCCGCCTGCACGGCTGGTTCCAGGGCCTCCAGATCGGCTATGGCGACCGCATCTCGATCGACGAAGGCGCCGCCTATAGCGACGGCAGCGTCCGCGAGGACGTCGCCGAGGCAGCGGGCCGCTACGGCCTGCTCGTCGGAGAGGACGGCGCGCCGGTGACCAACGGTGAGGTCCAGCCGGGCACCGTCCGCGTCGTCGTCAGCCGCACCACGGCGAGCGTGCCGAACTGCCCCAACTGGCAGGGCCGGAGCGGCGGCATAACCTCCACTTCGTCCAATTACGGCTGCGCGATCAACTCGAACATCGCGGCGATGATCGCCGATCCCAATGACCTCGTGCTCGGCCAGACCGGCTCGGGCACCGGCGATCCGGCGACGACCAGCCGTGCGATCCGCAGCTACCGCGAGGCGCCGCCGACCGGCACGCGCGGCCTTCCCCAGACCAACACGACGAATGGTGGACGCTGATGAACGCCCCCTCCTCCGCGCCCCGGGCGCCGACGCTTCGAGATCCTTTCTCCGCCTTCGTCTGCGACGAAGAGACGGCCGAGATGCTGCGCCCGATCGCGGTCGAGCATGGCTGGTCGCCTGAGAAGGTCAATCGCGGCGGCTTGCGCAATGCCGTCCAGACGCTCTCCGTTTCGGCGAGCCCGAGCATCCTCTTCGTCGACCTCTCCGAGTCGCTCGATCCGCTCAGCGACATCAACTCGCTGGCCGAGGTTTGCGAGCCGGGCACGGTGGTGATCGCCGCCGGCATGGTCAACGACGTCCGCCTCTACCGCGACCTGGTCGCGAGCGGTATCCAGGACTACCTCCTGAAACCGTTCAGCGCCGACCAGCTGCGCGAGAGCTTCGCCCACGCCCAGCTCACCATTTCGGGCCCACGCGTCAGCGAGGCGGCGACCGAGAAGCCCAATGTCATGGCCGCCGTCGTCGGCGTCCGCGGCGGCGTCGGCGCCTCGACTTTGGCCTCCTCGCTCGCTTTCCTGATGGGCGAGAAAGGCGGGCGCAACACCGCCTTGCTCGACCTCGATATCCATTTCGGCACCGGCGCTCTGTCGCTCGACCTCGAGCCCGGCCGCGGGCTCACCGACGCGATCGAGAATCCGAGCCGCATCGACGGCCTGTTCATCGAACGCGCGATGGTGCGGGCGAGCGAGAAGCTCTCGGTCCTCTCGGCCGAAGCCCCGCTCAACCAGCCGCTCATCACCGACGGCGCCGCCTTCCTCCAGCTCGAGGAAGAGATCCGCCACGCCTTCGAAGGCACGGTTCTCGATCTGCCGCGCGCCATGCTGGTCCAGTTCCCGCATCTCCTCAACGAGGTCCACGCGATCGTGCTCGTCGTCGAGTTCACGCTGGCCGCGACCCGCGACGCGATCCGCGTCCTTTCCTGGCTCAAGGCCAACGCGCCGCAGTGCCGGGTCATCGTCGCCGCCAACAAGGCGCCGCACGCCTCGCTGATGGAGGTCTCGAAAAAGGATTTCGAGCAGTCGATCGAGCGCAAGGTGGACGTCGTCATTCCGTTCGACCCGAAGGCGGCGGCGAACGCCGCCAAGCTCGGCCAGCCCTTCGCCAAGGGCGTCAAGTCCTCCAAGCTCGCCCAGCCGCTCGGCCATCTGCTCACGCTCGCGGTCGCCTCTGCCGATGCGCCCGAGGAGCCCGCAGCCGAAACCGGCAGCAGCTCGCTGCTCGGCAAGCTCGGCAATCTGAAGGCGCTGCTCGCCAAGAAGCCGGAGCCGAAGACCGCAAAGGCGGCGTGAGGAAGGACGAGACATGCCGAGCCTTCCTTTGCTGATCCTGCTGATCGGCCTCGTCGCCACGGCGGCGATGGCTTTGATGGCGTTCAGCGGCCCCTCCGCCTCTAAGGCGCAGGGACGCCGGCTGGAGGCGGTGCGCGAGCGCCATTCGAAGTCGACCGAGGTTGCTGCCCAGGCGCAATTGAAGCGCATCCTCGCCGGCCGCCAGACGCGAATGGACGGCGTCGCCCAGCGCTTCATACCGAACCCCGCTTTGCTTCGTCTGCGGCTGGAGAAGACCGGCCGCAGCTGGTCGGTCGGCCAGTATTTCCTGGTGACCGCCGGGCTGATCGCCGTCGTTCTGATGCTGCTGATGATGAAGGGCATGCCGCTGCTGCTGGCGGTGTTCCTGAGCCTCTTCTTCGGTATCGGCCTGCCCCATTTCCTGGTGTCGCGGCAGATCAAGAAGCGGCTCGCCCAGTTCACCGCCAAGTTCCCGGACGCGATCGAGCTGATGGTCCGCGGCCTGCGCTCCGGCCTGCCCATCTCCGAGACGATGGGCGTGGTCGCGGACGAAATTCAGGGCCCCGTCTCCATCGAGTTCCGCTCGGTCACCGACAAGATGAAGATCGGCCGGACGATGGAAGTCGCCCTGCAGGAAGCGGCGGACCGGCTGGGTACGCCGGAATTCCAGTTCTTCGTCATCAGCCTCGCCATCCAGCGCGAGACCGGCGGCAACCTCGCCGAGACCCTTTCGAACCTCGCCGAGGTGCTGAGGAAGCGCGCCCAGATGAAGCTCAAGATCAAGGCGATGTCGTCCGAATCCAAGGCCTCGGCCTGGATCGTCGGCTCGCTGCCCTTCATCGTCTTCGCGCTGATCTGGTTCATCAACGGCGAATATATGCAGGACTTCTTCGTCGACGAGCGGCTGATGATCGCCGGCGGCGGCGGGCTTTTGTGGATGGGCGTGGGCGTGTTCATCATGTCGCGCATGGTCAATTTCGAAATCTGAGGCGGAAGGCAGAAGATGGAATCCGGCAGCGGCCCGACGATCATGGGGATCGACGTTGTGATGGTGGGGACGTTCATGTCCGCCGTCGCGACCTTCTTCGTCCTCGTCGCCATCTATGCCGCGACCACGGTCCGCGACCCGATGGCCAAGCGCGTCAAGGCGCTGACCGAGCGCCGCGAGCAGCTCAAAGCGGGCATCATCGCCACCAACTCGAAGCGGCGCCGGAACATCTCGAACAAGAACGAGGCGGCGGACAAGGTGAGGAGCGTCCTCTCCTCGCTGAAGATGCTGCAGGGCGAGCAGGTCGAGAAGGCGCAGCGCAAGCTGATGCAGGCCGGCATCCGCTCGAAGGACCTCGCCTTCGTCGTCATCTTCGCGCGCTTCGTCCTGCCGCTCGTGTTCGGCACCATCGTCATCGTCGGCGTCTATCTGCTCGACTGGTTCCCGGCCTGGGGCGTGTTCAAGAAGTACGGCCTCGTCGCCTCGACCCTGATCGGCTGCTACAAGGCGCCCGACATCTGGCTCAAGAACCGGATCAACAAGCGCAGCTACGCGATCCGCAAGGGCATTCCCGACGCGCTCGATCTGCTCGTCATCTGCGCCGAGGCGGGCCTCACCGTCGACGCCGCCTTCAACCGCGTCGCGCGCGAGCTCGGCAAGGCCTATCCCGAACTGGGCGACGAGTTCGCTTTGACCTCGATCGAGCTGGGCTTCCTCACCGACCGGCGCATGGCGTTTGAGAACCTCGCCAACCGGATCGACCTCGATTCGATCCGCGGCGTCGTCACCACCATGATCCAGACCGAGAAATACGGCACCCCGCTCGCCAGCGCGCTGCGCGTCCTCTCCGCCGAGTTCCGCAACGAGCGCATGATGCGCGCCGAGGAGAAGGCCGCGCGCCTGCCCGCGATTATGACCGTGCCGCTGATCCTGTTCATCCTGCCGGTCCTGTTCATCGTCATCCTCGGCCCGGCGGCTTGCGACATCAAGGACGCCCTGATGACCTGACGGGGCCGGAACAATCGCACCTGCTCGCGGCTTGTCGCACCGACAGCATTGCCAGGAGGTCCGATGATCCAGTTCACCCCCAATGAGTGGCTCGTCCTCGCCCTCGTCTTCCTGCTCGGTTTGATCCTCGGCATGGCGATGATGGCGAGCGGCAAGTGGAAGCGCCGCTACCGCGAGGAAGTGCGCAAGCGCGAGGCCGCCGAGGCCGACCGCGGCCGGCTCGAATCCCAGCTCAAGCACGCCGAAGCCCGCGGCATCGCGGCGAATGCGCGCGAGCCTGTGGTCGCCCGCGACACCCGCGACACCCCGATCGCCTGAGCCATGCCGTCATCCCGGCGAAGGCCGGGATCTCAGGACGAGAGGACGCAGCGGAATATGCAGCGCTCCATTGCCGCCGGCGCCTTTCACCCGCTGAGATCGCGGCCTTCAGCCTCTGGCTGAAGTTTACCCTGAGCGCCTGCCTTGCAGGCAGTCGAAGGGCCGGGATGACGGCCTCGGGCGGACGAGCGGGCTGAGCCGACATGGCGCTCCTTCTTTCCCTGCCGATCATCGCCTTCGCGGCGGCCTTCCACCTTCACTGGGCGGTCGGCGGGCGGCTGGGATTCTCGGCTTCGCTGCCTCAGCGGCCGGACGGCACGCCGGTGATGGCGCACCGCCTCGGCTGGTGGCGACCTGCCGCAGGCGGCGTCGCGCTCGGCCTGATCGCTCTCGCCTTGCTGCTGCTGGCCGATGCTGGACAGGTCCGCCTGCCGCTGCCGGCCGAAGCGGTGCGCCTCGCTTTGCTCATCGCCGGCGCCGCCTTCGTCGCGCGGGCGCTGGTGCCGAACCGCTATGTCGGCTTCTTCAAGTCGCTCCGGACGACACGCTGGGCGAGGTACGACACGCGGCTCTACAGCCCGCTCTTCCTGCTGCTCGGGCTGCTGATCCTCCTGCAGGCCGCCTGAGTCACACCGCGCTCCTCAGCGCCGCCTGGGCGGCAGCCAGGCGCGCGATGGGGACGCGATAGGGGCTGGCCGAGACGTAATCGAGGCCGATGCCGTGGCAGAAGGCGACCGAGGCCGGATCGCCGCCATGCTCGCCGCAAATGCCGAGCTTGAGGCCGGGCCTGGCCGCTTTTCCCCGATCGGCGCCGATCGCGATCAGCTCGCCGACGCCCTCGAGGTCGAGGGTGACGAACGGGTCGCGCGCATAGATGCCCTGCTCGACGTAGGAGGTGAGGAAGCGCGCGGCGTCGTCGCGGCTGACGCCCAAGGTGGTCTGGGTGAGATCGTTGGTGCCGAAGCTGAAGAAGTCGGCGAAATCGGCGATCTCGCCGGCGCGCAAGGCGGCGCGGGGCAGCTCGATCATCGTCCCGACCAGATAGTCGACGCTGCGGCCCTTTTCCGCGAATACCGCAGCCGCCGTCCGGTCGACGAGGTCGCGCACGATGCGCAGCTCGGCGGCGGTCGCGACCAGCGGGACCATCACTTCCGGCACCGGCGCGGCGCCGGTCTCCGCCGCGACCGCCACCGCCGCCTCGAAGATCGCCCGAGCCTGCATCTCGTAGATTTCGGGGAAGGTGATGCCGAGCCGGCAGCCGCGGTGCCCGAGCATCGGGTTCGACTCGTGCAGGTCCCCGGCGCGGCGGCGCAAAGTCTCGAGCGGGACTCCGGCCGCCTCCGCCACGGCCGCGAACTCGGCCTCGTTCTGGGGGAGGAATTCGTGGAGCGGCGGATCGAGCAGGCGGATCGTCACCGGCAGCGGCGACATGATCCGGAAGATCTCCTCGAAGTCCGCGCGCTGCTCCGGGAGCAGCCGGGCGAGCGCCGCGCGGCGGCCCTTCTGCGTCTCCGCGAGGATCATTTGGCGCACGGCCGTGATCCGCGCCGCGTCGAAGAACATATGCTCGGTGCGGCACAGGCCGATGCCTTCGGCGCCGAACTGGCGGGCGGTGCGGCAGTCGCTGGGCGTCTCGGCATTGGTGCGGACGCGAAGGCGCCGGGCGCGGTCGGCCCAGACCATGAGCGTCCCGAAATCGCCGACCAGCTCCGGCTGCACCGTCGGCACCGCGCCGAGCATGACCTCGCCGGTCGAGCCGTCGATGGTGATGGTGTCGTCCTCGTGCACCTCGACGTCGCCGACGCGCATGCGCTTGGCCTTGTAGTCGATCTGGAGCTGGCCCGCGCCGGAGACGCAGGGGCGCCCCATGCCGCGGGCGACGACGGCGGCGTGGCTGGTCATGCCGCCCCTCGCGGTGAGGATGCCCTGGGCGGCGTGCATGCCGTGAATGTCCTCGGGCGAGGTCTCGATCCGGATCAGGATCACCTTCTCGCCCAAGGCCGCGTAGCGCTCGGCCGTATCGGCGTCGAACACGGCCTGGCCGCAGGCCGCGCCCGGCGAGGCGGGCAGGCCCTTGGCGATCACCCTGCGCTCCGCCGCCGGGTCGAGCGTCGGATGGAGCAATTGGTCGAGCGCGGACGGATCGACGCGCAGCACCGCCGCCTCTTCCGAGATCAGCCCCTCCCCCGCCATGTCGACGGCGATCCTCAGCGCCGCCTTGGCGGTGCGCTTGCCGGAGCGGGTCTGGAGCATGAACAGCTTGCCGCGCTCGACCGTGAACTCGATGTCCTGCATGTCGCGATAATGGCGTTCGAGCAGCGCGAAGACGCGGGCGAGCTCGGCGAACACCTCGGGCATCGATTCTTCCATCGACGCCGCCTTCGCGCCCGCCGCCTCGCGCGCGCTCCGCGTCAGATATTGCGGCGTACGGATGCCGGCGACGACGTCCTCGCCCTGGGCGTTGATCAGATATTCGCCGTACCAGGCGCGCTCGCCGGTCGACGGGTTGCGCGTGAAGGCGACGCCGGTGGCCGAGGTCTCGCCCATGTTGCCGAACACCATCGCCTGGACGTTGACCGCAGTGCCCCAGTCCGCCGGAATGTCGTTGAGCCGCCGGTAGGTCTTGGCCCGGTCCGACTGCCAGGAGCCGAACACCGCGCCGATCGCGCCCCAGAGCTGCTCCTGGACGTCCTGCGGGAATGGCTTCCCCCACAATTCCTCGACCAGCGCCTTGTAGGCCGCGACCAGGCGCTGCCAGTCGCGCGCCTCGAGATCGGTGTCGAGATGGACGCCCTTGTCTTCCTTGGCGATCTCGAGCGCCTCCTCGAAGCGGCCGTGATCGAGGCCCAAGACGACGTCGGCATACATCTGGATGAAGCGGCGGTAGCTGTCCCAGGCGAAGCGCGGATCGCCGGAGATTGCGGCGAGGCCCTCTACCGTCGCGTCGCTCAGGCCGAGATTGAGGACGGTGTCCATCATGCCCGGCATCGACACGCGCGCCCCGGAGCGGACCGAGACCAGCAGCGGATCGGCCGGATCGCCGAAGCTCTTGCCGGTCAGCGCCTCGATATGGGCGATGCCCTCGGCGACCTCGGCGCGCAGGCTGTCGGGGAAGCTCTCCCCTTCGGCATAATAGACCGCGCACATCGCCGTGGAGATGGTGAAGCCGGGCGGGACCGGCAGGCCGATCGAGGCCATTTCGGCGAGGTTGGCGCCCTTGCCGCCGAGCAAAGCCTTGTTGCCCGCCTCGCCGTCCGAGGCGCCTCCTCCGAAGCGATAGACATAGCGGGTCATTCGGCCTCCGCACGCGCCGGAAGTTTCATTAGTTTCGGCTTCCCTGGGACAAAAAGTCAGCCTTCGATCTTCGAGAAATCGGCGACGCCGTGGACCGCGTCGCGCATCCGCGCAAGGAGGGCGAGGCGTGCGGCGCGCTTGGCGGGATCGGGGTCATTCACGGTCACCTTGTCGAAGAAGGCGTCGACGGGCGCGCGCAGCGACGCGAGCGCCGCCATCGCCCCTTCGAAATCCTCCGCCTCGACGGCGGCGCGAGCGCGCGGCTCGGCCGAATCGAGGGCGGCGACGAGCGCAGCTTCCGCTTTTTCAGGCGTGTAGGAAAGCGATTTGTTCTCCTTTCGTCCCTCTCCCTGCAGGGGAGAGGGAGGGGCCCGACCGGCGGAGCCGGTTGGGAGGGTGAGGGGCCTTTCCTCGCCCGCCCTTCCCTCACCCCGCTCGCCTTCGGCGAGTCGACCCTCTCCCCTGGAGGGAGAGGGTTTCCATCCTTCCTTCTTCAGGATGTTCGCGGCGCGCTTGTAGCCGGCGAGGAGATCGGCGCCTTCGGGGGTCTCGACGAAGGCCTGGAGCGCGCGGACACGGGTGAGCAGGCGGACGAGATCGTCCTCCCCACCGAGGGCGAAGACGGCGTCGATGAGGTCGTGGCGGACGCCCGCCTCGCGCTGCTGGACCTTGAGGCGGTCGGCTAAGAAATCAGCTAGTTCGCGCGATGCGAGTTGTGCCCGCTGCTTCATCGCCTCGTAACTCGGCTCACTATCCTCCCCGAGGATTTCGAAGGCGAATATGCCTGACATCGTCTCAACATAGATGTCATGCGCACGCCTCATGACACAATGGAGCGGCAAGCGAGCTCCATTCTCAGCGAGAAGGGCGCATACTCCGAGTGCGGATCGACGTAAGGCGAACGGATCCTTGGAACCTGTCGGCTTCTCGTCAGCGTGGAAGAAGCCAACGAGGCTGTCCAGCTTGTCCGCCAGGCTCACCGCCACCGTCACGGGCGCGGAGGGCACCTCGTCGCCCTGCCCGACCGGCTTGTAGTGGTCGCGCACCGCGTCGGCGACTTCGTCGGGTTCGCTCTGGGCTCTTGCGAGGTAGCCGCCGATGATTCCCTGGAGCTCGGGGAACTCGCCGACCATCTGGGTGACGAGATCGGCCTTGCACAAACGCGCCGCGCGCTCCGCGAGGTGTACCAATTCCTCCCCGAGCTCGTCTCGGGGAGGGGGACCGCCGCAGGCGGTGGAGGGGCCGGAGCGAAGCGAAGGGGCCGCGTCCTCGCTTCGCTCGGCCCCTCCACCAGCCTTCGGCTGGTCCCCCTCCCCCAGCAAGCTGGGGGAGGATTTCACGATCCCCTCCTCGACCAGCCAGCGCGCCAGCTTTGCGACGCGCTCGACCTTGTCGGCGACGGTGCCGAGCTTTTCGTGGAAGACGATCTGCGAGAGCTTCTGCGCCTGCTCCTCCAGCGGGACCTTCAGATCCTGCTCCCAGAAAAAGCGCGCATCGGCGAGGCGGGCGGCAAGGACCTTGCGGTTGCCCTCGACGATGGCGGCGCCGCCGTCCCCGGCCTCGATATTGGCGACGCAGACGAAATTGGGGGCGAGCCTCCCGTCGGCCTCCGCCAGCGCGAAATATTTCTGGTTGGTGCGCATGGTGAGGCGGATGACCTCGGGCGGGACGTCGAGGAAGGCGGGGTCGAAGCTGCCGAGCAGCGGCACCGGCCATTCGGTGAGGCCGGCATTCTCGTCGAGCAGGCCCTCGTCCTGCACCAGCGAAAGCCGTGCGGCGGCTGCCGCCGCGGCCGCACCCTCGGCGATCACGCGGCGGCGCTCGGCCGGGTCGAGGATGACGTGGCAAGCCCTGAGCTTTTCGACATAGTCGCCGGCGCTGCCGATGGTGATGATGCCGGGATGGTGGAAGCGGTGGCCGACGGTCGCAGCGCCGGAGCGCAGGCCGGCGAACTCGAACTCGACGATCTGCTCGCCGAGCAAAGCGACCACGCCCTGGAGCGGACGCACCCAGCGCAGGCTCTCGGTCGAGGCGGAGGCGGCGCCCCAGCGCATCGACTTGGGCCAGGGAAAGGCGCGCACGACCGCCGGGATCGCCTCGGCGAGCACCGCGGCCGTGGCGCGGCCCGGCCTGTCTTCGATTGCGAACCAGATGCCGTCGCGCTCGACGAGCCGGTCCTGGGTCAGGCCCGTCTTGCGCAGAAAGCCCTCGAGCGCCTGCGGCGGCGCGGAGGTGCGCGGCCCCTTGGTCTCCTCCCGCACCGCGGCGGTCTCGGCGGGAAGGCCGCGCGCGATGAGAGCGAGGCGGCGCGGCGTGGCGTAGGTCTCGATCGCCTCCGCGGCGAGCCCCGCTTTGGCGATCTCCGCCTCGAACAAGCGGGCGAGATCCGCGGAGGCCTTCGCCTGCATCCGCGCCGGAATTTCCTCCGACAGGAGCTCGAGCAGGAAATCAGCCATGCGTCTCGCTCACGCCCATCCGTTCTTTTCCATCCAGGACTGGCAGGCGCCTTTGGTGAGGTCGCGGACGCGGCCGATATAGGCCTGGCGCTCGGCGACGGAGATCACGCCGCGGGCCTGGAGCAGGTTGAAGATGTGGCTCGCCTTGATCGCCTGGTCGTAGGCCGGGAGCGGGAGCTTCGCCTCGATGCAGCGGCCGGATTCGTCGGCGGCGTCCTTGAACCAGCGGAACAGGGTCTCGGTGCCCGCGGTCTCGAAATTCCAGGCGCTGAACTGGCGCTCGTTCTCGAGGAAGACGGTGCCGTAGGTCACGCCCTCCTCGTTGAAGGCGAGGTCGTAGACGTTGTCCTTGCCCTGGACGTACATGGCGAGGCGCTCGAGGCCGTAGGTCAATTCGCCTGCCACGGGCTTGCAGTCGTAGCCGCCGACCTGCTGGAAATAGGTGAACTGCGTCACCTCCATGCCGTCGCACCAGACTTCCCAGCCGAGGCCCCAGGCGCCGAGCGTGGGGCTTTCCCAATCGTCCTCGACGAAGCGGATGTCGTGACGCAGGCAATCGATGCCGATGGCGGCGAGGCTGCCGAGATAGAGGGCCTGGAGATCGGCCGGGCTCGGCTTCAGGATCACCTGATATTGGTAGTAATGCTGGAGCCGGTTGGGGTTCTCGCCGTAGCGGCCGTCGGTCGGGCGGCGGCAGGGCTGGACATAGGCCGCCTGCCACGGATTGGGTCCGAGCGCGCGAAGTGCGGTCGCCGGGTGGAAAGTGCCCGCCCCCATCTCCACATCGTAGGGCTGGAGGATGAGGCAGCCCTGGCGGCTCCAATAATCGTGGAGCGTCAGGATAAGTCGCTGGAAGCTCGGCGGCTGTTCGGCCAAGTTGGACTCTTTCCGGTCGGCGATAGGCGGTTCGCTTTGGCCGATGGTCCGGATTGGGTCAAGGAAGCGGGAAGCGGAAGGGACGGACGATGGCGGCGGTGAGGATCGGAGCGGGATTGCTGGCATTGCTTGCGGGCGTCGGCCTCGCCGCGGCGCCTTTGGCGGCGGGTCCGGCCAAGCCGCCCGCGCCGGTCGAGCGCCCGGCGGCACCCGCCGCGCCGGCCGCGCCCCAGGCGCCCGCCGCCGAGCCGCGGCCGGCGATCTGGCTGCTCGAAGATGCCGACACGCGCATCTATCTGTTCGGCACCACCCACATTTTCGAGCGCGGCTTTCGCTGGCGCTCGCCGCGGCTCGACCGGGTCATCCGGGAAGCGGACGAGCTCGTCCTCGAAACCGACGACGAGGAGGCGGTCGACGAGACGGCGATCATGCGCTCCATGTTCATGGACAAGCCGGTGCCGATCCTGGAGCGGGTCTCGCCCGAGCGGCGCGAGGCGCTGCGCGCCCTGATCGAGCGCAGCGGCCTGCCGATGGAGATGTGGGACCAGCTGCACAGCTTCGCCGCCGGCTTCATGCTGATCGCGGTGCAGATGAACGAGGGGCTGGACGAAGGCGACGACCCGGAGGCGCGAGCGAGCGGCGCCGAAGTCGAATTGCGCGCAGCGTTCCGCGAGATGGGCCGGCCGGTCTCGGCGGTCGAATCGACGGAGATGCAGATGGGCTTCTTCCGCAGCATGTCGGCCGAGGCGCAGCGCGGCTTCCTCGACATGATGGTGGAAGCGAGCTCGGTCCCCTATGAGGAGAGCGGTTTGTCCGGCGACGCGGCCTGGGCGACCGGCAATCTCGAGCAGATCGAGAACGAGTTCGAGGGCATGCCGCGCGAGCTTTACGACGTGCTGCTGACGCGGCGGAACCGCAACTGGACCGAGTGGCTGGCGCGGCGGCTGGAGCGGCCGGGAACCGTCCTGTTCGCGGTCGGCGTGGGCCATCTCGTCGGGCCGGATTCGGTGCAGAACATGCTCGCGGCGCGGGGCCTGACCGCGCGGCGGATCGATTGAATCGCAACATCCCATCGGAAGGTAGATCGCAAAGATGCTGAATTTCATGAGGAAGGGCTTCGGCCGCTTCACCGCCTTGTTCGCCGGCCTCGCATTGGCGGGCTGCGCCACCCAGAGCGCGCCGGCGCCGACGGCGGCGGCGGCGGCGCGGCCGGCCTTGTGGCGGGTCGCCGACGCCGACACGACCATCTATCTGTTCGGCACGATCCATGCGCTGCCCGCCGGGACGACATGGCGGACGCCGGCGATCGATCAGGCGATGGCCGCCTCGGACGAGCTGGTGACCGAAATCAGCCTCACCGACCAGACGGCGATCGCGGCGGCCTTCGCCCGGCTCGGCCTTGCCACCGGCCTGCCGCCGGTGCTCGAACGGGTGCCGGAGGCCAAGCGCGAGGCGCTGCGGACCGCGCTCGAAGGGACCGGGCTGCCGCTGGCGGCGCTCGACCGCCTCAAGACCTGGGCGGTGGCGGTGACGCTGGCGAGCGTCCTGTTCCAGCGTGCCGGGCTCGACCCGGAGCTCGGCGTCGAGCGCGAGCTCACCGCCGCCTTCACCGGGCGCGGCGCGACGCTCTCGTCGCTGGAGACGGCGGCGGAGCAGTTCGGCTTCTTCGACAGCCTGCCCGAGGAGGCGCAGCGCCAGTTCCTCGAAGGCGTGCTCGAAAGCCCCGAGGAGATCAGGACCCAGTTCGATCGCATGCTCGGCGCCTGGACGAGCGGCGACACGCGCGCCATCGGCCGCACCTTCAACGAGGAGGAGACGATGTCGGCGAACCTGCGCGAGATCCTCCTCAACCGCCGCAATGCCCGCTGGGCGGAGTGGATCCAGCGCCGGCTGGAGCGGCCCGGGACGGTGTTCGTCGCCGTCGGCGCCGGCCATCTCGCCGGCCGCGATTCGGTGCAGGATTATCTGGAGCGCCGGGGCCTGAGGGCGCGCCGGGTGCAATAGGCACGCTCCTTGCCTTCGCGGCGGGCCTCGGCTAGAGGCGCCGCTTCCCCGTTCATGGTCATCCCTGGAGGCGTGAGCGCGGGCGTTTTACGTGAAACCAACTACTTGGAGACATGCACATGAGCGAACAGCTTACGCTGTCGGCCGAGACGCGCGAGCGGGCGGGCAAGGGAGCGTCCCGCGCAATGCGTCGTGAAGGCCGCGTCCCCGCCGTCGTCTACGGCAACAAGGAAGAGCCTCTCGCCATCCATCTGGAGGAGAAGGCCCTCATCCACGCTTTGTCGAACGGCCACTTCATGAACTCGGTGGTGATGATCGACCATCCGGGCGGCCAGGCGCGCACGCTGCCCAAGGACGTCCAGTTCCACCCGGTCACCGACCGGCCGTTGCATGTCGATTTCCTGCGCATCTCCGAGCATTCGAAAGTGACGGTCCACGTCCCGATCCGCTTCGTGGGCGAAGAGGAATCGCGCGGCATCAAGCGCGGCGGCGTGCTCAACGCGGTCCGCCACGACCTCGAGCTGGTCTGCGACGCCGCCGAAATCCCGGAGGAGATCGAGGTCAGCCTCGCCGGCATGAACATCGGCGATTCGCTGCACATCTCGGCCGTCACCTTGCCCAAGGGCGTCGAGCCGGCGATCACCGACCGCGACTTCACCATCGCCACCATCGTCCCCTCCTCGGGCTCGGTCATGGAGGCCGAGGACGCCGCCATCGAAGCCGAGGCGGAAGCCGAGGCCGAAGCTGCCGCCGACGAGGTCCCCGCGACCGACGCGGCCCCCGGCGACGAAGCCGAGGACAGCCCGGCGCAGTCCGAGGGCTGATGTCCTTCTTCGGCTGGCTCGGCTCCTTCTTCGGCTCACGGCCGGTAGAGGTGTCGGGCCAGCCGCTCGAAGCGCCCACCGAAGCGCGCTGGGAGGGTTTCGAACCGGTGCAGATCTGGGTCGGCCTCGGCAATCCGGGTGCGCAATATGCGATGCACCGCCACAATGTCGGCTTCATGGCCGTGGACGCGATCGCCGCGGTCCACCGCTTCGATCCGCCGAAGAAGGCGTTTCACGGCTGGGCGCAGCAGGGCCGGATCGGAGGCGTGCGCGTGCTCCTCTTGAAGCCCGCCACCTTCATGAACGACAGCGGCCGGGCGGTGCGCGCGGCGATGGACTTCTTCAAGCGCGAGCCGGCCGACGTCACCGCCTTCCACGACGAGCTCGATCTCGCGCCGTTCAAGGTCAAGGTGAAGGTCGGCGGCGGCACGGCCGGCCATAACGGCCTGCGCTCGACCGAGGCCCATATCGGCAACCTCTTCCGCCGGGTGCGCATCGGCATCGGCCATCCCGGCCACAAGGACCGGGTGACCGGCCATGTCCTCGGCAATTACGCCAAGGCCGAGCAGGACCTCCTCGCCGACCTGCTCGGCGCCGTCGCCGCCGAGGCCGAGTGGCTGGCGCAAGGCGACGACGCCCGCTTCATGAACGAGGTCGCACTGAGGCTGCAGGACTGACGCGTCCGAGCCCGAAGGGCCAGGACGCGTCATCCCGGCGAAGGCCGGGATCTCAGGGGGTGAAGAGCGCGGCGGGAGGTGGAGCGCTCCATTGACGTCTGCGTTCTTCACCCGCTGAGATCCCGGCCTGCGCCGGGATGACGGGATCGGGCGGATTTCAGCGAAACATCAGCGTAACCTCATGCCGCTCACCCGCGCGGCCGCTAGCACGGCGCCATGCGCGTCAAGTTCATCCTGCCGGCTTTGACCGAGGCGAAGAGCCCGTTCTGGCGGCCGATCAAATATTCGCTCTTCCCGCCGCTCGGCCTGGCGACGCTCGCCGCCCATCTCTCGGTCGAGGACGAGGCCGAACTGGTCGACGATCATGTCGAGACGCTGCGCACCGACGACGCGCCCGACCTCGTCGTCATCCAGGTCTACATCACCAACGCCTACCGCGCCTACGCCATCGCCGATCATTATCGCGCCAAGGGCTGCTTCGTCGCTCTGGGCGGGCTCCACGTCACTTCGCTGCCGGACGAGGCGGCGCCCCATGCCGACGCGATCTTCGTCGGCCCGGGCGACCAGACTTTCCCCGCCTTCCTCGCCGACTTGCGGGCGAAACGGCCGCGGCGCCGCTACGATTCGACCGGCGGGCGGACGATCGAGGGCATTCCGCCCATTCGCCGCGACCTCATCAGGCGCGAACGCTATCTCGTTCCCAATTCGATCGTCGTCACCCGCGGCTGCCCGCAGCATTGCGACTTCTGCTACAAGGACGCCTTCTTCGAGGGCGGGCGGGGCTTCTACGTCCAGCGGGTGGACGAGGCGCTGGCCGAGATCGAGCGCCTGCCCGGCCGCCACCTCTATTTCCTCGACGATCACCTCCTCGGCAACCGGCGCTTCGCCGAGGCGCTGTTCGAGGGCATGCGCGGCATGGGCCGCCTGTTCCAGGGCGCCGCGACGGTGGATTCCGTCCTGCGCGGCGACCTCGTCGAGAAAGCGGCGGAAGCGGGCCTGAGGAGCCTGTTCGTCGGCTTCGAGACGTTCGACGAGCGCAATCTCGCCGCGTCCAACAAGAAGCAGAATCTGGCGCGCGACTATGCGCAAGTGGCGCGGCGTTTGAGCGACCTCGGCATCATGATCAACGGCTCGTTCGTGTTCGGCATGGACGAGGATTGCGAGGACGTGTTCGACCGCACCGTCGACTGGGCGGTGCGGAACGGCGTCACCACCTCCACCTTCCACATCCAGACGCCCTATCCCGGCACCCGGCTCTACCAGGCGATGGCGGCGGCCGGGCGGATCACCTGCCGCGACTGGGACCGCTACGACACGCGCCATGTCGTCTACCGCCCGGCGCGGCTGACGCCGGAGCAATTGAAAGCGGGCTACGACCGCGCCTATCGCGACTTCTATTCCTGGGCGAACATCGCCCGCGGCGCGCTGGCGCACGATACCGCGAGGCACCGCGCCAAGCATTTCTTCTACGCCGCCGGCTGGAAGAAGTTCGAGCCGCTCTGGGACCTGGTGATCAAGACGAAGCGCCTCGCCGACATGACCCCCTTTCTGGAGGGCGTGCTCTCGAAGGTGAGCGGCGTGCGCACGATAGGGAGCACCACCGCTAGCCCTGAGCCTGTCGAAGGGCGGGTTGCAGCGCTCGGCAAATCGGGCTTCGACAGGCTCAGCCCTGGCGGGTTGAGGACGGCAGAGACACTAAACCGCTAGCCCTGAGCCTGTCGAAGGGCGGATTGCAGCGCGCCGGAGCAATCTATACCGCGTCGTCATGGAAGACGGCATCGAATGGATCGCCGGCGGGCGCGTCCTGGAGGTGAAGATCCTTCTCGCGAGCATCGTCGCGGCGCTCGCTTTCTACCAGGTGGCGCTGATGGCGGTCGGCTACGGCAAGGTCCCGCTCCCCTTCCTGAAGCCGGTGGCGGCTGGCCGCGCCCACCGCGCGATCGGCGACGCGATCCTCGTCGTCACCTTGTTCATCGCCGTGCTTTGCCTGTCCTATTTCGAGATCGACGACGACACCGCGCTGCACGCCTTCTTCGGCTCGGCATTGCTGCTGGCGCTGGCGGCGAAAGTGGCCGTGGTCCGGCGCTGGCTGCCCGGCGACCGCTATCTGCCCTGGCTCGGCGTCACGGTGCTGGTCCTGTTCGCCGGCGCCTGGGCGACCTCCGCGGCGCGGCATTTGCTGTGACCTTGAGCGATCCCCCTCCCCCGCCGGCGGCGCCCAAGCGTCGCGGCACCGGCGCGCAGGTCGCCGGCTCGATCATCCTTGCCCTGCTCATCATCGCGGCGGTGATCTCGGCGGTGCTGATCCGCCTCGGACCCGACGGCGCGCTCGACCGCGAGGAGCGCGAGCGGGCCGAGGAGCTTCGCGAGGAGCAGGCGGAGGAGGCACGCGAGCGCAGGAGGGAGGAGCGCCGCCGCGCCCGCCGCGCCCGCCGCGGCCGCGACTGAGCTAAGGTGCGCCGCCAGGCGGATCCGGCCGCCGCGCCCTCGCCAGCATCGCGTCTAGCGCCGCGCGGTCGAGCAGGCGGCCGCGGACGATCACGGCATGGATGCGGCGGGTGTTGGCGATCGCGGCGAGCGGATCGGCGTCGAGGAGCACGATGTCGGCGGTCCGGCTGGGGGCGATGCTGCCATCCGTCGCCTCGCGGTGCAGGAAGCGGGCCGGCTCGATCGTCGCCGCCTGCAGCGCTTCGAGCGGCGAAAAGCCGGCTCGCGTGAGCCATTCGAGCTCGTCGTGGAGGCAGAATCCCGGCACCATCGCGTCGCAGCCGGCGAGGAAGGGCACGCCGGCCCCCTTCATGTCGCGCACCGCGAGCAGCGCCGCCGCGCCCTGCGCTCGCAACCATGCGATCGCCTCGGGCGGAAGGTTGGAGGCTTCCTCGTTGGCCCGGCCGAAGCGGCGGAGCTCCTCGCTGGCATATTCGGCGTGCGGGATCGGGCCCCGCTCGAAGATGTCCGGGAGCGAGCGCATGAAGGCGAGCGTGGGCGTCTGCCGGATGCGCGCCGCGGCGAGCCTGCGGAAAAAGGGCGCGCAGGCATCGCCATCGTAGGTCGGCCCGCCCGAGCATTGCAGATAGAGCTGGAAATTGTTGAGATGTTCGATGCTCGCCTGCCCCGCGGTGACCGCTTCGTCGGCGGTGACCGCGGCGGGGACGTGGCCGGCGAACGGGATGCCGAGAAGCCGCGTCTCCTCCGCGATGGCGAAATAGGCGTCGCGCGGGGTGTGGTCGTGGACCTTGATGAAATCGGCGCCGGCCGCGGCGAGCTCGCGCACGGCGATCCGCGCCTCGGCGGCGTCCGCGACGCGGCGGCGCAAGGGCCATTCGGCGGGCGCCGCGTCCAGGATCGGTCCGGCAGCGACAATCTCGGGACCGTGCAGCGCGCCCGAGCGGATGCGCTCACGCAACGGGAAGATGAAGGCCGCGTCGCCGCCCATGTCGCGCGTTCCGGTGACGCCGTTGGCCAAATGCAGAGGCAGCGAGCTCTCGCCGGCGGTCTGGTGGTGCGCGTGCATGTCCCAGAGGCCGGGAATGGCGAACTTGCCGGTCCCGTCGATGCGGCGGGCCCCGCGCGGGACGCGGATGCGGGCCCCGATTTCGACGATGCGGCCGCCGCGGATCAGGATCGCGCGGTCGGCCCGGTGACCGCCGGCGACGACGTCGACGACCGTGACGTTCTCGATCAGCAGGACTTGGTCGATCCCTGAACCGGCTCGCGGCGCCGCGCAGGCGCCGAGCAAGGCGGCCAGCAGCGCGACGAGGGCAAGCTTCGGCATGAGCTCTCCCTACTCGCTCGCGCGCGAAAGATCGTCTAGCGAATGCGGGTGGCCGTCCGCTCCCTCTTCGCGACCCTCTTCTATGAGAGCGATCTCGGCGACGAGGCGTTCGTCGCGGAGCTCGACGATGCGTGCCGCGCGCTGGCCGCGGCGGACCAAGCCGGGCGGCGCTGGTCGCGGGAGCACGGCTATCGCGGCTATACCTCCTACGCCTCGCTCGACGACCTGCCGCTGCGCGATCCGCGCTTCGGCGAGCTGGCGCGCCGCCTCGGCCGCCACGTCTCCGCCTTCGCGAAGGAATGCGCGATGGACCTGGGCGGACGGCGACCGAAGCTCGATAGCCTCTGGGTCAACGTCCTCGATCCCGCCGGCGCGCATTCCGGGCACATCCACCCGCACAGCATCGTCTCGGGCACGGTCTACGTCGCCGTGCCGCCGGGATCGGGCGCGTTGAAGCTCGAGGATCCGCGCCTGCCGATGATGATGGCCGCGCCCGCGCGGCCTGCCGACGCGCCGGAGCCGCTGCGGACCTTCGTCTATGCCGAGCCGAAGCCGGGCGGCGTCTTCCTCTGGGAGAGCTGGCTCCGGCACGAGGTGGTCCCCGGCAAGGGGCGCGGCGAGCGGATCAGCATCAGCTTCAACTATCGCTGAGGAGGCGGCGCGCGATGCGGCTCAACCAGGTCACCGTCGGCACCACCGATTATGCGGCGTCGCTCGATTTCTACCTCGAGCTCGGCCTCAAGCTGATCGTCGCCGCCCCACCCCGCTACGCCCGCTTCGAGACGCCGTCGGGCGAGACCTTCTCGATCCACGAGGTCGAGGAGGTGTCGGGCGAGACGATGGTCTATTTCGAAGTCGACGACGTTGACGCATTCGTCGCGGCCCTGCGCCTGCCGGTGATCGAGGGGCCGGTCGACCAATCCTGGCTGTGGCGCGAGGCGCGCCTCATCGATCCGTCCGGCAACCGCATCTGCATCTACCATGCCGGCGACAACCGCCGCTTCCCGCCCTGGCGGGTCGGCGGCGCCTAGGACGAGCGCGCGACCCCAGGCTAGCCGAACCGGCCGCTTGCCCCTATCTGCTGCCGCGAAGCCTCTGCGCCGGTGCCGGCGGGTCGGCAATGGAGCATAGAATGGGCTTTCGCTGCGGGATCGTCGGGCTGCCGAATGTCGGCAAGTCCACCTTGTTCAATGCGCTGACCGAGACCGCCGCGGCGCAGGCGGCCAATTATCCCTTCTGCACGATCGAGCCCAATGTCGGCCGCGTCGCCGTGCCCGACGAGCGCCTGCACCGGATCGCGGCCATCGCGAAATCGGCGCAGACGATCGAGACGCAGCTCGAGTTCGTCGACATTGCCGGGCTGGTCCGCGGCGCGTCGAAGGGGGAAGGGCTCGGCAACCAGTTCCTCGGCAACATCCGCGAGGTCGACGCGATCGTCCATGTGCTGCGCTGCTTCGAGGGCGGCGACGTCACCCATGTCGAGGGCCGGATCGACCCGATCGCAGATGCGGAAGTCGTCGAGACCGAGCTGATGCTCGCCGACCTCGAAAGCCTCGAGAAGCGCGTGCCCGCTCTGGCCAAGAAGGCGCAGCAGGGCGACAAGGAAGCGAAGGTCCAGGCCGGCGTCCTCGGCCAGGCGCTGGAGCTGCTGCGCGATTCGAAGCCCGCCCGCCTCACCGAGCCCAAGGACGCGGAAGAGAAGCTCGCGCTCGACCGCGCCCAGCTCCTCACCGCCAAGCCCGTCCTCTACGTCTGCAACGTCGACGAGGCCGAGGCCGCCGCCGGCAACGCCCACAGCGCCCGCGTCTTCGACAAAGCGTCGGCGGAGGATGCGCGCGCGGTCATCGTCTCGGCCGCGATCGAGGCCGAGATCGTCACCATGGCGGCCGAGGACCGCGGCGAGTTCCTCGCCGACCTCGGGCTCGAGGAGACCGGCCTCGGCCGCGTCATCCGCGCCGGCTACGACCTCCTCCACCTCATCACCTTCTTCACCGCCGGTCCCAAGGAAGCGCGCGCCTGGACGGTCGAGAAGGGCGCGAAGGCGCCGCAGGCCGCGGGCGCCATCCACAGCGACTTCGAGCGCGGCTTCATCCGCGCCGAGACCATCGCCTTTGAAGATTTCGTCCGCTGCGGCGGCGAGGCGGGCGCGAAGGAAGCAGGCAGGATGCGCGCCGAAGGGAAGGACTATGTAGTCCAGGACGGCGACGTCCTGCTCTTCCGGTTCAACGTCTGACCGTTTCGGACGATTCCGCGTTGGCAGGCCCGACCTGGGCCTGATACGCTCCGGCCTCGCAGGATCCTAGGGGGGCGAGGATGAGCGCTGCAAGCCAGGCGAACGACCATCGCGAGCTCGACCGCCTGCTCGGCGAGATGGCGCTCCATCCCGACGACAAAGGCACCTATTGCGACGAGATCGATCGCATCTTCGGCGAGAACGGCGCGGTTCTGGTCCTCGACATGAGCGGCTTTTCGCGCACCACGAGGCGCTGCGGCATCGTCGAGGGACTGCTTCTCACCTATCGGATGCGCGAGCTCGCGGCGCCGCTGATCGCCGCCCGGGAGGGGCGGATCGTCAAGAGCGAGGCCGACAATCTCTACTGCCTGTTCCCGGACGTATGCGGCGCGATCGCGGCCGCGCGCGCGATCCGCGCCGACATGGAGGCGAGGAACGCGGCCCTCGAAAAGGACGAGCGCCTCTATGCCTCGATCGGCATCGGCTTCGGACGCATCCTCAACGTCGGCGGCGCCGATTTCTACGGCGACGAGGTCAATCTGACCAGCAAGCTCGCCGAGGACATTGCCGGACGCGGCGAGATATTGCTGACTCCGGGCGCGCTCGCCGCGGCCTATGGCGGCGCGCCGGAGACCGAGCAGGCGGCCTGCACCGTCTCCGGCATGGACCTCGTCTATTACCGCACGCTCTGCCCGCCGCTCGCCGACTGACCGGCCTTGCCGGATCCCGGCAGGGCGCGCCAGCATTGCAGGCGCAAGCCTATGCGGTCGGCGAGCAGCGCCGTTTGCTGCGGTCCTGACCCGGCAGGACCAAGGCTGGCAATCCGGTTGCGTTATGCTACCGTTCGTTGCGAAGGAGAGGCATGCGTGATCTATCTGGAGGACCTGACCGTCGGCGAAGAGGTCTATTTCGGCAGCTATGAGGTGACGCGCGAGGAAGTGATCGACTTCGCGCGCAAATACGACCCGCAGCCCTTCCACCTCTCCGACGAGGCGGCGGCGAAGACCCATTTCGGCCGCCTCGCGGCGAGCGGCTGGCATACCTGCGCGATGACCATGGCGGTGATCGCCCGGCATGTCGTCGAGAGCGAGCAGGCGGGCCTCGGCTCGCCCGGCGTCGACGAGCTGAGATGGCTGAAACCGGTCTTTCCCGGCGACACGCTCCACGTCCGCTCGACCATCGTCGAGGTCCGGCCGTCGCGCTCGAAGCCCGAGATCGGCTCCTTCCGCTCGGCCTGCACCGTCGCCAACCAGCACGGCGAGCCGGTGCTCACCTTCACCTCGATCGTCCTGATGCGGAGGCGGCCCTAGGGACAGTCACTTTTCCGCACGCCGGTGTCGATAAGGGCGCCGCCGAGCGAAAAAGTGACTGTCCCCTTCTGACCTGGGGACCCTCCCCCTCTCAGTTCCTTCGATCGCGGCGGTTTTCGCGTCTCAAATTGCGGCTGTCCTGGCGCTGCTCGCGGCGGAACTCGCGCCGGTCTTCGCGGCGGTCCTGGCGGAACTGCTCGCGCGTGACCTCGCCGCGCTCGAACGCGCCGCGGTCGTCGCGGCGCTCGTCGCGGAACTCGCGCCGGTCGCCGCGGCGGTCCTGGCGATAGTCGCGGACATTGCCGCGCATCTCGCGCCGGTCCTCGCGCCACTCGCCGCGGTCCTCGCGCCATTCGCGGCGGTCGCGCCGCTGCCAGCCGTCCCAGCGCTCCCAGCGGCGGTCGTTCCAGTCGCGGTTGCCGAAGCGGCCGCGGCGGCCCTCCCAGTAGCGGCGCTGATGGTCATTCCAGCGATAGGGGCGGCGATAGCTGTCGTAGACGAAGACGCCGTAGCCCGGATAATAATAATTGTCGTACCAGCCGTACCAGGGGTCGGCGTAGCCGTAGCCGCCGCCGTAGCAATCGTCGTAATAGGGATCGCAATAGCCCTGGCCGTAGCCGACCGAGGCGCGGCCGTAGCCGTAGCCGTAATCGTCATAGGCGCAGGCGCCGAGGCCGAGGCCGGAGGCGAGGATGAGGGCGGAAAGACGGAGGCGGCGGAGGGACATGGCGGCGGGCTCCCGGGCGCGAGGGGCGTAACCGGCTGAAAACGGACGAGCTTGTGCGCGGTTCCAGCTGCGTAACGAAGCCAGGCCGGATCGAGATCGACCGAGACCGTCATCCCGGCGAAGGCCGGGATGACGCGCCCTGCCCTAGCCCGTAATCCCCGCGTCCTTCTTCGCCTGCTCGTTCTTGGCCATGTTCTCGGGATCGAGCGGGCCGGCCGCGCGGACCGTGCGCTTCGCCGTCGACCAGACGTTCTTGTAGGCGAGATAGGCGAGGATCGAGGTGAAGAGCAGGAATGCGATCACCGCGAGGCCGGCGCGGTTGCGGCGCTGGAGATTGGGCTCGGCCGTCCAGGTCAGGAAGGCGGAGACGTCCTGTGCCATCTGGTCGATCGTCGCCGGGGTGCGGTCGGCATATTGGACCTGACCGTTGCGCGTGATCGGCGGCGGCATGGCGAGATTGAGATTGGGGAAGATCGGATTGTAGTGGAGCCCCTCGCCCGGACGCGCATCCTCGGGCAGGTTCGCGGGCGGGCGGCGATAGCCGGTGAGCAGCGAGGCGATATAGTCGTTGCCGCCGTGGCGCGCCTTGACGATCAGCGAGAGGTCCGGCGGCACCGCATTGTTGTTGGCGGCGCGGGCGGCGATCTCGTTCGGATAGGGCGCCGGGAAGCGGTCGGCCGGGAGCCCCGGGCGCATCGCCGGCTCGCCGGTCTCGGGATTGACGTCGGGAACCTGGTGCTCGGACGCGATCTTGCGGATCTCGGCCTCGTTGTAGCCGAGCTCCTCCAGGTTGCGGAAGGCGACGTAGTTGATGCCGTGACAGCTTGCGCAGACCTCGCGATAGACCTGGAAGCCGCGCTGGAGCTGCCGCCGGTCGAAGCGCCCGAACGGGCCGTCCGTCGAAAAGGAGAGGTTGCGCGGATGCTCGTGGAAGCGGTGCTCGGCCGTCTCCTCGTGCTCGGCGAAGATGTAGTCCTTGGTGTCGAAGAACAAGGAGATGGTGGCGACGAGGACGAAGCCCAATCCGATCAGGATGCCGAACAGACGTATCATGGCCGCACTATCCTCGATGCGCCGGCTGCGGAGAGGCGCCGCCGTCCGCCGTGCGCGTGCCGTAGGGCGCCGCTTCCTCGGCCTCGCCGTGGAGCACGCTCTCCGAGATCGAGCGCGGCAGCGGCAGCGTCCGCTCGACGCGCGAGAGGACGGGCAGGATGATGAGGAAGTGGGCGAAATAATAGATGGTCGCGAGCTGGCTGATCATCACATAGGGCTGCTCGGCCGGCTTGCCGCCGCAATAGCCCAGCACGAGCACGTCCACGATCAGGACCCAGAAGAAGATGCGGAAGGTCGGCCGGTAATTGCCCGAGCGGACCGGCCCGGGATCGAGCCAGGAGAGGAAGAAGAGGAGCACGATCGAACCGAACATAGCGATCACGCCCCACAGCTTCGCGGGCAGGATGAAGTCGATCGTGAAGGCTCTCAGGATCGCGTAGAAGGGCCAGAAATACCATTCGGGCACGATCTCGGCCGGCGTCGCCAGCGGGTTGGCGGGAATGTAATTGTCGGCATGGCCGAGATAATTGGGCGCGTAGAAGGTCACGGCGGCGAGCAGCAGCAGGAAGATCGCCAGCGCGAAGCCGTCCTTGGCGGTGTAATAGGGATGGAAGGGCAAGGTATCCTGCGGCGTCTTGACGTCGACGCCGGTGGGATTGCCCGAGCCCGGAATGTGCAGCGCCCAGATGTGGAGGATGATCACCCCCGCGATCACGAAGGGCAGCAGATAGTGGAGCGAGAAGAAGCGCGTCAAAGTCGACTGGTCCGGCGCGAAGCTGCCGAGCAGCCAGGTCTGGAGCGATTCCCCGACGAGGGGAATGGCGCCGAACAGGCCGGTGATCACCTTGGCGCCCCAGAAGCTCATCTGTCCCCAGGGCAGGACATAGCCCATGAAGGCGGTCGCCATCATCAGGAGGAAGATGACGAGGCCGAGCAGCCAAACCATCTCGCGCGGCGCCTTGTAGGAGCCGTAATAGAGGCCGCGGAAGATGTGGATGTAGGTGACGATGAAGAAGAAGCTTGCGCCGTTCGCGTGCAGGTACCGGAGGAACCAGCCCTGGTTGACGTTGCGCATGATGTGCTCGACGGACGCGAAGGCGGTGTCGGCATTGGCGTTGTAGTGCATCGCCAGGACGATGCCGGTGACGATCTGGATCGCCAAAGCGACGCCGGCGAGGACGCCGAAATTCCAGAAATTGTTGAGGTTGCGCGGCACCGGATAGCCGCCGCCGACGGCGCCGTAGACGAGGCGCGGCAGCGGCAGGCGCTGGTCGATCCAGCGCATGAAGCCGGATTTCGGTTCGTATGCCTGCGCCCAGGGAAAGCCCATTACGCCTGTTCCTCGCCCACGACGACGATGGTGTCCGTCTTGAAATAATAGGCCGGCACTTCGAGGTTGAGCGGCGCCGGGCCCCGGCGGATGCGGCCGGCGACGTCGTAGTGCGAGCCGTGGCAGGGACAGAAATAGCCGCCATATTCGCCCCGGTTCTCGCCTTCGGCGCTGCCCAGCGGCACGCAGCCGAGATGGGTGCACACGCCCAAGGTGATCAGCCATTGCGGCTTGCCCTCGGCGGTGCGGTCGGCAAGCGATTGCGGATCGCGCAGGCCGGGCGGCGTCACGCTCGCCTGGGCGATCTCGGCCCGGGTGAGGTGGCGGATGAACAAGGGCTGCTTGCGCCAGATCGTCTTGATCGCCTGGCCCTCCGCGATCGGGGTCAGGTCGACCTCGATCGAGGCGAGAGCGAGCACGTCGGCCGACGGGTTCATCTGGTTGACGAGGGGGTAGACGAGGGCGGCGGCGCCGACGCCGGCGGCGGTCACCGCGCCGATATTGAGGAAGTCGCGGCGGCGGACGCCGCCGTCTCTGTGAGGGGCCGCTGCAGGATCCTGCTCGCTCTGCTCAACCGTCGCCATAAGGACCTTCGACGAAACGTAACCGAAAATGCTCGACATCGCGCCGCCGGGCCCGGCGAAGCGCCACACGAGACCGCGGCGGAAGGACCCCCCGCGGCTCGCGGCGCCTGATAGACGGCGCAGGCGCGCTTTGCCAACCGTCATTTTGTGTCCCCATCCGCTAGCCCTGAGCCTGTCGAAGGGCGGATTGCCGCGCACGGGCCCGGGCTTCGACAGGCTCAGCCCTGGCGGGGTGGGTGCGCAAGGAGAAACGGGGACTCCCCATTTCCGCCAAGCCTGGGGGAGAGGTGGGAGTCCATCGCGGCGCGCTTTTCATTCCGCTGCCGTTCCGTCCGTGCTAGGCGGGAGCGCCGCGGGAAAAGGGGAGCTGCTTATGCCGTATCCGAGAGCCCATTTCTGGGTGCTGCTTGTCATCGCCGTGACCGTCGCCGGCTTTTGGGAGAGCTATTTCTCGACCTTCACCGGCGGGCCGTGGCAGTTCCACGCCCACGGCATCGGCGCGAGCATCTGGGTGCTGCTGGTCGCGGCGCAGAGCTGGACCGCGCATCGCAGGCAGTTCGGCTGGCACGCCGCCGCCGGCAAGGCCAGCCTGTTCCTCTTCCCGTTCCTGATCGGCGGCCTCGCCGCGATTATCGACCTTACCGCCAAAGGCTTTGTCGCCGGCGAGGGCCCGGCGCGAGCGCAGCTCGGCGGGGCCTTCCTGATCGGCCTGCTGCTGGCGATCGCCGCCTATGTCGTGCTCTACTACCGGGCGCTCAAATTCCGCCGCAAGGTCTGGCTGCACGCTGGATACATGCTCGCCACGCCCCTGATCCTGTGGGAATCCCCCTTCAGCCGGGTGCTCGGGACCTTCGTGCCCGGGCTCGGCGTCGCCGGGCCGCAGGATTTCGGGCGCATCATTCACAGCATCGTCTGGGCGATGGCGACGGCTTTGCTCTTCTGCCTGATCGTGCGGTGGCGCGTGGGCGAGCGCGCCCAGCCCTTCCTCGTCGCCGCCCTGTTCATCGCCGCGCAGATGGTGGCGATGGGCCAGCTCGGCGACCTCGCCGCCCTCCGCTCGACCCTGACCCTGATCGGCCATATTCCCAGCGGGTTCGTCGTCGCTGCCGGCTTCGCGGCGGGCGCGTTGACGAGCTGGGCGGGCTGGAACGCCGGCAAGCGTCCCCCGGTCGTCGTCGCCGGCGCCGCCCAACCGGCCTGACGCCCTTTCCAGGACAGTGGGATGTCATCGCCTTGCCCTTGCCCGCGTCCCGCTCCGCTGGCACCGGCCTCGGACATGGACTTCAGCATCCGCACCGCTGCGCCCGCCGACGTGCCCGCCATGCACCGGCTGCGGCTCGGAGTGCGGGAGAACCTTTTGTCCGATCCGGGGCGGGTCCAGGAGTCCTCCTATCTGCCCTATGTCGCCGCGGGCAGCGCCTGGGTGGCGGAGAAGGACGGCGCGATCGTCGGCTTTGCGGCGGCCGACGGGCCGGACGAGCGCGTCTGGGCTCTGTTCGTCGAACCGGACGCGCAAGGCGCCGGCGTCGGCCGCGCCCTCCACGCGGCGATGCTCGCCTGGGCGCGAGGCAAGGGGCTTTGTCGCCTCCGCCTCGCCACCGGGCCCGGCACCCGCGCGGCGCGCTTCTATGAGCAAGCGGGATGGACGGCGGCCGGAACCGCCCCGGACGGCGAGCTGCTCTTCGAGCGCAGGACATGAGAAACTAGGGCCCGCTGATGCGTCTCGCTCTCTACCAGCCCGATCAGGCCGGCAACGTCGGCACGATTCTCAGGACCGCCGCCTGCTTCGGCGTGCCGGTCGACCTGGTCGAGCCCTGCGGCTTCCCCTTCTCCGACCGCGCCCTGCGGCGCGCCGGCATGGACTATGCGGAGATGGCGCAGGTGACGCGCCACGCCGACTGGACGGCGTTCGAGGCCGCTCTTGCGGGCCGCCTGATCCTGTTCACCACCGCTCCCGACGCGCTGCCCCTCCCCCGCGCCCGCTTCGAGCACGCCGATGCCCTCCTCTTCGGCTCCGAAAGCCGCGGCGCCCCGGCGGACGTGCACGAACGCGCGAACCTGCGGGTGCGAATCCCACAGGTCGAGGGCACGCGCTCGTTCAACCTGGCGGTGGCTGCGGGGATCGGGCTCGCGGAGGCGCTGCGGCAGGTCAGCTTGTGGGCACAGCTATTCCCGTGCGGCCAACCGACGCAGGGCACATAAGCGCAAACATACATCGCGACCGCGTGAGAAGGGCTGACAAGGTGCGAGAAATTGAGCTAGAGTTGGAAGGTTGAGTCGCCTTTGCGGAGATAGTCTCATGGCAGAGAAGGTTTTCGACATTATCGCGACCTCAAAGTTGATGCCGGACATCGTAGAACTCGCTGAGAAATACGGTATCGAAGCTTCTGCGCCGATGGCTGTGGATTCTTCGTCCGATGCGCTCGACGCCCCGCTCGGAGTAGACGAGCTGCGCCAAGTCTTGGAAGTCGTGACGCTGATTGCCAGCACCGGCACAACAGTGGTCGGATTTCTCGCCGCCGTGAAGGCGCTCATGCAAAGATCTGAAGAAGACAATGGCCGCGAGCCCCAAGCGCGCGTGGTGGAGACGATGACACGGCGCGAGATTGGTTCCGTGACGGCCAGCAGCGACATCGAGCAACTCGACATCAGATAATGATTCCCATCGTTCAGTTCGATCCGGCTTCGCTGGCCATCTTTGCTGAAACGTCGACAGTTTCCATAGACGAAGAAGTCACCCGGTTGATCACGGCGACCATCAGCGGCGATCGCGCCGCTGTGATTGATAATTTTCAATTGCTGGCCGGGCGCGCGAACAACGGACGTGCTCTTCAACTGACATCGGCGTTCCTGCACGAAAAGCGCCACTTCCACGATTTCATCGCGACAACCTATGGCGCTTACCGGTTTCGACAATTCCAGGAAGTATACGCAAATCTGCCGGCTATTTTCCGGGCTGGACGGACCGTTGGCGAGCTTCACCTCCCCCTCGAGGTGATCCTCGATCCCGTGCGGCGGCGCGTTCTTGGCATCGACGAGCCCCCGGCCGAGCTTCATGCGATCGCCGTCGCGCTCGCCAAACGGCGCCGGGAGATAGAGCGGGATCGCGAGCCCTTCAGCAGCCGCCTCGGAACCTTCGAGATCGGCGGCGAGGCGCAGCTCGAAGCATTGGCTTTCACCGCGCAAAGCCGCTTCGTTTCACACTTCGGAGGAGTCGCCGCACACGATTCCTTTGTCGATCACGTTTTCGATCGCGAGCAGTTCCAAGCGAAATATGGCGCCCTCGTGAACCTGGGAGTCGCCGCCGGGATCGTACCGATCCGCCAGCTCGATGGCCTTCCGGGCCGGGATGACGGAGTGACGCACCGGGCGCATGTCGACGGTGCACTTCTGGAATGCGCGATCTTCGCTGCACTTCAGGCCGACTATCTGCCGAATGAACGAGCCGTGCCTGCGGGAGTGGTGGCAAGCTCCCGGCCCGCCGAGCGGTTCGCTGCGATCGCGATGCACCTGGCGCAGGAACACAAGACTCTGTGCGAGAAGATCGACGGAATGAACTGGGATGATTGCTGGGAAGCGGTGGATGAGACCTGTGCCAAGGTTTTCGGTTTCCGCATCCACGAGCAAATTGCCCGGGATATCGAGCATAATGAGGCGATGCTCGCGAAGTTTCGGCAGACCGGCAACGAGGTGGTGATCGGGGTCAGCGAAGATTTCATCGAATTACGGAAGACCATGTACGAGCGACTGGAAAAGACGCCGGCTCGGGTTGCCTCGACCGAGTATTTCGCACTGTCGGTGGGTGCGGATGTCGACCCCATGGTTGTCTGGGCAAGCAGCCGCGGCGAGTTGGGCGATGCTCCGGAGGGGTTCACGCGGCTCATGGCGTACGACACGTCCACCGAAGGCGGGCAGACCCGCCCCTGGCGGAAATGGTGGTGGGCCGCGACCGCGCGGCAGCCCGCATCGGCCGGGGCCGCCGACGCGATGAGATTTGTTCGACCGCACCTCTTTTATCCAGTGATCGATTCTTACGCGCCGGCCGCGAAGCTCATGTTGAATGGCCGCAAGGTGAGGACGCTGGTCGGCCCGGAGCTGCTGTTCGCAGAACAGGGCTTAGCGGCAAAGGTGGGCGTGACCCTGCGCTTTTTCCCGGGCTTCGAATTCCCGGACGATGAAATTCCGGAAGCAATGCTGCGCTTCATGAGGATGGGCGGTGACCTGATCTGCGATTACACCAGCCGGCCGATCCCGCAGGGCGAAGCGACGGTGCTGACGCCTTGGGCCCTGCGCCGCTACCCCGAGCTCGCTCGGTACACGATCGAGCATCTGGGCGGGCATGATGTGGCTTATCATACTTTCGTACGGGACTGGACGCCCTGGGCTGTCTCTGCCGAAATGATGGAGACGTTGCGGCCCTTGATGCGACGGCAGCGCCCGCTAGGGGCTTTCAGGGAGGACCCGCTTTTCAAGCAACAGTCATAAGTGGTGGCCGCGAGCCGGAACCCGTTGCGATGCACCGGTCGCGCGCCCGCACCGTGGGGGGCCTCCCGCCTTCTTGCCGCCCCTCCACGACGCACCTGCGCGCCGGGCTCATTACCGCCCCGTCGCCTGGTTGACCGCATCGCCCATGCGCTGATTTACCTCGCCCTCGGCGCGGGCGCGGACGCCGGCCTCGCCCTCGAGGACGACGTTGGCGACGTTGCCGTAGCGCTCGTCGAGATCCGTCGAGTTGCGCAGCGCGTTGCCGGCCTCCTGGGCGCGGTCCGAGACTTCGGCGCGGATCTGGTTCTCGGCGGCCTGCTGGACGAGGTCGCACGCACCGAGCGGGAGGGCCAGGACGGTCAGGAGAATCGCAGTTCGCATCGTCTCGTTCCTCGTTCGCTCCGATCCGGCATTGACGCAGGTCGAAGCGGGATTGGCCAGAACAAATCGCCTTCGCAAGCTCCTCGCGACCGGGTGGCCATCGGCAGCAGCCCCTTGCATGCCGCCGCCCGGCGCGGCAACTGCGGCGCATGACGGAGCTGGACCAGGAACGGCAGGCGGCGCGCGACTGGTTCGAGGCGCTGCGGGATCGCATCTGCGCCGCGTTCGAGGCGATCGAGCGCGAGGCGGGCTCGGACGCCGCCTTCGACTACCTCCCCTGGGAGCGCACCGATCACGAAGGCGGACCGGGCGGCGGCGGCGTTCGCGGCCTGATGCGGGGCACGGTGTTCGAAAAGGTCGGGGTCAACGTCTCGACCGTGGCCGGCGCCTTCAGCCCGGATTTCGCGGCCTCGATCCTGGGCGCGCAGGAGGATCCGCGCTTCTTCGCCACCGGCATCAGCCTGGTTGCCCATATGGCCAACCCCCACGTCCCCGCCGTCCATATGAACATGCGCTTCCTCGCCACCACGAAGCGCTGGTTCGGCGGCGGCGCCGATCTCAACCCGCCCATTCCCTACGAGGAGGACACGGCCGACTTCCACGCCCGCCTGCGCGCCGCCTGCGCCGCCCACGACCAGACCTATTACGGCCGCTTCTCGAAATGGGCGGAGGAATATTTCTTCCTCCCCCACCGCGGCGTCCACCGCGGCGTCGGCGGCATCTTCTACGACCATCTCGAATGCAAGGAGGCGGGCGCGACCTTCGCAGCGAACCTTGCCTTCACCCGCGACGTCGGCGAGGCTTTTCTCGACGTCTTCCCGCGCCTCGTCCGGCGCAGAATGGAAACGCCGTTCTCGGCCGCGGACAAGGCCCGCCAGCTCGAATATCGCGGCCGCTACGCCGAGTTCAACCTGCTCTACGACCGCGGCACCCTGTTCGGCCTCCGGACCGGCGGCAATGTCGACGCCATCCTGATGAGCCTCCCCCCCGTCGCGACTTGGGGCTAGGTCGCCATTCCTCCCCGAGCTTGCTCGGGGAGGGGGACCGCCGAAGGCGGTGGAGGGGCATCCTGCCCCTTGCTTGCCCTCCCCGCCCGGCGTTAAGCAGGAGAGGGGGCGGGGTCCGCATGGAGAACACCATGCTCCGGAACGCCTGACCCAAAGGCACGAGGCGAAGCGTGCGCCGCGCGCGCCGCCTGCGCCGTGAGATGTCCCTGCCCGAAGTCCTCCTCTGGCAGCAGCTGCGCAGGGAGCCGGCCGGCCTCAAGTTCCGCCGCCAGCATGCGACCGGTCCCTACGATCTCGATTTCTACTGTAACGACGCTCGCCTGGCGGTCGAGGTCGACGGCGAGGCGCACAATCGCGGCGACCGGCCCACGCGCGACGCCGCGCGGGACCTGTGGATGCGCGACAAAGGCATTGAAACGATGCGCATTCCAGCGGCCGAGGTCCTCAAGAACCTGGAAGGCGCGCTCATCGGCATCCTCACCGAAGCGACCGCCCGCCTGCCCCTCCACCACCCGGCTGCGCCGGGCGGTCCCCCTCCCCGAGTCGAGCTCGGGGAGGAATGAGAAGAGCACCTGTGGTCAAACTCCTCCCGCGAGCTTGCTCGGGGAGGGGGACCGCACGTAGTGCGGGTGGAAGGGTCGGCCGCGGCGGAGGCGAGGCCGCGGAGGAGATGGATGAGCCTGATCGATCTGCCCCCAGGCCATATCGGCGCCGTCGTCACCTTCCTTGAGATGACCGACCGTCCGCGCCCGCGCCCCGTCCCCGACGCGCAGGGTCTCCAGCTCGTCCGCTGGCGCGAGGTCGATCCCGCCAGGTATCGCCTGCTCTTCGAGCGCGTCGGCGCGCACTGGCTGTGGTATTCGCGCCTCGCGATGGACGATGCGGCATTGCTCGCGCAGGTCGCCGAGGTGCACGCGGTCGTCGACCGGCGGCGGGTCGAGGTCGGCATGCTCGAGCTCGACTTCCGCGAGCCCGGACAGTGCCTGATCCGGTTCCTCGGCCTGGTGCCGGAGCTGGCGGGACGCGGGCTCGGCAAGTGGCTGTTCGCGCAGGCGCTGGCGCTCGCCTGGCGGCCGGGCGTCGAGCGGGTCCACGTCAATACCTGCACGCTCGACCATCCCGCCGCGCTGCCTTCCTATCTGAAGGCGGGCTTCCGGCCGTACCGGCGGGCGTTCGAGAGCTTTCCCGATCCGCGGCTCGCCGGCCTGCTGCCGCGCGAGGCCGCGCCTCAGGTGCCGCTGGCGGCGGCGGGCGACGCGGTGGCGAGGCACGCATAGATGCGCGCGATGGCGGCGGTGACGTAGGCGGTCACCGTCGCGCCGACGAGGGCGCCGACGAGGAGCAGGAGGATGGCGCCGGCGCTGCCCGGTCCGGGCGGGCCCGAGACGAGCTCGATCGGCACCTGGACCGCGCTGCGCAGGACGAAGGAGAGCGCCGAGGCGGCGACGTTGGTGAGGACGAGGAAGCAGAGCAGCGGCCAGAACCAGGGCTGGGTCAGCCGCCAGCTGCGCCGGCCGACGGCGAGCGGCCCGCCCGGCTCGGCGGCGGCGATCGGGCTGGTCAAAAGCAGGCGGGTGCCGACGAACAGGAGCAGGACGACGAGCGGCAGGAAGAGGATCGAGGCGGCCGCGCCGGCTCCCGGCGCCCCGCCGCGACCGAACAAGGCGGCGGCGAGGCTCAGCAGCAGCAGCGCCAGGCCGAGGCCGAGGAGGACGAGGAGATAGAGGCCGAGGAGCGCGGGGAAGCGGCGCAGCGCGCAGGCGAGCGCTTCGCGGACGGTGCGGCCCGGGAAGAGAATGAGATGGCTGATCGCGACATGGCCGAGGATGCCGATCGCGGCGGCGGCGGGGATGAGGCCCATCCACAGGCCCGCCTGCGGCATCCGGCCTTCCGCGAATTCCGGCATCAAGGCGGCGGCGAAGGCCATGGGCAGCGCGTTGAGCAGGAGGGCGATCGGGAAGATCAGCCGCGCCTCGCGCCGGACGAACGCCGCCGCCTCGTTCCACGCCTGCATGAGCGACAAACTCTTCATTCCGCCTCCTCTTAGGAGCCGCGTGCTATGGGCGATGCCGGCCGGCCGCGCAACGCGAAGGCCTTGCCGGGCGGCGGCGGCGCGGCCTAGCGGGGAAGCGATGGACGAGGCTGCGGGCATCGAATGGCGCGAGACGCCGGGGCGGGTCCCCTACCCCCGCGCGCTCGCGGAGATGGAGGCGCGCGCGGCGGCGATCCGCTCCGGCGCGGCCGCGGAGCTGGTCTGGCTGCTCGAGCATCCGCCCCTCTACACAGCGGGGACGAGCGCCGATCCGGCCGAATTGTTCAACCCGGCCGGCTTTCCGGTCTACGAGGCCGGCCGCGGCGGGCGCTACACCTATCACGGGCCGGGGCAGCGGGTCGGCTACGTCCTGCTCGACCTCGACAAAAGGGGGCGCGACGTGCGGCGCTACGTCCACAGCCTCGAAGGCTGGATGATCAGCGCGCTCGCCGAGCTCGGCGTCGAAGCCTATCGCGTCGAGGGCAGGATCGGCATCTGGGTCCGGCGGCGCGGCGGCGGCGAGGCGAAAGTGGGCGCGATCGGGGTCCGGGTCCGGCGCTGGGTGACGATGCACGGTTTTTCGGTGAATCTGGCACCTGAACTTTCGCACTTTTCAGGCATCGTCCCTTGCGGTATTGCGGAGCTTCCAGTGACCAGCCTCGACGAGATGGGCGTGCCCTGTGGGCAAGGCCGTTTCGATCTGGCACTGAGGCGCCGGCTCGGCGCTTTTTTGTCTTCTCTCGAGGGGGGGACAAGGGAGGCTTGAGAGCCGTATCCTTTCCGTATACTGTGCAATCCGATTTGGGCAAAAAGGGGGCATCCCAACCAAATCACCAATCTAGGGAGTTTTCAGGAAATGCGTGACCTTTCGAAAGTTATCACCGGCTCGATGATCGCCGGCGCGGCCCTCCTCGTCGCCGCTTGCGGCGGCGGCAGCGAAGCCAACAACACCGCGGCCGACAACGGCCTCGGCACCGACGTCTTCAACGAGGTTCCGGCCGACAACGGCGCCGGCCTCAACGGCACGGACGGCATGGGCAACGGCTCGGTCTCCAACGACCTCAGCAATGCCTCCAATGCGGTCAGCAACGCGTCGGAAGCGGTCAACGCCGCCGCGACCAACGCCGCTCAGTAACGAAAGCGCCGTCTCGACGGCATTCGTAACAGGAAGGGCCGCCCGGGAAACCCGGCGGCCCTTCTTTTTGTACGGAGCGGCGCCTGTGCGGCCGGTTCCTCGAGCGTATCCACGAGCAGGTCGGACGGCCGCGGCCGTCCGCGACAGGATAGGAGAGACATGATGCGTTACTGCAGGCTTGCCGCATCCTCGCTGATCGCCGGCGCGGCCCTTGCCCTCACCGCCTGCGGCGGCGGCGGCACGGCCAACAATACGGCCGACAACGCCTCGCTCAACGGCATCGGCGAAAGCGCCGATCCGGGCGCGGTCGAGACCATCGGCAACGGCGCGGAAGGCGGCAACGGCACGCTGGGCGGCGCCGACGGCGCGGGCGATGGCACCGGATCGGGCAGCGCCAACGGCTCCGCTGGCAACAGTGGCGCGGGCGCCGATAGCGGCGCGGGCCCGAGCGGCACCGGCAATCCCGGCGGAGACACGGGCGGCAATGCGGCGGGCGGCACCAACAACGGCATGTGACCGGGTTCCGCGCACGGCAAGGACGAAGGCCGCCCCTTCCGATGGGCGGCCTTTTTCTTGTTTGCCCGCGACTTAGCCGGTGAACCGTGCCGCCGCCGCGACGGACGTGGCACGCTCAAACTGGATAAGCCGGCACGGTTGGTTAATGGTGCGTCCGGGTAGCGGCGCGTAGAAGGGGCGGCATGACCAGTTGGTTCAGGAAGAAATTGCGCTTGGGCGCACTCGCCGCGCTTGCCGCGGCCGCGCAGCCGGCCGCCGCGCAGATCTACCTCAACGAGCCCGATTTCCGGCGCGGTCCGATCGAGGGGAGCGACCCGCTCGTCGGCGTTCCCATTCCCGGCGCGACCGCTGCCGAATATCGCGCCGCCTTGATCTGGAACCTGCGGTCGGGCCTGAACGTCGCCGCGCTCCAGTGCCAGTTCTCGACCTATCTGCGCGCGGTACCGAACTACAACGCCTTCCTCGCCCACCATTCCGGCGAACTCGCCACGGCCTATTCGGCGCTCAGCAATTATTTCCGCCGGGTCCACGGTGCGACCAACGGCCCGCGCCGCTTCGACGACTATTCGACCCAGACCTACAATAATTTCTCGACCCTGCAGGCGCAGATGGGATTCTGCCAGACCGCCACCAACATCACCAAGGAAGCGCTGAGCCGGCCCAAGGGGGAGCTCTACCAATTCGCCGCCGTGCGGCTGCGCGAGCTCAGGAACAGCCTCGTTGCCGTCCAGGATTTCCCGCGCCCGCGCGCCGGGTTCGTCCTGCCCGTCTTCCCGGCGCCCAACCTCGTCGATCCCTGCGCGGGCCTGCGCGGCAAGCAGCTCAGGCGCTGCAACGGCGCGCCGCGCTGAGGCCGCGCGCCGCGCGTCCTCAGCGCAGCCCGGCCGCCTTGTGGGCCTGGAGCGAGAGCCGCCAGCGCGGATGCTCCATCACATAGGCGATCGACGCGGCGAGCGCGGCCTCACGCTCGGCGCAGTCCATGGGCTGGATCAGGAAATGGGAGAAATCCCAACCCGTCAGCGCCGCGGGATCGAGACCCTCCTGCGGCCAGACCAGCTTGAGCTCGTCGCCCGAACGCTGGACGATCTTCGTCCCGGCCTTGGGGCTGACGCAGATCCAGTCGAGCCCGTCCGGTGCCTCGAGCGTGCCGTTGGTCTCGATCGCGACTTCGAACCCGGCGCGGTGCAGTGCATCGACCAGTGCTCGATCGACCTGGAGCAGGGGCTCGCCCCCGGTCAGGACGGCAAGCGGGCGCCCTTCCGCGGCATCGCCCCACAAGGCTGCAGCACGGGCTGCGAGCGCATCGGCCTCGTAGCGGCCTCCATCCGTCCCGTCCGTGCCGACGAAATCGGTGTCGCAGAAGCGGCATTGCGCCGCCGCCCGGTCCCGCTCGCGCCCGGACCAGAGGTTGCAACCGGCGAAGCGGATGAAGACCGCTCGCCGCCCGGCCTGCATGCCCTCGCCCTGGAGAGTGAGGAACATCTCCTTGACGGCATAGCTCATGGCGCCGCCGCATAGACGGTCGGATCGGCGAGGCCGGCATCGGCGAAACCCTTGGCGCGCAGCCGGCAGCTGTCGCAGCGGCCGCAATGGCGACCGTCCGCCGCCGGATCGTAGCAGGACCAGCTCATGCCCGCGTCGAGCCCGAGCCGCCCGGCCTCGCGGGCGATGTCGGCCTTCGTCATGTCGAGAAGCGGCGCGTGGACGCGGAAGCGGTCCCCCTCGGCGCCCGCCTTGGTGGCGATCGCGGCAAGCGCCTCGAAGGCGGAGATGAAGGCCGGCCGGCAATCGGGATAGCCGGAATAATCGAGCGCATTGACGCCGATGAAGAGGTCGCGCGCGCCGGCCGCCTCGGCCCAGCCGAGCGCCAGCGACAGGAAGATGGTGTTGCGCGCGGGGACGTAGGTGACGGGGATGCCGTCCCCCACCCCCTCCTTCGGCACGTCGATGTCGGCGGTGAGCGCCGATCCGCCGAAGGCGGCGAGATCGAGCGGCAGCACGATGTGGCGCGCGGCGCCGAGCGACCGGGCGATCTGCCGGGCCGCCTCGATCTCGATGCGATGGCGCTGTTTGTAGTCGATCGTGAGGGCGTAGAGCGCAAAGCCCCGCTCGCGCGCGATCCCAGCGGCGACCATGGAGTCGAGGCCTCCCGAGAGGAGGACGATCGCAGCGGATTGGACCATGGCGGCGCGGGCTAGGACCAAGCGGCCAAGGACGCAAGGGATGCGCCCCGCACCTCCCCGCAAAAGGTCGCGGACGGCGACCTTGGACAAGCCGTGCTCGTCAAAAAAACGGGCCGCCCCGAAGAGCGGCCCAGTCTAGGCTTGTGCAAGCCTGCTAGGGAGGAAAGCGTGCCAAACTCCGGCACTGCCCATCTCTAGCAAAGTCATGGTAAACAGGCTCTTAACGGGTCCGTATGCGCGCGTTCAGGTCCAGCCGGGGCTCCGCTCAGCGGCAGGCCCGGATGCGGCGCGCTTCCGCCCGAAACCCGAATGGGACGCCGTTGTCGACCCCCTGGCTCTCGATCCGCGCGAGGCGCTTTCCTTCGATTCGAATCGTCGTCTGGCCGAAGCCGGCCGGACAGGAATAGCGCACTTCGAGCTGGTCGCGGGTCTGGGCGACGACCGACCGGGTGCAGGACGCCCGGCGGTGCTGGAGCTGGACGAGCGCACCGGGATCGCCGAGGCAGATCGCCTCGAACCGTCCGCGGCCGTCGAGGTTGCGCAGCTCCCACAGACCCGAATCGAGGCGGTCGAGGAGCGGCAGCGCGCTCCCGCTCGCCGCCGCAGCGACGCCGGCAGCGGCCGCGGCCGAAACGAGGATCGCAGCCGCCAAAGCGGAACACTGCCTTGCCAACTTCATCTTCCCACCCAATCCACCGAGGCGCGAGGCGCCCCGGGTCCGACGCCATCCCCTGCCCCGGTGCCCCCTTCCTAGCAGGGAATGTGCGCTGCGAGAACCGCCCGCTCAGGCGTCGAAATCGCTCAGCTTGAGCGGGAACTGGCGCGAGCAGAACTCGCAGTCGACGCCGATAATGCCCTGCTCGTCGACCATCTGCTCGCGCTCCGCGGCCGGGAAGCGGGCCAGAACGCTGCGGATGTGATCGATGCTGCAGCGGCAGCCTTTGCTGAGCGCGACGCCGGCGCGAACATGGACCTCCTCTTCGTGGAAGAGGCGCCAGAGCAACGTCTTGAGCGGCAGCGCGGCCTCCGAAAGCTCGCTCGCCCGCGTCGTTTCCGCGAGGATGCGGACATGCTCCCATTCGGGATGGTCGAGGCGGGTATGGATGCGCTCGCGTCCCTCCTCGCCTTCGGGCAGATGCTGGAGAAGGAGACCGCCGGCGACGCGGCCGCTGTCGTCGACGGCGAGGCGCACCAGGCTCGGCACCTGCTCCGACTGGGTGAAATAATGCTCCGCCGCCTCGGCGAGCGAGCTGCCTTCGAGCGGGACGATGCCCTGGTAGCGCTCGTTCGCGGCCGGCAGGTCGAACGTGATGGCGAGATAGCCCTTGCCGAACAGAGCGGAAAGATCGCGGTGGCTGGGTAACTCGGCCAGCCGCTCGCGCTCGAAGCGAACATAGCCCCTGAGCTCGCCGCCGCGATAATCGCAGACCATGAGGTCGATGGTGCCGCTCTCGGTCTGCGCCTGGACGGTGAGCTGTCCGCCTTCCTCCTTCAGCATCGCGCCGAGCAGCGCGGTGAGGACGAGTGCCTCCGAAAGCGTGCGGGCGATCGGCGCGGGATAGTCGTGCGCCGAGAGGATGTCGCGGAGCAGGGGACCGAGCCGCACCACTCTCCCGCGCACATGCCGAGCGGGAATGGTGAAGCTCAAAGCCTCGTCGACATTGGCTGCCGGGTCCGCGGAATCGATGTCGGGAAATGCCATGGCGCGCATGTGGCAACGCAAAAGCCCGGTTCAAGCTCCGCGGCGCCTCACTGCGGGGCGAGGAGGTCGGCGCCGGTGAAGATGAGGCGGTCGCCGCTTTTCTTTTGGGCGGCGTAGGCGCCGGGCGTCAGGCCGGAAAAGCGGCGGAACTCGCGGATGGCGTGGCTTTCGTCGGCATATTCGGGCTCGCCCACCTCCCTCGGCGCGACCAGCGGGTGGCGCTCCTCGAGCTGGCGTCCGAACCGCATCAGGTTGAGGAACAGCTTGGGGCCGACGCCGTAATCGCCCGCGAAGCGCTGATGGAGCCGTCTCGGTCCGACGTCGAGCCGATGGCGCAGCGCGTCGATCGTGCGCAGACGTCCGGCGCGCGCCAGAGCACCTGCGACCGACATGGGCTCGGGAGCGGCGCCGGCGCCGGGCATTGCGCGCATTGCTTGGGTCGCGACGGCGGCGCGAGCCGCGAAGCTTCCCGCTTGCCGCAGCCGATCGTGGAGGACGGCGCCGCGCCGGCCCCAGAGATCGGCGAGCGGGATTTCGCGCTCCCAGGCCTCCGCGAACTCGAGGCCCAGCAAGCGCCGGCACCCCTGCGGCGTCAGCTGGATGAGAAACCAGTCGATTGCGGGTCCGGCGCAATGCCAGGAGCGAGCCAGACGTGGACCGAGGAGAGCGGCAGGGGCGAGGGGACGCAGCCTCTCGCACGTCCCGGCGCTGAAGGGATCGGCGAAATGGAAGATCAATTCGGCGCGCGCGGTCGGGAAAACCGGGAAGAGGACGCGCCGCCCGACCGCGCGCCTGCCGGCCAGACGCTCGACGAGATGGGCAAGGTCGGGCGGGGGCGGCGCGCGCCAAAGGCCGTCGCTCGAGCCCATGTCGGTCGGTTGGCGATCGCTTCGCACGGCGCAACCTACGACCGGCCTTCCGATTCGTACAATGCAGACGTGGTCGGCCGCGATATGCCGGCGGCTCGATAGCGGGAGACGCAAACGGGATGCCGGTACGAACCTGTACGATCGCAATTGCACTGTCGCTCGCAGCCCTGCCTGCGGCCGCCGGCAACGCGCAGCGCACGTCGAGCGCGGCAGCGGCGGTTGCAGCGGAGGCGAGCCGCTATCGCTTCGATCTGGGACGGACCTATTTCGCGAGCCCGGCAGCCGAGGCCGCGGCTCGGTCCGAACTGCTTCGTGCCGCCGAAGACCTCGCGGCGCTCGCCCCGCGGATCGAGACGGCGCAGGGTCTGCTCGCCGCGCTGGAGGCGGACGACCGCGTCCACCGCCTCTTCCGCCGCCTCGATCTCTATTTCTTCTGGCTCTATGCGACCGACACGAGGCGCGATGTGGCGTTGCGCGAAGCCGCCGCGCTTCGCGGCCCGGTGCGTGCGGCGCGGCAGGCGCTGCGCCGGGTCGTCGCCGCGCGCGACGGCGCCTGGATCTCCGCGGCGATGCGGGAGGAGCCGCGCCTCGCCCGTTTCGCCTTCTTCATCGAGTCGATCCGCCGCGAAGCCCCGCATCTGCTCGGTCCCGACCAACAGCAGGTCGTCTCGGCGCTCGAGCCGCTGCTGGGCGCGGGCGACTATTCCCGGGTCGTGAATGGGCTCGCCTTCGGATCGGTCGAGGCGGGCGGGGAAATCCTGCGCGCCCGGCGCGACCAGTCGCTGATCGAGGCGCATCCCGATCCGGCGGTGCGGCGCGAGGGCACGCGCCTCCTCTTCGCCGGCTACGGCGCGCAGCGCGACTTGTTCGCGCACATGCTGATCCGCGGCGTCGCCAGCGCCGATGCGCTGGCGCGGCTGCGCGGTCACGGCTCGGCCGCCGAGGAAGCGGCATTCGACGCGTTCGTGCCTCTCGCCCATTACGAGGCCCTGCTCACCGCGGTCGCGCGCCGCGGCGAGGACTACAAAGCCTGGCAGCGCCGCGTCGAGAACCCCTTCGCTGCGCAGATGCGATGGAGCCCTGCGCAGGGCGCCGCCGCGATCGTCCGCTCGGCGGCGGCCCTGGGCCCGCTCTACCAGGACGAGTTCGCTGCCTTGCTCGATCCCCGAAACGGCCGTGCCGATCTCGGCGGCGGCGGCGAGCATCGCCTGCCGGCCGCGGGCACGGCAAGCGTCTATCCGACCGGCCAGAGCGGCATCTTCATGCAGGCCTTCCAGGGCAGCATGCTCGACCTCATCGTCCTCGCCCATGAAGGTGGGCACGCGGTCCAGGCCCAGCTCCTCCACCGCAGCAACGTGCCGATCGCCTATGCCGCGGGTCCGGGCTATTTCACCGAGAGCTTCGGCCGGTTTCAGGAGCTGCTCCTCCTCGATCATCTCCACCGCACTGCCCGCGATCCCGCGCGGCGGCGAGCGTTTCGCGACGCGCTCGCCGCGCGCATGCTGGCCGTCTTCCCGAGCGCCGAGGAGGCCGCGGTCGAGCTCGCCATCCACCGCGGCGTCGCGGCCGGCACGATTCGCGGCGCGGACGATCTCGATGCCGCGACCGCTACGGCCGGCGCGCCTTATTCGCTCGCCTACGAGAACACGCCCGAACGGCGCGGCCTGTGGATGATGTCGGAGGGTTATTTCGCGGCGCCGATGCACGAGCTCAACGACGCCTATGCGAGCCTCCTCGCCGTCCGCTACTTCGCGCGCTACCGCCGCGATCCGGGGCGGTTTCGGGCCGGCTACCTCCCCTTGCTCTCGGGCGGCCACGACGCGCCGCCGGTTGCGCTGCTGCGGCGCCACCTCGGCATCGAGCTGATGGCGCCCGATTTTGCGGCCGCGACGCTCGAGGAGCTGCTGGCCGAAGTCGCTTCCCTCTACGCCGGCCCCTGAATCAGGCCGCCGCCGGCACCTCGTAGGCCCGCGCCGCCTCGCTCAGCCGCTCGACGAACTCGGTCACATGCGCTTCCTCGATCACCAGAGGCGGCAGCACCCGCATGACGTTGTCGCCCGCCGCCACGGTCAGGATGCCGTGGTCCCGCAAATAGGTGACGAACGCCCGGCTGTCCGTCTTCATCTTGACGCCGAGCATCAGGCCGAGCCCGCGCACGCTCTCGAACAGATGGTCGTGATTGGGAATCATCTGCTCGAGAGCGCCGCGCAGGCGCTCGCCGATGCGGGCGACCTGCTCGAGGAACTCCTCATCGGCGACGACGTCGAGCACCGCCTGGCCGGCGGCCATGGCGAGCGGATTGCCGCCATAGGTCGATCCATGGGTGCCGACGACCATGCCCGCCGCCGCCTTCTCGGTGGCGAGGCAGGCGCCCATCGGGAACCCGCCGCCAATGCCCTTGGCGGTGGCGAGGATGTCGGGTTCGATGCCGTAATGCTCGTAAGCGTAGAGCCTGCCGGTGCGGCCGACGCCGCACTGGACCTCGTCGAGCACCAGCATGAGATCGTGCTCGTCGCACAAGGCGCGCAGGCCCTGCATGAACTGGGCGCTGGCCGGGCGAACGCCGCCCTCGCCCTGGATGGGCTCGACCAGGAAGCCCGCGACATGGTCCGTCACCGCCGCCTTGGCCGCGTCCAGATTGTCGAACTCGAGCACCTCGAAGCCGGGCAGCAGGGGCTCGAAGCCCTCGCGCAGCTTGGTCTGGTCGGTGGCGCTGATCGTGCCGATGGTGCGGCCGTGGAAGGCGCTTTGGAACGTGAGCAGCACATTCTTGTGCGCATTGCCCTTGGCGTAATGATAGCGGCGCGCGGTCTTGATCGCGCATTCCACCGCCTCGGCGCCCGAATTGGTGAAGAAGACCGTGTCGGCGAAGGTGAGATCGACGAGGCGCTGGGCGAGGTTTTCGCCCTGCGGCGATCCGTAGAGGTTGGAGACGTGGATCAGCGTCGCGGCCTGGTCCTGGATCGCCTTGGTCAGATGCGGGTGACCGTGACCGAGCAGATTGACGGCGATCCCGCTCGCGAAATCGAGATATTGCCGCCCGTCCTCGCCGTAGAGATACACCCCCTCGCCCCGCACCGGCCGAACCGGCGAGCGCGGATAGACGGGCATGAGCGGCGTGATGGCCATGAAGAGCTCCGGATAAAGAGAAGGCGGCCCCGAAGAGCCGCCTTCCCTTAGTCAGCGCCGGTTCGCGGCGTCAATGCGATCCGCCTACCAGCGGCGGTTGTCGCGGTCGCGGCGCTCGATGCGGACACGCTGCTCGAGCCGGTTGACCCGCTGGCGCAGCTCGGCGAACTCGCGCTGGTTGATGCCGTTGCGCGACGCGCGCTGCAGACGCTGGCGGATGTTGGCGGCCTCGCGGCGCAGGCCCTGGGCCTCGCGCTGGGAGATGTTGCCGCGCTGGATGCCGCGCTGGATCCGGTCTTCCGCGCGGTCGAGGTCGCGCAGCAGCTGGTTGACCGCCTGGCGGTTGACGTTGTTGTGGCCGTACCCGCGATGGTCCCGCTGCTCGTAGCGGCCCTGGCCGTATTGCGCGGCGGCCGGAGCGGCGATGCTCAGCGTCGCGGCGGCGACGGCGGCGGAAATCAGGAACTTACGCATGGCACTTCTCCTCTTCGAGATCGTGCCTTGCTTATGCGACTCGGCGAATGTTTCGGCGCTGAACGGACTCGACAGCGGCCGTTCAGGTTCCAGGCCTGTTTGCTGAACGTCAGCGCCGCCCGCGGCGCCGCGGGCGATCGTCGCGGCTGAGCTGGGCAGCGGCGAGCTCGGCGCGGAGCGCGAGCGAGCGCGCCTCGATCTCCCTCGCTTCCGGCGCGGAGAGGCCGTCGCGGCCGTAGCGCCGGGCGAGGCCGCCGATCGCCCGCGCCTGCCGGTCGAGCTGCCGGGCCTCGCGCCGCGAGATGGCGCCCGCGTCGCGCGCATCGTCGACGCGGCCGCGAATGTCGCGAACCTCGGCGCCCGGGCTCGGCCGCGGCAGGCGCCCGTCGGGGCCGAGCCGGTCGGGCATGCGGACGTCGCCATAATCGTGCTTGCCCGCGATCTGCGCCGAGGCGGGCGCGGCGAGGGCGAAGGCGGAAACGAGAAGGAAGGCGAGACGATGCATCGGGCGATACCTCCGGGCAGTGCTGCCGCGGCAGCATCGGTCCCGAAAGCTGAACGCGCGCCGAACGGGGGCGGGATCGCGGCCGGATCGACATTCGGCGATCGGCGAGGAACGCCGTGCTGCAATTCCTCCCCGAGCTCGCCTCGGGGAGGGGGACCGCGCGAAGCGCGGTGGAGGGGCTGAGCGCGAAGCGCGGTGGAGGGGCTGAGCGCGAAGCGCGAAGACGAACCCTTCGCTTCGCTGCGGGCCCCTCCACCATGCTTCGCCCTTCGACGCCGCCTGCGGCGTCGCTCAGGACAGGCATGGTCCCCCTCCCCCAGCGAGCTGGGGGAGGATTGGATGTCGACACAGCCTAGCTCCTGAGCTTCCAGCCGCTGCGGAGCAGCGCGTAGACGGCGACCGCGAAGACGACGTTGATCGCGAGCAGGAGCAAGGCGCCGAACAGGATCGGCGAATCGGCGCGGCCGAGGAAGCCGTAGCGGAAGCCGGAAATGACGTAGAAGAAGGGATTGGCGTGGCTGACCGCGCGGAAGGCGGGAGACAGGGTCTCGATCGAATAAAAGGTGCCGGAGAGCAGCGACAAGGGCGCGACGACGAAATTGGTGACCGCCGCGGCATGATCGAACTTCTCCGCCCAGACGGAGGTCGCAAGCCCGAGCAGGCCGAGCATCGTCGCCCCCATCAGCCCGAACCAGAAGACCGCCCAGAACCGGTCGGGCGCGACCGAGACCCCGGGCCAGAGCAGCATCGCCAGCCACACCGCGAAGCCGACCAGGAAGGCGCGGGTCACCGCCGCGCCGATCAGGGCGGCCATCAGCTCGCCGACCGAGAGCGGCGGCATCAGATAATCGACGATGGTCCCCTGGATCTTGCCGACGAGCAGCGAGAAGCTGGCATTGGCGAAGCTGTTCTGGAGCATGGCCATGACGATCAGGCCCGGCGCGAGGAAATCGGCGAAGGGCGACCCGAGCACGGTGCGCCCCTCACGCCCCAAAGCGACCGTGAAGATGACGAGGAACAGCATCGTCGTCACCGCCGGCGCCCAGATCGTCTGCAGCTGGACCTTGAAGAAGCGCCGCACCTCCTTGACGTAGAGCGTCGCCAGGCCGCCCCAATTGACATTGCGGATGACCGGCTCGCCGGGCGGGTTGCGAACCCAGGAGGAAGGTCGGTCCTGCACCGGCGCGTGGCTAGAGGCTGGCGCCGCTGCGGGCAAGCCTGGGCCCAGGTCCTGCGCGGCCGCGGCAAGTGTCGGGCTTAATCTCGGCCTAGCGCGGGTCCCCCGGCGGCCCGGCGGCGAGCTGTCCTTCCATCAGAACGCCGATGCGCTGCATGCGCTGCGCCGCCGGCATGTTCGGGGTCCCCGAATAGAGCGCGCGCAGATACGCCCGGTCCCATTCGCTGAGACCTTCGGTCACCACCGTGCCGGATCGCGCCGCCTCGAACATGCCGAGGATCGAGACGGACCCCGCTACGCCGTGGTCGGTGCGCACGTTGCCGAGCACCACCATCGTCAGATAGGCCGCCAGCGATCGGTTCGAGACGCCCTGCAGCCGGGATGCGTCCACAAGCACGACCATCGATTGGAGATCCATGCGCGCCCCGCTGGTGAGACGCGAAGGCGTCGTCCGGAGCGCGGGCACCGGCCGCTCGCTGCCGGAGGAAATCGCTGCGGCATGGAAGCTCGACGGACCTTCGCCCTCGGCCCCCCGCAACTGCGCGTAGGAAAGCCAGCGCACCGGGCCCGAAATTGCCAGGAGCTCGCGCCGGCGGGCTGCCGGAATAGCGCCGAAGAAGCGCGGGCGGGTCACGCCGATCCGGCGGAGCAAAGCGTCCGGGTCGGCGCTGAAGATCACGAAGGCCGAGCCATCGCAGCGGCCACTGCCCGCGATCTCCAGCCCGACCTCGCGCCCCGCCGCCGCGATCTCCCCGGCGATATAATCCCGCTGTCCCGGCGAAAGGCCCTCGACGTGGAGGCAAAGCCGTCGATCCCAGCGCGCCACCTGCGCATTTCCGGTTTCCGCCGTAACCGCGGCCACGAACGCGCCGATCCGATCGGACAGGTCGCCGCGTGCCCCCGTCACCACGATTTCGCGCTCCGCGGGATCGCCGGTCTCCGCACCGCGTCCGGCGAGCGGCGCCTGCGCATGTAGAGGCGCCGCGGGCAAGCCGAGCAGCCATGCGGACAGAAGCGCGCTACGCCAGGGTCTCACAGCGGCCTTTCGATCCATTTTGAACCTATCGAACAGAATAATCATTCCTGGTTGATCATGCCAGTCTTGATCTCGGGATGGGCGGCAGTGAAAGCCTGCGAGAAATCGGAAAATGCAGCGCTGTCGACGACGTCTCTCAGCGCTGGGAATCGGCGATCCAATTGCGGACGGAAGTCCTGCTGTCCACCGGTCAGGAACTCGCAGAAATAGGAGAGCATCGGAATTTCGGCGTCGACATTCTCGATCCACAGGAATTGACCCGCGGGATTGACCTCGAGGAAGATCACCTCGCCCTCCTTGTCGACGATGAAGTCGAAGCAACCGAAGTTGATCTTCAGGGACTTCATCATCTCCACGCACTTGGCACGCAGCCGCTCGTCCATCTCGATGCGGCGCAAAGAGATGTCGGCTCCGCCCGCCCGCCAGTCGAGCATCGTTCGATCGGACGCCTGGCTGTCGATCCTGACGCAAATTCCGAAGCTGCCGAACATCGTCACCCGGAGCTCGTAACGCTTGTCGATGCGTTCCTGGTAGATGCCCGGCACGCTCGACAGCGATTGCTCGTCCTCGACGATCTGCGGCGTCAGCTCCGAGGTGAAGGACGCGAAGATCCGGCCCTCCTCGTCCTGCCAGACCGCCGGAGCGAAGGCCTTGAGGATGACGCCCTTGTCCTTGTGCCTCTCGTGGAAGCGGCGGATCGCTTCCGGCCGATAGGAAACGAGCGTCTCGGGGATCCGCCAGCCCATGCGCCTCGCAAAGGCGAGCTGCTCCAGTTTCCCGCAGGTGAACAGGCTCAGCCAGGGATTGACCCAGAAGGCGGCTGGTCCGATCAAACCGAAGCAATTGTCGATAAACAGCCCGAACTCCCGTTTCACGACCGCTTCGTCCGACGGGTGAACATGATCGGGCACGATGGGTTTGCTGTACTTTCGGAACAGCACGACGTTGAAAAGGGTCAGGTCCCGGTCCCCGTCCGATCCGTGCCGCGATGAAATTTGGATCCCCGCCCCGCCAATGGAGGCGCAGGTCCGCTCCAAAAGCGGCGCGTCCGAGGGCGACCAGAATTCTACCTCCACCCCGGCATTTCTGAGCAGAAAGACGGCGAGGACCGTATGCTCGTCATTCGGAGCGGAGATCGCAAGCAGTCGCATCGTTCGTTCGCTCTGCCGATGGCCTTCGGCGATGATTTCACGAGGATTTTCACGAAAGTCAATCTGGTGAGTCGTGAATATTACAGATCTCAAAGCATTTGTGAGCAACGCTCTGGGATTTTCTGGCGGTTCAATCTCTGCCAATGGCGCGAGGCTTGATAGCTGGAACGATTGACTCGCGGTTGCACAATGGTATCTTTCCAGGGCGCGCATATTTTCGTGCGGGCATATCGCAGAAACTGGGAGGTTGGGGTGAACAACGACAAGACAACCGTCAACGCAAGCCGGATCCCGTTTCGTCTCGCCGCGCGCGAGCTGACGCAACACGAGATCGCGCACGTGGCGGGCGGAGGCTATACGAAGACCTATCTGCACGGTGAGATGGGGGACTACGTCAGCCCCTGACGACCCTGGCCACTCCCGATCGACCGGCCCGGCAGCCGCCGGGCCGGTCGATCGGGATCCTTTTTCGCGCGCGGGCGGACGGGCGGGCCGACGACCCCGGTCTCCGGCGCCGGCCGGTGCGCCCTCCCCGCCCAGCGCCGCGCCGAGGCCCGCCTTCGCCGCCCGGCTTGTGCGTTCGCACCCCCTCCCTTGAAGAAACCCGCCGCGTCCTTCACATAGGGCTCCTGGAAGGCCGCCCCCGCCGATGCCCGCATGCCGGGCTCGGGATCGGTCCGAACCCATTTCGAAGGCTGCTCGTTCATGGCGCATTGCTCCTCGCGAGACGCCCCGAGCCGCAAGCCGACGGCACATTCATAGGAAGCAGCCCGCAATGTCCTGGACCGAAGAACGGATCGAACGCCTCAAGGAATTCTGGACCCGGGGCATGACCGCCAGCCAGATCGCCGACGAGCTCGGCGGCGTCAGCCGCAACGCGGTGATCGGCAAGGCGCACCGGCTCGGCCTCCAGGCGCGCCCCTCGCCGGTCAAGCCGACCGAGCATGAGGAAGGCGAGGCAAAGGCGGCCGCCCCCGCGGCTCCGCCCGAGCCGCAGCCGCTCGCGCCCGCCGATGCGCCGGTCGCGGGCCCGCGCGACGAACCCGCCCCGTGGGAGCTCGAGGAAGTGGAGGAGGCGCGCCCGGAAAGCGCCGATGCGTCCGCCGCCGCCGAGCCCGCCAAGCCGCAGGCGCCGCAGCCGCAGATCCGCTCGATCGGACCGGGCGGCTTCCTGCGCCAGGGCCCGGGAGATCAACAGCCGCCGATTCCGCCCGCGCCGCCGCGCCGGCTCGTGCCCGCCAAGCCGGCGCCGGAGATCGCCGACAAGACGAGCCTGCTCGATCTCAACGAGCGCATCTGCAAATGGCCGATCGGCCATCCCGGCGAGCCCGACTTCCACTTTTGCGGGCGCCCCTCCAATCCGGGCTTCCCCTATTGCGTCGACCATTGCGGCGTCGCCTATCAGGCGCAGCTGCCGCGCCGCGACCGCCGCCCGCCGCCGCCGCTGCCGTTCGGCGGCCCACGCATCCGCTAGGGTCCCGGACCCCAAGCGCGCCGTTTCGGCCGCGTAATCTGGGTTAGTGCATTCGAACGGAACGGAAAAAATCGCCTCCGCGTTCTACCCTGCGGTCGCGGCCGGCGGATCTACTGCCGCTCCCCGGCCGGGTCGAAGAGTGGAGCACCGCCTGATCATGTCGCCCGAAGAAGCGGCCTATTACGAAAGCCGCGCCGAAGCCGAGATCGCCCTTGCCCAGGCCTCGCGCCACGCCCGCGCGGTCAAGGCCCATTACGAGCTCGCCGCGGCCTATCTCGACCGCATCCACGGCGACGCGCCGAGAGCCGGCCCCAATATCCTGAGCCTGTGAGCGTCCGGCGCCGGCGCGTGGGGGCGCCGGAGCCGGTTGGAAGGTCACACCAAGGTCACGCTCACGCAGCGTCGCGGGCGTCGCGGGCGTCGCGGGCGTCGCGGGCGTCGCCGCCTTCGCCATTGTCGTTGCCGCTGTCGCGGTCGCCGCCGAGCTGCTGGGTGCGCTCGCCGGAGCCGGCGTTGATCGAGACCTTGCGCGGCTTCATCTCCTCGGGGATCTCGCGGACGAGATCGATGGCGAGGATGCCGTCGCGCAGGTCGGCATTCTTGACCTGGACGTAGTCGGCGAGGCCGAAGCGGCGCTCGAACGCGCGCGTCGCGATGCCGCGATGGATGTACTGGCGGCCTTCCTCCTCGCGCCTGCGCCCGGATACGATCAGCAGGTTCTGCTGGGCGACGATGTCGATCTCGTCGGATCCGAAGCCGGCGACGGCGAGGGTGATGCGATATTCGTCGTCGTCGACCCGTTCCAGGTCGAAGGGCGGATAATTGTCGCCGGCGGCGCCGCTGCCGCTCTCGAGCATGTCGAACAATCGGTCGAAGCCGACGGTCGAGCGGCGGTAGGGAGTGAAATCGAAATTGGTCCTCATGTCTGTCCTCCATCGAGCAACGTTGGCAGGGCCGGGACCGAACGCCGAGGAAGCGCCGCCCGCGGCCCGGCCGGACCCGAAACGGCATCCGGCACCGCCCGATATGGTTCGCGGCTCGAGGGTTTCAAGGCCATCTGGTACGAAAAATTGCATCAGAGCTGCCGCACGCGCGGCGCGGCGCGCGCCTTGCCGAGCATCAGGGCCCCGGCCCCCGCCGCCGCAGGCTGAGCAGGTGCAAGGCGAGCCCGGTATCGAGCGTCTCGGGCGTCGGCACCACCGCCTCGCCGGGCTCGTAGCGCCCGCCCGTCGCCGCCCGCTCGACCATCATCGAATCGAGCATCTCATAGCCCGCCTCGAGCGCCTCGGCGACCTGCCCCGCGAACAGCGGATCGCGCCGCCGATGGTAATTGACCGTCACCGCCGACACGCCGGCCGCGCGCGCCGCGCTGGTGATATTGGCGCACCCCGCTAGTTGGTCGAGGAAGACCTGCCGCTTCTCCTCCCCGAAGCTCCCCCGCGGCGCCTTGCGCTTCTGCACCCGGCGGTTGTTCCCGCCCGTCACCGCCGACCCGTCCTCCTCGTCGATCATCCGACTCGCCTCCCGCCTGGTTCAAACCCAAAATGAGAACAGAACCAGATCAAATCCTATTTTGCAAATCCTATTTGCCCTTTTGGTGTTTTATGACTCATCTGCCCGCGGACTCGATCCGCCCTCCTCCCTGCCCGACGTTGACTCCGACCACCAAAGTCTGTATCTCAAATGCGCTACAGGAGTCTGCCATGCCGGCAAGTTCGATGCTCCACGTCCGCATGGACGAGGAACTAAAGGCCCAGGCCAGCGAGGCCCTGGCTGCCATGGGCCTCACCGCGTCCGATGCCGTCCGCCTCCTCTTCCACCGCATGGTCGCCGACCAGGCCTTCCCGCTCGAGCTCAAGGTCCCCAACAAGGCGACCCGCGCAGCGATCGCTGAGGCGGACGACATCATCCGCTCCGGCCGCGCCCGCTTCGCCACCGCCGACGAACTGATGAGCGACCTTGAAAAGAACGGCGGCCGATAAGCGCACGCCGCTGCCGCGGCAGAGCGACTATGCCAAGGCCTTCCTCAAGGACTGGGAGCGCCTCTCCCGCTCCGGCCGCTACGACATGCACCGTCTTAAGGAGGCGATGCTCCTCCTCATCGCGGCCGCGCCGCTGGGCCCCGAATGGAAGGACCACCCCCTCAAGGGCGAATGGTCCGCCAACCGCGAGCTTCACGTCGGCGGCGATTTCCTGCTGATCTACCGCCTGGACGAGGGTGCGGGGAAGAGCGGCACGGTCGTGTTCGTGAGAGCGGGGACGCACAGCGAATTGTTCGGGGAGTGATTCGACCCGGCATTCCCGCGAAAGCGGGAATCAAGCTTTCCCTTTCCGCACCGTTCACATCAAGAGTCCGCCGTGGCCGACAGGCTCCGGCTCCAATTGCTGGAAGCTACGCCTCTCGTTAGGCTGCGTTACGAGGGAGCGCACCATGAGCAGTCCATGGAATGGAATTTATAATGCCTACATGACCGGCGCTGAGGGGCAGGGTTTCGCCATGCTCGTCTTCTTGGACGGCGTGATTGCCGGCTCCGACGCACAAGGTACACTCTTCGATGGAACTTACGAGGAAGATGCCGAGGGTATGCTCACCGGCGTCGTTCGAACGACCGTTTCGGGTGGAGAGTCGGTCATCCAAGGCACAACAGCAGGACCGGCCGGCCTTTTCTATGACGTAGCGATTCAAGTGAAACTGGCGGACTTAGCGGCGGATTTCATCCAAATTCCTACCCCGCTAGGTCCAGTGAATGTGAAACTAGAGAAGATTCGTCCACTTGGAGAGCAGCAATGAATGCGGACTGGTCTAGCCCCGGAGTTATCGCGGCTTTTCTAAGTGCCGTTGCAGCTATCGCAGCAGCCTACGCTGCGTGGCGCGGCCCGCAGTCTGCGGCACTTATTGCGGAAAGTCTGAGGCGACAGTCCGAAAAGGAGCAGGAGTCACACCGATTTCGGTTTCATATTTTTTCGACAGTGATGCAAAGTCGTGCTGAGATCTATAGCGAAGAGTCTGTCCGCGCTCTCAATTCGATAGACGTTGCGTACAACACGTGTTCGCCTGTACGAGAGGCGTGGGCGGAATTGTTGAATGCCCTCAACGCAGCGAATATGCCGAATCACGTAATAGACGAGCGTATTCGCAAGCTGTTGAGAGAGATGGCCAATGACTTGGGCTTGTCAGATTCGTTGAGGCAGGATGATTTCGGCCGGGTCTATTTTCCCACAGCTCTGGCCGAGGACCGGAACGTTCGCGAACTCGAGCGCAAGGCGTCTCTCCAGCGGCTTCTCGGTAACTCCTCACCAGCCGCGAACGCAGCAGGGGACGTAGATCCAGAAATCCAGAAGAAGTGGCCTCCGAAGCCTGAACCTTCGGAAGAGGCGACGGAAACTTAGCGGCGGCAGTCTAGCCTAACGGCGAGCGCCCTCTCTCGTCGGACACTATCTGCGTAGCCGGCATGGCGCCAGAACGCTAGTGAGCCCCGGCACATCCGGCAGTTCGTGCCGCGATAGGGGCACTGGGAAAGGCGGAAAACGTCTAGCCGCGCTCAGCGGCAACCGCGCGTCCTGCTACCTCGCCTATGCCGACGGCTAGCGTGAGTAGGCAGCCGTTGTCCTGTGACCGCCACCTCTCTAATCTCCGTCCGAGATCGCTTGCCTCCCCGCTCCTGAGAAGGGGCTCAGTTTACCCTCTCCTGCGCGAGGAAATCGACCAGGTGTTTCACGATCTCGTCGATACTCAGGATCGAAGTGTTGAGTGCGACCTTGTCCGCTAGGGTCGGGCTAAATTTGGCGACCTCGTCCTTAGATACTTTGTGCCAGATCGGAAGAATGCGCGAGCGACCCGCGACCTCCAGCGCGACAAGGCCATCAAGCTCCTTTTGAGGCCACTCTTTCTCGAAGAACGCTGTCGAGAGAATAACTAAGCCAAATCTCGAATTGGCCAGCCCTTGGTCGATCTTCCGGCGCAGGCTGTCGCCCAGCTTCATGGAAAATTCATCGTACCAAACCTCCACGCCGGCCGTTCGCAATCGATTGGCAAGTTCACGAACAAATTCCTCTTTGTCCTCAGATGCATGACTGATAAAAAAGTCGTACTGAGCATCCACTGGCGCTACAGGTGCACTTGCAGGAGCTGATGGTCGACTTGTTACAGGGCCGCTCGCTTTCAAGCGCCGCTCAAGGGCCCGAATCTGCTTGTCTCGGTCTGCTTGAAGTTTTTTCTCGAACGAAGCCGCCTTCTTGCGATCCTGCTCTTCCTCGCGCGCCAGCTGCTCCTGTAACCGCACAAGCTCGGTCCCCTTACTGGCCATGTCCTTTGCGTACCCGGCTCTTCGGCTCGAAACCGCCGCGAGGTCGTTTTGAGCGCGCTCGGCCTCGCGCAACTTCATGGATCTTGTGGACGGACTCGTTGCCCGGGTCGCGGCCTCCATTGCACGGTTGCTCTTGATAAGAAGGTCTGCCTCTTTCCGGGCCTCGGTGGCATCCTTTGAGCGCAAATCTGCTAGGGCTTTTTGAACGCGACCGGCCGCGCTGCGGGTGAATTGGACAGCCATCGTTTGGATCCAACATAGCAACACCAGCTGAACTGTTCCATGCTTTCAGACCCACGGACGCGCCCACCAATGCCGTCCGTCCCTCTGCGTCTCCGCTTGAACCTGGGAGCTTGGTGACGATCACCTATCAGCCCAGTCGAAGGGCCGCCCCTACGCCACCGATTACGACGCCGTTCGAACCTATTCGCAGGCTGAAATGCGCCGCGACGGCTAGCAGACGATGACCTTGAGATACCCGGCTCTCTCCGCGGCGATCGTCCGGATGATTTCGTCGCGCGTCACAATCGGCACGCGGCGGACCCGCGCCGTCGCGATCAGAAAGCAGTCGCCGGGATCCTTGTGTCCCGTCTCCGTCACCACCCTTGCGGCTTCGTAGGATATGCGCTGCTTGATCGGGATAATCCGCGCCGAAGTCGCGCGCACCGCTTCGCGGAACCAGCGGTCGGGCGGGTCCTCGCCCAGGTTCGGCCGCCCGGCCACTCGGTTTTTCTGGGTGGCGATCGAGAGTTCCCAGGCGGAGATCGGTGAGACGAACAGGGTGCCGGCTTCCTGATTCTCGCCGATGGCGACGAGCGCTTCCTCGGTCATTTCCGCTTCGCCGCTCGCAAGCCAATAGAGCGCGTGGGTATCGAGAAGGAGGCCAGGCAAGGATCAGCGCTTCGCGTCGCGAACGCCGCCATTTCCCCCCTTGGAACCCTTCATTGCCTGTGAGGCAATCGGCTTGGTCAAATCGACACCCTTGGGGATCGTCATATGCCCCTTGAGCGCCCCGGCGCCGCGCACGGTCACGAATCGCCCGGACTTGGAATCCCGGACGATCTTCTCGGTCGTCGCTGCGTGGTTTTTGGCCATGGATTCAACATAGCAACGTTCGCTACAAAATTCCACGCCGGGTGCGAAGGCTCTCCTTCCCTCCTTCGCGCCTTCGCGGCTTGGCGTGAGCCCAATCTGCCTGTGGATAGAACCCGCTCCGGACCTTGCCCCCCGGATTCGGGCAGGCCTATACCGCCCCCATGACAGACCTGTTCGCGTCCTCTCGGTCCTCCGGCGGCGAATATGACGCAAGCTCCATCGAGGTGCTCGAAGGCCTCGAGCCCGTCCGCCGGCGGCCGGGCATGTATATCGGCGGGACCGACGAGCGGGCGCTGCACCATCTCGCCGCCGAGGTCATCGACAATAGTATGGACGAGGCCGTCGCCGGCTTCGCGACGCGGATCGAGGTCACGCTGGAGGCGGAGGCCGGGACGGCGGGGCGGCTGATCGTGACCGACAACGGGCGCGGGATCCCGATCGACGAGCATCCCAAATATCCGGGCAAGTCGGCGCTCGAGGTGATTTTGACCATGCTCCATTCGGGGGGCAAGTTCTCGGACAAGGCCTATGCGACGTCGGGGGGCCTGCACGGCGTCGGCGTCAGCGTCGTCAACGCGCTTTCGAGCGAGACGATGGTCGAGGTCGCGCGCGGCAAGGAACTCTATCGCCAGACCTTTTCGCGCGGCGTGCCGACCTCGCCGCTGGAGCCGCTCGGGAGCACGCAGAACCGCCGCGGCACCACCTTGTCCTTCGTCCCCGACACCCAGATTTTCGGCGCCGACGCGCGCTTCAAGCCGGCGCGGCTCTACCGGCTGGCGCGGTCCAAGGCCTATCTCTTCGCCGGCGTCGAGATCCGCTGGAAATGCGATCCTGCGCTGCTTTCGGAAGACGACCGCGCGGCGGGGATCCCGGCCGATGCGGTGTTCCAGTTCCCCGGCGGCCTCTCCGATCATCTGAAGGAGCAGGTGGGCGCGCGCGAATGCGCGACGGCGCAGTTCTTCAGCGGCCGCCAGGACTTTCCCGGCGGCCAGGGCTCGGTCGAATGGGCGGTGGCCTGGCCTTTGTGGAGCGAGGGCGGCTCATCCTATTATTGCAACACCATCCCGACGCCGGACGGCGGCACGCATGAGCAGGGCATCCGCACCGCGCTGACCCGCGGCCTGCGCGCCTTCGCCGAGCTGGTCGGCCAGAAGAAGGCGAAGGACCTCCAGGCCGAGGACGTGGTCGGCGGCGCCGAGATCATGCTCTCCTTGTTCATCCGCGACCCCCAGTTCCAGAGCCAGACCAAGGACCGGCTGACCAGCGCGGACGCGGCGCGGCTCGTCGAGGCGGCGGTGCGCGACCATTTCGATCATTTTCTGGCCGACCATATGGACCGGGGGCGGGCCTTGCTCGGCTTCATCCTCGAGCGGATGGACGAGCGGCTGAAGCGCCGCGCCGAGCGCGAGGTGAAAAGGAAGACCGCGACCTCGGCGAGGAAGCTCAGGCTGCCGGGCAAGCTCACCGACTGCGCTAAGGACGATCCGGCGGGGACCGAGCTCTTCATCGTCGAGGGCGACAGCGCCGGCGGCTCGGCAAAGCAGGCGCGAGATCGGAAGACCCAGGCGATCCTCCCGATCCGCGGCAAGATATTGAACGTCGCGTCGGCGAGCGCGGACAAGATCCGCGCCAATACGGAGATCGCCGATCTCATATTGGCGATGGGCTGCGGCGCGCGCGAGCGCTTCCGGGCCGAGGATTTGCGCTACGAGCGGATCGTGATCATGACCGACGCCGACGTCGACGGCGCCCATATCGCCACGCTCCTGATGACCTTCTTCTTCCAGGAAATGCCCGACCTCGTCCGCCTCGGCCACCTCTTCCTCGCCCAGCCGCCGCTCTACCGGCTCGCCGCCGGCGGGACGATCGCCTATGCCCGCGACGATGCGCATCGGGCCGAGCTCGATCGCAGCCTGTTCAAGGGCCGCAAGGTCGAGGTCTCGCGCTTCAAGGGCCTCGGCGAGATGAATCCGTCGCAGCTGCGCGAGACGACGATGGACCCGAAGACGCGCTCGCTGATCCGGATCACCCTGCCGCAGGAATATGAGGAACGCGCGCTCGTCCGCGATCTCGTCGACCGGCTGATGGGCCGCAATCCGGAGCACCGCTTCCAGTTCATCCAGAGCCGCGCCGCCGAGGTCGACGAGGAAGCGATCGACGCATGACCGAGCGCCCCGGCTTGTTCGATTTCGCCGCCCAGAAAGCGCGCTCGCAGGGATTGTGGCAGCGCACGTCCTGGGACGAGATCGCCGCGTTCATCGGCCCGAACGCCGATCGCTTCCACAGCGCCTGGGAAGCGACGCGGGCGAAGTTCGCAGGCGGACGCGGCGGCATCGCCTTCGGCTTCTGCCTGCCGGCCCTGCTGCTTGGCTTCGCCTGGTTCCTCTACCGCAGGATGTGGATGTTCGGCGCGATGCTGCTGGTCCTGCCGATCGCCCTCTCTTACCTCCTCGACAGCCCCGGCGGCAGCATCGGCCTGTCGATCGCCATGTCGCTGTTCGGCAAGAGCCTTTACGTCCAGCATGCGGTCGCCAAGATCGGCGCGTTGCGCGACCGCGGCGCCGGCGACGATGAGATCGCAGCGGCCGGCGGCACCTCGCTCGCGGGCGGCCTCGCCGGCGGCCTCATCCTCGCCGCGGGCCTCGGCTCGCTCGTCTATTTGGTGGCGACCGGCTCCGCGCCGTGAGCCGCCGCCGCCAGCCTCGAAGCCCCATCCGGCAGGGCTGGACGGTGAAGCGCGCAACCGGCCTCGGCGCGGTCGTCGGCCTCGCCGCCTTGGTCCTCGGCCTGTTCTACGAGAGCTGGCCGGGACTGCTCCGGCTCCCTTTCCTCGCGGCCTGCGCGCTCGCGGCCTTTTGCGGCCTCTCGATCCTCTGGATCACCGCCGTCGACCGGCTCCGCTACGGCCGCCGCGGCGAGCGCCTGGTGCCGCTGCGGGTGTTCGACGTGGCGCTGGCGCTGATGCTGGCCGTGCCGTCGCTCTGGGCGATCAGCGGTCTCCTCGCCGAGCGGTGATGCTCCGGAGCGCTCCCCTCAGCAGCCCCCCGCCGCTTCTCCCTCTTCGGCCAGCGCGGCTTCGATCATGCGCTGCCAGGTGGCGAGGTCCCCGGCCGCGGCCATGGCGGGATCCGGCTCGCGCAGGGTTCTGAGAATCGACACCGCGTCGTCGCGATAGTCGCGCCAGATGCCGTCGACGCGCTCGCCGGCGGACGGGTCGCTGCCGTCGGCGTTGATGCTGACGACGCGCCCCGCAATGACGCGCGCGATGCGCTCGACGAGGCTCGTGTTCGAAACCGGCATCTTCCCTCTCCCGAAGCTGTCCTCTCCCAACGATGCAGCCGCGAAACGGTTTCGGGCGGCGCGGGCCGCTTAACCGCTTCTTTGCCAAGGCCCGCTAGAAAAGGGGACCGGCAGCGGGGCGGGGATCGATCGATGGCAGGTCAGTTCGGGCGGAAAGTGGTCGCGGCGGGCGTGGGACCCGTCTCCGATATCGACGCGAAGCGCGCGGCCTTCGTCGCGGCCGAGCGCGCGCGGCGCCAGAGTGAAAGCGAAAAGGCACTCGGCGAAGGCCTGGCCGTCGCCGGGGCCGTACCGCGCACCGTCTACAGGACCGAAAAATCCCTCACGGCGGCCTACGTCCTCTGGTTCTTCCTCGGCGGGGCGAGCGCGCACCGTTTCTATCTCGGCTTCCCAACCAGCGGCTTCATCCAGCTCTTCCTTCGCATCGGCGGCTTCGCCATGTTCCTCAGCGCCGGCTCGGCCAAGATCGGCGGCGCCAACCTGCTCCTCGCCACGGCGATGATGGCGGCGGGCGGGCTATGGCTATTGCTCGACGCCTTCCTGATCCCGGGCCTGTGCGCGAACGCGAACCTTCGCGCCCGCTCCTTCGGCTCCGGCTATCACGCCTACGCCTGATCGTCCCCGGCCGGTCGTCACTCCTTCCCCGCGGTCGGGTGCGGCTCTCCCCATTCGCGGCAAAGCGCACGGTCGCCTTCGCCGAGGTCCTGGGCGGCGCAGCGGCGCATCGCTTCGCGGCGGGGAATCATGTCGATGGGCTCGATCGACGCGTCGCGGCGCGCGACGATGATGGCGAGCCGACGATAATGGCCGCGCCAGTCCTCGGTGGGGCGGACCTCCGCGCTGTCGCGCGCAATTTCGAGGGGGGTCGCGCGGATCAGCGCCTCCGCTTCCTCGAACCGGCCGAGCTCGCGCAGGGCGTTGATCACTCGCGCCCGCATGGCGAGGCCGACGTCGTCGCGGGGCTCGCCGAGCTCCGGTCCGCGCTCGATCAGCTCCTCTTGATAGCGGCGGCGAAGCGCGGGGACGCCTTCCGCCTGCCAGCTCGCCTGGACCAGTACCCAGAGCTGGGTCGGAACCGGCGCGCCCATCCGGCGCATCAGCCAATAGGCCCGGTAATAAGGCGTGTCTCCGCTGCGCCGGAGCGCCTGATATTCCGGAGAAGCGACGAGCGGCCGGAGGCGCGCAATCTCGTCGCGATCGAACTCCTGGTAGACGACGAGGCCGTTGTCGGGACATTCGGGCAGAGCGAGCGGGAACTCCCAGCTGCCGAACGGCTTGCCGTCCGGTCGCGCGCCCCAGGTGCTGTAGGACGCGGTCGTGACGAAGGCGAAGGTCCGGTCGCCGATCGGGCAGCGCATGCTTTGCTCGACGGGGATGCCGGCTCCCGCCGCCCCCGCGAACATGGCGGCGGCGGCGAGGGCGCAAAGCCGGGCGATCGATCGCATCGTTCTTCCTCAACTCGAGACGGTCGGGGCGACCAACGGAAAGCGCGGGATGTCGATTGCGAAGCGAGCGCCGTCCGCGGCGACCATGTTGTAATGGCCCTCCATCGCGCCGGTGGGCGTGGTGAGGGGGCATCCGGAGACATAGTCGAACGAGCCCCCGGGCTCGATCACCGGCTGCTCGCCGACGACGCCGTCGCCCTGGACGACATGGCTCGAGCCGCGACCGTCGGCGATCGTCCATTCGCGGCTGACGAGCTGTACGGTGCGAGCGCCGCCGTTCTCGATCCGGATATGGTAGGCCCAGAACCACCGGCTCTTGCCCGGCTCCGACTGCTCGGGAAGGTAGCTGACCGCTACGCGGACCGTGATGCCGTTGGTGGTGGCGCTGTGCGGGAAGAATTCTTTCACGCCGGGAATCCTCTACATCTCCGCCTGAGAGGTCAACTATCGGTCGACGTCGCACTCGCATTATGCGCGCTCGGCCGTCCCATCGAGCGGCTGAAACAGGTTCATGGGACCCGGTCGCGTCGCGGCGCCCAGACGATGGCCTTCCCCCTTCAGGCACCCATTCGCTGCAAACGGTCGACGAGGCGCCCGCGCGCGGCGAGGACGTCCGCCTGACGCTCGATCAGAAGATCGCGAGCGAGGAAATGGCCGGTGAGCTTCAGCCCGTCGCGTATGTCCTCCCAATGCGGGGTTCCGCTCCTGACGCCGAGAAGATAGTTGGGAAGCGCGAGCAGCCGGTCGCGATACTCACCGGCGCCGGCGCGGCTGACGGCGCGCCCGCTCTTCGGGCTGACAAAGGCGAGGTCGTCTCGCGCACCGGTCGCGGCGCATTCGGAAAGATCGAGGCCGAAACCGAGCTCGCCGAGCAGCAGCAGCTCATAGCGGACCAGGGCAGCACTCCAGCCGCGCGCGCTCGGCGCCGCCTCGATCGCCGAGAGAAGGCCGTCGAAGGCGTCATAGAGCCTGGGATAGGCCTGGGCTTCGGGGAGAGCGGCGGCGGTGAGCGCGCAGGCCCAGTCGATGCCGGCGGCGGCGAGCGGCTCGGAGAGGAGAAAAGCGCGGCTATGGACCAGCTCGACGCTGAGCTGGGCGAGTTGCTCGTCGGTTCGGGCGCGGTAATCGGCCTGGATGATATTGCCCGGGACGAGGACGGGCCGCAGCCGCCGCGACTTGCCGCCGCGCACATAGCCCGCCTGGATGCCGTCCGCCGGCGTCAACGCGCGCACGATCGCGCCATGTTCGCCATGTGCGCGCACTGCGCACACGATCGCCTGTGTCTCGATCCGCATGCCTACGGCCTCAGTAACCGATCCTCCACGCTTTTGCTCTAGGCGCCACAGTGCACTGGAGCGACGGATGTACGAGACCGCCATTCTGCCAAAGACCCGCCGGGCCCGCACGCTCGACCGGCCGCCGCCGGCGACCGCGCGCGCCGAGCTCGATCCCGGCTTCGGCCGGCGCTTCGTCCTGTTCGCCGACGCCGAGGAGGAGTTCGACTGGACGGGGCCGCTCAGCCGCTCGGCCACCGCCACCACCGCGGTCGCCGCGCTGCCCGAGGCCAACCGGCGCTTCGCCGCGCGCGGACTCGTTCCGACCTACCTCGTCGACTATCCGGTCGCCGAATGCGAGCGCGCCGCTGCTGCCCTGCGCGAGATGCTCGAGGCGGGCGAATGCGACATCGGCGCGCAGCTTCACCCCTGGGTCAATCCGCCGCACAGCGAGGTCGTCAGCCGCGCCAACAGCTTCGTCGGCGGCCTGCCCGCCGAGCTCGAGCGGGCCAAGATCGGCGCCCTGACCGAAAAGCTCACCGAGACGTTCGGCCAGCGGCCCATTTCCTACCGGGCCGGTCGCTACGGCGTCGGCGCCAACACCGCGCGCAGCCTCGCCATGCACGGCTACCGGCTCGACGTCTCCGTGCGTGCCCTGTTCGACTATAGCGGCGAGGGCGGCGCCGACTTCACCGACTTCCCGGTCTGGCCCTATTGGCTCGAGAACGGCCTCCTCGAAGTGCCGCTCACCGCCTGTCTCACCGGCCCGCTCGGCAACAGCACCGGTCTCGTCCGCCGCCAGTGGCTGCGCGGCGGGCTCGCCCGCACCGGCCTGCTCAATCGGGTGCCGCTGACGCCTGAGGGCGTGTCGCTGCGCGAGGCGCTGTATGCGATCGAGGTCCTGCTCGATCGCGGGGTCGGGCTGTTCAGCCTCTCCTTCCACACGCCGTCCGTCGTTCCCGGGCACACGCCCTATGTCCGGGACGAGGCCGAGCTGCGCACCTTCTGGGCCTGGTGGGACGGCGTCTTCGACCTCTTCGCGAAGCACGGCGTCACGCCAGCCCGCGCCGGCGACGTTCTGGTCGCGGCGGAGGCCTGACATGTTGCTCCAGCGCATCGCTTCCGCCGAAGCCGAGCCGGCCGACTTTCCCGCTGCAGTACCGGCTCCGCGCGGCATGGCCGGGCATTGGGACGATCTCGCCGCGAACGCATCCGAGCCCAACGTCTTCGCGGAGCGCTGGTTTGTCGCGCCCAGCCTGCGCCACATGCTGCCTCCCGGGCGGACGCGGATGATCGCGGTCTGGGCGGACGGGGGCCATAGGCTGGTCGGGTTGCTGCCGCTGCGCATCGACGACCGCTACGGCCGCACGCGCGTCCGGCATGTCCAGAACTGGGTGCACGACCAGAGCTTCCTCGGGACGCCGCTCGTGCGCCGCGGTCGCGAACGCGAGTTCTGGGGCGAGATCCTGGCGACGCTGGACGCGGCGGATTGGGCACCCGGCTTCTTCCACCTGACGGGCATCGTCGAAGGCGGTCCCGTCCACCGCGGCCTCGCCGAGGCTGCCGCGGCGCTCGGCCGGCCCTGCGCGGTTGTCCACCGCATTCGCCGCGCCATGCTCGAAGCCGGCCTGACGCCGGACGCCTATAAGGAGGCAGCCCTCCGCAAAAAGAAGCGCAAGGAGCTGGGGCGGCTTTGGTCGCGCCTCGCCGAGCAGGGCGAGGTCCGCTTCGAGACGCTGGAGCGGGCGCAGGATGCGCCGCGCTGGTGCGAGGACTTCCTCGCCCTCGAGGCGGCCGGCTGGAAGGGAAAAGACGGCTCGGCGATGGCCAAGGATCCGGCGACTGCCGCCTTCTTTCGCGAAATGTTCGCCGGCGCGTTCTCGGCCGGGAAGCTCGAGACGCTGCGCCTTGCGGTCGACGGCCGGCCGATCGCGATGCTGGTCAATCTGCACGCTCCGCCCGGCGGCTTCTCCTACAAGATCGCCTTCGACGAGGATTATGCCCGCTACTCGCCCGGGGTGCTCATCGAGCTCGAGAATTTGCGGCTGCTGGGGCGTCCCGGCTTCGCCTGGATGGACAGCTGCGCCGTCGAGGACCATCCGATGATCGACAGCCTGTGGCGCGGACGCCGCCCGATCGTCCGGCTCTCCGTGCCTCTGTCTGGCGCAAGACGCGCCGCAATTTTTCGCGCCTGCCGCTTTCTCGAGCTGGGCTCGGCGCTGGTCCGGCGCCTGAGGAATGGCCGCAATGACTGATCGAACCTTTCCCCCGGCGGCGATCGCCGCATTCCACGCCTCCTATCCGGAGCAGCCGCACAAGCTCGAGCACGACCTTCTGGGTCACAAGCTCTTCACCCTCGAGGCCCTGGCGGAGCTGGCGACGCGGCTCGACCCCGCGCATGTCGAATATAATGCCGGCGATCTTCCCGTCGGGATCGAACCCGACGACGTGCCCGGCAATGGCCTGTCGATCGCCGACACGATCCGATCGATCGAGCATTGCGGGTCGTGGATGGTCCTGAAGTTCGTCGAGAACGATCGGGCCTATCGCGCACTAATGGAGAAAGCGCTGGCGGAGCTGCTGCCGACGGTCGAGCCGCGCACCGGCGCGATGCTGAAGCAGGAAGCGTTCGTCTTCGTCAGCTCGCCGGGCGCGGTCACGCCCTTCCATTTCGATCCCGAGCATAACGTCCTGCTGCAGCTGCGCGGCCGCAAGACGATGACGATCTTCCCGGCCGCGGACGAAGCCATCGTCGCCGGCGCGGCGCACGAGGCCTTTCACCAGGGCGGCCACCGCAACCTTCCCTGGCGCGACGATTTCGCGGCCGTCGGGCGGCCGTTCGAGCTGGCGCCGGGCGAGGCCGTCTACGTGCCCGTCAAGGCGCCGCACTGGGTCAAGAACGGGCCGGAGGTGTCGATCAGCCTGTCGATCACCTGGCGCTCGGAATGGAGCTATGCCGAGGCCGACGCGCGCGGCATGAACCACGTATTGCGCCGCTTCGGTCTCGAGCCGGCGCCGCCGCAGCGTTATCCATCGCGCAACCTCGCCAAGTCCCTCGCCTACCGCGCGATCCGCCGGGCACGGAACATCGCGGCCCGCGAGAGCTGAGGCTTCACCCGCTCGGGTGGAAGTAATCGTAGAGGCCGCGCGCCATCGCCCTCGAGATGCCGGGCGCCTTCTCGAGATCCTCGAGCGCCGCATTCTTGACCGCGCGGGCGGTGCCGAAATGCATCAGCAAGGCGCGCTTCCGGTTGGGGCCGATACCGGGGACCTCGTCGAGCGGCGAGGCGGCCATCGACTTGGAGCGCTTCTGGCGGTGCGCGCCGATCGCGAAACGGTGCGCCTCGTCGCGCAGGCGCTGGAGGTAGAAGAGCACGGGCGAGTTGGGAGGCAGCTGGAAGTCGCGTCCGCTCGGCAGATGCAGCGTCTCGCGCCCGGCATTGCGGTCGGGACCCTTGGAGATGGCGACGACGGGCACGTCGTGGATGCCGGCATCCTCGAGCGTCTCGACGACGGCCGAGAGCTGGCCCTTGCCGCCGTCGATCAGGAGGAGATCCGGCCAGTCGCCGCGGCTGCGGTCCGGATCCTCCTTCTCGAGCCGGGCGAAGCGGCGGGAGAGCATCTCGCGCATCATCGCGAAATCGTCGCCGGGCGCGGTCTCCGGCCGCTTGATGTTGAACTTGCGATAGGCATTCTTGCGCAGCCCCTCGGGGCCGGCGACGATCATCGCGCCGACCGCATTGGTGCCCATGACGTGGCTGTTGTCGTAGACCTCGATCCGCTCCGGCGGCTCGGCCAGCTCGAACATTTCGGTCAGCGCGCGCAGCGTCTTCGTCTGGGTGCTCGTCTCGGCAAGGTGCCGGTCGAGCTCCTCCCCGGCGTTGCGGCTCGCCTGACGGACCATCTTTACATGGTCGCCGCGGCGCGGCACGCGCAGGGTGACCTTGCGCCCGGCGCGCTCGGACAGGGCCTCGCAGAGGAGGTCGATCTCCGGCACCTCGCGGTCGAGCAGCACCTGGCGCGGCGGCGGCACCTCCTCGTAGAATTGCATCAGGAAGCTGGCCAGCACCTCGTCCTCCGGCACGTCGGCGGTGTGGGCCGGGAAGAAGCTGCGATGGCCCCAATTGTTGCCGCCGCGGATGAAGAAGGCCTGGATGCACATCGTCCCGCCCTTGCAGGCCAGAGCGAAGATGTCGGCGTCGCCCAGCCCTTCGGCCGCGATCGTCTGCGTGCCCTGGATGAAGGTCAGAGCGCGCAACCGGTCGCGGAAGACGGCGGCGAGCTCGAAGTCCATCGCCTCGGCGGCCTCCTGCATCTGGCCGGCGAGCTTCTGCTGCACCCGCGTCGACTTGCCGGCGAGGAAGTCCTTCGCGTCGCCGACCAGCTCGGCATAGTCCTCCTTCGCGATGCGCTCGACGCAAGGCGCCGAGCAGCGGCGGATCTGGTAGAGCAGGCAGGGACGCTTGCGGGTCGCGAAGAAGCTGTCGGTGCAGCTCCTCAGCAGGAACAGCTTCTGGAGGGCGTTCAGGGTCCGCGTCACCGAGCCGGCGCTGGCGAAGGGCCCGTAATATTGGCCTTTGTGGCGCCGCGCGCCGCGATGCTTCCGCACCTGCGGGAAATCATGGTCCTCGCGCAGCAGGATGAAGGGGAAGCTTTTGTCGTCGCGCAGCAGCACGTTGTAGGGCGGCCGGTAGCGCTTGATCAGCTGCGCCTCGAGCAGCAGCGCCTCGGCCTCGGTATTGGTGGTGACGATCTGCATCGCGCGGGTCTGCGAGACCATGCGCTGCAGCCGCTTGGTCAGCCGCGCGACCTGGGTGTACTGGGTGACCCGGTTCCTCAGCGCCCGCGCCTTGCCGACATAGAGGACGTCGCCCTTGGCATCGAGCATCCGGTAGACGCCCGAGCGCACCGGCAGCGTCTTCGCCACCGCCCGGATCGCGGCGACGCCGGCATCGATGTCCGGCCGGTCGCTGCCGCGCACCGTATAGGCGGATTTCTCCTCGCTGAAGCGGTCGGTCGACGGGTCGGTCACGTCCCCGATCTAGGGCCCAGCGGTGCGTCGTTCCAGCCTCGCTTGAAGCGGGCTCTGTGCTAATGTGGAGAAATGGTCTCTCCCGACGATTTCAGGCGAATCGCACTTTCGTTCCCCGGCGCCGAGGAGCGGTCCCACATGGCGCATCCGGATTTCCGCGTCAGCGGCAGGATCTTCGCGACTCTGAGCGCTCCCGACGCCGATCATGGCATGGTCGTGCTGATGCCGGAGCAGCAGGAGGACTTCGTCGTAGTCGCGCCGGACGCGTTCCGGCCGGCGGCAGGCGCCTGGGGGCGGCGCGGGAGCACTTTGGTTCGGCTCAAGGCGGTGAGCGACGATGTGCTCGAAAGCGCGCTCGCCGCGGCGTGGCGGCTGCGGGCCGGCTAGCGGCCAGGCGCCGCGGCGAACCAGAGGTGGTGGCGGGCGCCTTTGCGTCCGGCCGAGCGGGCCGGGACCTCTTCGACCTTGAAGCCCTCCGTGCGGAGGCGGCGCGTGAAGGCGGCGTCGGGATGCGAGGACCAGATTGCGAGGATGCCGCCCGGGCGCAGGGCCGCGCGGGCGGCGCGGAGGCCGGCGGGGGCGTAGAGGCGGTCGTTGCTCTCGAGGCTGAGGCCGCCGGGGCCGTTGTCGACGTCGAGCAGGATCGCGTCCCAGGCGGCGCGGCCGCACTCGATCGTGCGGGCGACATCTTCCTCGAGCAGCGCGACGCGCGGATCGTCGAGGGCACCGGCGTGGAGAGCGGCGAGCGGCCCGCGCGCCCAGGCGACGACGGCGGGGACGAGCTCGGCGACCGTCACCTGCGCTTCCGGCGGCAGAGCGGAGAGCGCGGCGCGGAGGGTGAAGCCCATGCCGAGGCCGCCGATCAGCATCGTCGGGCACGGGCGGCCGGCGATCCGCTCGCAGGCCAAGCGGGCGAGCGCTTCCTCGGAACCGGCGGCGCGGCTGGTCATCAGTTCGACGCCGCCGATCAAAATCGAGAATTCGTCGCCGCGTCGGTAGAGCCGCAGCTCGCTGCCGCCACCCGGGACCGGCGCGGCGCCGAGCAGCTCGCGCGGCTTCATTCGAGCTCGAAGCTGACGGTGAGCGTCACTCCGAGCGTCGATTCGCCGAGTGCGATGTTGGTCCCGCTGACGGCATTGACGGTCTCCTGCCGCAGCATCGGCATGCCCCGCTGCGAGATCGCCTCGCTGACGAGGAGGATGCGGCGCACGCGCATGTCCAGCGAGCGGGCGTAGGTCTCGGCGCGGGCGCGGGCGGCGGCGAGGGCCCGCGTCCGCGCCTCGTCCAGCGCGCCGGCGGCGTCGGCGATCTCGAAGCTCGGGCCGTTGATCTCGTTGGCGCCGGCGGTGACGAGCGTGTCGAGAATGCGGCCGGCATTGGCCGCGTCGCGGAAGCGGACGCTGAGCTGGTGGCTGGCGCGATAGCCGGTGAAGGTCTGCGTGCCGTTCGGGTTGTGGCGGTATTCGGCGTTGAGGTTGATCGAGCTGGTCTGGATGTCGCGCGCCTCGATGCCCGCTGCCCGCAGCGCCGTGCGCAGCCGGTCCATGCTCGCCCCGTTGGCGCGGATCGCCGCCGTGGCGGTCGGCGCCTGATTGCTGACGCCGGCGTGGATGAGGACGGTGTCCGGCACGCGCGTGACTTCGCCGGTCGCGACCACGTCGAGCCTTGTGCCGCTGATCGGCCGCACTTCGGTGGGTTGCGCCAGTGCGGGGGTGGCGGCGAGCAACGCCGCCGCGATGAGCATCCTGTGGATCATGATCAGCCTCCTTGAGCCTCCTGGGTGGCTCAGGGTGCGCGCTCGGCGCCGGATCGGCAATGGCGCGCGGGCCCGGCAGGAACGCGGGATTAGTGCGTGCTGCCGAGGCCCGCTATGGTCGCGTCGACCATCGCCCGGTCGGAGGCGGCGTCGTGGCGCTCGCGGATCAGGCGCTCGGCGGCAGCGGCGGCAGCCTCGACCGCTTTGGCGCGAACGGCGGCAAGGGCGGCCCGCTCGGCCGCCGCGATCTTGTCTTCGGCCATGCGCGTGCGGCGCTCGACCAGCGCGGCGGCGTCCCTCTCGGCCTGGGCGCGGATCGCTTCCGCTTCGTGACCCGCACGCTCGAGCAAAGTGGCGGCCTCGGCTTCGGCGCCGGCCTGCTTGGCCTCATATTCGGCGCGAAGCGCTTCGGCCTCGGCGCGGAGACGCCCGGCCTCGTCGAGCTGCTCGCGGATGCCCTCGATCTTGCGGTCGAGCGCGGCGGCGATGATCGCGGGCACGCGCTTCCAGATCAGGATGGCGAAGACAAACAGCATCGCCAGCGCGATCCAGGCCGGCGCGTCGAGCCCGAAGGCGGTCGGCGTCGGGTGGTGCTCCGGCGCTGCGGTATGGGCGTCGGTGGCGTGGGTCTCGGGATCCGCCGATTTGGCGTCGGGCGCCGGGCTCTTCGGTTCCTCAGCCATGCGCGTTCGCCGCCCTCACGGCCGCAGCCGCTTCCTCCTCGCTGACGGCAACGCCGGCCAGCCGCTGCACCATCTCGCGCGCCGCTTCGGCCGCGACCCGGTCTATCTCGGCCAACGCCGCGTCGGCGGCGGCGCGGATCCGGGCCTCGGCGGCCTCGACCTTCGCGGCGGTCTCGGCGTTGGCGGCTTGCATCCGTGTCTCGGTCGCACGCGCGCTCTCGGCCTTGGCCGCGGCCGCGACCTTGACGGCTTCGCCGCGGCCCGCGTCGAGCCGCGCGCGATAGGCCAGGTCGATCGTCTCGGCGGACGCCCGCGCCGTCTCGGCCGCGGCGAGGTCGTCGGCGATGCGCCGGTCGCGCGCCTCGACCGTCGACTGGATCTTCGGCAGCATCGCCCGGCCGATCCCGAAATAGATCAGGCCGAGCACCAGCAGCAGCCAGAAGAACTGCGAGAAGGCGACGTCCGCGAACTGATTGATCTGAGGCATTGGGCGTCCTGGTGATGGGACAGTGTTGAAAACTGTCCCCGGTCGGCGTCTTAGACGGCGTAGAGGATGATCATTGCCACGGCGAAGGCGATCAGGCCGAGCAGCTCGGCGGCGGCGAAGCCGATGAACAGGCGGCCCTGCTGGCCGTCGGCGGCGGCGGGATTGCGGATCGCGCTCTCGAGGAACGAGCCGAAGACGTTGCCGACGCCGATCGCGGCGGCGCCGACGCCGATCGCGGCGAGGCCCGCGCCGATCACTTTTGCTGCTTCGAGGTCCATGATGTGCTCCTTTGGGTGAATGCGTTGGGGAAGATCAGTGAAGGTTGACCGCGTCGTTGATGTAGAGCGAGGTCAGGAGAGCGAAGACATAGGCCTGGATCGCGCAGACCAGCAGCTCGAGCGCCATCACACCCATGATGAAGACGAAGCTCAAAAGGCTGATCGCCGGCCCGGCGACGCCGCCCGCATTGAGGCCGCTGACGACGAAGCTGCCGAACACCTCGACCAGGATGTGGCCCGCGATCATCGCCACGAACAGCCGCAGCGCGAGGCTGAACGGCCGCACCATGAACGAGAGCAGCTCGATCAGGAAGATGAGCGGCAGCAGCACCTTGGGCGTGCCGTGCGGGATGAACAAGGAGAAGAAGTGGAAGCCGTGCTTCCAGAAGCCGACCAGGAGCACGATGCCGAAGCTGATGATCGCCATGACGCCGGTGACGGTGAACTGGCTGGTCACGGTGAACGGGTGTGCGCCGACGATCGCAAAGGGCATCATCCCGATCAGATTGGCGACCAGAATGAACATGAAGACGGTGAACACCCAGGGCACGTATTTGCGCCCTTCCGGCCCGACATTGGTGGTCAGCATCGAGCCGATGAAGCCGCTCACCCCCTCGACCGCCATCTGCCAGCGGCCGGGGACGAGCTGCCGCTTCATCCCGCCCAGCATGAACAGCCAGATCAGCGCCAGGACGATGAGCATCCACAGCGCGCTGTTGGTGAACATGAACGGGCTTCCCGGATCGCCCGCGAGCGGGGCGATCTGGAACTGGTGCATGGGATCGATTCTGCTCTCGGCCGCCACTTCTTCGAAACTTCCCCGAGCCTATTGCGGGCTCTGCTGTGAAACCTTCCAAACCTGCCACATGGCGGCGCCGAACCCGAGGAACAGCATCGCCACCCAGATCCCGCTCGTGCCCGCGATGCGATCGATCGCGTAGCCGATCAGGGCGCTCCCGAACGGATAGGCGATCAGGACCGAAAGGATCCGCATCCCCTGGGCCTGGCCCCTGCCCTGAGCGCGCTTCGGCTGGCGGGTCCGCTCCGCCTCGTCCGCCTGCGCCTGCCGGAGCCGCTCGTCGAGCGAGGCCAGCCGTGCATCCTGGGGAGACTTCGCGTCCTGCCGAGGCTCGCTTTCCGCCATGCCGTCCTTCCTTGTAGGGCCGCCCGTCAGGGAGAGCGCGACGCGGTTGGCGTGGGACATGCCGGCGAACGAACCCGCCGAGGCGCGGTTCCTTTAGAAACGGGGGGTCGGATAGTCAACTCGCATATGCTGCGCTGCGGAAAAGCTGGCCTGCCCGAGACCGTCTGTGGGGACAGTTACTTTCACCCGCGGCGGCGAGAAGCCGAGCACGGTCGGGATGAAAGTAACTGTCCCCTCCGCCTCAGCGGCAATAGGCCGGTCGGGGCACTGGCGCCGTCCCCTCTCGCCGGCGCCAGGCCTCTCCCGGAAGGAGATAATATTCGCCCGGCGCGACCCGGGTGGCGAGGATCTCGCAGGCGGTGGCGGCGGCGACCTCTTCGATCTGGGCGCGGCGCTGCCGGGCGAGCGCGGTGTAATAAGAACGGCGGCGGATGTTGACCGCGTCCATGTCGGCCCGGATGCGCGGCGGGGCCGAGCCGACGAGGCCGAGATAGCCGTCATATTGCTCGCCGACGAGGCCGGTGGCGCGCAATTCCGAAGCGGTTCGCTGCGTGGCGGCGGCGGCGAGGCCGGCCATTGCGCAGCAAGCGAGGGCGAGTGCGGCGGCGGCGTGGAGCAGGCGCACCGTCAATAGTCCCGCTGCTCGCGCTCGATCAGCTCGCGCGCGTCCTGCTGGAGGCGGACGACCACCTCCTGGCGGATGTTGATGTTGAGATTGACCTCGATCGGCCGGTCCGGCGTCGAGACCTGGACGCAGCCGCCCAGCAGCGCGGCGCCGCCGATGCCGGCGAGCAGCCGCGCGGCGCGCGCGGGCTTCAGCGCTCCTACCCTGGCCATGGTCGCAATCATCTTTGGACCTCACTTTCTTCTTCCTGAACGGTGGTGACGGTGGTCGGATAGCCCTGCAGCGCCTCGGGCAGGACCGGCTGGATAAGGATGCTCGGGTCCTTCATGTCGCGAGTGATGCCGATGACGGCGCGCAGCGGCCCGCGCACGGTGATGTTGAAGCGGAACGGGATGTTGGAGAAGCGCCGGACAAGCCAGTTCTGGCGGGTCGCGAGGGTGATCCCGTCGAGCCGGATGCGGCTGAGGAACTCGCCCGCCAGCGCACCGTCGAGGCTGATTTCGAGGCGGTTGTAGCGCAGCGAGCGAAGCGCGTCGAAGGCGATGCGGCCGCCGATCGGCATGTTCGCCCGGTCGACGATGCCGACATAGGAGAGAGTGCCTCCGCCCGGCCGGGCTTCGAGGCGGCCGCCGACGATCCGGCCGCCGCGCACGTCGAACTCCATCGGCAGCACGCCGTCGAAGATGCCGGTGAGCTCGATCGAGGTGAGGCCGCTCTGGTCGATCACCTGGGCCGCATCGACGCCGACGACCTGGAAGGTCAGATATTTGGTCGTCGGCCGGCTGAAATCGAGCAAGGTCGGCTGCAGCAGCAGCTCGCCGCCCCAGAGCGGCCATTGCCCGCCTTCGACCTGGACGAGGCTGCCGGGGCGGAGCTGGTAGCGGACGGTGCCGTCGGCGACGTCGATGCCGGCGCGGATCATGTCGATCCGCGCAACCTGGCCGGGCGCGCTCTCGAGGCGGAGGAGGTCGGTGAAATGGACGGTCGTCGTCAGGCCTTCGATCGGGCCGAAGGCGGCGGCGAGGTTCATGTCCTCAGTCGAAAAGGTGCCGCTGCTCGTGGTCGCGCCGGGGCGCCAATCGATCCGCCCGCTCCCGGTGAGCGTTCCTTCGACCAGGGCGATGGCGCCGACTGTGAGGCGGGTGAGGTCCTCGGGCTGGAGGCCGTCGAGCGCGAATGCGATGCCCGGCACGTCCAGCGCGGCGCCGCCCGTGCCGGTCCGCAGATTGTGATCGATCGTAGCGTGGACGATCCGCGTCCCGCTCTCAGGGTGCTTGAGCCAGGCCGTGGTGCGGATCCGGTTCTCGGCGAGCGTGAGGCGGAAGTCATCGCTGACCAGCGGGCGGAAGCGTGCGGGATCGCGCTCGTCGGAGACGCGGACGTTGCCCGCGAGCTCGAGGTCGCCGCGCTGGACCGACCAGCGGCCGGCGCCGTCGTCGATCAGCAGCGGCACGGCGGCAAGCTTCCCGGAGAGGCCGCGGAAGGTGCCGCCGGCACCGCCGCGGACGATCCTCCCGTCGAGCGCGGCGACGCGGAGCCGGTGCGTGCCGGTGTCGCGGCCGAGGCGCACGGAGACGTCGCTGCCGCTGAATCTGGTTTCGCCAAGGCCGAAGCGAAGGCGCGCGGCGGTGAGCGCGATCGGCGAGCGGCCCAGTGTCCCGGCGACGCTGACGTTGCGCATCTCCGCGCCGCCCTGCACGCGGCCGCCGGGCGAGCGCCAGACCAGCGCCCGGCCGGTCGGACACAGAGCGAGGCGGGACGGCCCGATGACCAGCGTCTCGACCTGGAATCGCCGGAAGCTCGCCGGCGCGCAGGTCTCGCCGAAAGCGAATCCGCCGCCTGCCAGCCGCCCGCGGATCGGGATGGACAGGGCTTCGACGCGCCCGCCGTCGAAGCCGCCATGGACCACTGCATTCGTGTCGATGCGCGTTGCGCCGGACGGCTCGGCGACGAAGCGGATCGGCCCGAAGGCGAGGCGCGACGAGCCCGCGGCCATCGGCGCGACCGTTCCCGTGCCCTCGATCGCACCGCCGGCGCGCGACTGGCGGAGAGTGAAGCGGGCGTCGGGGAGACCGCCGCCCGACAATGCGAAGCTGCCGTCGGTGCGCAGGAGCCCCGCGGGCCAGGAATAAGTGAGCCCGCTGCCGCTGGTCGCGCGCAGCCGAGCTCCGCTCCGCGCGGCGAAGTCGAGATTCTCGAACTGGACGCTGCCGACGCCCTTGCGGTTGCGGACCCGGACGCGGGCGCGCGCCGTCGCACCGCCTTCCGCAGCGCGCAGCAGCGCGGCGGCCAGGCGTGTGCCGATCGGCCCGACCGGCGTGCCCTCGCCGGAGCGCAGCGCCGCCGCCGCCGGCCGAAGCACGCCCGGGACGCGGAGACCGGCCAGCGCCAGATCGCCGTCGAGTGCGACGTGGCCGTGGCGCGGCGAAAGGGCGTAATCCCCGGCGATCTGCATTCCGGAGGCGCGAAAGGCCGCGACGGCAGCCTCGTTCGAAGCGAGGTCGAGCCTACCGTTCGTGCGCTCGATATTGCCCTCGAACGAGAGCGAGCCGCGCAGTGCCGCCATCCGGTGCGGGCCGGCCGCCATTCGCGCCGCGACGAGGCGGGTGCGGCCGCGCCAGCCGTCGAACGCCTCCGTCAAAGTGACTTGCGCATCGAAGCGCGGCTGGAGGATGGCGAAATCGTCCTCGCATTGCATCGAATCGAGCCGGAGCGGGCCGGTGAAGGTCGGGCGGTGGCGGTCGACGGCGACGCGCACCGAGGCCGTCGGCGCGGCGATGACGCACTCGCCGACGCTCAGGGAGCGCGACACGGCGGCCATGTTGCCGCGGAAGCCGTTGGAGAGGTTGCCGCGTCCCGACAGAGCGATGCCGACCGCGCCGGCCGGCGTGTCGAGCCGGACAGCGGCGTCGGCGATGTCGATGCGCTGGTCGGGCAGCCGGAACGGGGCGCCGGACGGCGGCGGCAGCAGTTTGTCGACCTGCCCGAACGTGACCCGATTGCCGACGACCCGCCCGCGCAGCCGGACGCCGCGCGCCCGGATCAGGGCGACACGGGGATAGGCGAAGCCGCCCCAGCTCAGCTCGATCTCGACCCAGCGGGCGGTGAGGTCCGGGCTGCGCGGATCGCCGATGACGAGATCCTCGAGCCGCTGGCGGCGGAAGCCGATCTTCTTGACCTTGTAGGTCGCCTGCACGCCCCGGCTCTCGAGCTCGCGGTCGATGAAGTCGGCGGCGATGGTGAAGCGCAGCAGCCAGGCGGCGAGCAAGGCGAGCAGGACGAGGAAGACGAGGCCCGCGAGCACGAGCGGCCAGCGCCGCCGGCGCCTGGGCCGCACCACCTCGACGATTTCCGCTTGGTCCACTCGCTCTCCGCCCGCACATCGGCAACGCGCCGCTCGCTCAACCCCGCCGCCGGGGCAAGCGTTCCGCCCCCGTCATGGTCGGGAACGCAGCGGCGTGTGCCTAAGAGGCCGGCGAAGCTTAATCCAGCCTGATGGCGGGGCAAGCCGAGCGCGCCGCCGGTTAGCTCGCCGGCGGGCCGCCCCATTCGAGCCCGCGGAACCGGAACGCGCCGGTCGAGCAGGAAATCGAGATTTCGGGGCTCGTGCCGACGTCGACCGGAAGGTCCACCCTGCGGTCGCCCGCCTGGATCGAAACCTGGCCGCCGGCCCGGGCGCTGAGCTCGAACGCAAGTTCCTGGTTGAGGCCCAGCAAACCGATCTTCGTACTGGTCCGGCCGCCGGCCGATCCGGCGGTGACGATGGTGACGTCGAACCTGTCGGTCGTCCCCCGGCGCAGAAGCTGCAACCCCACACCCCCGCGCGGCTGCCTGATGCGAAACTGCACCGTCGCCGTCGGGCGGCTTCGGTCGTGGACCCGGTAGCGCAGCGGCATCACGGTCCCGCGAATCCGATGCGCTTGGCCGGCGCCGCTGTGGGTAATTTCATCATAATTGCCGCCGCGGGCGCTGCAGGCGAACTCGGCCGGCCGATCGGGTGCGGCCGCCGAGGTCATCAGCCCCGCGGCCGCCACCGCAGCGCATGTCACGATCGGCCTCATGGCTCGATGATCTCAGCGTGCGCAATCGAAAGCAAGGCGGAACGCCGATTGCAGCGGTCGGTGGACAGCGGATCGGCGCAAACGTCCTGCCGTTTACGTCCGGGAATGGAGCGACCTTTGCCGAAGGCCCCGACGAAGCTTAATCCAACCGGATGGAGGGCGAAGCAAGCGACGCAAGCGGCCACAGGGCGAGGCTGCGCAAGCGCCTGTTCGAGGGCGGGCCGGACGCCCTCCTCGAGCATGAGCTCGTCGAATACCTGCTCGCTCTCGCCATTCCCCGCCGCGACACCAAGCCGCTCGCGAGGAAGCTCATTCGCGACTTCGGCGGCTTCGGCCGGCTGCTCTCCGCCGACGGCGAGGCGATCGTCCGGGTCGGGGAGGTCAGCGAGGGCGCCGCCGCGGCGATCAAGATCGCGCAGGCGGCGGCCCTGCGGCTGCTCCAGTCGAAAGTGGAGGACCAGCCCATCCTCGCAAGCTGGCAGGCTTTGCTCGATTATCTGCGCGCCGACATGGCGTTCATGCCCGTCGAGCGGGTCCGGATCCTCTTCCTCAACTCGAAGAACATGCTGATCCGCAACGAGCCGATGTCGGAGGGCTCCGTCGACGAGGCGGCGGTTTACGTGCGCGAGGTGATCCGCCGCGCTTTGGAATATCACGCGACCGCGATCATCCTCGTCCACAACCATCCGAGCGGCGATCCCCAGCCGAGCCAGCAGGACATCCGCCTCACCCGCGACATCGTCGAGGCGCTGCGCCCCCTCAAGATCTCGGTCCACGACCATGTCATCGTCGGCGCCAAGGGCGAAACCTCGATGCGGGCGATGGGACTGATCTAGATTTTACCCGGACAGTATTGACGAAAATAATGCCCGGGTATAAATCCGCTGCCGGAGGAGCAGCAGACCATGACCGAATGCGTCACCGCCTTCCTGGACGGACGCGAAATCGCAGCGGGCGAGCGTGACGCGCTGACCCGCGCGCTTGTCGGGCGGCACGACGAGGCGCAGCTGAGCGCGGTCCGTGCGTTCGACGACCGGACGGGACGTCCGATCGACCTCGATTATCGCGGCGTGGTTCCGCCGGCGGCGCGCGGCGCGGGGCGGCCGCGGCTCGGCGTGCAGGCGCGGGAAGTCACCTTGCTCCCGCGCCACTGGGATTGGCTGGCACGCCAGCCGGGCGGCGCCTCGGCGGCGCTGAGGCGCCTGGTCGACGAGGCAAGGTCGCGGCCGGCCGGCGCGCGGGAGCGGCAGGACGCCGCCTATCATTTCATGCAGTCCTTGTGCGGCGACATGCCGGGCTACGAGGAAGCGCTGCGAGCGCTCTACCGATCGAATCGCGAGGATTTCGACGCGATCGTCGCGGGCTGGCCCGCGGACGTGGTCCGCTACGTCGCCAAGCTGCTCGGGCCGGCCTAAGCTCGCACTGCGTTGGGGGGCGGCTTGCGCGTCCCTCGCGCCAGCCATAAAGCCCGGCGATGATCCCTCGCTATTCCCGTCCCCGGATGACCGCGATCTGGGAAGCCGAGAGCCGCTACCGGATCTGGTTCGAGATCGAGGCCCATGCGCTCGACGCCATGGCGGAGCTCGGCACGGTGCCGCCGGAAGCAGCGGCGGCGGTCTGGCACTGGTGGAGGACCGAACCGCAAATCGACGTCGCCCGGATCGACCAGATCGAAGCGGTGGTGAAGCACGACGTCATCGCCTTCCTGACCTGGGTGGCCGACGGCGTCGGTCCCGAGGCGCGCTTCCTCCATCAGGGCATGACGAGTTCGGACGTGCTCGACACCGCGTTCGCCGTCCAGCTGACACGCTCCGCGGACATCCTCCTCCAGGATCTCGACGATTTGCTCGAAGTGCTGAAGCGCCGCGCTTTCGAGCACAAGCTGACGCCGACCATCGGCCGCAGCCATGGCATCCACGCCGAACCGTTGACCTTCGGCCTCAAGCTCGCTTCCGCTCATGCCGAGTTCGCCCGCTGCCGCGCGCGGCTTGCCTCGGCGCGGGTAGAGGTCGCCACCTGCGCGATTTCAGGCGCTGTCGGCACCTACGCGAACGTCGATCCGCGGGTCGAGGCGCATGTCGCGGAGCAGCTCGGCCTCGCCGTCGAGCCGGTCTCGAGCCAGATCATCCCGCGCGACCGCCATGCCATGTTCTTCGCAACATTGGGCGTCATCGCCTCCTCGATCGAGCGGCTCGCCACCGAGATTCGCCACCTCCAGCGCACCGAGGTCCTCGAAGCCGAGGAATATTTCGCGCCGGGCCAGAAGGGCAGCTCGGCGATGCCGCACAAGCGCAATCCCGTCCTTTCGGAGAACCTGACCGGCCTCGCCCGCATGGTTCGCGCCTGCGTGACGCCAGCGCTGGAGAATGTCGCCCTCTGGCACGAGCGCGACATCAGCCATTCCTCGGTCGAGCGCTATATCGGCCCGGATGCGACCGTGACCCTGGACTTCGCGCTGGCTCGGCTGACCAATGTCGTCGACAAGCTCCTCGTCTATCCTGAGCGGATGCAGCAGAATCTCGACCTCATGGGAGGCCTCGTCCACTCGCAGCGCGTGCTCCTCGCCTTGACCCAGGCCGGCGCCAGCCGGGAGGACGCGTACCGCCTCGTCCAGCGCAGCGCGATGAAGGTCTGGGCGAGCGGCGGCACCCTCGGCTTGATGGAATTGCTCAAGGACGACGCGGAGATCGCCCCATTTTTGAGTGCGGCGCAGATCGAGCAGAGCTTCGACCTCGGCTACCATCTGCGCCACGTCGACACGATCTTCGAGCGCGTCTTCGGAGGCTAGCGAGCGCCACACGAGCGTGCCACCATCGCGCCCGTGAGCAGGACGGTTCGCTTCCTTAGACGGCTCGTACCGGACAAATGGTGCGGTCTCAGCCTATTCTCGTGCGTGATTCCGTTCTTGGGGACGTTGCCGCACAGCTCTCTGCCGCACCTGTCCGAGCTGCATTGGATCGATGCCCTGGTCGGCGTCGCGTCGCTTCCCCTCACTGTCGTCCTTCCCGGCTATCCGCAGGTTTTCATGGCCTTCATCATGCGGAGTCTCGAATCCGCACTGGCGCGCATGATCGGAGCGCTCGCCTCCTTCGTTCTCGCCCTGTGGTACGCGATCTGGGCTGCCGGCGCCGACCTGAGCGGCAGCTCCACCGCGCCCGTCGCTTTGGTCTTCTATCAGATCATGGTCCAGGGCTGGGCTTGGCTCGCCGCGCTGGCGACAATGCTGGTCGTCGCGCGTCTCGACAGTGACGGCGCGCGGTGAGAGACCTGCTGGAGCGCCTTCATCCCCTTTCGCCGCGCTCCATCGTCGCGTCGCGATAGAGGGTCTCGATGAAGAAATCCGGCGTCACGAAGTCGGTCGCTCGGCCGTGGGCGTCGGCGAGGCGAAGCGCCTTGATCTGATCGAGGGTGCGGCCGCGGCGGACTTCGGCGCGCACGCGCGCGGCGAGCCGGCCAATCAGCACGCGATAGGCGGCGAGGTCGGCGCGCCGAGCGAGCGGGCCGTGGCCGGGGACGATGATGGTCCGCTCGTCGGCGATGGCGAGCGCCTGGTCGACTGCGCGGAGGAGCCCGTCGACCGTGCCACCCGAATCGAGATCGATGAAGGGGAGGAAATCCCGGAAGAAGGTGTCGCCCATGTGGAGGACGTTCGCGCGCGTCCAGTAGACCATCGCATCGCCGTCGGTGTGGGCATTGGCGACGTGGAAGACGCGGATCTCGTCTCCGTTAAGGTGGAAGGTGACGCTCTCGGTGAAGGTGACGACCGGGAGCGCGCCGGCCGGCGAGGCGGGGACGGCATTGCCGCGGACGACCTGTTCGATCGACATCCGCCGCCGGACGTTGTCGTGAGCGACGATGACGGCGCCGGTGCGGCCGATCGCCTCGTTTCCGCCGGTATGGTCGCCGTGCCAGTGCGTGTTGATGACGAAGCGGATCGGGTCCGGGTCGATCGAACGGACCGCAGCGAGGATGCGTTCGCTCAGCGGCGCATATTGGTCGTCGATGAGGACGTTGCCGTCATCGCCGTGGCTGAGGCCGATATTGCCGCCGCGACCGAACAATATTGCGACGCCGGGCGCGACGCGCTCAACGCGGATTTCGACATCGGCAAGGCTTTGCTGCGCCGAAGCGGCGGGCGCGGCGAACAGCAAGGTGAGAGCGACGAGGCTGCGGCGCATGAAGATTCCCTTCCCGGTTGCGGCGCAGGATAGCGGCCGTTCCAGGCCGGCGAAAGCGCCGAGGCAAAAGCTCAGGCGTCGAACAGGCTCTTGAGCTTGCCGAGGAAGCTCTTGGACGCCGGGCATTCCTCGCCGGTCTCGGTGGCGCGAAACTCTTCGAGGAGCTCGCGCTGGCGGGCGGAGAGCCTGGTCGGGGTCTCGACCTCGACCTGGATGACCATGTCGCCATGGCCGCGGCCGTTGAGGACGGGCAGGCCGGCGCCGCGGATCCTGAGCTGCTTGCCGGACTGGATGCCGGCCGGGATCTTCACTTCGTGCTTGTGCCGGTCGAGGCCGGGGACCTCGATCGCGCCGCCCAAAGCGGCAGTGGTGATGCTGATCGGACAGCGGGCGAAGAGCGTCGTGCCCTCGCGCTGGAAGAGCGCGTGGCGGGTGAGGTGGATGAAGATGTAGAGGTCGCCGGGCGGCCCGCCGCGCACGCCCGCCTCGCCTTCTCCGGAAAGGCGGATCCGCGTGCCCTCGTCGACGCCGGCGGGGACGTTGACGGAGAGCGAGCGGCGCTTCTCGACGCGGCCTTCGCCGCGGCACGTGCCGCAGGGATCGGCGATCACCTGTCCGGCGCCGCGGCAGGAGGGGCAGACCTGCTCGATGACGAAGAAGCCCTGGCGGGCGCGCACCTGGCCGCGCCCGTCGCAGGTGTTGCACGCGCGGGCCGCGGTGCCGGGCTTGGCGCCCATCCCGCCGCAGGGCTCGCAGCGCACCGTGGTGTCGACCGCAAGATCCACCTGGCGGCCGGCATAAGCGTCTTCGAGGCTGATCTCGAGGTCGTAGCGCAGGTCCGAGCCGCGGGTGGCGGCGCGGCGGCCGCCACCGGCCGGGCCGTTGTTCATGAACTCCCCGAAGACGCTCTCGAAAATGTCGGAGAAGGAGCCGAAATCCTGCGCCCCGCCATTGGGCCCGCCGCCGAAGCCGCCCTGACGGAAGGCGGCATGACCGAAGCGGTCATAGGCGGCGCGCTTCTGGGGGTCCTTCAAGCAATCATAGGCTTCGCTGATCGCCTTGAAGCGGGCGGTCGCGTCGGGGCACCCGCCGTTGCGGTCGGGATGGCATTCCATCGCGAGCCGGCGATAGGCGGACTTGATCGCCTTCTCGTCGGCGCCGCGCTCAAGCTGCAGCAGCTCGTAATAATCGGTTTCAGTCATGACGGCATCAGGACCCGTAGGCCAGCAGCCGACACCCCGGCGCAGGCCGGGGTCTCAGTGGGTGAAGAACGCCGAAGCCTTTCACTCGCTGAGATCCCGGCCTTCGCCGGGATGACGGTGCAGTGCATGACTTACGCCTTCGGTTCGTCGTCGACCTCGGAGAATTCGGCGTCGACGACTTCCTCGCCGCCGGACGGCGCCTCGCCTTCCGGGGCGCCGTCGGTCGCGCCGGCGTCGGCGCCTCCCGCCGCTCCGGCGGCACTGGCCTGCTCCTTCTCGTAGATCGCCTGCCCCAGCTTCATCGCGACCTGGGCGAGCGCCTGCGACTTTTCGTTCATCGCCTCGGGCTCGCCGCCTTCGACGGCGGCCTTGGCCTCGTCGATCGCCGCCTGGATCTCGGCTTTCAACGTCTCGTCGACCTTGTCGCCATGCTCGGCCAATTGGCGCTCGGTGGTGTGGACGAGGCTCTCGGCGTTGTTCTTGGCCTCCGCAGCGGCGCGCCGCTTCTTGTCCTCTTCGGCGAAGCTCTCCGCCTCGCTGACCATCTTCTCGATATCGGCGTCGCTGAGGCCGCCCGAGGCCTGGATGCGGATCTGCTGCTCCTTGCCGGTGCCCTTGTCCTTGGCGGAGACGTGGACGATGCCGTTGGCGTCGATGTCGAACGTGACCTCGACCTGCGGCACGCCGCGCGGCGCGGGCGGGATGCCGACCAGGTCGAACTGGCCGAGCAGTTTGTTGTCCGACGCCATCTCGCGCTCGCCCTGGAAGACGCGGATGGTGACCGCGTTCTGATTGTCCTCGGCGGTCGAGAAGGTCTGGCTCTTTTTCGTCGGGATCGTGGTGTTGCGGTCGATCATGCGGGTGAAGACGCCGCCCAGGGTCTCGATGCCGAGCGAGAGCGGCGTGACGTCGAGCAGGAGGACGTCCTTGACGTCGCCCTGGAGGACGCCGGCCTGGATCGCCGCGCCCATGGCGACGACCTCGTCGGGATTGACGCCGGTATGCGGCTCCTTGCCGAAGAATTCCTTCACGATCTCGCGCACCCGCGGCATGCGGGTCATGCCGCCGACGAGCACCACTTCCGAAATGTCCTCGGCCTTGACGCCGGCGTCGGCGATCGCCTTGCGGCACGGCTCGAGCGTGCGCTTGATCAGATCCTCGACCAGCTTCTCGAGATCCGCCCGGGTGATGGTCTTGACGAGATGCTTGGGACCATTTTGATCCGCGGTGATGAAGGGCAGATTGACCTCGGTCGTCTGCGCCGAGCTAAGCTCGATCTTGGCGCGCTCGGCGCCTTCCTTCAGGCGCTGCAGTGCGAGCCGGTCGCCGCGCAGGTCGATGCCTTCCTGCTTCTTGAACTCGTCGGCGAGATAATCGACGATCTTGGCGTCGAAATCCTCGCCGCCGAGGAAGGTGTCGCCGTTGGTCGATTTCACCTCGAAGACGCCGTCGCCGATCTCGAGCACCGAAATATCGAACGTTCCGCCGCCCAGATCGTAGACCGCGATCGTCTTTCCGTCCTGCTTCTCGAGACCGTAAGCGAGCGCCGCGGCCGTCGGCTCGTTGATGATGCGCAGCACCTCGAGGCCCGCAATCTGTCCGGCGTCCTTGGTCGCCTGACGCTGGGCGTCGTTGAAATAAGCGGGGACGGTGATCACCGCCTGGGTGACGGTCTCGCCGAGATAGGCCTCGGCGGTCTCCTTCATCTTCTGGAGAGTGAAGGCGGAAATCTGCGAGGGCGAATAGTCCTTGCCGCCGGCACTGACCCACGCGTCGCCGTTCGGGCCGCGGGTGATCTTATAGGGGACGAGCTCGGTGTCCTTCTTGGTGATCGGATCGTCGAAGCGGCGGCCGATCAGGCGCTTCACCGCGAACACCGTATTTTCGGGGTTGGTGACCGCCTGGCGCTTGGCCGGCTGGCCGACGAGCCGCTCGCCGTCCTTGGCGAAGGCGACGATGGACGGCGTGGTGCGCGCC
>DASVVQ010000052.1:0-9775 GCA_036386475.1 Allosphingosinicella sp. | reverse complement strand
GCCGATCCGTCCGAACAGGATCGCGCCGAACGGCCGGACCGCGAAGCCGGCGGCGAAGGCGGCAAGCGCGAAGATGAAACCCGTGGTCTCGTTGACGCCCGAGAAGAACTGGGCGGAGATGACCGTCGCCAGCAGGCCGTACAGGTAGAAATCGTACCATTCGAAGACCGTGCCGAGCGAGGAAGCGACGATCACGAGCCGGCCGCTCTGGCGCGGCGGTCCGCCTGCCTCGTCCTCGCTCCGCGCGCCCGTCGCCATGCCGCCCTCCTCTGCCGCGCGCCCCTCGCATGCCGGCCGGTCGCATTGCAAGCAGCGGCGGCTTGACTCGCGAGCCACCCGCGCGCCTCTTTCCGCCGACCCGGGGAGATACAGATGAAATCCTGCTTCGTAGCGATGGCCGCCTTGCTCGCATTGGCCGCTCAGCCCTGCCTCGCCGCGGACGATTTCCGCGACCTCGGCGCAGGCGAACGCCGCAGCAGCGCCTTCGCGGGCGTTCGCCTTCGCCTTCCGCTCGGCGCCGAAGATCCCGAGCGGCCCTCCGCGCGGCTCCAGGTCGCGACGTTCCACGATTATCGGAACGCGACCGGCGCGATGGTCCGCAGCCACCGCTCGGACGGAATCGAGATCGGCATGGCCCGGACCGGCGCCCCTGCACTCTTCGTCGGAGGCCGCAACGTCGCCGCGGAGCGCCGCCGCCTCGAAGCCAAGGGATCGACCGGGACCACCCTGCTCATCGTCGGCGGCGTGGTCCTAATCGTCGTCGTCCTCGCCGCCGTCGCCAGCGCGATGCCGCAGGCCGGGCCTGACGAGGGCGCGTTCGACTGAGCCGAGCCTCCGTGATGAGCTATGACGCGATCGTCCTCGGCGCGGGCGGCGCCGGGCTGATGTGCGCCGCGGTGGCGGGACAGCGCGGACGCCGCGTGCTGCTGCTCGACCATGCCGACGCTCCGGGCAAGAAAATCCTCATTTCGGGCGGCGGCCGCTGCAACTTCACCAACATCCACACCGCGCCCGACCGCTATCTCTCGGCGAACCCGCATTTCGCGAAGTCCGCGCTCGGCCGTCATCGGCCCGAGGACTTCATCGCGCTGGTCGAGAGCCACGGCATCGCCTGGCACGAAAAGACGCTCGGCCAGCTCTTCTGCGACGGTTCGGCAAAGCAGATCGTCGCGATGCTGCTCGACGAATGCGACAAGGGCGGCGTCGACCTGCGGCTCGGCGCTTCCATCGGGGAGATCGAGCATGCCGACGCTCGCTTCCGCGTCTCATTTGGCAGCGAAAGCTTCGAGGCCCCGGCGCTCGTCATCGCCACCGGCGGCCCCTCGATCCCGAAGCTCGGCGCCACCGGTTTCGCCTACGACCTCGCCCGGCGCTTCGGCCTCAAGGTGGTCGAACCGCGCCCGGCCTTGGTGCCGCTGACGCTCGGCGCGGACGAGGCCTTGTTCACATCCCTCTCGGGGGTCTCGGCGGAGATCGTCGCGCGCTCCGGCAGGACGGAGTTCCGCGAAGCCGCGCTCTTCACCCATCGCGGCCTCTCCGGCCCGGCAATCCTCCAGATCTCCTCCTACTGGCGCAACGGCGAGCAGATCGCGATCGACTTCCTGCCCGACCGGGAGGCTGGCTGGCTGATCGGTGCGAAGCGCGAGCGGCCGCGCGCGACGTTGCGCAGCCTGCTGGGCGCGGAGTTGCCCGACCGGCTCGCCGAAGCCCTGGGCGAACGCCTGGGCATCCCCGGCGAGCTCGCCAACGTCCCGGACAGGTCGCTGGCGGAAGCGGAACGGCGCCTCGCCGGCTGGACCTTCAGGCCGACCGGGAGCGAAGGCTTCGCCAAGGCCGAGGTCACCGTCGGCGGCATCTCGACCGACGGCCTCTCCTCACGGACGATGGAGGCGCGCCGCGTGCCGGGCCTGTACGCGATCGGAGAGGCGGTCGACGTCACCGGCTGGCTCGGCGGCTATAATTTCCAATGGGCCTGGGCGAGCGGCTGGGCCGGGGCGCAGGCGCTTTAGTGGCCGCTGCCCTTGCCTCTGCGCTGCGGCGCACCATTTTGCCCTGATGCCTTTCAACGCTCTGCCGCCGCTTCTCGACGCGCTCTCCGAACGCGGCTATGCCGCCCCGACGCCCGTCCAGGCGGCCGTCCTCGAGCCGGAAGCGGAGGGCCGCGACCTCGTCGTCTCCGCCCAGACCGGCTCAGGCAAGACCGTCGCCTTCGGGCTCGCCATCGCACCGCAGCTCCTCGGCGAGGAGGGCCGTCTCCCCTCTGCGCGCGAGCCGCTCGCCCTCGTCATCGCGCCGACCCGCGAGCTTGCCCTGCAGGTTCGCGCCGAGCTCGACTGGCTCTATGCCAAGGCCGGTGCGCGGATCGTCTCCTGCGTCGGCGGCATGGATCCGTCGAAGGAGCGCCGGGCGCTGAACGGCGGCGCCCATATCGTCGTCGGCACTCCGGGGCGGCTGCGCGACCATCTCGAGCGCGGCGCGCTCGATCTCTCGGCCCTGCGCGCCGCCGTGCTCGACGAGGCGGACGAGATGCTCGACATGGGCTTCCGCGAGGACCTCGAGGAGATACTCGACGCGACTCCGGCTGAGCGCCGCACCTTGCTCTTCTCGGCGACCATGCCCAAGCCGATCGTCGCGCTCGCCAAGCGCTACCAGCGCGACTCGCTGCGCATCTCCACCACCGGCGAGGAGCGCGGCCACGGGGACATCGCCTACCAGGCGGTGACGGTCGCCCCCGCCGACGTCGAGAACGCCGTCGTCAACCTGCTGCGCCTGCACGAGGCGGAATCGGCCCTGCTCTTCTGCGCCACGCGCGACAACGTCCGCCGCCTGCACAGCTCGCTGACCGAGCGGGGCTTCAGCGCCGTCGCCCTGTCCGGCGAGCACAGCCAGAGCGAGCGCAACCATGCGTTGCAGGCCTTGCGCGACGGCCGCGCGCGAGTCCTCGTAGCAACCGACGTCGCCGCGCGCGGCATCGACCTTCCCAATCTCACCCTCGTCATCCACGTTGAGCTGCCGCGCGACGCGGAGACGCTCCAGCACCGTTCGGGCCGCACCGGCCGCGCGGGGCGCAAGGGCATCGCCGTCCTGATCGTCCCCTATCCGCGCCGCAAACGCGTCGAGAGCGTGCTGCGCGGCGCGCGGATCGCCGCCGAATGGGGCGCCGCGCCGGGCCCGGAGGACATATTGCGGCGCGACCGCGAGAGGCTGCTAGAGGCGTTGCTCCAGCCGGTCGAAGCCGACGACGACGACCGCGCCCTCGCGCAGAGGCTCCTCGCCGAGCGCAGCCCGGAGGACATCGCCGCCGCTTTGGTGCGCGCCCACCGTGCGCGCCTCCCCGCACCGGAGGACCTGCTCGACGGCGCCGCCGCCCCTGCGCATCGCCAGGAAGGCCCGCGCGCCGGTTTCGAGGACACGGTCTGGTTCTGCATGGACATCGGCCGGCGCCACAAGGCGGACCCGCGCTGGCTGCTTCCTTTGCTGTGTCGCCGCGGCCACGTCACCAAGCGCGATATCGGCGCAATCCGCATCGGCAACGACGAGACGGCGTTCGAAATCCCCCGCGCCGCGGCGGCGAAGTTCGCGGCCGCGGTCAGGCGCACCGCCGGCGGCGATCCCGACGGCGAGGGCGGGATCTCGATCCAGGCGCTCCCCGGTGGCCCCGGCCCCGCCCGCGCGCACCGCGCCTCTCCCGCCGGCCCGGCCGCGCCGCGCCACAAGGCGAAGCCGTGGAAGGCGAAGAAGGCCTATTGAGCGTGGGCCTGCGCATCCTCGTCGACGCCGACGCCTGCCCGGTCAAGGAGGAGATCTACAAGGTCGCTTTCCGCCGGGAGGTCCCGGTCACGCTCGTCGCCAACAGCTTCCTGCGAGTCCCGCCCCATCCGCTGATCGAGCGCGTGACCGTGGGCGGCGGCTTCGACGAAGCGGACGACCGGATCGCCGAGATGGCCGGACCGGAAACAGTGGTGGTCACCGCCGATATCCTGCTCGCGGACCGGTGCCTGAAAGCCGGCGCGGCTGTGATCGGTCCCACCGGCAAGCCCTTCACGACCGGCTCGATCGGCGCCGCCATCGCCACCCGCGCGATCATGGCCGACCTGCGCGCCGGAGCGGGAGACGGCATCGGCGGCCCCGCCCCCTTCCGCAAGGAGGACCGCTCGCGCTTCCTCCAGGCGCTCGACGAAGCGCTGGTCCGGCTGGGGCGGCCCAAGTGACCGAGATCCGCTCATCCTGAGGAGGGACTGAGCGAAGTGTCCGCCGCTCCTCGCGCTACACCACCCCGAAGGCCAGCATCGCGTCGGCGACCTTCTTGAAGCCGGCGATGTTCGCGCCCTTCACATAGTCGACATAATCGTCGCTGACGCGGCCGTAGGTCTCCGCCCGCTCGTGGATGCCGTCCATGATGTCCTTGAGGAGCTGCTGAAGCTGGTCCTCCTTCCAGCTGATCCGGGCCGAGTTCTGGCTCATCTCCAGGCCCGAGACGGCGACGCCGCCGGCATTGGCGGCCTTGCCCGGCGCGAACAGGATCTGCGCGTCCTTGAAATGGTGCACGCCGGCAAGATCGGTCGGCATGTTGGCGCCTTCGGAGACCGCGATGCAGCCGTTCTCGACGAGGGTCTTCGCGTCCTCGCCGAGCAGCTCATTCTGGGTCGCGCACGGGAGAGCCACGTCGCACTCGACGCCCCAGGGCCGTTTCCCGGCATGGAAGCTCGCGCTCTTATACTCGTCGGCATATTCGGAGATACGGCCGCGGCGCTTGGTCTTGTGCGCCTTCACCCAGTCGATCTTCTCCTGGGTGATGCCGTCGGGATCGTGGACGAAGCCTTCGGAATCGGAGAGCGTCAGCACCTTGCCGCCGAGCTGCACGATCTTCTCGGCCGCGTGGGTGGCGACGTTGCCGGAGCCGGAGATCACCGCGCGCTTGCCGACCAGATCCTGGCCCCGCGTCTTGAGCATGTTGAGGAGGAAATAGACCGCACCGTAGCCGGTCGCCTCTGTCCTGATCAGCGAGCCGCCATATTCAAGGCCCTTGCCGGTCAGGACGCCTTCCCAGCTGTTGGTGATGCGCTTGAACTGTCCGAACATGTAACCGATCTCGCGCGCGCCGACGCCGATGTCGCCGGCGGGAACGTCGATGTTCGCGCCGATGTGGCGATAGAGCTCGGTCATGAAGCTCTGGCAGAAGCGCATGATCTCGTTGACGCTCTTGCCCTTGGGATTGAAGTTCGCGCCGCCCTTGCCGCCGCCCATCGGCAGGCCGGTCAGCGCATTCTTGAAGGTCTGCTCGAAGGCCAGGAACTTCAGGATCGATTCGTTGACCGAAGGGTGGAAGCGGATGCCGCCTTTGTACGGGCCGATCGCATTGTTGTTCTGGACGCGGTAGCCGCGCTGGACGCGGATATTGCCTTTGTCGTCCTCCCAGCAAACGCGGAAGGAGACGACCCGGTCGGGCTCGGCGATGCGGCGCAGGATCTGCGCCTCGTGATATTCGGGCTTGCCCTCGATGAACTCGAAAATGTCCTGCGCGACCTCGGTCACCGCCTGGACGAATTCGGGCTGGCCCGGATTGCGCCGGTTCACCCCCGCGATGAAGCCGTCCAGATCGACATGCTCCCTCGTCGCAACTCCGCCGCCCCTGTTCATGCGCCGCCTCCCCTGATCCTGATCCCCCACGCGGCCGCAATGCTGCGGACTCGCGACCGGGCGATGCATAGCATGTTTTGCGAAGATGCGAGCGCCGGCCGGAGCCGCGCCGGCTCAACTCTCGAGGATCGCCTCGATCGCTGCGCTGACCTGGGTGATCGGGGCCATCCCGTCGATATGGGTGACGATGCCCTGCGCCTTGTAGATGGGGAGGATCGGCGCGGTCTTGGCGCGATATTCCGCAAGCCGGTTCCTCACCGTCTGCTCATTGTCGTCGGGACGGCGCCTGAACGGGTCCTCGGCGCCGCAGACGTCGCAGAGCTTCGGCACCTTGGGGAGCTTGTAGCGGTCGTGATAGCCGGCGCCGCATTTGCCGCAGGAGAAGCGGCCGGTGATGCGGTCGACCAGGGCCTCCTCGTTCACGCACAATTCGATGACGTGATCGAGGCGCTTCCCCTTCTCGGCGAGCAGACGGTCGAGCGAGCCGGCCTGGGCCGCGGTGCGGGGATAGCCGTCGAGGATGAAGCCCTGCTCGACATCCGGCTGGTCGAGCCGGGCCGAGAGGATGTCGTTGACGATCTCGTCCGAAACGAGGTCGCCGGCGTCCATCACCGCCTTCGCCCTGAGGCCGATCTGCGTGCCCGCCGCGACCGCGGCGCGGAGCATGTCGCCGGTCGACAGCTGGACCATGCCGCGCTCCTTCTCGAGGCGGCTGGCCTGGGTGCCCTTGCCGGCGCCTGGAGGTCCAAGGAGGATGATGTTCATGACGCCTGCGGTTCCGGAAGCGCGGCGGCGGCTCAGCGGCCGCGCCCGCCCTTCAGCTTCGCCTTCTTGATGAGGTCGCCATATTGGTGGGCGATGAGGTGGCTCTGGATCTGCGTCACCGTGTCCATCGTCACGTTGACGACGATGAGCAGGGACGTGCCCCCGAGATAGAAGGGTATGCCCGCACGCGCGATCAGGAACTCGGGGATGAGGCAGATCAGGGTCAGATAGGCCGAGCCGATCACGGTGATCCGGGTCAGCACGTAGGAGAGATATTCCTCGGTGCGCTTGCCGGGCCGGATGCCGGGGATGAAGCCGCCATATTTCTTGAGGTTCTCCGCCGTCTCCTCGGAATTGAACACCACCGAGGTGTAGAAGAAGCAGAAGAAGACGATGCCGAGGCCGTAGAGGAACAGATAGAGCGGCGCGCCATGCTGCAGCGCGGTCGTGATCGTGATCACGAAATCGCCCCACCAGCTCTCGCCCGCGGTCCGCGTGCCGGAGAACTGGACGACGGTGAGCGGCATGAGCAGCAGCGAGGAGGCGAAGATCGGCGGGATCACGCCGGCCGTGTTGATCTTCAGCGGCAGATGCGAGCGGTCCTGCTGGATCTGGCCGCGCTGGCTTTGTCGCTTGGGATATTGGATCAGCACCCGCCGCTGGGCGCGCTCCATGAAGCAGATGAAGAGGATGAGCCCGCCGGCGAGCGCGAGCACGCCGAAGATGACCAGCGGCGACAGTGTGCCGGTGCGGCCGCCCTCGAGCGCCTGCGCGATCGCGGTCGGCAGCTGGGCGACGATTCCCGCCATGATGATCAGGGAGACGCCGTTGCCGATGCCGCGGCTGGTGATCTGCTCGCCGAGCCACATCAGGAACATGGTGCCCCCGACGAGGCTGACGACCGTGGTGACGCGGAACATCATGCCCGGATCGATCACCGCCGAAGTGCCCTGCTGCGCGCCCCAGCCTTCGAGGCCGACGGCGATGAAATAGCCCTGGATGGCGCAGAGGAAGACGGTTCCGTAGCGCGTATATTGGTTGATCTTCTTGCGGCCCGCCTCGCCCTCTTTCTTCAGCTGGGCGAGCGTCGGGTTCATCGTCGTCGCGAGCTGCACGACGATCGACGCGGTGATGTAGGGCATGACGCCGAGCGCGATCAGGCTCATCCGCTCCAGGCTGCCGCCCGAGAACATGTTGAAGAAATCGAGCACGCCGCCGCGCGTCTGCTCGAACAGGATGTTGAGCGCGCGCGGATCGATGCCCGGCAGGGGCACAAAGGAAAGCAGGCGGAAGATGATCAGGGCGCCGAGGGTGAACCACAGGCGCTTCTTGAGATCGGTCGCCTTGGCGAAGTTCGCCAGGCTGATATTGGCTGCCATCTGTTCGGCTGCGGATGCCATGCGGATCGTGCCTTCGGTCTTCGTGGGAAAATCCCCACCCTCGCTCATCCTGAGGAGCCGCTGAGCCCGCCGAAGCGGCGTCTCGAAGGACCATGCGTGCTTCGAGACGGGCCTTCGCCTGCGCTCAGTCCCTCCTCAGCATGAGCGGCTTGGAGGTAGAGGCCGTATATAGTGCCTCATCGCGGCTTGTCAGGCCTGCGCGTCCTTGCGCTTCTTGACGCTGTTCTTCTTCGCCTTGGCCTTGTCGGCCGCAGAAACCACTTCGATCACGTCGACCGAGCCGCCCGCGGCTTCCACCGCCTGGCGGGCGCCCGCCGAGGCGCCGGCAACGCGGAAGGCGAGCTTGGCCGAGAGGGTGCCCTTGCCGAGCAGTCGGACGCCGTCCTTGCCGCCGCGGGCGAGGCCGGCGGCCTTGAGCGCGTCATGGTCGATCGTGCCGTCGGCGGAGAGCCGGCCGGATTCGAGCGCCTTCTGGATCGCGCCCAGGTTCACCTCGGCATAATCCTTGGCGAAGATGTTGTTGAAGCCGCGCTTCGGGATCCGCATATGGAGCGGCATCTGGCCGCCCTCGAAGCCGGCGATCGACACGCCCGAGCGCGACTTGGCGCCCTTCTGGCCGCGCCCGGCGGTCTTGCCGAGGCCCGAGCCGATGCCGCGGCCGACGCGGACGCGCGACTTGCGGGCGCCCTGATTGTCCCTGAGGTCGTTCAATTTCATGTTCTGCACTCGCTGTAGTCTACCCCCGCGAAAGCGGGGGCCCAGTTTCGCTTCGGCCCGAATGTGCCACGCGCTTAGGCACACTGGATCCCTGGCTTGGGCCCCATCAAAGTAGTACTTTGATGGGAACCCTGAGCGGGGATGACGGTCAATCGTTGACCGACACCATATGCTGCACCTTGCGGATCATGCCGCGCAGCTCGGGGGTGTCCTCGAGCTCCACGGACCGGTGCATCTTGTTGAGGCCGAGGCCGATCAACGTCGAGCGCTGGTCCTTGGTGCGGCGGATCGGCGATCCGGTCTGGGTGATCTTCACTTTGGCCATGAGGCTTACTCCACCACCGCCGCGGCGTCGGCTTCGGCGGTCTGCGAGCCGCCGCGGCCGAGCAGGTCGGCGATCTTCTTGCCGCGCCGCTGGGCGACCGACTTCGGCGAAGTCTGCTCGGTCAGCGCCTCGAAGGTCGCGCGGATCATATTGTAGGGGTTCGACGTGCCGACCGATTTGGTCACCACGTCGGCCACTCCCAAGCTCTCGAACACGGCGCGCATCGGGCCGCCGGCGATGATGCCGGTACCCGCGGGCGCGGTGCGCAGAGTCACCTTGCCGGCGCCGAAATGGCCGTTGCCGTCGTGATGCAGGGTGCGGCCCTCCTTCAGCGGCACGCGGACCATCGCCTTCTTGGCCGCCGCGGTCGCCTTGGAGATCGCCTCGGGCACCTCGCGGGCCTTGCCGTGGCCGAAGCCCGCGCGGCCCTTGCCGTCGCCGACCACGACCAAAGCCGCGAAGCCGAAGCGCTTGCCGCCCTTCACGGTCTTGGAGACGCGGTTGATGTGGACGAGCTTCTCGATCAGCTCCTCGCCGCCGTCGTCGTCGCCGCCGCGCGGGCCGCCGCGCCGATCGTCGCGCCGGCCGCCGCGTCCGCCGCGATCGCCGCCGCCACGTCCGCCACCGCCGCCGCCGCGACCGCCCCGTCCGCCGCGCGGGCCGCGGCCCTCGGGACGCCCTTCGGCCGGAGCCGCAGGCACGGCGGCCTCGACCGCTGCTTCCTGGGTCGGGCCGTCCTGGACCTCGGCGCCCTGGTTGGTTTCGTCAGCCATTCTTAAAACTCCAATCCGCCTTCGCGCGCGGCGTCGGCGAGAGCCTTCACGCGGCCGTGGAACAGGAAACCGCCGCGGTCGAAGACCACGCGGGTGACGCCCGCCGCCTTGGCGCGCTCGGCGATCCTCTTGCCGACCTCCTGGGCCGAAGCGAT
>DASVVQ010000051.1:0-40229 GCA_036386475.1 Allosphingosinicella sp. | reverse complement strand
GCGGCATTCCTGACCATCCGATTGCGCCCGATCCGCTTGATCGGTGACCCGGCGAAGACGGTGCGGAAAGCCGCATCGTCCAGCGCCAGCAGGTCCGCCAGCCGCGGCGCGACCAGCTCGGCCCTCGGCAGGAACGCCTTGTTCGCCCGGGCGGCGTCGGCGAAGCGGTTCCAGGGGCAGACGGCGAGGCAATCGTCGCAGCCGTAGATGCGGTTGCCGATCGCCTCGCGGAATTCCTCCGGGATCGGCCCCTTATGCTCGATCGTCAGGTAGGAGATGCAGCGCCGCGCATCGAGCCGGAAGGGCGCGGGAAAGGCGTTGGTCGGGCAGGCGTCGAGGCAGGCGGTGCAGCTGCCGCAATGGACAGCGTGCGCCGCAGGGGAGGGCTCGATTTCCAGCGTCGTGTAGATGGCGCCGAGGAACAGCCAGGAGCCGTCGGTCCGGCTGACGAGGTTGGTGTGCTTGCCCTGCCAGCCGAGCCCGGCCGCCTCGGCCAGCGGCTTTTCCATCACCGGCGCGGTATCGACGAACACCTTGAGCTCGCAGTCCGCTTCCGCGACCAGCCAGCGCGCCAATGCCTTCAGCGCCTTTTTGATCGTGTCGTGATAGTCGGCGCCCTGCGCATAGACCGAAATCCGGCCGCGGTCTGCCGCGCCCGCCAGCGCCAGCGGGTCGCCGGCGGGCGCATAGCTCATGCCGAGCGAGAGCACCGAGCGGACTTCGGGCCACAGCCCGGCGGGCGAGGCCCGGCGCTCGGCCGTGTCCGCCATCCAGATCATGTCGCCGTGGCAGCCCTCGGCGAGCCACTGCCGCAGCCGTGCGCCCGCCTCCGGCGCCGCGTCGGCGCGCGCGACGCCGAACGCCGCGAAGCCGAGCTCGCTCGCTTTTTCCTCGAGGCGCTCGCGCAGAGAAGGCTTGCCTGTGGTCACGCGCGCTCGCTACCACAAACCGCAAAGGGGCGTTCGTGGAAAACGGTTTGGCGATCGAAGCAAGGGGGCTTTTCAAGGCCTTCGACGGCAAGCCCGCGGTGCGCGGGGTCGATCTCGCCGTGCCGAAGGGCTCGATCTACGGCATCCTCGGCCCCAACGGTGCGGGCAAGACGACGACGCTGAGGATGCTGCTCGGCATCATCGATCCCGACGAGGGCGAACGCAAGCTGCTCGGCCACGCCGATCCGCTGGAGGCGGCGTCGCTGGTCGGCTATTTGCCCGAGGAGCGCGGCCTCTACCCGGCCATGCATTGCCGCGATGCCATCGCTTTCATGGGCGCGCTGCGCGGCCTGCCGCTCGAGGTCGGCCGCAAGCGCGCCGAGCGGCTCCTCGTGGAGAACGGCCTCGGCGACTATGTCGCCAAGCCGATCAAGAGCCTGTCCAAGGGCATGGCGCAGACCGTGCAATTGTTCGGCACTATCGTCCACGCACCGAAGCTGATCGTCCTCGACGAGCCCTTTTCCGGGCTCGATGCGATCAACCAGCAGCGCCTCGAGCACCTCATCCGGGACGAGGCGGAAGGCGGCGCGACGGTGATCTTCTCGACCCATGTCATCGCCCATGCCGAACGTCTGTGCGAGCGCATCGCGATCATCGCCGGCGGCCGCGTCCGCTTCGAGGGCCTGGTCTCGGAGGCAAGAGACCGCCTCCGGCCGCTCGTTCGCTTGCGGACGCGCGCCGAGGACGGGCCGTGGCGAACCGCGTTCCCGTCCGCAGCCGAAAGCCGCGGCGGGGTGTGGCATTTCGAGCTTCCGGAAAGCGGCGTCGAGCCCTTGCTCGAGGCTCTCATCGAAGGCGGCGCGGGCATCGAGGAGCTCTCGATCGAGCGGCCGGGCCTCCACGAAGCCTTCGTCGCCATCGCCGGCGAGGACGCCGCCCGCGAGCTCGAGGAAAGCGCCCTCGCCGGCGAGCAGAAAGCGCCGTGAACAGCGTGTTTCGCGCCGCCTGGGTGATTGCCCGCCGGGACTTCGTCGCGACCGTCTGGGCGCGCACCTACGTCCTTTTCCTCGTCGCCCCGCTGATCCTGTTCGGCTTCAGCATCGCCGTCGCCCTCATGGCCGAGAACGGCGACCGCGAAGCGTCGCATCCGGCCGTCGCGGTGGTCACCGACAGCGCGACCTTCGAAGCCCTCGACAAAGCGCGCGGGCGCCTCGTCGGCGGGACTTCGGAGTTCAGCTTCCCGACCCTGCGCGCGGCGCCGCCCGAGGACGATGTCGCCGCGCAGGCGCGCCGGCTCCTGGACGACGACGAGGCGCGGCTCTCCGCGGTGCTGAGCGGGACGCTCGAGCGCCCGGTCCTGACCGGTCCGCCGGCGCTCGACACCGGCCTCGGCGGCCGCATCCGCCTGATCGTCGAGGAAGCGCGGCGCAACGCCGCGCTCGAAGGGGCGGGCCTGCGGCCGGACGGCGTTTCGCCGCAAAGGGTTGTCACCGAGAGCGCCGCGGGGGACGTGCGAACCGTGCGCAGCGGTCTCGGCAAGGGCGCCCAGGGGCTCATCTTCATGATCACCATGCTGCTCGCGACCCTGCTCCTCTCCAACATGGTCGAGGAGAAATCGAGCAAGGTGATCGAGGTGCTCGCCGCGGCGGTGCCGCTCGACGCGATCTTCCTCGGCAAGCTCATCGCCATGCTCGGCGCGTCGCTGGTCGGCCTGCTCGTCTGGGCCGGCATGTTCGGCCTGGGCTACGTCTTCGTCCAGACGCTGCAGGACTGGGTCACCGTCCCGAAGGTCTCCCCGGCAATCGGCTGGCCCGCCTTCCTCGCCCTCCTCGTCGTCTATTTCGCGATGAACTATCTGCTGCTCGGCGCCCTCTTCATCGGCATCGGCGGCCAGGCGACCAACATCCGCGAGATCCAGACCCTGTCGATGCCCGTCACCTTCCTCCAGCTCATCGTCTTCTTCCTGGCGATGAACGCGGCCGGCGGCGAGCTCGATGCCATGGCCTGGGCGGCCTATCTGATCCCGTTCAGCTCGCCGCTCGCGATGATCGCCCTCGCCGCGGAATCGGACGCGCTCTGGCCGCATCTGCTCGCTTTGGCCTGGCAGGCGCTCTGGGTGGTGCTGATCATCCGCATCGCCTCGCGCATGTTCAGGAAGACCGTGCTCAAATCGGGCGCGCGCGTCTCCTTCTGGAGCGAGCTCCGGGCCTGGCGCCGCTGAGCGTCGCGCTCACTCGCAGCGCATCGTCGGCCGGTAAACCTGCATGGCGTTGGTGCCGGAATTGCCGCCCAAGGTGATCCCGCCGCCGGGCAGGTAGATCCGGCCGCCGATCACCGCGCTGCCCTTGAGGCCGTGGACGGCGATGGGGAGGTCGGGCAGCCTGGTCCAGCGGTCGGCGCGCGGATCGTAGCCGTAGGCGGTCGGCGTCAGGCCGAGCACGTGGCCGCGCTCGCCCTCGCCGCCGAAGACGAACATGCAGCCGGCAAAAGCCGCGCCGGTAATGCCGCCGCGCGGCGCCGGCAGCGGCGCGCCCCGCGCCCAGCGGCGCGTCGCGGGATCGTAGATCTCGACCACGTCGACCCGCTCGGCCATGGCGCCCGGGCCGGTCCGTCCGCCGGCGACGTAGATCCTGCCGCCGATCGCCACCATGGCGAGGTGATTGCGCTGGGTCGGCAGGTCCGGCAGCCTTTCCCAGCGGTCGGTCGCCGGGTCGTAGGCCTCGAAGGCCGAACCGCCGGGCGGGCGGCCGCCGGCGACGTAGATCTTGCCTTCCACCACCGCCTTGCCGCCGCCGCTCCTTGGCGTCGGCATCGGCGCGCGCGCCACCCAGCCCCCGACCGCCGGATCGTGCACCCAGACATTCGCCACATAGGTCTCGGGCCGCCCCGTGCTGGCGCCGTCGATCTCGCCGCCGATCATGTAGAGGCGGCCGCCGACCGCCGCGACATGGGTATGGTGGATCGGCTGCGGCAGAACCGGGCCGAGCGTCCAGCGGTTCGCGGCCGGATCGTAGATCTGGACGAGGTTGGACGGGAGCCGCCCGGGCGGATAGCCGCCGAGCACCCAGATTCTGCCGCCGAATTCCGCGACCGCATGCTCGGAGCGGGGGAGGGGCATTGCGAGGCCCAGGCTCCATCCCTCGAACTCCGGATAGGCCGCGCCCGGAGGCCCGGCGCTCACCCGCGGGTTCCAGGCTTCGACGAGCTCGTTCGCCTCGACGCGGACGGCCGGACCGGCCGGGGGGCCTTGCTGCGTCGCCGGCTGCGTCTGCTGCGCCTGTGCGGCGGCCGCGATCGACAAAGCGACCGCCGCAGCCCCGGCAAACGATCCGATACCGACCCGTGTGATCGTGCTCACCGCAAGCTCCTCTCCAAGAATGCGGGAATGCTGCCACGGCCTGCGCCGCCTTGCCATAGGCCGAAATTGCGATTTTCGGGACGTTCCGCCCGGAGCTCAGGCGGGCGGGGGGCCCTTCTGCTCCCAGAGCTCGACTTTGATCCCGTCGCAGTCGAGGATCCAGGCGAACTTGCCATATTCCTCGTCCTGCCGGCCGAGGATCTCGATGCCCGTGGTCTCGAGCTCGGCGGTGAAGGCGTCGAGATCGTCGACGCGCAGATTGACCATGAAGCTCGCCTTGGACGGCGCGAAATAGTCGGTCTCGGCCTTGAATGGCGAATAGAGGCTGTAGGCCTCGCCGCTCGCATCCGCCTTCCAGGGGAACAGGATTCCCCACTCGCCGGAGATGCCGAGAACGTCGCGGTACCAGGCCGTGGTCCGCTCCGTATCCTCGACCTTGTAGAAGATGCCGCCGAGTCCGGTCACTTTCGCCATGCCAATCTCCTTCAGGGTCCGTCACAGGTGAGGATGCGTGCGGCAACCAGCCGGTCGATCCCGACCAGGAGAATCGGGATCAGCGCAATGAGCACGAAATAGAGGAGGCGGAGCCGCCGAAAGCGGATCGCGAAAAAGCCGAAGGGCAGCGACAGGTACGAAGCGAGGACCAGTCCCATGACCGCCCACGACAGCAAAGGATGGTCCGAGCCGGTGCAGAAAAAGCCCATGAGCGCGACCTGCTCGCTCATCAGATCGGCCGCGCAGGCGCCGACATGGAGGATGGGCACGAGGACGAACCACCGGGCCCAGCGCCCGCGCTCCGACGCCGTGCCGGGACCAGGCGGGTCATCCTTCGAGGGCATGCGCCCGCCGCGCCCCCTCGGCAAGCGCCTTCATCGCCAGCCGCCAGGGCGTGCCGGCATGGCTGATCCGCGCGACACCGAGATCGGCGAGTCGGCGAAGCGGCGGCGTCCCTTTCCAGACCATGATGTTGACCGGAAGCGGGGCGCGCTCGCAGGCCGCCGCGATCAAAGCCTCGTCCGACAGGCCGGGCAGGAACAGCCCGTCGGCACCCGCCTCGGCATAGGCTTGGCCGCGCGCCAGCGCCTCGCCGAGCAGCGTCTCATGCCCTTCGAGCGACGTGTGCAGGAAGAGGTCGATGCGCGCGTTGACGAAGAAGCCGGGCCCGACGGCCTCGCGCAAGGCGGCCAGCCGCGCGGCGTGGCGGTCCGCCGGGTAGAGGCCTTCGCCGCCCACGACCCGGTCCTCGACGTTGCACCCGACCGCGCCAGCCCGTCGCGCCCGCGCCGCGGCAGCGGCGGCGTCGCCGTACCCGCCTTCCAGGTCGATCGTGACCGGAAGCGCCGTCGCCGCGACGATGCGCTCGAGATTGGCGATGGCGAGGTCGAGCGGGATCTTCTCGCCGTCGGCAAAGCCCTGCGCCGCGGCGACCGACCAGCTTCCGGTGCCGAGTGCCTTCGCCCCGGCTTCGGCGACGGCGGCGGCGCTGCCGGCGTCCCAGACATTGTAGAGGACGAGCGGGTTCCCCGGCACGTGCAGGGCCGCGAACGCCTTCGCCTTCGTCTCCCACTCGGTGCTCATGGCTCCTCCAGCCGCGCGACGTAGACGTCGGTCTCGCCGATCCCTTTCAGCAATTCGCGCTGCGCTTCATAGTCCAGCAAATCGCGCGTCTCGAAATAGGTCGCTTCGGAGACGGCGATGCCGCCCGGCGGGGCGATGCCCTGGAGGCGGCTGGCGACGTTCATCGTGTCGCCCCAATAATCATAGGCCAGCCGGGTCGATCCGATCACGCCGCCGACCGCGGGGCCGGTATGGACGCCGATCCGCACCTGGAGGTCGATCCCGCTGTCCTGCGCCATCCGCGCGACCTCGGCGATGAGGTCGCGGGCGAAGGCGATCGCGGCGCGGCTGTCCTGCGCGCGCGAGGCCATGCCGCCACAGACCGCGAGATAGGCGTCGCCGATCGTCTTCACCTTCTCGACGCCGTGGCGCTCGGCGCAGCGGTCGGCGGCGGAGAAGAACAGGTTGAGCAGGCGCACCAGATGGCCGGGCGAGAGGCGTTTCGAGAGGCTCGAAAAGCCGACCAGATCGGCGAAGACGACGCTGACGTCGGAGAAGGAATCGGCGACCGCCGTGCCCGCCTTGAGACGCGCGACCACCTCCTGCGGCAGCACGTTGTAGAGCATCTGCTCGGTCTTCTCGCGCTCGGCGGCGAGCGCGCGGTTCGCCGCGAACACGCTGCGCGCGCGCCGGTCCGTGTCCCAGTTGAAGTAGAGGGCGAAGAGGAAGAAGGTCGAGAAATTGGTGAGGGTGTAGATTTTGGAAATGGACGAAAAGTCGCTCGCCGCCAGCCAGGCGGCGAACACCGCGAGCACGATTCCCGACCAGACGAAGAAGAGCCGGACGGTGGCGGCGAAGCCGATGCTGGCGAAGACGACGAGGATGCCCATCTGAACCAGCGCCATCCCCTGCGGCGGAAAGCCGGTGATCGCCGCCTGGGCCGCCAGCGCCAGCGTCAGGCCCTTCATCGCCGCGGCGAGCGCGACGAACATCGGCAAGTCGATCCACGGCCGGTCGAGGTAGAAGTCGGTCCTGCTGAGGAAGAAGAGGGTCAGCATCCCGGCGATCAGCGCGACCGCCGCCATCGTGTACTGAACGACGCCTTCGCGCGGGAAATGCATCGGGTTGAGGACGATGTAGGAGAGCAGGGTGGCGACCGCGATCACGATCAGGGCCCGGATCGCGGGGCCGCGCGCCGCCCGCTCGGAGCGCACATAGTCGCGCTCCGCCTGCGGATCGCCGAAGCGCTGCAACAAAACGCCCATCGTTTCGCCCCCGTTGGCGACCCTAAGCGAGCGCTCCTGCCGAGTCTATCGGCCGGGAACGGCGACTTTCCTGGAACGTTTGATTGAGGTTCCGCCGGGCGATTGGCTTGGCGGCCTCTCCGCCCGTTCCTGCGGAACCCGAGTGGCTGATGGAGAGGCGATATGGCGACGGATGAACTCACCCGGGCGGACCCGCCCGAGGAGGCGGGGGTCGATTGGTCCCACGCTCTGATCTCTTCCCGGCGCGTCGAGGGGACGCCGGTCTACAATAGGGACGGCGAGAAGCTCGGCACCGTCCATTCGGTGATGATCGAGAAGACGAGCGGCCGGGTCGCTTATGCCGTGATGGCGTTCGGCGGTTTCCTCGGGCTCGGCAGCCGGGTCCACCCGGTGCCCTGGGAATTGCTCACCTACGACGTCGACCGCGACGGCTATGTCGTCGATTTGAGCCGCGAGCGACTCGAGAACGCGCCGACCATGCATCTCGACGACAGCGACCGGCCGATCGATTCCACCTACGAGGAGGCGACCGGCTATTACGGCACCATGCGCTGGTGGGGCCTTTAGAGCACCGTCCCGTTGCGGGGCGGGTGTCAGGGCGTGGAGGCAGGGAAGCCCGGGGCGCTGATCCGGACCTCTGCGCCTGCGCGCTCCAGCCATGACTTCCACTCCAGGCGCATCGCCTGTGTTTGCAGGCGGTTGCCCCTGGCGTTGCCGACCTCGAAAAATTCTGCCCGCGCCCCGCGCAGCAGGCCCTCGGGTGGGTCTGGCAGGCGCAGGTTGCGAGTCCAGTAGATGCTCGATTCGAGCCCGTCGGTAATCAGAACGAGCATGCGGGCCGTCCCTTGCCAATGGAGCTGAGGGTCGCTCGCCGCGCGGACGACTTGGTCGGTGATGGGCGACGTCCGCGAATCTGGCAGCGACTCCAGCCTTCCAATCATGCCGTCGAGTGCTTGCCGGAATGCCTGATATTCTTCTTCGAGCAGCTGCGAGCCCTCATCGAGGTTCGCCGTCTCGGAGCGTCCCGGCAGGCATTTGTTGAAAATCGGCAGCAAGGGCGCCGCCGTATCGCCGCCGAACGGCACGATCGTCACGCGGCTGTAGCGCGGTAGCTCTGCGACGACGTCGTTGATGCGCGACTTGATCCGTTGCGCGTGTTCGCGCGACAGTCGGTCCGTCGCGTCGACCAGGAACAAGACGGCCTGCGGCGTCGGCGAATTCGTGAGGCAGCCGGTTTCGGAATCGGTCGCGCGCGCTCCTCTGGCTTGGACATACTGCCAGCCGAAATAGCCGACCGCGCCGACAACGAGGAGGGCGACGATCAGTGCGATGACGCCGCCCGCACCCTTGCCTCCGGGAGCGCGGCCGCCGGGCGGCACCCTGGTGTAGCGCGAGCTCATCCCGCGGTGCCCGGCTGGAGCACTGAAACGTTTTCGAGCCTGCGTCCGGAAGGCGAAGTCCCACCGAGGGCCCTGGCGCTCTCGAGGGCTTCGTTTCGCAACGCGTCGCACTTCATTTCGATTTCGACGATCTTCTCCTTGCCCAGGCGCGACATCTCCGCCCGGCAGGCGTCAATCGTCGCCGGGTGGATCTCGTCCCAGTCCTGAAGCATTGCCGCCCGCTTACGGAAGGATTGCAGCCGCTCATCCATCTTGGCGAGCTCCCCATCATAGTCGATCTCGACGGCCCGGATCGGAGCGCCGACATGCTGGCGCACCACGCCGACGAGCAGCCGTCCTGCGTCCCTGATATCCTTTACGTCGTTGCGGAACTGGTCGATCAGGTTCTCGAAGTTCATCACCAGGTCCCGGATCGCGCGGACGGTAGCCTGGATGATGCCGGGAGCGGCATCGACCGCCTTGATCGCGTCGTCGACCATGGTTCGCGCGGCCTCGATCATGCCCAAGCGAATCGATTCGAACTCGTGCTCCGCACGATCCACGGCAAGCCGATGGCTGCGGATGCGCGGATAATGGCCCATCGTATCGATGAACTTGTAGAAGACACCAGCGATCACCGCGACCGAGAAGAAGAAGTAAGCGAGCGCAGGGAGGTCGAGCAGGCCCGCGAACGGATGAACCAATATTTCCTCGGCCGCCGTCGCGAACATGCGCGTGTCGCCGGATTCGCCGGCGAGCCGCGCAAGCGTGAGCAGCAGCAGGTAGAACAATGTGACGAGCATCAGCACCAGGACGCCGATCCGGCCGTACCATCCCCGCCCCTCCGCTCGGGGGTGCGAGAACTGATAGGCGACGCCGAACCCAACCCCGAGGATGATGGTCGTGATCGACAGCAGCATCGCCAAGGCCGCTCCGCCGATGATCCCGCTCCGCTGCGATCCCGAGAAGAACGCGGTATTGAGGACGAATTCGAAGATCGTAATGCCTACGATCAGGTAGATTGACTGGCGCGTCAGGGGCCGGCCCCACCAGATCGTGCGCTCGACCTGGTTGTCGTGAACGAAATTGTCCAGCGCCTGCTGACGCCGCGCGAGCGTCGTCGCAGCGGGCCCGAGTTCGCTGTTTACGTCGTTGGCGATCTTGTCCAGCTCGCCGTCCAGGGCCAGCTTCATCGCGCTGGGCCGGCAGGCTTCCAGGAAGGCCTGCTCTTCATCGGTCTGCCGATCGATCTGGTCGAGCTTGCTGTCGGCCTTGTCGACGCTCGCTCTGAGATAGCGATCCAGCGAAGCCTCGATCCGCGTTACCAGCGCCTCGGCGGCATCAGCGTCGCCCTGTGGCAGCGCCTGGGCCTGCTTTTCGACTTTGACGGTGCGATCGATTGCGGCCGCGATGGGCGAGGCCAGGAACGGATTCGGAGCGCGTCGGAACAGGTCTGCGAAGAAGGCGATGAAGCCGTTGCGCGGCCGCACCAAGGGGATCTTGACGTAGGGGTCTCGCTTCGTGCGATCGGGCGGGATCAGAATCGTAACCGAATGCGAACCGTCGGCGTTGCGTTTCACGACCATGGCAGGGCCCCCCCCTGGCTGCCTTGTTTGCGAGCCGGGACGCTGTGCCGCTTCGCCGCCGCGCGCAAGCGAGGCGGGGTTGAAACTTGCACCGAAATGGACACCGGTTCGGAGATACTCGGCGCACACCATGTAATTAATGGCAGACGCGTCCCCTTGCCCCGCGGACGCTAGAGGCTAATCTCGCGCCGTCGCCGACAAGGGGGAAATGATGAAGCTCAGCAAGAAAGCGGCCGCGCTCGCTCTGGCGTCGCTGCCGATGCCGCTCGCCGCGCAGACGGCGCAGGTGGCCGCGCAGCCCGCTCCGGCGCCCACTCCGGCGCCCACCATCTCCGCCGATCCCAAGCTCGCCGCGCGCCTGCGCGCCGCCGAAGCCTGGATCGAGACACAGATCGCGCGCGAGAACGTCGCCGGCGCCTCGATGGCGATCGTCCACGACCAGGACGTCGTCTGGTCGCGCGGCTTCGGCTACGCCAACGTCGCCGGGCGGGTGCGCGCGACGCCGCAGACGCGCTATTCGATCTGCTCGATCTCCAAGCTCTTCACCTCGATGGCCGCGATGCGCGAGCGCGACGCCGGCCGGCTCGACATCGACCGGCCGATCTCGGCCTATCTGCCCTGGTTCAACATCCGCGACGTCGACAGCCCGGACGGCCCCGTCACCGCCCGCGCCATCATGAGCCACGTCGCCGGCCTGCCGCGCGAGGCCGACACGCCCTATTGGAGCGACGTCCGCTTCCCCGACATCGCCACCGTCCGCGCCCGCCTGGCCGAGCAGCAGAACCTCTACCGCGCCTACGACCATCTCCAATATTCGAACCTCGGGATGGCCTTGCTCGGCAACGTCGTCGAGGCGACGTCCGGGCAGGAATATCACCAATATATCCGTGCCAATTTCCTGGCGCCGATCGGCCTCACCCGCACCACCTCGGAAATCCCGGTGCGCCTGCGCGGCAACGAGCTCGCGATCGGCTACACGTCCCGCCGCACCGGCTGGGACCGCGATGCCTTCCCTGCCTACACGCTGAACGCGCTCGCGCCGGCGGCGGGCTTCGCCTCGACCGCCGAGGATCTCGGCCGCTTCGCCTCCTGGCAGTTCCGACTGCTTTCGTCCGGCGGCGAGAACGTCCTGCGATCGTCGACGCTGAGGGAGATGCAGCGCGTCCACTGGATGACTCCCGACAATCCTACCGAGACCTGGGGTCTGGGCTTCGGCACCTACCAGCACGGCACACGCACTTTCGTCGGCCATGGCGGCTATTGTCCTGGCTACCGATCGACCTTCATGCTGCGCCCGCAGGACAAGCTGGCGATCGTCGTCCTCATCAACGTCGACGACGGCGAGCCCGGCCGCTTCGCCCGCCAGCTTTACGACCTGACCGGCGCCGACATCGTCCGCGCCGCCGCCGCGCTGGCGCCCGTCGCGGGGCCGGCGCCGCGCCCGCAGCAGCCGCCGGAAGCCGCCGGCCCCGCTCCCGCCGCCGACCTCTCCGTCTACGAAGGCGCCTATCGCACCAGCCGCTCGGCGAGCGACGTCTATGTCGCGCCCTACGGCAACGAACTGATGGTGATCGATCTCTACGCCGACACGCCCGCCTCCGACATCACGCGCCTGCGCCATATCGAAGGCGACCGCTTCCGCGTCGTCCGCGCCAACGACTCGCTTGCCGAGGAAGTCCGCTTCGACCGCAACCGCCAGGGCCGCGTCACCCGCATCTGGTGGCACAGCAACTATCTGGATCGGGAGGGCTGAGCCAAGCTCGTCATCCCGGGCCGTCATCTCCGTTCGGTCCGAGCGAAGTCGAGGACCGCAGCCGAGCGAAGCCGAGGCGATCGCACTCACGCAGGCGCCGGGTTCTCGCTGCGCTTGAAAGCGCTTCTCGACTTCGCTCGAAGCGAAGTAGTGGCTCGATCTCTTCTCGCTAACGCGCCCGACGAACTACTGCCGCGGCTGCGGCGCCCCGCTCACTCGGCGCGAGGAGACGACGCGGTTCGCCGTATCCGTCACCACCTCAAGGACGCCGCCGCTCCGGTCGGTGACCCGCCGCACGGTCTGGCCGGCCGCGTTGACGGTGCGCGACACCTCGGTGAGGCCGGCGCGGGCGAGGTCGAGGACCTGGCCGTTCTGGAGGAGGCCGCCGGCGATCGTGCCGACGGTGCCGATCGTGTTGTTGGCAACGCCGCCGACCGTGTTGACGGTGTTGTCGACGGTCGAGAGGAGCTGGGTGACGATCTGCGGATTGTTATCGAGGGTCTGGAGGGTGCGCTCGATGATCGCTCTGACATTGTCGAGGCGCACCAACAAGGTCGCCTGGGCGCGGACGCCGCGCAGGTCGATCCGGACATTGTCGATCGTGGCGTTGGCGCCGGCCGACAGATGGAGGAGATTGGCGAGCCTGGCGTCGAGCGACAGATTCACCCGCAGATTGTTCACTTCGACGGTGAGCTGCTCGACCGAGAGATTGGGAATGTCGAGGACCACATCCGGCGGGTTCTGGCCGCTCTCGGCCTGCAGCGCGAGCTGCGAATTCGCCTGCGGCTGCGCGGAGGGCGCCTCGCGGCGCTGGGCGGCGGCGGGGGTGGCGGCGGCGATCAAGGCGGTTGCGGCGGCGGCCGCGAGAATGGTCTTACGCATGAACTGGGCTCCCTGTTACCGAGCCACAACGTCACTCGGGCGAGCGGGTTTCAGCCTCGCTGTTTATTTGCGCGGACGGGCCGCGCGGGCCGGCGATCCGCGCTTCGGCGCGGACGCGGACGTTGACGTTGCGCAGATTGCGGCGGCCGCCCGCCTCGGGCGCCTCGACGGTCACGACCGAGCCTTCGCCGCCCTGCACCTCGAGCCTCGCCTCGCCGCGGCGCTCGATCGTGACGCGGCGGATCGAAGCGTCGACCTGGAGCTCGATGTCGGGCGGCGTCTGCGCCTGGGCGGCGGCCTGCAGGAGGAAGAGCGAAACCAGCATCAGTGCACGAACCTTGCGACGACATCGCGGTAGGAACGCGAGACTTTAACCTGCGATCCGCTTTCCAGCACGAGGAAGCATTCGCCGTTGGTGTGCGGCTTGACCTGGCGGACCTGGTCGAGATTGACGATGCAGCTTCTGTGCACGCGCTGGAAGCGGCGCGGGTCGAGGCGCTTTTCGAGGTCCTTCATCGTCTCGCGCAGGATGAGCGTGTTGTCGCCGGTGTAGATGCACATATAATCGCCCGCGGCGTCGATCTTCTCGATCGAATCGACGTCGACGCGGAAGATCTGGCCGCGATCCTTGATGTTGATGAGCTTCTCGTAGCGATTGACGGCGTGGCCGTCGTCCGCGGTCCCGGCGTCGAAGGTCTCGGCGGCGTCGGGCGCGACCTCGGCGAGCACCTCCTTCAGCTTCTCAGCCTCCTCGACGCCGCGCTTCTCGGCGAGGCGCTGGCGAACCCGCTCGAGCGTGTCGGCGAGGCGCTCCTCCTCGACCGGCTTCATCAGATAATCGACCGCCTGCGCCTCGAACGCGCGGATCGCGTGGTCCGAGTAAGCGGTGACGAAGACGAAGAGCGGCGGCTCCACCTCCATTAGCCCCTGGATCACCGAGAAGCCGTCGAAGCCGGGCATCTGGATGTCGAGGAAGACGAGGTCCGGCTTGTGGGTCTTGATCGCGCGGATCGCCTCGCGGCCGTTCGAGCAGGTGTCGATCACCTCGACGTCGTCATGGGGCTGGAGCCTCAGCTGCAGGCCCTGGATGGCCAGCGGCTCGTCGTCGACGAGGATCGTGCGGATCGTCATTTCGGCTCCTTGGCTTCGACCTGATAGGGGATCTCGATGGTAACGCGAAAGCCGCCGCGAATGTCCGACAGCGTCTCGAAGCGGTGGTTGTCGCCGTAAGCCTGGGCGAGCCGGTCGCGGATGTTGGCGAGGCCGACGCCGGTCGATTCCTGCGCGCGCACCCAATGGTCCTCGGCGCCCGGGCCGGTGTCCGAGATCCGGATCGCGACCCTGTCGACGTCCAGCTTCGCCTCGATCGAGATGTCCGCGCCTTCCTCCTGCGGCGTCACCGCATATTTGATCGCATTCTCGACGAGGGGCTGGAGAAGCAGCGAGGGCATCAGCGCCCGCTCGACCTGGCGGTCGATCTGGAAATGGGGGCGCAGCCGCTCCTCGAAGCGCATCTTCTCGATCTCGAGATAGAGCTTGAGCGTCTCCACCTCCTGCGCCACCGTCACCATGCCGCTCGGCTCGTTGACGAGGGTGTAGCGAAGGAAGCTCGACAGGCGCGAGAGCATCGCATTGGCCCGGTCGGTCTGCTTCAGGAGCACCAAAGTCGAGATCGAGTTCAAGGTGTTGAACAGGAAGTGCGGATTGAGCTGGTAGCGCAGCATGGCGAGCTGCGCCGAGCTCGCCTGGTGCTGCATCCTCAAGAGCCGGTCGGTCTGCTGCTCGAGCAGCAGATAGTAATTGATGCCGTAATAGAGCGCCGACCAGGCCGTGAGCAGGGCCACGGTGAGGAGGATCGAGCCGAGGAACTGGATGCCCTCGGGCGTGATGCCGGGCCGGATGAAGGTGGCGTGGCTCCAGGTCTCGATCGCCGAAAAGGCCGCCGAGGCGGCGAGGACGAGCGCGATCGAGAGGCCCCAGGTGATCACCGGCCGCAGCTTCATCAGCCGCCGGTAGGAGGCGGCCATCAAGAGCGTGATCGAATAGCCCGTCGCGGTCAGCAAGGCGGTGTGGAGGACGTAGCTCCAGCCCATCGCATTGGCGACGCCCGAGAGCGTGCGGAGGATGAAATAGCCCGCCCAACCCGCCGACTGGAGAATCCAGAAGGCGCGGTTCTTGTCGTCGAAGAAGGGTTGCTGCTGGAGCCGCAGCGGGTCCCACCCTCGATCGAGCTCGGGGCTGACGGCGTTCGATGACGCGGTCCGGACTACGCTGTTCGCCACTGGCGAGCGCTCTAGACCATTGCGGCGGGGCAAATCCAGATCAAGGCTGCCTGGGCGACGCCGGAGCGGGGGGAGCGGGGGCCGCCGCCCGCCCTCGCGCCGCCGCCGATGGCTCGACGACCATCGACCAGTCGCCCTGGTCCGTCACCCAGCGCGCCATCGCCGCGCGCACGTCCTCGGCGGTGAGGCCGCGATAGTCGGTGAGATAGGCGCGCGCCTCGGCGATCGCCGCCGGCCGCCACGCGAAGTCGCTCAGCGTGCCGACCCAATAGGAATTGGTCGCCAGCCTGCGCTCGATCCCGCTCACCACCGGATTCTGCGCCCGCGCGAACTCGTCGGCGGGGACCGGGTTCGCCGCCATGTCCGCCGCGATCTCCCGCGCCGCGCGGAAAAAGGCCGGGACGCTCTCGGGCCTGAGCTCGGCGGCGGCGTAGAAGACTCCCCAGGCCGGAAAGGTTTCGGAGGAGCCGTGCGCCGCCGCCGGCGCGTAGCTCGCCCCTTCCGCCTCGCGCAGCCGCTCGAACAGGCGCACGCGGAAGATGTTGGCGGCGAGGGCGAGGGCGCGGCGCTCGCGCAGCCGCTCGGTGCCGCCCAAGGTCGACCAGCCGATCATCGCATAGGCCTGGTCGGCGGCGCCCTCGTGGGTGAAGGCGACCGGCCGCGGATTGGGCTCGGGCGGGCGCATGGCGAGCGACCCGGGGGGAATGCGGGGCTCAGGGCGGCGCGGCAGGGCGGCGATCGTCCGCCGCATCGCCTCCACCGCCGCCTCCAGCTCGACGTCGCCGACGATCACCGCATGGACCGGCCCTTGGGCCAGCAGCGGCTCGAAATAGGCGCGAAAGCCCTCGATCGTCGCTCCCGAAATGTCCTCGCGGCTGGCGGGTCGCGAGCGCGTGTCGCCGGGACGGACGATGCCGCCGAACTCGCGCTGGCCGCGCGCCGCCGCCGACGAGAAATGGAGGTTGAAGCTCTCGAGCGAGGCCGAGCGGAAGCGCGAGAACAAGGCCGGGTCCCAACGCGGATGCGCGACCTTGGCGGCGAGCAGCCGCAGCTCGTCGGTCAGCTCGGCGGGATTGGTCCGCCCGGAAAGGACGAAGGCATCCTCGTCGAGCGCGAAGGCCATGCTCATCCGGCGACCGGTCAGCATGCGCTCGACCGCGTCGAGATCGAATCCGGCCAGGCCCGACGGGCCGATCAGGCCGGCGAGCCAGGCGAGCGAGGGCCGGTCTGGCGCCATCGCCGCGAGGCCGCCGCCGAAGCGCAGCTGGACGTCGACCTCGCCGCGCTCGAACGCGGTGCGCTTGAAGGTGAGCGTCGCGCCGTTCTCGAAGCGGATGATGGTGACGCCGAGATCGGGAATCGTCTCGCGCGAGGTCTCGCGCCCGGGCGGGCCGAGCGCCGGCAGCTCGTCGAGGCTCACGCGCCGTTCCGCCTGCCGCTCCGCCGGCGCGGCGCGAAGCGCCGTCTCGAGGGCGGTTGAAAGCTCCGCCGTCGCGACCGGGTCGGGCGTCAGGAAGACGAGGTGGGGGCCGCTGCCCTCGAACAGACTGCGCATCCGCGCGCCGACCCGCGTCGGGATCATCAGGGGCGCCGCGCGCTCGAGGACCGCCTTCACCGTCTCCGCGCGCGCCACCACGTCGCGGTCGTCGATCGCGTCGATCATCTGGTCGGCATGTCCCTGCGACAGCCGCGTCGTCTCGGCGAGCACGGCGGCCCCGATCCCGGCGCGCATGTTCTGGAGCTCGCGCGCGATCTCGCTCTCGCTCGGCGGCGCGCGCATCGCGTCGGCGACGATCGCCCAGCTCTCGTTCAATGCCTCGCGCCAGCGCCCGCGATGGGCGGTGACGCTGAGCGAGGTCGCATCGCCCGCCTCGCGGGACCTCCCGATGCCGACCGATGCGCCGATGAAGGCGCCGCCCTGCCTGGCGCGCGCCTCGAGGCGGCGGTTGAGGATGCGGGTGGCGAGCGTCTCCTCGAGCTCGAGCTGCTCGCGCGCCTCGGTATGGGGAAGGGCCTCGTGCGGCCGCACCCAGAGCAAGGTCGCCGCGGTCGGCGCGCCGGGGCTGACCAGCGGCGCGACTCGCGGCGGCCCGCCGGCGACGCTTCCCAGCGCCGGTTCGGCCGGGGCCGGCCCCGCTCCCCGCCAGCCGCCGAAGCGGGCGCGGATCAGCGCCTCCATCTCCTCGGGCGCGGCATCGCCGACCATGACGATGGTGGCGCGCTCCGGCCGGTACCAGCGCCGGTAGAAGCCTTTCAGGCGCTCGGCATTGGCGGCGGCGAGCGTCTCGCTGCTGCCGATGATGTTCCTGTCGGCGATCCTGAGACCCCGCCAGAAGATCGAGCGGCTGAGATCGCCGAGCTGGGTCTGGAGCTCGGGCTGGCGCTCCTTCTCGGCGAGGATGACGCGGCGCTCGGCCTCGACCGTCGCCGGGTCGAACAAGGCCGACGATGCCATTTCCGAGAGCACTTGGAGGCTGGTGTCGAGCGATTCGCGGTCGTTCCTCGGCAAATCGAGCTGGTAGACGGTCTGGGTGGCGCCGGTCGTGGCATTGGTGTCGGAGCCGAAGCTGGCGCCGAGGCGCTGCCAGATGTGGCGCGCCTCGCGGTCGGCGAAGCTCGCCGTGCCGCGGAACAGCATGTGCTCGACGAAATGGGCCCAGCCCTGCTCCGCATCCTCCTCGTGCAGCGCGCCGACCTCGACTCGCATCCGGATCGAGACCTGCCCGGCGGGCAGGCCGTTCCTGCGCACTGCATAGCGCAGCCCGTTGGGCAGCGTCCCGAACCGCCACGCCGGATCGCGGGCGATGTCGCTCCCCCGGTAGAGCCAGTCGGCATCGCCCTGCTGGGCGGAGGCGGGCGCGGAGACGAGAAGCGCGAGCGCGAGGAGGAGGGAGCGGAGCAGGGGCATGGAATTCCTTCGGGAAGAGCGGCGCTCTTACTCGATCCTCCCCGGGACGGGGAGGGGGACCATGCGCAGCATGGTGGAGGGGGTTCCGAGGCTCGTACCAACCCCCTCCACCGCGCTTCGTGCGGTCCCCCTCCCCGTCCCGGGGAGGATCCGGACCGCACCTCCCCCCACCCCGCTTGACTCTCGCTGAACGGTGCGGAACATAATGCGAACACATGACTCCGATTCGCACCCTGCCCACGGCAGCTCGTTTGGCCGAGCTTCGCGCCGAGATCGCCGCCCTTGCGGAGACGGCGCGCGGCGGCGCGCGCCTGTCCCTGCCGTTCGGGCTCGATGCGATTGATCGCCGCCTCGCCGGCGGCGGACTCGCCGCCGATGCGCTCCACGAAGCGGCCGGAACCGCGCCCGGGATGAGCGACGAGGCGGCGGCGACCTTGTTCATAGCCTCGATCGCGGCGCGGCGGGCGGGCGGGGAGGGCACCGTGCTCTGGGCGCTCTCCCGCCGCGATCTGTTCGCGCCGGGCCTGGCGCAGGCCGGCCTGTCTCCGGCGCGCCTCCTTTACGCCGAATGCCGGCGCGACGAGGAGGTGCTGGCGGTGATGGAGGAGGGCCTGCGCCATGGCGGTCTCGCCGCCGTCGTCGGCGAGGTCGGCCGCGTCACCATGACCGCGACCCGCCGCCTCCAGCTCGCCGCCGAGGAAGGCGGGACCATGGCTTTGATGCTCAAGCGGTGGCGCAAGTCCGGCGAGGATCCTTTGGCCTTGCCTTCCGCCGCCGTCACTCGCTGGCGCCTCGCCTCGATCCCGTCCGAGCGCCTCCCGGTGCCCGGCGTCGCCCGCGCCCGCTGGCGCCTCGCCCTCGATCGCCAGCGCGGCGGCGAACCCTTCAACCTTATCGTGGAGGCCCCCGATGAAACGGCTCGCCTCGCTCTACCTTCCGGAGCTCGCGATCGAGCGGCTCAGGAGAGACGAGCGGCCTAAGGGGGGCGGGGGGAAGGGTTCGGAAAAATCCTCCCCTGCATCTGCAGGGGAGGGGGACCAGCCGAAGGCTGGTGGAGGGGCGCGAGCGCAGCGAGCGTCTTCTTCGGAAAGCGACAAAGACGGCGGCTTCGCCGCCGCCCCTCCACCGCACTTCGTGCGGTCCCCCTCCCCCGGAAATCCGGGGGAGGATTTGGACCCCGCTTCCCTCGTCCCCTGCTCCTGCCCCAACACCCCCGGCTGGCGCCCCGGCGCCCGCTGGGCGCAGGCGGAGGTGGAAAGATCCTCCCCGGGACGGGGAGGGGGACCGCCGGCGCAGCCGGTGGTGGAGGGGGTTCCGAGACCTGCAACGAACCCCCTCCACCATGCTTCGCATGGTCCCCCTCCCCGTCCCGGGGAGGAATCATCCCCCATCGTCACCGCCCTTCGCGCCGGCAACCGCCAGCTCCTCGCCGCCGCCTGCCCGCGCGCCCGTGCCCTCGGCCTCGCGCCGGGCATGCCGCTCACCCAGGCGCGCGCGCTCGTCCCCGGCCTCGACATATGCGACGCGCAGCCGGAAGCCGACGCCGCCTTGCTCGAGCGGCTCGCCTCGTTCGCCGCCCGGCGCTGGACGCCGCGTGCCGCACTCTCGCCGCCGGACGGCCTGTTCCTCGATCTTACCGGCACCGCCCATCTGTTCGGCGGCGAGGAGGCGATGTGCCGCCGCATCCTCGGCTTTTGCGCACGCGCCGGCTTCACCGCCCGCATCGCCGTCGCCGGGACCTGGGGCGCCGCTCACGCCCTCGCCCGCTTCTCTCGCGGCCCCCTCACCCTCTGCCCCAACGGCGCCGAGGCGCAGGCGGTCGCGCCGATGCCGCTCGCCGCGCTCCGGATCGGCGAGGAGGCGCTGGGCGCCGCCCGCCGCCTCGGCCTCGAGCGGGTCGGCGAGCTCTTCGCCATGCCGCGCGCGCCGCTCCAGCGCCGCTTCGGCAAGGCGCTGGTCGAGCGGCTCGATCAGGCGATCGGACGCGCCTCCGAAGCCGTGGATCCGGTCGTCCCCGAAGAGGCTCCGCAGGCCCTGCTCCGCTTCGCCGAGCCGATCGCGAGCGCCGAGGCGATCGCCGCCGCTTTCTCGCGCCTGATGGCGGACCTGACCGACGCTCTGGCGAAACGCGCTCTCGGCGCCCGCGCGGTCGCGCTCGTCTGCCTGCGCGTCGACAAGGAGGAGCAGCGCATCGCCGTCGGCACGGCGCGGCCGACGCGCGACGCCTCGCATCTCCTCCGGCTGATGCTGCCCAGGATCGAGGAGATCGAGCCCGGCTTCGGCATCGACGAGATGCGGCTCGCCGCCTTGCGGGTCGAGCCGCTGGCGGCGCAGGCCCTTGCGGGGCCGCTCGCGGGGGAGAAGCCGGCGCCGGATCTCTCCTTCCTCATCGACCGCCTCGCCGGCCGCCTCGGCGCGCGGCGGCTGTTCCGCTTGGGCGCGGTGGAGAGCGACGTCCCCGAGCGCAGCGTCCGCCGCCTCTCGCCGCTCGCCGGGCCGCTGGAGTGGCCGAAATGGCCGCGCCCGGTGCGCCTGCTCTCGCCGCCCGAGCGGGTCGAAAACGTCGTCGCCTTGCTCCCCGATCTTCCGCCGCGCCGCTTCACCTGGCGCGGCCTCGCCTACCGGGTGCGCGCCGCCGACGGCCCCGAGCGCATCCACGGCGAATGGTGGCGGTCGCGGGAGGAGGCCGATGCGGTGCGCGACTATTTCCAGGTCGAGGACGAGGAGGGCGCAAGGTTCTGGCTGTTCCGCCGCGGCGACGGCGTCGACGGCCGCACCGGCGACTTGAGCTGGTACCTCCACGGCGTGTTCGGGTGATGTGGCAGAGGAGGATAGACGCGAAAACCGCTAGCCCTGAGCTTGTCGAAGGGCGGATTGCAGCGCTCTGCACCCCGGGCTTCGACAGGCTCAGCCCTAGCGGCTTTCTCTGACCTTCATCCCATCCCCCATGTACACCGAGCTCCAAACCACCACCCATTTCAGCTTCCTGCGCGGCGCCTCGTCGCCGGACGAATTGTTCGCGGCCGCGGCCTTTCTCGGCCTCCCCGCGCTCGGCGTCGCCGACAGGAACAGCGTCGCCGGCATGGTCCGCGCCTGGGAAGCGGCGAAGGCGACCGGCGTGCGCCTGATCGCCGGCTGCCGCCTCGACCTCGCGGACGGCACCGGCCTTCTCGTCTATCCCGAGGACCGCCTGGCCTGGTCGCGGCTCACCCGCCTGCTCTCGATCGGCAAGGCGCGCGCGGGCAAGGGCAAATGCGAGCTCCACTGGAGCGACGTCGAGGCGCACGCCGAAGGCCTCGTCGCCGTCCACCTCCCCGGCGAGGCGGACGAGGCCAATGCCGCCCTGCTCGCACGCGTCGGCCGCACCTTCGGCGACCGTGCCTACCAGGCGCTGACCTTCCGCCGCCGCCCCGGCGACGCGGTCCGCCTTCACGCCCTCGACGCGCAGGGCCGCGCGGCGCGGGTCGCATCGGTCGCGTGCGGCGACGTCCTCTACCATGCGCCCGATCGCCGCATGCTCCAGGACGTCGTCACCGCGATCCGCGAGAAATGCACGATCGACGCGCTCGGCTTCCGCCGCGAGCGCAATGCCGACCGGCATCTGAAGGGCCCGGACGAGATGGCGCGCCGCTACGCCGCTTTTCCGCACGCTTTGGCCGCCGCCGCACAGATCGCGCGCCGCTGCACCTTCGATTTGAAGGAGCTGCGCTATCAATATCCCGAAGAGGCCGTGATCCCCGGTTTGACGTCGCAGCAGGCGCTCGAGAAGCTCGCCTGGGACGCGGCCCGCGAAAAGCATGGCGACGCCGTCCCCCCCGCGCTCGCCAGGCAGCTTCGCCACGAGCTGAAGCTGATCGGCGAGCTTGGCTACGCACCCTATTTCCTCACCGTTTTCTCGATCGTCCGCTTCGCCCGCTCGAAGGGCATACTCTGCCAGGGCCGCGGCTCGGCGGCGAACAGCTGCGTCTGCTTCCTGCTCGGCATCACCTCGATCGATCCCATTCGCCACGAGCTCCTGTTCGAGCGCTTCGTCTCGTCCGAGCGCAAGGAGCCGCCCGACATCGACGTCGATTTCGAGCATGAGCGGCGCGAGGAAGTGATCCAGTGGATCTACGAGACCTACGGCCACCACCGCGCCGCTCTGACCGCGGTGGTATCCCGATACCGCTCCCGCGGCGCGGTCCGCGAGGTCGGCAAGGCGCTCGGCCTGCCCGAGGACATGACCGCGGCTCTGGCCGGCCAGGTCTGGGGCTGGTCGAACGACGGCGTCGCCGAGCGCCACGCCGCCGAATTGGGCCTCGACCTCTCCGACGACCGCCTCTCGCTCACCCTTGATCTCGCCCGCCAGCTAATCAACGCTCCGCGGCACCTTAGCCAACATCCGGGCGGCTTCGTCCTCACCCAGGACCGCCTCGACGACCTCGTCCCGATCGAGCCGGCGGCGATGGCGGAGCGCCGCGTCATCGAATGGGACAAGGACGATATCGACGCTCTGGGCTTCATGAAGGTCGACGTGCTCGGCCTCGGCATGCTCGGCTGCATGCGCCGCGCCTTCGCTCTCCTCGCCGACCACAAGGGCGTCTCGATCGGCATGGCCGACCTCCAGAAGGACGATCCCGTAGTCTACGAGATGATTCAAAAGGCCGACACGCTGGGCGTCTTCCAGATCGAGAGCCGTGCGCAGATGAACATGCTGCCGCGGATGAAGCCGAAGGAATTCTACGACCTCGTCATCGAGGTCGCGATCGTCCGCCCCGGGCCGATCCAGGGCGACATGGTCCATCCCTATCTGAGGCGCCGCGAGGGCAAGGAGCCGGTCGAATACCCGTCCGAGGAATTGCGCCAGGTGCTCGGCAAGACGCTTGGCGTGCCGCTCTTCCAGGAGCAGGCGATGAAGGTCGCCATCGTCGGTGCCGGCTTCTCGGCGGCCGAGGCCGACCAGCTCCGCCGCGCCATGGCGACGTTCAAATATACGGGCGGCGTCAGCCATTTCCACGACAAGCTGATCGCCGGCATGATCGCCAACGGCTATTCCGAGGACTTCGCGACGCGCACCTTCAAGCAGATCGAGGGCTTCGGCAGCTACGGCTTCCCCGAGAGTCATGCGGCGAGCTTCGCCAAGATCGCCTATGCGTCCTGCTGGATGAAGTGCCACCATCCCGAAATCTTCTGCGCGGCTCTTTTGAACGCCCAGCCCATGGGGTTCTACGCCCCCGCCCAGATCGTGAGGGATGCACGCGAGCACGGGGTGGAGGTGCGCCCGGCCTGCGTCAACCAGAGCCGCTGGGACTGCACGCTGGAGGATGGATCCTCCCCCAGCTTGCTGGGGGAGGGGGACCATGCGAAGCATGGTGGAGGGGCCCGCAGCGAAGCTAAGGGTTCGTCTTCGCGCTTCGCGCTCAGCCCCTCCACCGCCTGCGGCGGTCCCCCTCCCCGAGACAAGCTCGGGGAGGATCTTCTTCCCTCATCCCTCCTCCCCCTCCGCCTCGGTCTCAGGATGGTGAAGGGCCTCGCCAACCTCCACGCCGCCATGATCCTCGCCGCCCGGGCCGAGCGGGACTTCGACAGCGTCGAGGACGTCTGGCGCCGCTCGGGCGTGCCGGTCGCGGCGCTGGAGAAGCTCGCCGACGCCGACGCCTTCGCCTCGCTCGGCCTCGACCGGCGCCAGGCCCTGTGGCGGGTGCGCGGCCTGGGCGACGCGCCGCTTCCCCTCTTCGCCGCCGCCGACGCGCGCGATCGCGAGCCCGAGGTCGTCCTCACGGCGATGAGCGAGGGGCGCGAGGTGGTGGAGGACTATCGCTCGCTCCAGCTTAGCTTGCGCGCCCACCCGCTGCACTTCCTGCGCCCGCAGCTCGACGCACGCAGCATCACAACCTGCGCGGGCCTCCGCGACGTGCGCGACGGCCGTAAGATCGAGGTCGCCGGCATCGTCCTCGTCCGCCAGCGCCCGGGCGCCGGCAATGTGACATTCATCACCATCGAGGACGAGACCGGCGTCGCCAACATCATCATCTGGCAGCGCCTGTTCGACGTCCACCGCCGCATCGTCCTCGGCGCGGCGATGATAAGCGTGAAGGGCCACGTCCAGCGCGAGGGGGAGGTGATCCACGTCATCTCCGACCGGCTCGAGGACATGATGCCCCTCCTCCATTCCGTCGCCGCGATGGACTTCCCGCATCGCCCCAGCCCCGGCGACGGCGCCAGCTTCGGCGGCCCCGATCCGCGCCATCGCCCGAAGCGCGCGCCGCCAGGGCCGGTGATCGAGGTTCGGAGCCGCAACTTCCATTGACCCTTCCAAGCCGCTAGGAAGGCGCACGAATTTCCTGGAGCCCTCCCAATGTCCCTCACCGCCGCCGCGCTCGCGGCCGCTCTCCTCCTCGCCGTCCAGACGACGCCGCCTCCGCCGCCGATCGGCCAGCGCGACGTTGCGCCGCAGCAATTGCTCGGCGAGGCGCAGACCGGCGACGTCATGGCCGAGATCGACGCTTTGGCCGCAGCCGTCGCGGCGCATCCGCTGGGCACGCCCGAGAATCCCGTGCGGGTCGGCGGCCCCGACGGCGAGCGCGCCTATCTCGCGCGCCTGCGTTGCGCGAACGGCGAGGCGCCCGCGGTCGGCGAGCGCCGCGCCGCCGGCGTCGGCGCCTACGGATCGATCGTCGCGTCCTACGCGCTCGATTGCGGCGCCGCTGCCCCGGGCCGCGCCTCGCTCGTCCTCGACATGTACCATTCGGAGCATCGCGAGACCCGCGCCCCCGCCGGCTTCGCCATCATACCCTGAAGAATGCGGCGATGCGGAAGATCCTGAGGCGGCTCGGCACGGCGATCCTGTTCTTCGTCATCGCCCTTTCGCTCGCGCCATCGCTGATTCCGCCTTTTCTCGACCGCATCTATTATGAGGGCTCGCCCAGCGGCCATTTCGACGGCCAGCGCTTCTTCAATCCGGGCTCCGAGCCCGGCCCGGCTGCCAGCACGCCGCACCGCTTCATGAACCGCCTCGTCCACCCCGCCGCCAAGGCGCGCTGGCCGGAGAGCGTGCCGGTGCGCCAGACGGTGCCGCCGCGGCGCGTCGAGGGCGAAGAGATGCGTGTGACCTGGATCGGCCACGCCACCGTCCTCATCCAGACGCAGGGTCTCAACATCCTCACCGATCCGGTCTGGTCGGAGCGGACCTCGCCGCTCTCCTTCATCGGCCCGAAACGGGTGCGCGCACCCGGCGTGCGCCTGGAGGATTTGCCGAAGATCGACCTCGTCCTCGTCAGCCACAATCATTACGACCATATGGACACGAGCACGCTCCGCCACCTGTGGCAGCGCGACCGGCCGCTGATCGTCACCAGCCTCGGCAACGACCGCCTGCTGCGCAGCTCGGGCATCGCCGCGACGGCCCGCGACTGGGGCGGAAGCGTCCGCGCCGGTCCGGCCGAAGTGGTGGTCGAGCGCGTCCACCACTGGTCGAGCCGCTGGGGCACGGACCGGAACCGGGCGCTCTGGTCCGGCTTCACGATCCGCCTGGCCGGCGGCAACGTCTTCTTCGCCGGCGATACCGGCTACGGCGACGGCTCCTGGCCGCGCGAGGCGGCGCGGAGCGGACCCGTCCGGCTCGCGATCCTGCCGATCGGCGCCTACGAGCCGCGCGACTTCATGAGGGACAATCATGTCGACCCGGCCGAGGCGGTTGCGGTCTTCGAGGCGTTGCGGCCAGGCATGGCGCTCGGCATGCACTGGGGCACGGTCCAGCTCACCTTCGAGGCGATCGACGCGCCGCCTCGCCGCCTCGCCGAGATCCGGCGTGCGCGCGGGATTGCCGACGATCGCTTCGTCGCGACCGAGGTCGGCCGAACCTTCAGCGTTCCTCCGCTGGCCCCGGCACGATGATCCGCAGCGCCCCGGGGCGGATGCGGTAGCGCAGCGGAGTCGCGATCTGGACTGTCTCGCCATCGAGAGAGACGGTCAGCGAGGCGCGGCGCGAGCGGACCACGACCTCCTCGATCCCGGTGAGGCTGACGAAATCGCGCTGCTTGCTAAGGCCGATCAGGCCGCGCAGGCCGAGACCGAGGAAATGGAGCCGCCCGCGCACCAGGGGCGCGTAAATGCAGAGTTCCCCGCGATCGAGCGCGCTACGCCGGCCGAGGCCGAGCAGGCTCGTCTCGTAGACATTGTTGCCGACGAACAGCAGCGGGGTCTCGATCGGCCCGCGGACCGCACCGAGGTCGACCGTCAGACGGTGGAGGGAGAAGCGGCGCAGGGCGCCGAGGCTGGCCACGAGCATGGCCAGCCGCTTGGAGCGGCCGCGCCGCGCCTGCAGCTCCTCGCGGCCGCGAACCATGCGCGGATAGAGGCCGATTGCGCTATTGTTGGCGAAGACGCGGCCGTTGACCTCCGCGACGTCGATGTCGCGAGTGGCGCCTCCGGCGATCGCCGCCACCGCTTCGTCGAGATCGGTTGGAATGCCGGCGTCGCGGGCGAGGTGGTTGAGCGTGCCGAGCGGAACGAGACCGAGCGGCCTTCCCGTCCCCGCCAATTGACCTGCGGCGCAGCTCATCGTGCCGTCACCGCCGCCGGCCACGACCGCGTCGAGGCCGGGCGCTTCCGCGGCTTCTCGAAACTCCTTTGCGAGGCTCTCGCCTTCCACGACGCGGACGTCGGCCTCGATGCCGTGGCGAAAAAATGCGGCGTCGAGCCGCGCGCCGGGGTCCGCACCGCTTTTTGCCAGAAGGGTGCCGCCGCCGCGGTTGACGATCGCGCGGACCCGCATTCGCTCAGGCCGGGCCGAGCCTGAAGACGCAGAGCTTGTTGCCGTCGGGATCGCGGAAATAGGCGCCGTAAAAAGCCGTCGGGCCCTCCGGCGAGCGCAGGCCCGGACCCCCTTCGTCGCGGGCGCCGAGCGCGATCGCCTTGGCATAAAGCGCGTCGACCTTCTCGCGCGTGTCGACGACCAGGGCCGCCATGTTGCCGTTGCCGGCGACCGCAGGGCCACCGTCATAGGGCCGAATAACGGCGAGGCCGGGCCTGCCGAAGCCGGTGCCGTAGAGAGTAAAATCGTTGTCGGGGAGCTGCATCAGCCGTTTCGCACCGAGCTCGGCGAGGAGGGCGTCGTAAAAAGCGCGCGCCCGATCGATGTCGTTCGTGCCGAGGGTGACGTAGCCGATCATTTCGCCGCTGCTCCTTGCCTGCATTCGCCGATGCGGCGGCCGACGTGGCGGCCGCGGATGGTCATCACCTCGCCGTATCCGGGAGTCTGGATCTCGGATTCGAAGTCGAAGCGCTCGGGCGTGTAGCGTCCGGTGAGGGTAGCGCGAGTCTCGCCTTCGGGATGGGCACAGATCGTGGTGCCCTCGAGGCGGCCGCCACGCATCGCGAAGCCGCGGTGCGTGCAGCGGCTGCCGGCCGAATTGAGAAAGCCGCCGTCCGGCCGCGCCGCCCGCTCGGGGGTGATGCAGTGGCGCCGGACAGGGCGCCTGCCCTTGATCCCCTCCGCCATCTCGTGCGGCAGCCGAGGCTGGCTCGCCGCGAGGATCTCGCTGTTCACCTCCCAGAGTCCAGGGCGGATCTCCACCCGGGCGAGGTCGCGGGCGATGTCGTCGCGGGCGGAGGAGCCGATATTCTCCTCGGCCGCGTTGCCGACCTCGCCGCCCCCGCTGCAGGAGGCGAGGGCAAGGAACGCGGCACAGCTTGCGGCGTGCCGCGTCACCTGGCCTTCTGACTGTTGCCGGCGCCCTCCTCGGCGGTGCACTGGCCGGTGCGGCGGCCCTGGGCGCGGGCGGACAGGGTCACGTCGCCGTCGCTGACCAGGCGGGTCAGCATCTGGACGGTCCCCTGGTAGCTGGTCGCCGTCATATCGAGCTCGACGCTGATCTCGACTTCGCCGACGCCGGCGCGCCGGCAGGTCATGCCCGAGACGAGGCGCCCGTTGCGCATCGAAAAATTGTCGATCCAGCGGCAATTCGTGAAATCGTCGCCTACGAAGAGCTCCGGCGGCGGCCGGGTCGTGTCCCCGGGCCCGATGCAGGCTGCGCCTTCGACTCGGGTGCCGTTGGGCATGTTCAGCCGCGGCCGCCCCTCGTCGGCGCGGCGGAAGTTGAAGACTTCGAGGCTCGACTGCCACTGGCCGGCCTCGAAAGCCTGGGCGGCGGGCGGCGCCTTCGCCTTCTTTTCGGGCTCGCTGCCGCATCCCCCCAAGGCGGCGACCGCCGCCGCCGCCGTCAGCGCGACAAGCGCATTTCGTTTCGTCATCGGGACCACCTCTTCATGATCGCGCGCACGCTAGCGCCCACCGGCCTGAATGACCATATGGCTGCCATGGCGATCGCGATCAGGACCGGGCTCGAGGAGCCCGAAACGGGGCAGGACTTCGTCCCGCACCGCCCCCAACGGCCCGAAAAGGCGGAAGGCGGGAAACGCCTGCGCATCGTCTCCGATTATTCGCCGTCGGGCGACCAGCCGCAGGCGATCGCTGAGCTGGTCGAGACCGCTTTGTCGGGCGAGCAGACCCAGGTCCTGCTCGGCGTTACCGGCTCGGGCAAGACCTTTACCATGGCCAAGGTCATCGAGGAGCTGCAGCGACCCGCCCTCGTCCTCGCGCCCAACAAGATCCTCGCGGCGCAGCTCTACGGGGAGTTCAAAAGCTTCTTCCCCGACAATGCCGTCGAATATTTCGTCAGCTATTACGATTACTATCAGCCCGAGGCCTACGTCCCGCGGACCGACACCTACATCGAGAAGGAAAGCTCGGTGAACGAGGCGATCGACCGCATGCGCCACTCCGCCACACGTTCGCTGCTCGAGCGCGACGACGTCATCATCGTCGCCTCGGTCTCCTGCCTGTACGGTATCGGCTCGGTCGAGACCTATTCGGCGATGGTCTTCTCGCTCAAGAAAGGGGAGACGGTCGACCAGCGCGAGATCATCAGGAAGCTCGTCGCCCTCCAGTACAAGCGCAACGACCAGGCCTTCACACGCGGCAATTTTCGCGTGCGCGGCGACAATCTCGAAATCTTCCCGTCCCACTACGAGGACACGGCCTGGCGAGTGAATCTGTTCGGCGACGAGATCGAGGAGATCGTCGAGTTCGATCCGCTGACCGGCAAGAAGGTCGCCAGCCTCGATTCCGTCAAGGTCTACGCCAATTCGCACTATGTGACGCCGGGCCCGACGCTCAAGCAGGCGATGGAGGCGATCCGCCATGAGCTGACCGAGCGGCTGAAGGAGCTCGTCGCAGAAGGCAAGCTGCTCGAGGCGCAAAGGCTCGAGCAGCGCACCAATTTCGATCTCGAGATGATCGCGGCCACCGGCTCGTGCGCCGGCATCGAGAATTACAGTCGCTTTCTGACCGGCCGCCTCCCCGGCGAGCCGCCGCCGACCTTGTTCGAATATTTGCCGGAGAATGCGCTGCTCTTCGTCGACGAGAGCCACCAGACGGTGCCGCAGATCAGCGCCATGGCGCGCGGCGACCACAGGCGGAAGATCACGCTCGCCGAATATGGCTTCCGCCTGCCCAGCTGCATCGACAATCGCCCGCTGCGCTTCAACGAATGGGACGTGATGCGCCCGCAGACGGTTGCGGTCTCGGCGACGCCCGGCGGCTGGGAGATGGAGCAGACCGGCGGCGTCTTCGTGGAGCAGGTCATCCGCCCCACCGGCCTCATTGACCCGCCGGTCGAGATCAAGCCGGTCGAGGACCAGGTCCAGGACCTGATCAACGAGGCCCGGATCACGGCGAAGAAGGGTTACCGCACTCTGGTGACCACGCTCACCAAGCGCATGGCCGAGGACCTGACCGAGTTCATGCACGAGGCGGGGCTGCGCGTCCGCTACATGCATTCGGACGTCGAGACGCTGGAGCGCATCGAGCTCATCCGCGATCTGAGGCTCGGCGTCTACGACGTGCTCGTCGGCATCAACCTGCTGCGCGAGGGGCTCGACATCCCGGAATGCGGCCTCGTCGGCATCCTCGACGCGGACAAGGAAGGGTTCCTGCGCTCAGAGACCTCGCTCATCCAGACGATCGGCCGCGCCGCGCGCAACGTCGAGGGCCGCGTCATCCTCTACGCCGATCGCACCACCGGCTCGATGGAGCGCGCGCTGCGGGAGACCGACCGGCGCCGCCAGAAGCAGCTCGAATATAATGAGGCGCACGGCATCACGCCGACCACGATCAAGCGCGACATCCAAAACATCCTCGCCGACGTCTCCCAGCGCGACGCCGTGCTCATCGACACCGGCGACGAGGACCGCCCGCACTTGGTCGGCCACAACCTCAAGGCCTATATCGCCGACCTCGAAAGCCGCATGCGCAAGGCCGCCGCCGATCTTGAATTCGAAGAGGCCGGGCGTCTTCGCGACGAGATCCGCCGTCTCGAATCCGACGAGCTCGGCGTCCCCGACCACGAAAAGCGCGCGCCCCTCCTCGGCAACTCGACCGAGGGAAAGCCGGGCACGAGAAAGACGCGGTACGGAAAACAGCAGGCGATCCGGATGGGCAAGCGGATTGGGGGTCGGCGTTAGCGTATCCATTGACGGCGGGAGCTTTAGAGCACTATAGACCTAAAGCTCGGGAGGCCGCCGGTGCAGATAGATATCGATTTCGAAGTTTTTAAAGCGCTAACCGCCCTTCGAAAGCGCGAGAGCCACACTTACAACGATGTGCTCCGTGAGCTCCTGAAACTGGGCCCGAGCCCTAACCAGGCGGTCAGTGAGACAGCTTCTGCGAAGGGCCTCCTTCTGCGCGGAGGGCTCTTTTTGCCCGACGGCACTCGTCTTAGGGTGACATACAAGGGTATTGAGTACCTCGCGGAGATCCGCAACGGCCGCTGGATAGACCAAGCGGGAACAGAGCACGCAAGTCCTTCGTCCGCGGCGCAGCATATAACCCGGACCAACGTGAACGGCTGGCGGTTTTGGGAGGCAAAGCGTCCCAGTGACACTGACTGGCGCAAGCTCGACGCGCTGCTATAGTCGTCATGATCCGCACTCTTGCCGACGAGGAAACGGAGCGCATCTGGAACGGCGAACGGAGCCGTAAGCTGCCCTTCGACATTCAGAATGCGGCGCGTCGGAAGCTTCGCGCGATCAATCGCGCCCGAAAGCCGCATGACCTTCGCGTTCCCAGAGGCAACCGGTTCGAGGAGTTGAAGGGAGGCCGCAAAGGGACATATAGTATCCGCATCAACGACCAGTGGCGGATCACCTTCCGCTGGGTCGAGGGAGACGCGGACGATGTCCGGATCGAGGACTACCATCGCGGATGAGGACCGGTTGGATAACGTCCACCCCGGTGACATCCTGCGTGAGGATTTCCTGATCGGCTCTGAAATCCCGCTCGCCGAGGTCGCTACGGGGACCGGCCTGCCGGAGAGGCGGCTTCAGGCCCTCCTCGACGCTTCCGAGGACGTGGACGCCGATGCCGATCTCAGGCTCGCCCGCTACTTCGGCATGCCCGAAGGTTTTTTCCTTGGCTTGCAGAACGACTTCGACCTCGAGGAAGTGCGCCGCGCCCACGCCGGCGAGCTCGACCGCATCGTCCCCCGCGCCGCCTAGCCCGCCGCGCACCTCGCGGCTTGGCGGGCGCCCGGCAGGCGTTCGCGCAGCCAGGATCGCATGTTGGGATAGGTGGCCGCCAGCTCGTCATAGACGCGGCAGGCTTCGGGACGGCGCTCGAGCGCGACCAGGGCCTGGCCGAGGAAGAAGAGGCTGTCGGCGGCGCGCTCCCCTTCGGGATTGCCCTGGTAATTGGCGAGGAAGATGCGGGCCGCGGTGGCCGGCTTGTTGTCGTCCAGAAAGGCGCGGCCGGCGAGGTTGCTCGCCCAGCTCGCCCAGCGGCTGCGCGGATAGCGCTGGGCGACCTGCTGCAGCGTGACTTGCGCCTCTTCGTAGCGCCGCGCCTCCCAGAGGCGGAAACCGGCATTGTAGGCAGCCTCGGCCGCATCGCCGGAGCCGGCGCTTGCGGGCGCGGGATCGGGCGCGGCGGGCTCCGCGGCGGCGACCTGCACCGGTGCGGGTTGGGCGGCAACGACCTGGACCGGGGCGGCGGCCGGCGCAGGCTCGAGCCGGGCGAAACGGGCGGAGGCTTCCTGGCGGAAGCTGGCGAACGCCGCCTCCATCTGACGGGTGCGGTTGGAATTTTCCTCGATCGCGCCGGTAAGGGCGGCGAGCTGCGCCTCGAGCGCGTCGACGCGGGCGTTGAGATCCGCAACCGCGCTGTTGCCGGTGGGGCGCGCCCCGCCCGGCTGCTGCGCCTGCGGCCCGATCTCGGGCTCTACCTGTGGGATCTGGCCGCCCGGGAAAACACGGCGCTGGACGGCACGCAGCTGCTGCTCGAGCCGCTCGATGCGCTGCTCCGTGGTTTCGCGCGGCTGTGCTGCGGCCGGAAGCGCGGCTCCAGCGAGCAGGATCGCGGCAATGAGACGAATACGCATACCAGAACCCCCCAAGGTCACTGATCTCACGTGCTAATCTCAACCGGCGCCTGTCGCCAGCCTTAACTGCCTTTATTGCGCCGGAGGCTGCGCGGCTTGCGGTGAAGCGCCGCCCGCGCGCGCGACCAGGTCCTCGGGCCGGAGGCTGACATTCCCGACCGGCTGCCCGGACGGGCCGAGCTGCGGGATCTGGGTCTGTCCCACGGTCACGCGCAGGGCCTCGGGAGCGCCGACGCGGAGCACCGGCCGCTGCGCTGTCGCCGGCACCTGGAAGCTCTCGCCGGCGGCCAGCGTGCGCTCTGCGATCACCGCTCCGCCCTGCTCCGACACGCGCAGCCAGACCGGTGCCTGAGCCGTCAGCGTCACCGGCTGACCGGCAGCGGCCTGAGGCGAGGGCTGGGCAGGAGCTTGCTGCGGCACCGGCCGCGATGCCGTTGCGGCGTTCCGCTCCTCGGCGGCTACCTCCTCGCCGTCATCGACGCCGCTCCGGAAGAGAAGATAGCCGCCGATCAGCAGCACCGCGATCAGGACGGCGGCGATGGCGAGCCAGCGGGGCGGCACCCGTGCCGGGTCGGCCGGCTCATAATATTCGGGAGCCGGGCCAGGGCGCCGGCTGGCGCCGCCCAGCTGCTGACGTAGCTCCTGCCCGAGCGCGGCGCCGTCCAGCCCGACGATATTGCCGTAGGAGCGGACGAAGCCGATCGAATAGGTGATCGCGGGCAGAGCCTCCCAGTCGCCGGTTTCGATATGCTGTAGGTGGCGGACCGGAATCCGTGTCTGGCCCGCAATCTCGTCCAGGCTCAGCCCCTTCGCCTCGCGCGCCACTCTCAGGCGCTCGCCGATCGGCGCATCCGGCAAAAGTTCCTGGTCCGTCTCAGCCATCAATTCGCATCCAGTCCGGGCCAAAGCGTGTGATTGATCTGTATCACTCGAAGAAGGTGGGGGCTGTCAACCGCGCGGTCGCCGCGCACTTAGGCAGTTCGAACGCCCTCTTTGTCCGCCCACGCAGTTAGCGAGGCGCGCAGATTCGCGGGAGGCGCCGCCAGCAGTCGCTCCATCTCGGACATGATCGCCGCGCGGTCCAAGGAGCGGATCATCGCCTTGATCGGGCCGACTGCAACCGGGGTAATCGAGAAGCGCTCGAGGCCGATGCCGATCAGAGCCATGGCCTCGAGCGTCCTTCCGCCCATTTCGCCGCAAATGCCGACGGGGACGTCATGGGCCCGCGCCTCGGCAACGACCCGTCTGAGGAAGCGCAGGATGGCCGGCGACAGCCAGTCGTAGCGCTCGGCGAGCTTGGGATGCGCGCGGTCGGCCGCAAACAGGAACTGGGTCAGATCGTTGGTGCCGATCGACAGGAAATCGATCTTCGGAAGCAGAATGTCGAGGGTCTCGCCAAGCGCCGGCACTTCGAGCATCGCCCCGTAGCTCACCCGGTGCGGCAGGAGCTTCCTGCGCGCGCCCATCCGCGCCCGCTCCTCCTCGACGATCGCCTTGGCCTGGTCGAACTCCCAGGGCTCGGAAATCATCGGAAACATGACCTGGAGCTCGCGGCCGGCGGCGGCTTCGAGCAAGGCCTGGGCCTGCGCCCGCATCAGCCCGTCGCGGTCGAGGGCGAGGCGAATCGCCCGCCACCCCATGGCCGGGTTCTCCTCATGCTCGCCGTCCGCGCCGTCGAGATACGGGAGGGCCTTGTCGCCGCCGACGTCGACGGTGCGGAAGATGACCGGCTTGGCGCCGGCCGCGTCGAGCACCGCCTTGTAGAGCTTCTGCTGGCTTTCGCGGCCGGGAAAGCCGGCCGAGATGAGAAACTGGAACTCGGTGCGGAACAGGCCGATGCCGTCGGCGCCGACGGCATCGAGCGCCTCGGCGTCGTCGCGCAGGCCGGCATTGACCATGACGACGATCCGCGCCCCGTCCTTGGTCACCGGCGGCACGTCGCGCAAGGCGGCGAACTCGGCGCGGCGCTTGGCGGTCGCCGCGAGCTTGGCCTTGAACGCCTCCTTGACAGCCGGCGTCGGCCGGACGAACGCAGCCGCCTCGCCGCCGTCGAGCAGGACATAGTCGCCCTCTCCGATCGCCTGACGGACGCTCTTCACCCGCCCCAGCATCGCCACGCCCATCGCTCGCGCGACGATGGTGACGTGCGCGGTCAGCGATCCTTCCTCGAGAATCACCCCCTTGAGACGCCTGCGGTCATATTCCAGCAGCTCTGCAGGGCCGAGGTTGCGCGCGATCAGGATCGCGTCCTGCCTCAAACCCATCTGCGCCGCTGTCCCGAGCTGCCCCGAGACGATGCGCAGCAGGCGGTTCGACAGATCGTCGAGATCGTGCATTCGGTCCTGGAGCAGGGCGTCGTCGATCTGGCGCATGCGCATCTGCATGCGCTGGCGGACGCGTTCGATCGCTGCTTCGGCGGTGAGGCCGCTGTCGATCGCCTCGTTGATCCGCCGCGCCCAGCCTTCGTCGTAAGCGAACATCTTGTAGGTCTCGAGGACCTCGTGATGCTCGCCGCCGGTGCCGAACTCGGCGGCATTGGTCATCGCATCGATCTGCTCGCGCATCTTGCGGAAGGCCGAATAGACGCGGTGGCGTTCGGCCTCCGTATCCTCGGCGACAGTATGCTCGATGAGGATCCGCGGCTGATGGAAGACGGCGTAGCCGCGGCCCATGCCGGTGACGAGGCGCAGCCCGGTCAGCCGCTGCGGCCCGTCTTCCCGCGCCGAAGAAGACGAGCTCTTCGCCTTGTCGGCGAGGCCGGCATTGGCGATGAGCTCGGACAGCACCATCGCCACGGTCTGCAGCGCCTCGATCTCGACGTCGTCATAGGCGCGCGGATCGGCATGTTGGACGGCGAGCACTCCGATGGCCCGCTCCTTCCGGATGATCGGAACGCCGGCGAAGCTGTGGAACAGCTCCTCGCCCGTCTCCGGCCGAAACGCGAACTCGGGATGGCTGGTTGCCTCGGCCAGGTTCAGCACGTCGACGTTTCTGGCGATCGTGCCGACCAGGCCCTCGCCGGCGGCGAGCTTGGTGACGTGGACCGCCTCCTGCTTGAGGCCGACGGTAGCGAACAATTCGAGCAGCCCGTCGCGCAGCAGGTAGATCGAGCAGACCTCGCTCGACATCGCCTCTGCGATGATCTTGACGACCTTGTTGAGCTTGGCTTGGGCCGAAGCGCGCGAAGCCATCACGTCGTGCAGCCCGGTCAGGATCTCGCGCGAGGAGGCGACGGAAGCGGTCGGCATGACCGGAGCGGTAGCAGGAAGGCGGCTGGCGTCCAATCGCCCTGAGGCTTGACCTGCGCTCGCGGCCGTGCGGTGAGTGGTCGATGCTCCTCGCTGCCCTGATGATGCTTGCGGATGCGCCTTCGGGCGTCGCCGGCGAGGCTGCGCGCGGGGTACAGGCGCAGGTCGCGGCGTGGAACCGGGGCGACCTCGAAGGCGCGCTCGCCGCCTATTGTCCGGAGCGTCGCATCACCTGGGTCAATCGCGGCGGCGTGACGCGCGGCTTCGACGAATTCGCCGCCTCCATGCGGCAGGACTTCTCCGACCGCGGCTCGATGGGACGGTCCGAGGCGGAGCTGCTCGAGACGCGGCCGGTCGGTCGTCGGTCGGCGCTGGTCGTGCTCAGATGGTCGATCACGCGCGACGGCCGGCGGCTGATGGGCGGCGTCTCGACCCAGCTCTGGGAACGCTGCCGCGGCCGCCTGCGCATCACCCTAGAGCATGCGAGCTAGGTTCATCGACATTTGAGATTCTCAGCTGTGATGCGTGAGCCAGAGGGCCAGCGCACCAATACGCTGTGTCAGTATACGCATCGGGGCGGCATGCAGGGCGCGCCGGACAGCGTGCCAAATCGCTCGGCAATCAGGGCACGCATGGCCGCGAGAGCCTGCGCCAAGTCGGGCGACGAGGCGCGAAGCTCGCTGATATATCGGGCGCGATTCGCCGCGATATGGTCTGCACGCTTGGACTGCTCGGCCTGCGCCGTAGCGCCTGGAAGCGTAGTCGCGATGCTGAGCTCCGATCGGCCCTCGAACTGTTGGACGAGCAGATCGATCAGCGCGCCGGCGTCGCTGGGCAAATCGGCTAAGCGATTTTGACGCGTCATATCAGGGTCGGAAGCCAGCCCTTCCTCGTTGCGGATCGTTACCTCCCAACCTTCGGTCTCGATCAGCCAGCGAACGAGGCCATCGTCGCTTGTGAAGCTCAACCGAACGTTTCCTGTCGACGTAGGCAGGAGCGACGGCGTCTCGGGAACGGCATGGAGCGTCGCGTCGAGCGACCAACCGCCGAAGTGCTGGGTCGGTGCGTCCTCCCGGCCCGGGAAGACGCGAAACGCAGCGTACTGACTGTTCTGATGATAGAATGCCTCGCCGTGGATAAGCGTCGCCAGCACCCAGCCAGTGCGGTCGATCAGCTCTGCGCGGCCGTTCTCGATTACCTGAGCCTGACCGAACGCATCAAAGTCGTATGAGGAGGTGAAGCGCGGCGGGAAGGCCCACTCGCCATCTGCACGAATGAACCCGGCGCGGTCACCTTCGCTCGCGGCGGCCAAGCCGTGGTGATCGAAGCCACCCACTTGCGAAAAGCGTGCGGGGATCACGATCGCACCGGTATTGGCGTCCGCGAAACCATAGCGAGCGGTGGTCGCGTCCTGGAAGCGGACGAGTCCGTTGGCGCCAACGCCCCAGGCAATCACGCCAGGTGCGAAGCGCGTTACCACCGTGCCCGTGGCATCAATGTAACCGACCTCGCGAGGACCAAAGGCAACGCGCGCGAGCCCGGCAGGCGCGTCGATCCCACCGTCAGACCGATCCCCGGTGAAGTTGCCGGCGTGGGTGAAGCGCTCGGGAATCACAAAGCGCCCGCTATGATCGATATAGCCCCAGTGCCCGTCCCGGCCGTAGCCGCCGTTCGTGGTCGCCGGGGCGAGGCCGTTTGGCGCAAAGGCTCCGATTCCCCGAAACGAAGCGGGATGACCTCCCGCCCCGTGCGATCGATCGCGCCAAAGCGGCCCGCACGACTTACCCCTGTAAGCGCGGCGCCCCGGAAAGGCCTGATTATGTCATATTGTGGTTCAACTACGAACGATCCGCTGCGGTCGATCATACCGAATACATTGCCAAATCCCGACGAGTGGCTAGCCTGCACAATTGCAAGCCCGTCAGCGTCGAAGCTTTGCGCGCCGGCGAAGCGCGGCGTGATCAAGATGCGGCCAGTGTGATCTGCATAGCCCCATTCATCGCCGACGCGGACAGGCTCGGGCCCGTGCGCGAAGAGTTCGCGGTCGTAGCTAGCGTCCGCAACCCCGTCGAATATCAAGCCGGTGGTCGCTCGGGTGCGCAGGTTTAGATAGCCGGCTTTTCCCCGTCGCGAGACCGCCACCCAATCTCCTTGGAAAAGGGCAGATCCGGTCTCCCAGGTAGCGGGCTCAACCACCTGACCGCTACGATCGACATAGCCCGTCAGCGGAACGCGCCGGGGTGCCTGAGCTTGCACGGCCGTCGCCAGAAGCAGAGCGAGCAAGAGAACGAATTGCTTCATGCGCCCATCATGCACAGGATTGGGCAATTGGAAAGGTGAGCGGGTGGGCGTTTCTCACTATAGCTGCTCCGCTCCCGAAGGCCCGGAAAATCGCCCATGGCGGTCGACGAGGATCCGTTCGACGGCCCGGCCGACCTCGCCGACATCATCGCCGCCGCGAAGGACATGCGTCCAGCCGCGGACGCCGACTGGCACTAGCGAAGCTAGGCGTGTGCGCTGCGGCGTTCGAGCGCGTGGGCGGCTTCGTCGACGAGCTGGGCGACGATCTCCGCGACGCTCTGCTCGCTCTTCACCATGCCGACCGACTGGCCCGCCATGACCGAGCCGGTCTCGACGTCGCCGTCGATGACCGCGCGGCGGAGGGCGCCGGCCCAGTAATGCTCGATCTGGAGCTGCGCTTCCATCATCTCGACCTCGCCGCGGTCGAGGAGGTCGGCGACCTCGCGTTGCTTGGCGGCGAAGCTCTCCATCTCGCGGTTCTTCAAGGCGCGGACGGGGATCACCGGGAGGCGCGGGTCGATCTGCACCGAGGTGATCGCGTCGCGCGCCGAGGCGCGGATGAAGGCCTTCTTGAAATTGGGGTGGGCAATGCATTCGGTCGCGCAGACGAAGCGGGTTCCGAGCTGGCAGCCCACCGCCCCCATCTCCAGGTAGCCGGCCATCAGCCCGCCATGGCCGATCCCTCCGGCGACGAAGATCGGTATGTCGTGGCTGAGCGGCGGCAATATCTCCTGGGCGAGGACCGAGGTCGAGACCGGGCCGATATGCCCGCCCGCCTCCATGCCCTCGATGACCAGGGCGTCGACTCCGGAGCGGGTCAGCTTCCTGGCAAGCGCCAGAGCGGGCGCGAAGCAGATCAGCTTGGCGCCGTTGTCCTTGATCCGGTCGATCGAGCCGGGCGGCGGGAGCCCGCCGGCGAGGACGACATGGCTGACCCCGTGCCGGGCGCAGACGTCGATCAGCTCGGAGAGCATCGGGTGCATGGTGATGAGGTTGACCCCGAACGGGCGGTCGGTGCGGGCCTTCGTCTCGGCGATCTCGATATCGAGCAGATCCGGAGTCATCGCCCCGCAGGCGATCACTCCGAACGCTCCGGCGTTGGACAAAGCGGAGACGAGGTTCCTCTCCGAGATCCAGCTCATCGCCCCGCCGAGCACCGCGACCTCGCAGCCGAGGAAGTCCGTGCCGCGCTTCATCAGGCGCTGCAGGCGCTCGCGGCCGAGAGTGGGGGTCGCGGCGGGGGCGGGGGGGGAGGCGGCGTCGGTCATGATCACTCCGTCATCCCCGCGAAAGCGGGGATCCCGCTTTCTTCTCTCCGGACGTTAGAAACAAGAAGCGGGATTCTCGCTTTCGCGGGAATGACGGGGCGATCATTCCCCCTCCCCCACATCGTCCGGCCCGAAGGCGGTGTGAAGCACCCGAACCGCAAGCCCGGTATCGCGGCCGAGAGTGGAAGTAAGGTCGGTTCCGTCATCTTCACTCCGTCATCCCCGCGAAAGCGGGGATCCCGCTTTCTTCTCTCCGGACGTCAGAAACAAGAAGCGGGATTCCCGCTTTCGCGGGAATGACGGGGCGATCATTCCCCCTCCCCGATATCGTCCAGCCCGAAGGCGGTGTGAAGCACCCGAACCGCAAGCTCGGTATAATCCTCCGGGATCAGCACCGAGACCTTTATCTCGCTGGTCGTGATGGCGAGGATGTCGATCTTGCGGTCGGCCAGAGTCGCGAACATCCGCGCCGCGATTTCGGGATTGCTCCTCAGCCCGACTCCGACGATGCTGAGCTTGGTGACCGCGCTGTCGGTCAAAAGCTCGTCGAACCCGATCTCGGCCTTGCGCTTCTCGATGAGGTCGGCGGCGAGCGCCAGCGACGAGCGAGGCACTGTGAACGTGAGGTCGGTCGGCTGCCCGGCGCGCGGGACGCTCCTCACGATGAGGTCGTAATTGACCCCGGCCTCGGCCAGCGGGGTGAATACCGACGCCGCGACCCCGGGAGAATCGGGCAGCCCGGTCAGGATCATCCGAGCCTCGTTCTTGTCGTGGGCGATCCCGGTGATGAGCTGGCGTTCCATTCCATATTCCTCGATTTGGTCTTCGCGAACGATCAGTGTTCCGGGCCGGTCGGCGAAGGAGGACAGGACCTTGATCGGGATGCCGTGGCGCATGGCGAGCCCGACCGACCGGGTCTGGAGAACCTTGGCTCCGACCGAGGCCAGCTCGAGCATCTCCTCGTAGGTGACGATCGGAAGCTTTCGAGCCCTGGGCACGATCCTCGGGTCGGTCGTGTAGACCCCCTCGACGTCCGTATAGATGTCGCAGCGGTCGGCATTTATCGCCGCCGCCAGCGCCACCGCCGAAGTATCGGATC
>DASVVQ010000050.1:0-12465 GCA_036386475.1 Allosphingosinicella sp. | reverse complement strand
CGCTTCGACTCCCGGCAGAGGCGCAGGGGGCCAGCGCCCCGCCCTGGACGGCGTCCCCGGCGAATCCCCGCTTGCCCCCGCACCCGGCCTCACCTATATGCGCTTCACCTTCCTCGACATCGTTAGACGTTGAGGCTGGTCCCGGGGACGGGGCCGGCGGCGGAAGGTTTTGGATTTCGCGGAGAGCCTGTGGCGGACCTTGCCGAAGTGACCCGATTGATCGAGCCGGTGGCGCAGGCCGAAGGGCTTGCGCTCGTTCGAGTCAAGATGATCGGGGGCACTGGCGATCCGACCCTGCAGGTGATGGCCGAGCGGCCCGATACGCGGCAACTGACCCTGGACGATTGCGCCCGGCTGTCGCGGCGCTTGTCCGAGATGCTCGACGAAGAGGAGGCCGCGGGCCGCGACCCGATTCCCCACGCCTACCGGCTCGAGGTGAGCTCGCCCGGGATCGACAGGCCGCTCACCCGTCTCAAGGATTATGACGACTGGAAGGGCCACGAGGTCCGGATCGTGCTCGCCGAGAAGCTCGACGGCCGAAAGGTGTTCAGCGGCGAACTTTCCGGAGTTGAAGGAGACTCGGTGCTGGTCGACGTGCAGGGGCTCGGGCCGACCGGCCTGCCGTTCGCGGCGATCCAGTCGGCCAAGCTCGCGATGACCGACAGGCTCATCAAGGCGACCGCTCCGATCAGCGCTGAAGGCGCGGACGAAATAGCGGTCGAGCCCGATCCGCACCCCGGCGAAGGCCGGGACCCAGGCGAGGACTCAGAGCTGGACCCCGGCCTTCGCCGGGGAACTGACAACGAAGAAACAGAGGAAGACTGAACATGGCCACCACCGCCCCGGGCGCTCCCGGCGCCGTTTCCGCCAACAAGGCCGAGCTGCTCGCAATCGCCGACGCGGTCGCTCGCGAGAAGCTGATCGACAAGGCGATCGTCATCGAGGCGATGGAGGACGCGATCCAGCGCGCCGCCCGGGCCCGCTACGGCGCCGAGAACGACATCCGCGCCAAGCTCGACGGAACTTCGGGTGACCTTCGCCTGTGGCGGGTGGTCGAAGTGGTCGAGGCGGTCGACGATTATTTCAAGCAGGTCAGCCTCGAGGACTCGCAGAAGCTTCAGCCGGGCGCGGTGGTCGGCGACTATATCGTGGATCCGCTTCCCCCCATCGAGTTCGGCCGGATCGCCGCCCAGGCGGCCAAGCAGGTCATCTTCCAGAAGGTCCGCGACGCCGAGCGCGAGCGCCAATATGAGGAGTTCAAGGAGCGGGCCGGCGAGATCATCACCGGAGTCGTCAAGCGGGTCGAGTTCGGCCATGTCGTCGTCGACCTCGGCCGGGCCGAGGGAGTGATCCGCCGCGACCAGCAGATCCCGCGCGAGGTCGTCCGCGTCGGCGACCGGGCGCGCTCGCTGATCATGGCGGTGCGCCGCGAGAACCGGGGCCCGCAGATCTTCCTGTCGCGCGCCCATCCCGATTTCATGCGGAAGCTGTTCGCCCAGGAAGTCCCCGAAATCTACGATTCGATCATCGAGATCAAGGCGGCGGCGCGCGATCCGGGCAGCCGCGCCAAGATCGGCGTGATCAGCCACGATTCGTCGATCGACCCCGTCGGCGCCTGCGTCGGCATGAAGGGCTCCCGCGTGCAGGCGGTCGTTCAGGAGCTGCAGGGCGAGAAGATCGACATCATCCCCTGGTCGCCGGACCTCGCCACCTTCGTCGTCAACGCGCTCCAGCCGGCGACGGTCAGCCGCGTCGTCATCGACGAGGAGGAGAGCCGGATCGAGGTGGTGGTGCCCGACGACCAGCTGAGCCTCGCGATCGGCCGGCGCGGGCAGAACGTGCGCCTCGCATCGCAGCTCACCGGATCCGCGATCGACATCATGACCGAGGCGGACGCCTCCGAGAAGCGCCAGCGCGAGTTCGTCGAGCGCTCGACCCTGTTCCAGGAGGAATTGGACGTCGACGAGACGCTGGCGCAGCTGCTGGTCGCGGAAGGGTTCGGCGCGCTCGAGGAAGTCGCCTACGTCCAGCTCGACGAGCTGGCGTCGATCGAGGGCTTCGACGACGATCTCGCCACCGAGCTCCAGAGCCGCGCCGCCGAGGCGCTCCAGCGCCAGGAAGAGGCCTCTCGCGAGGTGCGCCGCGGGCTCGGCGTGTCCGACGAGCTTGCCGAAATGCCCTACCTCACCGAGGCGATGCTGGTGACCTTGGGCAAGGCCGGGATCAAGACGCTCGACGACCTCGCCGACCTCGCCACCGACGAGCTCGTCGCCAAGAAGAGGCCGGAGCAGCGCCGCCAGCGCGAGTCGAACCGGCCCGAGGACAAAGGCGGGCTGCTCGCCGATTACGGCCTCTCCGAAGAGCAGGGCAACGAGATCATCATGGCGGCGCGCGCGCACTGGTTCGAGGACGAGGACGCGGCGGCGCCGAGCGGGGAGGACGCTGTTGCGGACCCCTCGCAATGAGACGCTGACGCGCAGCCGTGCTCCTGCGAAGGCAGGAGCCCAGTCTGGCGCCGATCCTGGGCTCCTGCCTTCGCAGGAGCACAAGGGGGCGCACACGCCCGAGCGCAAGTGCATCCTGAGCGGCGGGCATGCCGCCCGGGAGACCCTCATTCGGCTCGCTCTGTCGCCCGAGGGCGCGCTGCTCCCGGACGTGCGCGCCAAGGCGCCGGGGCGGGGGGCGTGGATCGGCGTCGACCGGGCGGCGCTCGAAACGGCCCGGGCGAACGGCAAGCTCAAGGGGGCGCTGGCGCGGGCGTTCAAGGGCGCGCCGGTTTCGGTGCCGGCCGATCTCGGCGAGCGGATCGCCGCGGCATTGCGCCAGCAGGCGCTCGACCGGCTCGGCCTGGAGGCGCGGGCAGGGACGCTGCTCACCGGCGCCGAGAAGATCGAAACGGCGGCGCGCAAGGGCGAGGTCCACCTCCTACTCCACGCTGCTGATGCCGGCGAGGACGGCAGGCGCAAGCTCGACCAGGCCTGGCGGATGGGGCGCGAAGAGGGGGCCGAGCCGGTCCGGGGGCTGGTTTTTCCTCTCGACCGGTCCATATTGGCATTGGCGCTCGGGCGGCAGAATGTGGTACATATCGCATTGATCGATTGCGCTGCCGCTGCGCGTGTGCGCCATGCGCTCGAACGGTGGCGCGCTTTTATCGGACCTGACACGGCATTTGGCATCGCATCCACGGGCACCCCGGATGCGCCGCCTGCGGATTGAGACACGAAGGACTTTATGAGCGAGACCACTGACAAGCCGAAGCTGGGAGCGCGCGCGCCGCTCGGCGTGAAGCGCACCATCGAAACCGGCAAGGTGAAGCAGAGCTTCAGCCACGGCCGGTCGAACACGGTCGTCGTGGAAGTCAAGAAGCGCCGCATTCTCGGCCCGGCGCCGGCGCAGGAAGCGCCGCGCGTGGAAGAGGCGAAGGCGCCCGCGCCCGCCGCCCCGGCCCCGGCCGCGCCACAGGCGCGCGCCCCCGAGCAGCCGCAACGGCGCCCCGCCGACGACGCCTCGTCCCGGCGCGAGCTCCAAGAGCGTTTGCTGCGCGAGGCCGAGGAGGCCCGCTTGTCCTCGCTCGAGGAAGCGCGCCGCCGCGAGCATCGCGAAGCCAAGGAAGCGACCGAGGAGGAAAAGCGCCGCGCCGAGGACAACCGGCGCAGCGAGGAAGAAACGCGGCTGCAGGCCGAGGAGGACGCCAAGCGCGCGGCCGAGGAGGCCGAGCGCGCCGCATCGGCGCCCGCGGGCGCACCGGCAGCCGCCCCGGCGGACGAAGAGGATGAGCGGCGCGGCCCGGCGCGGTCCAAGCATCATGCGCCGACTGCGAAGCGGCCGGAGCCGGCGCGTCCCGGCCGCGGCGCGCCTCGCGGCGACGACCGCCGCCATTCGGGCAAGCTTACCGTCACTCGCGCCTTGACCGGCGAAGACGACAGCCGCACCCGCTCGCTCGCCGCGCTCCGGCGCGCGCGCGAGAAGGAGAAGCGTCACCAGCAATCCTCTGGCCCCTCTGCCAAGCAGGTCCGCGACGTCGTCGTCCCCGAGGCGATCACCGTCCAGGAGCTCGCCAACCGCATGGCCGAGCGCGGCGCGGATCTGGTGAAGGCCTTGTTCAAGCTGGGGACGCCGGTCACCGTCACCGAGACGATCGACCAGGATACGGCGGAGCTCCTCATCGAGGAGTTCGGCCACCGCATGGTGCGCGTCTCCGAATCCGACGTCGACATCCAGACCGAGGACGACGTCGACGCCGCCGAGAGCCTGCAGCCGCGGCCGCCGGTGGTCACGATCATGGGCCATGTCGACCACGGCAAGACATCGCTTCTCGACGCGATCCGCGGCGCCAACGTCGTCTCCGGCGAGGCCGGCGGCATCACCCAGCATATCGGCGCCTATCAGGTGATGCTGCCCGACAGGTCGAAGATCACCTTCCTCGACACGCCCGGCCACGAGGCTTTTACCGAGATGCGCCAGCGCGGCGCCAACGTCACCGACATCGTCGTGCTGGTGGTGGCGGCCGACGACGGCTTGAAGCCGCAGACGGTGGAGGCGATCAACCACACCAAGGCGGCCGGCGTGCCGATGATCGTCGCGATCAACAAGATCGACAAGGACGGGGCCAATCCGCAGAAGGTGCGCGAGGAGCTCCTGCAGCACGAGATCATCGTCGAGGACATGGGCGGCGACGTCCAGGACGTCGAGGTCTCGGCGCTCAAGAAGACCAATCTCGACGGCCTTCTGGAAGCGATCGCGCTCCAGGCCGAGATCCTCGAGATCCGGGCCAATCCCGACCGCGCAGCCGAAGGGACGGTCGTCGAAGCCAAGCTCGACAAGGGCCGCGGGCCCCTCGCCACCGTCCTCGTCCAGCGCGGCACCTTGCGCGTGGGCGACATCTTCGTCGCCGGCGCCATCTCCGGCAAGGTCCGCGCGATGATCGACGACAAGGGCAAGCAGGTGAAGGAAGCCGGCCCGTCGGTCCCGGTCGAGGTGCTCGGCCTCGGCGGCGTGCCCTCCGCGGGCGACACGCTGACGGTGGTCGAGAACGACGCGCGCGCCCGCGAGGTCGCCGCCTATCGCCAGGGGCTGCTCGACCGCAAGCGGACGACCTCGGCGCCGGTCAGCCTGGAGAACATGTTCGCGTCCAGGGATTCGCAGGCCAAGGAATTCCCGCTCGTCGTCAAGGCCGACGTCCAGGGTTCGGCCGAAGCGATCGTGAGCGCGCTCAACCGCATCTCGACCGAGGACATCAAGGCGCGGATCCTCCATTCCGGCGTCGGCGGCATCACCGAGAGCGACGTCGTCCTCGCGTCCGCCTCCAATGCGCCGATCATCGGCTTCAATGTCCGCCCCAATGCCAAGGCGCGCGAGATCGCCGAGCGCACCAAGGTCGAGTTCCGCTATTACGACGTCATCTACCACCTCACCGACTGGGTGCGCGGCGCGATGGCGGGCGAGCTCGGGCCCGAGATCATCGAGACGGTGGTCGGCCGCGCCGAGGTCAAGGAAGTCTTCCCCGCCGGCAAGAAGGACAAGGCGGCCGGCCTGCTGGTGGTCGAGGGCGTCATCCGCAAGGGCGTCCACGCCCGGCTCACGCGCGACGACGTCATCGTCTCCAAGACGACGATCTCCTCGCTGCGCCGGTTCAAGGACGACGTGCCCGAGGTCCGCGCGGGCCTCGAATGCGGCGTGCTGCTCGCCGATACCAACGACATCAAGCCCGGCGACCATCTCGAGGTCTTCGAGGTCGAGGAGCGCGCAAGGACGCTTTGAGCGAAGAGGACGAAAAAGCGCGGGAGCGCGAGGAGGAGCGCCGGGCCTGGCTCGGCGATCCGATCGAGCATGGCGGCGGCTACCGCCCGGCCAGGCAGCAGGATCCTCTGGGCGAGGCTGCGCTCTGGGGTGGCTGCTGTCTCTTCGAGGCAGCCGCCGGCATCCTCGCCGCTTTCGCGCTACCGACCTGGTTCCTGCTGGGCTAGAGGGGCTTCATGCCGGCGTCCATTTTCGACGACCTCCCGATGCCGCCGGTGGCGAAGACGCTTCGCTGGACGCTGCGGGCGATCGATCCCGAGGCGGGGACGATCGAGGTCGGCTTCACGGCGGGAGAGGAATTCACCAACCCGACCGGCGCCGTGCAGGGCGGCTTCGTCGCGGCGATGCTCGACGACACGATGGGCCCGGCGCTGTTCGCGATGGGGAAGGGCGAGATCTTCGCACCGACCCTAGACCTCAACGTCTCCTTCATCCGGCCGGCGCGGCCGGGCGCATTCGTCGGCAAGGGCCGGGTCGTCAGCCTCGGCAAGACCATCGCCTTTCTCGAGGGCGAGCTCTACGGCGACGGCGTTCTGGTGGCGAGGTCGACGGCCACTGCGCGGGTGATGGCCGCGTCGTCGGTGTTGCAGCGGGAGAAAGAGGGAGGAGATCGCTGATGCGCACGGCCGCGCCGCTGCTCCTGCTTCTGCTCGCGGGCTGCGGCGATCATCGAAGCTTCGATGCGGCGGCGTGGAAGGCCGATGCCATGACGGAGGCGGACCAGCACCTCGATGTGCGGCGATCGATGCTGGCGGATGTCGAGAGGCGCTTCCGCCCCGGCACCGCCAAGGCGGAGATTCTGAGAAACTTCGGCCCTTCCGAACATGATGCCGCGGGCCTGTGCGACGATCCCGGGGCCGACAATTGCCTTGGATACGAGCTAGGCGCGTCGCTGGCAGATTACGATTTTCTGATCTTCGCGTTCGACGGGGATCGCCTCGTCCATATCAGCCGTTACCGAAGCTAGGTCCCCGATGCCCCGACCAATAGAAAGTCCCGAAGGCCGTTCCGTCCGGCTGCTGCGTGTCGGCGAACAGGTGCGGCACGCGCTGAGCGACATCCTCATCCGCGGCGAGGTCCATGACGAGGTTCTGGCGAGCCATCTCGTCTCGGTGACCGAGGTGCGGATGTCGCCGGACCTGCGCCACGCCACCGTCTTCGTGAAGCCGCTGCTCGGCCAGGACGAGGAGACGGTGCTGAAGGCGCTGAGGACCCACACCGCCTTCCTGCAACGTTCGGTGGCGACGCGCGTGAACACGAAATATGCGGCCAAGCTCAGGTTCCGGGCCGATGAGAGCTTCGACGAAGGGTCGCACATCGACGCTCTGCTGCGCGATCCCAAGGTGGCGCAGGACCTCGGCGGCGGCTAGCGGCCCAGCTTGCGATTGCGTCTGCAATCCTGGCCTCGGCCGTGCCATAAAGCAGGCATGCCAGCTCTGATATTGAGTATCCCGTTCCTCGCCGCCTCGCTGGGCAGCGCGGGCGTGGCGGCGGCCGGTCAAGGGTTCGAAATCCCCGAGGTCCGTTATCCGCAGCTAAAAGCCGCGGCACCCGACGCGGACGGCTTCGTTCCGCCCGGCTGGGAGGTGGTCGGGCGCGACAGCGGCGACCTCAACGGGGACGGCAGGGCGGACCTCGTCCTGCTGATGCAGATGCGCGACCCTGCCAACGTCCTCACCATCCCGGGGGGCGATGGCAGCGAGCGCTTCGACACCAATCCCCACCTGCTGGCGGTCGTGTTCGCCGCCCCCGCCGGCGGCTACCGGCTTGCGGCGAGCAATTCGGGGCTCTTTTTCCGCCCGGCCGCGCCTTATTCGGGCGACGATCCTCTTGGCGACGACACGATCTCGATCGAGCGCGGCAGCCTCCTCGTGTCGTTCGGCTTTCTGCGCGGCGGTGCGAGCTATCGCTTCCGGTGGCGGAGCGGCGCGTTTCGCCTCATCGGCTACGATGCGAGCGGGGTGTCCGGCGGCTGCGTCGAGTCGATCAGCATCAACTATCCGACGCGGCGGGCCCAGCTCACCAACGAGCCGGTCGAAAGCGACCGCACCCGCGTCGCGCGGCGCAGGGTTATCGGCCGCGCGCCGCCGACGCTCGACCGCATCGACCTCGACAGCTTTCGCCCGGAGGAGGACATTTCCGGCCCGCCGCTCCCCTGCCCGCGGCCCGGCGATGAATGAGGCGGCAAACGGTCTCGCCGCAGCCATGGCAGACGGCGGGCTTCGCCTCGAGCCGATGGCGGAGGCGCATCGGGCAGGGCTGAAGGCGGCCTGCGCCGAGGATCGCGATGTCTGGACGATCTATGCAACGTCGTACGACCCGGAGCATTTCGACGCGAGCTTCGACCTCATCCGGTCGCGGCCGAGCTGGCGCTGCTTCACCATCTTCGCCGGCGAGCGGCTGGTCGGCATGAGCTGCTACATCGCCATCGAGCCGGAGCGCGGCGTGCTCGAGATCGGCAACACCTATTACGTGCCGGACATGCGCGGGACGGGCCTCAACCGGCGGGTCAAGGACCTGATGCTGGCGCGGGCGTTCGGCTGCGGCTTCCGGCGCGTCGAATTCCGGGTCGATGCCCGCAACGCGCGCAGCCAGGCGGCGATGGCGAAGATCGGAGGGGTCCGCGAAGGCGTCATCCGGCAGGATCGGATCACCTGGACCGGCCACGTCCGCGACACCGTCCTCTTCTCGATCCTCGCTGACGAATGGAAAGCCGGAACGGAAGCGACCGCGGGCCTCGCCGCGGGCGGCGTCCCCGGCTAGGATCGGGGGCATGGCCAAGCTCTATTTCTATTATGCCTCGATGAACGCGGGCAAATCGACGATCCTCCTCCAGACCGCGTTCAACTATCGCGAGCGCGGCATGGAGCCGATGCTGTGGACGGCAGCGGTGCACGACCGCTCCGGCTACGGCGTGATCGACTCGCGGATCGGAATCACCGCCCAGGCCAACGCCTATGGGCCGGACACGGACCTTCGCGCCGAGATCGAGGCGGAGCTCGAGATCAAGGAGGTCCATTGCATCCTGATCGACGAGGCGCAGTTCCTCTCCGCAGGACAGGTCCGCCAGCTCGCAAGCGTCTGCGACGAGCTCGGCATTCCGGTCCTCACCTACGGCCTCAGGACCGATTTCCAGGCGAATCTGTTCGAAGGCTCTGCAACCCTGCTGGCGCTGGCTGACAAGCTGGTCGAATTGAAGGCGATCTGCGAGTGCGGGCGCAAGGCGACGATGAACCTGCGGGTGGACGCAGAAGGGCGGGCGGTTTCGGCCGGCGAGCAGACGGAGATCGGCGGCAACGACCGCTACGTCGCGCTCTGCCGCAGCCATTTCATGGAGCGGATCCGCGCGGCGGAGGCTCGGCAGCTGACGCTGAGCCTCGCCGCAGGCTAGCGGCGGGTGCACGGCTGGATCGTCATCGACAAGCCGGTCGGGCCGGGGTCGACGCAAATCGTTTCCGCGGTGAAGCGGGCGCTGCGCGAAGGAGGCTATTCGAAGGTCAAGGTGGGCCATGGCGGCACGCTCGACCCGCTGGCCAGCGGCGTGCTGCCGGTCGCGCTCGGCGAGGCGACCAAGCTCGCCGGGCGCATGCTGGACGCGAACAAGCTCTACACGTTCACGATCCGCTTCGGGCAGGAGACCGATACGCTCGATGCGGAAGGCGTCGTCGTGGCGCGCTCGGACGTGCGGCCGACGGTCGCCGAGGTCGAGGCAGTGCTGAAGCACTTCACCGGCGAGATCGAGCAGGTTCCGCCGGCTTTTTCCGCGCTGAAGGTGGAGGGGAGGCGCGCATATGACCGCGCGCGCGCCGGAGAGGCGGTGATGATGAAGAGCCGCAGCGTGACGGTGCACGTTCTGGAGATCCTCCCCGGGACGGGGAGGGGGACCGCACGAAGTGCGGTGGAGGGGGCTCGGTGCGGGTCTCGGCACCCCCTCCACCAGCCTGCGGCTGGTCCCCCTCCCCGTCCCGGGGAGGATCAGATCGCCCTCACTGCTCGCGTCTCGAAGGGAACCTATGTCCGCTCGCTCGCCCGCGACATCGCCCGCGCCGCCGGGAGCGTCGGCCACGTCACCGAGCTGAGGCGGCTCAGGGCCGGCCCCTTCACCCTCGAAACCGCGATTTCGCTGGACAAATTGGCTGAGCTCGCTAAGGCGCGCAGCCTTGAACAGGCACTCTTGCCGCTGGCGGCAGGGCTGGACGACATCCCGGCTCTCTCCGTCACCCCCGATCAGGCAAGGCTGCTCCGCCAGGGGCAGAAGGTGGTCGGGATCGCCGCAAAGCCGGGGCTCCATCTCGCGCTCGACCGCTCTGTTCCGGTCGCCCTCGTGGAGCTCAGCGAGGATTGCCTTCGCGTGGTGCGCGGCTTCAACCTGTGACGATGAGGAGTTTGACGATGTCGGTAACCGCCGAGCGCAAGACCGAAATCATGAAAGACAATGCCCGAAATTCGGGCGACACGGGTTCGCCCGAGGTGCAGGTCGCGATCCTCACCGAACGAATCAACAATCTCACCGACCATTTCAAGACCCACGCGAAGGACAACCATAGCCGCCGCGGGCTCCTGATGATGGTCAACAAGCGCCGCTCGCTTCTCGATTATCTCAAGAGAGAGGATGCGGAGCGCTATACCGCACTCATCGCGAAGCTCGGGCTTCGCAAATAATCACGAGCGGCCCTGCGGGGCCGTTCGCCATATCTGGCGACCGCAATCCGGCGGCGCCCGACACGGACCGTTCGGGTCCAAAGCAAGTCCGGCCACATGGGCCGGCACATAGGCCCCCAGCGCATTCGGTGCTGGGCGTTGAAGGAAACAATATGTTCGACATGAAGAAAGTGGAAATCGAGTGGGGCGGCAAGACCCTCACGCTCGAAACGGGCCGCGTCGCCCGCCAGGCCGACGGCGCGGTGCTCGCGACCCTCGGCGAAACCGTCGTCCTCTGCGCCGTCACGGCCGCGAAGAACGTCAAGCCGGGGCAGGATTTCTTCCCGCTGACCGTGCACTATCAGGAAAAATTCTCGGCCGCCGGGCGCATCCCGGGCGGCTTCTTCAAGCGGGAGCGCGGCGCGACCGAAAAGGAAACGCTGACCAGCCGCCTGATCGATCGGCCGATCAGGCCCTTGTTCCCCGAGGGTTTCTATAATGAAGTGCTCTGCATCGCTCATGTGATGAGCTATGACGGCGAGAACGAGCCGGACGTGGTGGCGATGATCGCCGCTTCCGCCGCTCTTACCCTCTCCGGCATCCCCTTCATGGGCCCGATCGCGGCGGCGCGGGTCGGCTATGCCGACGGCGACTATATCCTCAACCCGAGCCAGACCCAGATCCAGGAAGGCGAGCTCGATCTCGTCGTCGCCGGCACGCACAATGCCGTGATGATGGTCGAGTCCGAAGCCAAGGAGCTCAGCGAGGACGTCATGCTCGGCGGCGTCATGTTCGCCCATCGCAGCATCCAGCCGGTGATCGAGGCGATCATCCGCCTCGCCGAGCAGGCCGCGCGCGACCCCTGGGAGCTCGACGAGCCGGCCGACACCAAGGCGGTCAAGCAGCGCCTTCGCGACCTGATCGGCGCCGACATCGCGGCCGCCTACAAGCTCACCGACAAGCAGCAGCGCCAGAGCGCGATCAACGAGGCCCGCGCCAAGGCCCGCGAAGGCCTTGCCGACATGGAAGCCAGCGACCCCGCCGGCTATCTCGGCGCCCTGAAGCTGGTCAAGAAGCTCGAGGCCGAGATCGTCCGCGGCGCCATCCTGAAGGAAGGCGTGCGCATCGACGGCCGCGACACCAAGACCGTGCGTCCGATCGACGCCATGGTCGGCTTCCTGCCCCGCACGCACGGCTCGGCGCTCTTCACCCGCGGCGAGACCCAGGCGATCTGCACCACCACCTTGGGTACCAAGGACGCCGAGCAGATGATCGACGGCCTCGAGGGCCTGTCCTACTCGCGCTTCATGCTCCACTATAACTTCCCGCCCTACTCGGTCGGCGAAGTCGGACGCTTCGGCGCCCCGGGGCGGCGCGAGGTCGGCCACGGCAAGCTCGCCTGGCGGGCGCTCCACCCGGTGCTCCCGACCCACGACGAATTCCCGTACACGATCCGCGTCCTCTCGGACATCACGGAGTCGAACGGCAGCTCCTCGATGGCGACCGTCTGCGGCGGCACGCTCGCCCTCATGGACGCGGGCGTTCCGATCAAGCGTCCGGTCTCCGGCATCGCCATGGGCCTCATCAAGGAAGGGGACGACTTCGCGGTCATCTCCGACATCCTTGGCGATGAGGATCATCTCGGCGACATGGACTTCAAGGTGGCCGGCACGGAGGCGGGGATCACCTCGCTCCAGATGGACATCAAGATCGCCGGGATCACCGAGGAGATCATGCGCATCGCCCTCGACCAGGCCAATGAGGGCCGGGCCCACATCCTCAGGGAGATGGCGAAGGCGATGGGGGAGGTTCGCGGCGAGCTCAGCGCCCACGCCCCGCGGATCGAGACGATGCAGATCGACAAGGCGAAGATCCGCGACGTCATCGGCACCGGCGGCAAGATCATCCGCGAGATCGTCGCGACGACCGGCGCAAAGGTCGATATCGACGACGAGGGGCTGATCAAGATCTCGAGCAGCGACGTGAACCAGATCGAGGCGGCCCGCCGCTGGATCTCCGGGATCG
>DASVVQ010000049.1:0-93586 GCA_036386475.1 Allosphingosinicella sp. | reverse complement strand
GCGGGACACGGCAGCGTCGCGCGCGAGAAAGCGGGGATCGAGCATCTGCCGCGCGAGCTGCGGCCGTTCCTGCGGCGTCTCGGCGTCACGTTCGGCGCGCTCGACGTGTTCGCGCCGGCGCTGCTCAAGCCGGCGGCCCGCGGCGCGTTGCACGCCGCCGGGATCGACCGCCGGCCCCTCGCGCCGGCAATGCCATCGGTGCTCGCGGGCCGCTCCGGGCTGCCCACCGGGTACCGGCTGGCCGGGCCGCAGGCGATCCGGGTGGACCTCGCGGAAAAGCTGGTGCGCGCCGCGCACGAGGCCCGGACCCGGGCGGGCGCGCGGCAGTTCGCGCTGGACCCGGCGCTGGCTCTTTCGACCGGGCTCACGCGCGAGAGCTGGGAGCGGGTACTCGCGGCCGCGGGCTTTCGGGTGAGCCGGGCTCGCGCGCTGCCTAAGGAAGCGCTCGGCCCGCCGGCGCCCGACCGCTGGAGCTGGCGCCCGGCGCGGCCCGCCAGGCAACCCGAGGCCGTCCGGCCCCAGGCGGCGGGCGCCTTCGCCGCGCTCGCCGACCTCACCGGGCGCTGACCGCGGCCATGCGGATCGACAAGCTGCTGTGGCACTTGCGGCTGACCAAGACGCGCAGCCTGGGCCAAGCGCTGGTCGCGTCGGGACACTTGCGGCGCAACGGCATTCGGGTCAGCCGCGCGAGCCAGGACGTCTGCGCCGGCGACACCCTGACGGTGCCGCTGCCGGGCGGCGTGCGGGTGATCGAGATCGTCGCGCTGCCGGCCCGGCGCGGTCCCGCGGACGAAGCGCAGGCCTGCTACCGCGCGCTTGACGGGCAAGCGTTTCGCGCCATAGCACCGAGCGACGAAGCGCAACCGCCTGAGAGGGGCCCGAGGCAATGACTTACGTCGTCACCGACGCCTGCATCAAATGCAAATACACCGACTGCGTCGAGGTGTGCCCGGTCGATTGCTTCTATGAAGGCGAGACGATGCTGGTGATCAACCCCAGCGAATGCATCGACTGCGGCGTGTGCGAGCCCGAATGCCCGGCCGAGGCGATCCTGCCGGACACTGAGAACGGCCTCGAAAAATGGCTCGAGGTCAACGCCTCCTACTCTGCGGAATGGCCCAACATCACCCGCAAGAAGGATTCCCCGGCCGATGCCGACGAGCACAAGGGCGAGGAGGACAAGTTCGACAAATATTTCTCCCCCGCCCCCGGCGAGGGCGACTGAAGGCGCGGAGCAAGTCGGTTTCCCTCTGCAACCCGCGTCGCCGCCTTTTCGTCCAAAAGAGTAGCTTTTCGCGCCGTTTTGGGTTATAAGGCCGGCATCGCAGCGGAGACATGCGCTCCGCTCTTGGTGGTCTTAGAGAGAATCGCCGCAAATCACGGTCTGGAGGCGTGCGGGGGCAGGTTCGGTCCGGCGCGGTTTGCGGTATCCAAAAGGAAGGTCGGTAAATGGCAGCGAAAGCGTTGAGCTTCGACGTTGGCGATTATGTGGTGTATCCCAAGCACGGCGTCGGCCGTGTCGTCGAGCTGCAGAGCACGGACATCGCCGGCATGCAGCTCGAGCTGTACGTGCTGCGGTTCGAGAAGGAGAAGATGACTCTCCGCGTTCCGACCAACAAGGCGGAGAGCGTCGGCATGCGCAAGCTCTCCTCCGACAAGACGATGGCGGAAGCGATGGCGACCCTCAAGGGCAAGCCCAAGGTGAAGCGCACCATGTGGTCGCGCCGCGCCCAGGAATATGAAGCGAAGATCAATTCGGGCGACCTCGTCTCGATCGCCGAAGTGACGCGCGACCTCTTCCGCGCCGACGACCAGCCCGAGCAGAGCTATTCGGAGCGCCAGATCTTCGAAGCGGCCTCGAGCCGGCTTGCGCGCGAGCTTGCCGCCGTAGAGCAGGTCGACGAGCCCAAGGCGCTCGAGAAGATCCTCGAGATCCTCAACAAGGCCGCCGTCGTCTACAACAAGGACAAGGTCGCGGCGTAAGCCGGACGGCCAGGTCCCGAAACAGAACCGGCGTCGAGGCAGCCCCTCGGCGCCGGTTTTTCTTTGGCCGATTCCGTCATCCCGGCGAAGGCCGGGATCTCCGCGGGTGATAAGCGAAGCCGGTTGTGGAGCGCTCCATCGACGTCCGGGCCATTCACCCCCTGAGATCCCGGCCGGCGCCGGGATGACGGTCTTGGATACAGGGTGCTTGCATCGGCCCCCGCCCCTGTGTATTAGAACAGCAATACAGTGGGAGGACGGATGATGCGTGCAACAGCGATCCTGGCGATGATGACGCTTGCCGCGGCGGCCGCCGGCTGCAATGCCGGCGCGCACGACGGCGACCGGCCGACGGCACAGCGCGCCTTCCAGGTCGGCGCCTTCCAGTCGGTCTCGCTGACCGGCTCCCCGGACGTGATCGTCACCGTCGGCGGCCAGCCCTCGGTCCGCGCCGAGGGCGACGCGCGCTTGGTCGAGCGGCTCGACATCCGGGTCAAGGACGGCGACCTCAAGATCGGCTACCGCGAAGGATCGAGCTGGAGCCTGGGCTTCGGCCACGACCGCAACGTCACGATCCACGTCACCGTCCCCGCGCTCGCGGCGGCCACCCTGACGGGCTCGGGCGACATGCGCGTCGACCAGGTCCGGGGGGAGCGCTTCGTCGGCACCGTCACCGGATCGGGCGACCTCGCCGTCGGCCGCGTCCAGGCCAATGAAACCGTGTTCGCGATGACCGGATCGGGCGGCATCCGCGCGGCGGGAACGGCCCAGCGCTCCCATGTCGAGCTCGCCGGCTCGGGCGACATCGACCTCGGCGGGCTCGAGATCAGGAGCGCGGTCGTCTCGCTGCACGGGTCGGGCGACGTCACCGCCAGGGCGACCGAAACCGCGCAGGTGACCCTGATGGGATCGGGCGACGTCGCGATCACCGGCCCGGCGCGCTGCCGGATCGACAAGCGCGGCTCCGGCGAGGTCCGCTGCGCCGCCGGAAGCTGATCGCCGGCCCGGCGCGGAAAACTTATTGACCGTTAACCATTTGCGGCCATGCTCCCTTCTCATGAGGAAGTTCATCGCCGCACTGGCGCTCGCCGCCGTCCCCGCCTTGCTCGGCGCCGCGCCCGCGCAAGCGGCCGAGCGCCGCTACAGCGTCACCGATTTCGACCGCGTCGTGGTCGAGGGGCCGTTCCAGGTGACGATCGCCACCGGCCGGCCTTCCACCGCCGCCGCGACCGGCAGTGCGGACGCGCTCGATCGGGTCTCGGTCGAAGTCCAGGGCCGCACCCTGCGCATTCGTCCCAATCGCTCGGCCTGGGGCGGCTATCCAGGCGCCGCCGCCGGCCCCGTCACCATCGCGCTCGCAACGCGCGAGATCCGCGGCGCCAGCGTCCACGGCGCGGGCAGCATCTCCGTCGGCCGTATCGCCGGCCTGCGCCTCGACCTCAATGTCGAAGGCAGCGGGCGCATCGCGGCGCCCGACGTCAACGCCGACACTTTGGTGGTCGGCCTGATCGGCTCGGGGCGGATCGACGTCTCCGGACGCGCCGGGGAGCTTCGCGCCGACGTCCACGGCTGGGCCGAGCTCGACGCCTCCGCACTTGCCTCCCAGGGAGCGACGATCGTGACAGACAGCGCCGGCCGCGTGGCCGTCTCGGCCGCCCGCCAGGCCAGCGTCACCGCGTCGGGCATCGGCGACGTCGAGATCACCGGCGCCGCATCCTGCACCGTGCGCGGCCTCAGCGCCGGCCAAGTCAGGTGCGCGAGCGCGCGGCGCCCCTGACGGCCGCGTACCGGCTCAAATAAGAGCCAGTCCCGCCAGCTTCATCGACAATCTCGAGGGCAGGGCCATCAGGCCGTCATCGTCCCCGTCGAGATCCGGCGGCGCATCGGCGGCCGCGAGGTAGCGCCAGCCCTGATGCGCGCGCTTGGGATGGGCGCGGACCGGCACCAGCGCCGGATCGAGCCTGATCAAAGTGCGCCGGTCCTCCGCCCGAATTTCGAAGCCGAGTATGGCCTGGCGCGCGGTGATGCGGTGCTTGACGATCCAGTAGATCGAGCCCCCGACCAGCTCGTCCGCGCGCTTGGGCATGAAGCGAGTGACGATCGGCACGACGCCGTCCGCGAGACGCAGACGCTGGCGCTTCTCGAGCGCGTCGAAGCTGCCACAGCCGACCGCGACCTTGCTCATGTTGAGCGCTGAGGGACAGTTACTTTTCCGCACGATCTCCGCAGCTTAGCGCCGCCGCGTGGAAAAGTAACTGTCCCTTTTCACCCGACCACGCCGGATGCGCTGGCGAGGCCGAGGAAGACGAGGAAGCCCATCGAATCGGTGACCATCGTCACGAACACCGACGACGCCACCGCCGGGTCGGCCCCCGCCCGGTCGAGCGCGAGGGGGAGCGTCACGCCGGCGAGCCCGGCGATGAAGATGTTGGTCATCATCGCCGCGGCGATCACCGCGCCGAGCAGCGGATTGAGGAAGAAGGCGGAGACGCCGAGCCCGATTAGCACCGCCACCGTCGCGCCGTTGAGGCAGGCGACGCGCAGCTCGCGCGTGATCGCCCGCATGGTGTTCGATTTGGTGAGCTGGTTGGTGGCGAGCGCGCGAACGGTCACGGCGAGGGTCTGGGTCCCGGCATTGCCGCCGACGCCGGCGACGATCGGCATCAGCGCGGCCAGCGCTACCATCCGCTCGATCGTCCCTTCGAACAGGCCGATGATCGTCGCCGCGACGAGAGCCGTGCCGAGATTTGCGATCAGCCAGCGCACGCGGGAGCGGTAGCTGTCGATGACCGGCTCGTTGATGTCCCCTTCGCCCACGCCGGAGAGCAGGAGGGCGTCCTCGGAGGCCTCCTCCTGGATGATGTGGACGATGTCGTCGACCGTGACCATGCCCACCAGCCGGCCCGACTGGTCGATCACGGCGGCCGAGATCAATGCGTATTTCTGGAAGCGCAATGCCACTTCCTCCTGGTCCATGTCGACCGGGATCAGGGTCTGCTCGCGCTGCATGATCTCGGCGACGGGCACGTCGCGCTGGGTGCGCAGGATCCGGCTGAGCGGCATCGTGCCGATCGGATGGTGGCGCTCGTCGACGACGAACACCTCCCAGAAGCTGTCGGCGAGGCCTTCGCCGGCGCGCAGGAAATCGATCACCTGCCCAATGCTCCAATGCTCGGGCACCGCGATCAGGTCGCGCTGCATCAGGCGCCCGGCGGACTCCTCGGGGAAGGACAGCGCCTCCTCGATCGCCGCCCGGTCGTCGGGATCGAGCGCGCGCAGCACCGCGCGCTGCTCGTCCTCCTCGAGGTCCTCGATCATGGCGACGGCATCGTCCGTCTCCATCTCGCCGGCGATCTCGGCGACGGCGGCGGGATCGAGCGTGTCGACGATCTCCTCGCGCACCCAGTCGTTCATCTCGGCGAGAACATCGGCGTCGAGCACGTCTGCGATAGCGGCGGCGAGGGAGCGGCGGTCGTGAGAATCGACCAGCTCGAACAGATCGGCGACGTCGGCAGGATGGAGCGGTTCCACGGCCGCGCGCGCCGCCTCGGCGTTGCCCGCCTCGACCAGGTCCATCACCATCTCGACGAATTCCGGCTTCAGCCGGTCGTCCTCGTCGAGCCGGTTCTCGGCAGTCGCCAGCGCGCCTTCGGGCGCTTCGATTTCGCTGTCGCTCATCGCCCTTCCCCGCTGGAGCCCTGCGCCTTGCGGTTCACTAGGCCGGGCGCCGGGCCGTGTCGATACGCACTGGCCTCGCACCGGCTCTGCCCGTAGAGCCGCCTCACCCGCCTCCATCCGCTCATCCTGAGGAGGGACCGAGGAGCGCGCAGCGCGTCGCGAGGGCCCGTCTCGGAGGACGGCACCAGTCCTTCGAGACGCCGCTTCGCCAAGCTCAGCGGCTCCTCAGGATGAGCGGCGGGGGTTACTGCAAGCGTCAGGAGACCGCGCCCATGTCCAACGAGCTCAATACCCTCGTCCTCAACCTCGATACCGGCGAGGCCGGCGGCGGCGACGTCGTCATCCGCCTCCGGTCCGACCTCGCGCCCGGCCACGTCGCCCGGATCAAGGAGCTGGTCGAGGAAGGCTTTTACGACGGCATCGTCTTCCACCGGGTCATCCCCGGCTTCATGGCCCAGGGCGGCGATCCCAACGGCACCGGCACGGGCGGCTCGAGCAAGCCCAATCTCAAGGCCGAATTCTCCTCCGAACCGCACGTCCGCGGCGCCTGCTCGATGGCGCGCACCAACGATCCCGACAGCGCCAACAGCCAGTTCTTCATCTGCTTCGGCGACGCCACCTTCCTCGACCGGCAATATACGGTCTGGGGCAATGTCGTCGAAGGCATGGAACATGTCGACGCGCTCCCGAAGGGCGAGCCGCCGCGCAATCCGGGCAGGATCGTCAAGGCGAGCCTGAGAGCCTGACGGACATGGCCGAGCCCCGCCCGGCGACCTTGATCACCGGCGCGTCGGCGGGGCTCGGCGCCGAGTTCGCGCGGCAGTGCGCGGCGCGGGGCGAGGAGCTGATCCTCGTTGCGCGCCGGCACGATCGGCTTGTAGCGCTCAAGGACGCACTGCCCACGAAAGCGCATGTCTTTCCGGCCGACCTGTCCGCGCCGGGCGCGGCCGCCGAATTACTGACGCTCGTGCGGGCCTCGGGTCTGAGCGTCGATGTGCTGATCAACAATGCCGGCTTTGGCGCTGCCGGAGGCTTCGCAGAGCTCCCCATCGAGCGCCAGCTCGAGATGGTGGACCTCAATATCCGATCGCTGACCGAGCTCTGCCGGCTCGTCCTGCCGCAAATGCGGGAACGGCGCAGCGGCGCGATCCTCAACGTCGCGTCCACCGCGGCCTTCCAGGCCGGCCCGAACATGGCGGTCTACTACGCAAGCAAGGCTTATGTGCTCTCGCTCACCGAAGCGCTCCACCAGGAGCTCAAGGGCAGCGGCATTCGCGTCACGGCCTTGTGTCCCGGCCCGACCGCGACCGAGTTCTTCGACGTCGCCGGCGCCGGCGGCGGGCGTCTGGCAAGGATGGCGACCGACCCGGTCGCCGTCGTCCGCGCCGGCCTCGACGGACTTGCCCGCAACAAGGCAATCGTCGTCCCCGGCGTCGCGAACAAGATCGGCTCCCAGGCGAGCCGCCTCCTCCCCCGCGCCGTCATGCGGCGCGTCGTCGCGCGCATTAAAGCCTAGCAAGAGCCAGTGCACTCTGCTGATGTGCGCGGGAGCCGGCGGGCGGACGAACAGGGGAGTGGGATGTCTATGCGCTACTTCGGGATCGCGATCGCAGCTGCTGCGGTCGCCAGCTGCGGCAGCGGTGACGGCAATCGCGTCGGCGGCGACAATGTCGCAGCGGCCAAACCGGCGGAAAGCGGCCGCCCGATCGATCTGGAGCCGGGCAGCTGGCGCACGCAAATCGCTCTTCTCGAATTCGAGCAGCCGGGCGGTTTCGACCCCGATGGCGCGGACACGAGGCAGATGGTGGAGAGCCTGAGCGGTCGCGATCGCTGCTTCGCACCCGATGCGGTTCGCAACGCCGATTTGCCGGAGACCTTGAGCTCCGGCCCATGGCGGGGCGGGAACTGCCGCTACAGCCGCCGCGCCGTGACGACCGCCGGCGTCGACATCGCCATGGACTGCGAGGGCATGGTCCCCGGCCACCGCCTCCAGACGAGCGTCCGCGGGACCGCATCGCCGCGCGCGACCGACCTCGTCATCGAGAGTCGCTCGCGCCACCCCAATAGCGGCGCCGCGTGGCTGGAGCGCTATCGTGTTCGCTCGACCTGGCAGTCCGCGTCCTGCGCGCGGCGCTGACGCGCGCGGCTCAGCCTTCGAGAACCTGGTCGAACAGCCAGTCGTGGAAGATCCTGACCGGGCGCCGCGCCAGTGCTGAGCGCCGGCAGGCGAACCAGTAGGAATAGGGGCTCTCGACCTTCAAATCGAAGAGCTGGACGAGGCGCTCGTCGCTGGATGCGGTGAGATGGCTTTCGAGCATGATGGCGACGCCCAGACCCTGGGCGGCGGCGTCGAGGATGAGCTGGCCGGAGTCGAACTGGTCGATGGCGGCCGGCTCGAGATCAGGCACGCCGGCGGCCTCTCGCCAATAGTCGAAGGCGAGGGCGAGGTCGCGATGGACGAGGATGGTGTGGGCGGCGAGATCGCGCGGATGCTTCAGCGCCGTCGGACCGGTGCGCAGCTCGCGCGAGCCGATCGCGATCACGCAGTTGGAATCGATCCGGCGCGAATAGAGAGCGGGATCGACATCGGCCGTGATCGCGATCGCCGCGTCGAGGCCTTCGTCGAGCCGGGCGAGGCGATTGGCGCCGGTATCGAGATCGATATGGAGCTCGGGGTGGAGCTCGCGCAGTCGCGCCAAGGCCGGCATCAGCCGCTGCGCCGCGAACAGGGACGGGACGGCGAGCCGCAGCCGCATCATCTCGCGATTTCCCGACGCGCGCTCCATCGCCGTAGCCAGCGTGTCGAGCGAAGGGCCGATCTCGGCGAGCAGCCGCTCGCCGTCCGGATTGAGATGCACGGCCTGGTGGCCCCGGTCGAACAACGGCCGCCCGACCGCGCGTTCGAGCGCCTGGATCCGCCGGGTGAGTGCAGGTGAGGACAAGGACAAGGCCTCGGCGGCGCCCTTGATCGAGCCCAAGCGAGCGGCCTGCACGAAGGCTTCGATTGCCGTCAAGGGCGGCAGCCGCTTCATTTCGAGGCTCCTTTCCCATCGCCAGCGACCGGAACGGGACGACGCCAACATGCAAGAAATGCATCTATAGCAAAGTTCTTCGCACTTGCACAAGAAACCTTCGCAGGCGCAAAAAGACCTGCCTTTCAGGCATCCTCTCCTAAACTTTCAAGGGCCGGCCGTCCCCTCGACCGGCCCTTTTTTTGTGCGTCCTACCGGCCACGCCCGAGACCGTCATCCCGGCGAAGGCCGGGATCTCAGCGCGTGAAGGGCGCAGGCGCTGATGGAGCGCGGCATTTCCCACGGCGCCTTTCACCCCCCGAGATCCCGGCCTCCGCCGGGATGACGCACTTGCACGCCCCTTTTTTTCCGCCCTTCGGACCCGCGCCGCTGGACGCGCCGTTTCCCCTTCCTATCTGGACGCGGGGACGAGGAGGCTCAATGGCGGACGAGGACAAAAGGGAGATCAGGCGCCTGCAGGTGGCGACGATGCGGCCCGACGACAGCGGCCGCGGCCTCGCCCGGCTGCCGCGGGCGTTGATGGCGGCTTTGGCGCTGAAAGACGGCGACGTCATCGAGTTGACCGGCAAGCGCGCCACCGCGGCGCGCGCCGTCGGCCCCTATCCCGAGGACGAGGGCCTCGACATCATCCGCCTCGACGGCCTCCAGCGCGCCAATGCCGAGATCGGCTCGGGCGATTATGTCGAGGTGCGCAAGGCCGAGTCCAAGCCCGCTTCGCGCGTCGTCTTCGCGCCCGCGCAGAAGAACCTCCGCCTCCAAGGCTCGGCCCAGGCATTGAAGCGCAGCTTCGGGATGAAGCCGATCGTCGCCGGCGACGTCGTTGCGACGACCGGCCAGCAGCAGGTCCAGCGCGCCGACATCCCGCCCGAGCTTCGGCAGATGCTCTCGGCTCCCGCTTATGCCCTGCAGGAAATCCGGCTCACCGTCGTCTCGACCGCGCCCAAGGGCATCGTCCACATCGAGGCCAATACCGAGGTCGAGCTTCTTCCCCAATATACCGAGCCGCGCGAGACCCGCCGCGCCGACGTCACCTATGACGATCTCGGCGGCATGGGGTCGACGATCGACCAATTGCGCGAGATGGTCGAATTGCCGCTGCGCTATCCCGAGATCTTCGAGCGGCTCGGCGTCGACCCGCCCAAGGGCGTCCTCCTTCATGGGCCGCCCGGCACCGGCAAGACCCGCCTCGCCCGGGCCGTCGCCAACGAAAGCGACGCCAATTTCTTCCACATCGCCGGCCCGGAAGTGATGGGCTCGGCCTACGGCGAGAGCGAGCGCAAGCTGCGCGAGATCTTCGAGGAGGCCACCAAGGCGGCGCCCTCGATCGTCTTCATCGACGAGATCGACTCGATCGCGCCCAAGCGCGGCCAGGTCCAGGGCGAGACCGAGAAGCGCCTCGTCGCCCAGCTCCTCACCCTGCTCGACGGCCTCGAGCCGCGGGCGAACTTGGTCGTCATCGCCGCCACCAACCGCCCCGAGGCGCTCGACGAGGCGCTGCGCCGCCCCGGCCGCTTCGACCGCGAGATCGTGATCGGCGTTCCCGACGAGAATGGCCGGCGCGAGATCCTCGGCATCCACACGCGCGGCATGCCGCTCGCCGAAGGCGTCGACCGGCGCGAGCTGGCGCGGCGAACCTACGGCTTCGTCGGCGCCGACCTCGCCGCCCTCGTCCGCGAGGCGGCGATCGAGGCGGTTCGCCGCATCATGCCGAAGATCAACCTCGAGGAAGGGACGATCCCGGCCGAGGTGCTCGATACGCTCTCGGTCACCCGCGAGGATTTCCAGGAGGCGCTGAAGCGCGTCCAGCCCTCGGCGATGCGCGAGGTGATGGTGCAGGCGCCCAATATCGGCTGGGACGATATCGGCGGCGTCGACGAGGCGCGCGAGCGTCTGCGCGAGGGCATCGAGCTGCCATTGAAATTCCCGGACGCCTTCCGCCGCATGGGCATACGCGCCGCCAAGGGCTTCCTCCTCTACGGTCCGCCCGGCACCGGCAAGACCCTGCTCGCCAAGGCGACGGCGCGCGAGGCCGAGGCCAATTTCATCGCCACCAAGTCCTCCGACCTGCTCTCCAAATGGTATGGCGAGAGCGAGCAGCAGATCGCGCGTTTGTTCGCCCGCGCCCGCCAGGTCGCGCCGACCGTCATCTTCATCGACGAGCTCGACAGCCTGGTGCCGGCGCGCGGCGGCGGCCTCGGCGAGCCGCAGGTGACCGAGCGGGTGGTCAACACCATCCTCTCCGAGATGGACGGGCTCGAGGACCTGCAGTCGGTGGTCGTGATCGGCGCCACCAACCGGCCGAACCTGATCGACCCGGCTTTGCTCCGCCCCGGCCGGTTCGACGAGCTGATCTACGTCTCGGTCCCCGATCTCGCCGGTCGCCGCCACATCCTCGGCATCCACACCAAAAGCATGCCGCTCGCCGCCGACGTCGATCTCGACCATCTCGCGGCGCGGACCGAGCGCTTCACCGGCGCCGATCTCGAGGATCTCGTCCGCCGCGCCGGGCTCCACGCCTTGCGCGGATCGATCGAGGCGACCGAGGTCGCGATGGCCGATTTCAAGACCGCGCTCGCCGACACCCGCGCCTCGGTCACGGTCGAGATGGAGCGCGAATATGAGCAGATCCAGGACAAGCTGAAGCAGGACGCCATGTCCGCCACGTCCGGCGGCATCGGCTTCATCGCGCCGGGGATGCTGACGCCGCGAGGCACTAAGGGCTAGGCGCGTCCGCCGGCCGGAAGGCGAGCCAGGTCCACAGCGCCAGCGCCGACATGATGGCGCCGGTGGCGAGGAAGGGGAGCGGCATCCACTGGGTGTAGAGCCAGACGCCGACCGCCGGCGCGGCGATGAAGGCGACGCCGTTCACCGAAGTCACCATGCCGGCCACCGCATTCTGCTCCGACCGGCTGACCGCGAGCGAGGCGCCGCTGGTGAAGCCCGGGCGGAAGAAGGCGAAGCCGAGCGAGGCGAGGGCGAACGACATCGCCAGGGCGTAGGTGCCGCCGGCGAGACCGGTCGCGACCGTGCCCCCGGCCGCCACCAGCGAGCCCCAGGCGACGAGCGACCGCGGCGACAAACCGAGCAGGGGGATCAGCATCCACTGCGCGATCAGGCTGGCGGCGGCGCCGGCGATCAGCACGATCGCGATCATGTGCTGCGCGTCCTCGACGGGCAGGCGCAGCCGGTCGATGACCAGGAAGCCGATCACGCCCAGCAAGGCGGCGTGACCGTGGCCGCCGACGATGCCGATCATGTGCCAGGAAAAGACGCGCGGATCGCGCCAGGTGAGCGCCGCCGCCTCGTCGTCGCGCGAGCCGGCGCTCGCGGCCGCCCCGCCGATCGATGGATAGTCCGCGACCTGGCCGCGCACTTCTTGCCCGGGCGTGTCGTCGGGCAGCTTGAAGACGATCGCGGCGAGCACCGCCATGCCGATCAGCGCGAAGACGATGAGCGGTCCAGCCAGTCCGAGCGGCGGGAAGATGAAGAGCGGCGCGACCGCCGGCCCGATGATCGTCCCGAGACCGAAAGAGGAAGCGATCGCCGCCATCGCATTGGTGCGCTGATCGCCCGACGTGCGCGCGGCGACATAGGCCTGGACGGCCGGCGGCGAGGCCGAGCCCCAGCCGCCGTAGATCGTACGGCCGAGCATGAAGACGAAGAAAGCGACGCTCGGCGCCACCAGGCCGAGCAGCCCCAGGGCCAGCATCGCCCCGCAGACCAGCATCGAGACGATGAAGCCGTAGAGCCCCAGCCGCATCAGTGCGCGGCGCCCCCGGTGGTCTGCCCGCTTGGCCCAATAGGGGGCGGTCACCACCCACAGGACCGCCGAGAGGCTGAACGCTACCGCCACCCAAACGTCGGGCATGCCGAGCCCGCGCCCGATCGCCGGCATCAGCGACTGCATCGCGGTATTCCCCGACGCCGCGACCAGCATCACTGCGAAGAGCAGGAGGAAGCGCCCCTTCGGCAGGCCATAATCCGGCATGGCGGCGGAGCCTTTTCTGTCTGTCGAGAGTTGGGTGTCCCGAACTGAACTTGCAACGCGGCGCCGCCGCAAACCCGCCCTTGCCATTGCTTCGGCGATTTGCCAACGCACCTACTCGCCTCCATTTTTTTAAGAGACCAGGCATGTCAGCATCGAACCATGCGCGCAGCGAGCGTCGCTCCAAGGGGGCGACGGCCGGCGGCCCGTTCATGATCTTCCTGCGCGGGTTCATCAAGCATCCGGTGATGGTCGGATCGGTGATCCCTTCGTCGAAGGCGCTGATCGACAAGATGCTCGAGCCGGTCGATTGGGCGCAGTGCCGCCTGTTCGTCGAATACGGCCCCGGGGTCGGCACCTTCACCGAGCATATTCTGCAGCGCATGACGCCGGACGCGACCCTGATCGCGATCGACACCAACCCCGACTTCACCGAATATCTCAACCGCAAGTTCCGCGACAGCCGCCTCATCGCGGTCACCGGCTCCGCTGCCGATACGCGCAAGATCATGGCCGAGGCGGGCTTCGAGGAAGCGGATTACGTCCTTTCGGGCCTTCCCTTCTCGACTCTTCCGGCGGGCGTCGGTCCGGCCATCGCGGCGGAGACGGCGGCCGCCCTCCGCAAGGACGGCGGCTTTCTGGTCTACCAATTCTCGCCCAAGGTCCGCGATTATATCGCGCCGCACTTCAAGCGGATCGACAAGGGCTTCGAATGGAAGAACGTCCCCCCCGCCCAGCTCTTCTGGGCCTGGAAGGACTGACGGCGAGGGGCAGGCAAGGCCTGCCCGAGACCGTCATCCCGGCGCAGGCCGGGATCTCAGGGAAATCAGCCTGAGCGCCGATGGAGCGTTGCACGCCCACAGGGGCCTTTCACCCCCTGAGATCCCGGCCTTCAGCCTTCGGCTGAAGTTTACCCTGAGCGCCTGCCTTGGCAGGCAGTCGAAGGGCCGGGATGACGATCTGCACGGCAGTCCGCGGCGCCTCGCTCAATATTTCCCTCGCCGGCTTCCCAGATTCAGCCGGCGCGCGAGGTTATAATCCGCGGTTACCATCACGAAATAGCCGAACGCCCAGCGCAGGCGATTGAGGATCGTCCTGTCCCGACGGTGCGCCTCGGGCTCGATCTCGCGGCACTGGGCGATCTCGCGGTCGATATAGGCCCGCATCGTCGCCGCGAAGGCGGGATCGTCGACGCGCAGCATCATCTCGAGGTTGAGGTAGAGGCTGCGCATGTCGAAGTTCGCCGAGCCGATATGGACGGCGTCGTCGATCACGATCAGCTTCGTATGGAGCTTGGTGGGCTGATATTCGTAGACCTCGATGCCGTGCCGGATCAGCCGCCAGTAGAAGAAGCGGGCCGCCCACAGGGTCGATTTTATGTCCGACTTTCCCGCCGTGACCATCCGCACCCGGCCGCGCGTCGCGACGCCGTAGATGCGCCGCAGCATGCGGATGCTGGGCACGAAATAGGCCATCAGGAAATCGACGGTGGAGGCACCCGCGAGATCGTCGCGCACCGCCCGCGCCCAGGGGCTGAGGCGGCGGCTCGGCCCGCCGAACAGCCAGTGGAGCGCGCCGTGGCGGCGGCTGTGGCGGCTCAGCATCCGCCGCAGCCGGCGGATCGAAGCCATCGGATCCTCCGCCCAGACGAACAAATCGTCGAAATACTGGACCAGGCTGGCGACGCACGGACCGTCGACGACCAGCCCCAGGTCGCGCCAGGCGCCGGACTCGATCGTCCCGAAATATTCGTCGCCGATGTTGAAGCCGCCGACCATCGCCCGGCGCCCGTCGGCGAGCGCCAGCTTCTGGTGATTGCGCAGCAGGTAGCGCCGCCCCCAGCGCGGCACGAAGCGGCAGAAGCGCGCTTCGGCGTCGCTCAGCGGCTTGAAGAATTCCTCGTTGGCGTCGGATGCGCCGAAGCCGTCGAGCAGCATCGAGACCTTCACCCCGCGCTCGGCGGCGGCGACCAAAGCATCGCGCACCCGCCGCCCGGTCTCGTCGTTGAGCCAGATATAATAGAGGATGCGGAGCGACTCCTTCGCGCCGTCGATCAGCGCGATCAGCCCTTCGAGCCGGTCCGGCCCGCCGGTCAGCACCGTCAGCCGGTTCCCGGCGACCTCGTGCGGCGCGATCCTGCCCTCATCCCCGGTCATCCGCTCCGGCCTAGCGGGCGCGGCCCGCGCTGAAAAGGCGCAGCTTCGCGGCGCGCTGAGCCGCGGCCTCGGCGATTGGCGGTGACGCCGCTTCGCGATAGGGCGCGGCGATGCACGTCGCGCGCCTTGCCCTCAGCGACTTCCGCTCCTATGCCGACGCCGTCGTCGAGCCGGGGCCGGGGCTCGTCATCCTCACCGGCGAGAACGGCGCGGGCAAGACCAACATGCTCGAAGCCGTCTCGCTGCTCGCGCCCGGGCGTGGGCTCAGGGGCGCCGTTTTATCGGAGATGGCGCGGCAGGGAGGCCCAGGAGGATTCGCCGTCGCGGCCCGCCTCTCCCCCTCCCCTTCAGGGGAGGGGGCCGGGGGGTGGGGGATGTCCGGAGCGGGAATTGACGACCGGACCGCGGGTTCGAACAGCCCCCACCCCAACCCCTCCCCCGAAGGGGAGGGGCTCGTAGAGATCGGCACCGGCGTCGCGCCGGGCGCTCCCGACCGCCGCCAGGTGCGCATCAACGGCGCCTCGGCTTCCGCCTCCTCACTCGCCGAATGGCTTTCGGTCCTCTGGCTGACGCCGGCCATGGACCGCTTGTTCGCCGAAGGCGCTGGCGGCCGCCGCCGCTTTCTCGATCGCCTGACCCTCGCTCTCTTCCCCGGCCATGCTGCCCACGCGGCGCGCTACGAAGCGGCGATGCGGGCGAGGAACCGGCTGCTCGGGGAAGATAGGTGGGATGAGACCTGGCTCGACTCCCTTGAAGCACAGATGCAGGAGCATGGCGTGGCCGTAAGTCATGCACGCATGCGCACGCTGAAGCACCTGATGGAAACATTCGCATCCGACGAAACCGGCACCTTCCCCAAAGCACGTATCCTCCTCGACAATGTCACGCCAGGCGCCCTGCAGACGCGGCTGCGCGCGAGCCGGAAGGTTCACGCGGCCGCGCGCCGCTCGACCCACGGTCCCAACAACGAGGACATGTCGGTCTACTTCGGCGCGGACGAAAAGCCCGCGTCGCAGTGCTCCACCGGCGAGCAAAAGGCGCTGCTCCTGTCGATCGTGCTGGCCCATGCCGACCTCGTCGCGCAGCGCTCGGGTCGCCGCCCGATACTCCTTCTCGACGAAGTCGCGGCCCATCTCGATCCGAGGCGGCGGCGGGCGCTGCTGGAGCGGCTGACTTCGGCAGGCGGCCAGGTCTGGGTCACCGGAACCGAGCCCGGCCTGTTCGAGGGCGCCGCTGCGTCCGCGACCTGGCTCGAGGTGGGCGGCGGCACGGTCTCCCGCGCCGAATGAGCCTCAGCGAAGCCGGGGCGGCCGCGCGAGGTCCCTTGCGCAGGCGTCCTCGCCCGCGCCGAAGCCGTCCGGATCCGGCTCGTCGAAGCTCTGCGCCATGCAGGGAAGCTCCTCGAACTCGCGGCGTCCGACGGTAAAATCCGAGTTGCGCGGCACCGCCCCGGTAGGCCCGTAGGCGAGCAGCAGCCGATGGACGTGGAGCCGCATGTTCGCCGCCGGATTATCGGGCTCGAACATCGTCGGCGCGTTGCTCTCGATCGAACGCAGCCGCCCCTCGCGGAACTGCTCGACGCCGACGCTCGTCCCGTCGAGGACGCCGCCGTCGCTTCCGCGCCAGCGCCGCGCCAGCCGGTCGAAATCGGCGACGACGTCGCGATATTCCTCTTCGGGCACATAGAAGCGGAAGCGGCGGATCCTGGGCTCGGGCGCCTCGTCGCGTCCGAAGATCGTGTAGCGCACGGCGATCATCCAGCAGCCCTCGCGCCGGTGCCGCTCTTCGTCGAAGCCGCGGCCGGGGGCGAGATAGCAGTCGAAGGGTCGGGGGATGAAGTCGACGACGTAGCCATAGTCGCCGAACGAAGGGTCGATCGAAACGCGCATTCCATTGCGGCCGAGCGTGCGCAGCGCCTCGAGCCTGGGATTCACCGGCTCGGCAAGCGGTCCTTCGATGATCATCCCGGGTGGCCGCGGACCGCCGAGCCAATGCGGCAATGTGTCTCGTTCGCAGCCGCCGAGAAGCGTCGCGCCGGCGAGCAGCATCAGGCTCGCCTGCGCCGCCCTCGGGCCCCCTCGCGGCCGCCTCCCGACGGCTTTGCTGCACATGCGAAAAAACATGGCGAATCCGGCTAATTTCCTTGGGGTTCGGCCCCTCTCCCGCTATATCCCGTCCATGACAAATCCCCCCAGCGAAAATGCTTACGGCGCCGAGTCCATCAAGGTGCTGAAAGGGCTCGATGCGGTCCGCAAGCGGCCCGGAATGTATATCGGCGACACCGACGACGGTTCGGGCCTCCACCACATGGTGTTCGAGGTCTCGGACAATGCGATCGACGAGGCGCTGGCGGGCCATTGCGACCTCATCCGCATCGTCCTCAACGCCGACGGCTCGGTCTCGGTCGAGGACAATGGCCGCGGCATCCCGACCGGCATCCACAAGGAGGAAGGCGTCTCGGCGGCCGAGGTCATCATGACCCAGCTCCATGCCGGCGGGAAGTTCGAGAACACGTCCGACGACAATGCCTACAAGGTCTCGGGGGGCCTGCACGGCGTCGGCGTCTCGGTCGTCAACGCCCTTTCCGAATGGCTCGAGCTCACCATCTGGCGCGACGGCGAGGAGCATTGGATGCGCTTCCGCTACGGCGACGCCGAAGCCCCCTTGAAGCGGGTCGGCGCCGCGCCCGCCGGCCGCAAGGGGACGCGCGTCACCTTCCTGCCCTCGCCCGAGACGTTCAAGATCGTCGAGTTCGACTTCGACCGGCTCGAGCACCGCTTCCGCGAGCTCGCATTCCTGAACTCGGGCGTCCGCCTCGTCCTCAGCGACGCGCGCCACGAGGAGGAGAAGGAGGTCGAGCTCTTCTATGAAGGCGGCATCGCGGCCTTCGTGCGCTATCTCGACCGCGCCAAGACCCCGCTCATCCCCGAGCCGATCGCCGTCCACGGCCAGCGCGAGGACATCGGCATCGACGTCGCGCTGGAATGGAACGACAGCTATTACGAGCAGGTCCTCTGCTTCACCAATAACATCCCGCAGCGCGACGGCGGCACCCATCTCGCCGCCTTCCGCGCAGCCCTGACCCGAACGCTCAACAATTATGCGGACAAGTCCGGCGTGCTGAAGAAGGAGAAGGTGAGCCTCACCGGCGACGACATGCGTGAGGGGCTGACCGCGATCGTCTCGGTCAAGCTGCCCGATCCCAAGTTCGGATCGCAGACCAAGGACAAGCTCGTGAGCAGCGAGGTCCGCCAGCCGCTCGAGAGCCTGATCGCCGACAAGCTCAGCGAATGGCTCGAGGAGAATCCTGGCCACGCGCGCACCATCGTCCAGAAGATCATCGACGCCGCCGCCGCGCGCGAGGCGGCGAGGAAGGCGCGCGAGCTCACCCGCAGGAAGGGCGTGATGGACATCGCCTCGCTGCCGGGCAAGCTCGCCGACTGTCAGGAGCGCGATCCCGCCAAGTCGGAGCTGTTCCTGGTCGAGGGCGACAGCGCCGGCGGCTCGGCCAAGCAGGGCCGCAACCGCCACAACCAGGCGATCCTGCCCCTGAAGGGCAAGATCCTCAACGTCGAGCGTGCCCGATTCGACCGGATGCTCTCGTCCAAGGAGGTCGGCACCCTCATCCAGGCGATGGGCACCGGCATCGGCCGCGACGACTTCAACATCGAGAAATTGCGCTACCACAAGGTCGTGATCATGACCGACGCCGACGTCGACGGCGCCCACATCCGCACCCTATTGCTCACCTTCTTCTACCGGCAGATGCCCGAGATCATCGAGCGCGGACACCTCTTCATCGCCCAGCCCCCGCTCTACAAGGTCGCCAAGGGCCGCTCCGAAGTCTATCTCAAGGACGACGCCCGGCTGGACGATTATCTGGTCGATGCGGGCATCGGCGCGATGGTTCTCGAAGGCGCCGAAGGTCCGCGCAGCGGCGAGGATTTGCGCGCCCTCGCGGACCATGCCCGGCGCGTGCGCAGCCTGATGCGCTACGTGCCGCGGCGCTACGATCCCGGCCTGATCGAGGCGCTGGCGCTGAACGGCGCGCTCAACCCCTCCTTGCGCCCGAACCAGCGCGCCGAGGCGATCGCCCGCGCCGCCGCCTTCCTCCAGGACAGCGACGAAAGCTCGGCCTGGACGGGCGAGATCGGCGCCGACGGCGACTATGTCCTGCGCCGCCTCTGGCGCGGCGTGACCGATCACCATGTCGTCGACCACAAGTTCGTCACCTCGGCCGAGGCGAGGAAGCTCCACGGCCTCGCCGCCGAGCAGGCCGCCTCCTACGCCACCGCCTCGCGCCTCGTCTCCCTGAAAGCGAGCCAGGTCCGCGAGGAGGACCCGAACCCGGACAGCGACACGCCGCACGAGAAGCTCGACGGCATCCCCCCGCCCGAGCGCGCCCCGGACGCGCGCGGCGTCCTGGTGCGCCGTCCGACCGAGCTTCTCGACGCCATCCTCGCCGCCGGCCGCAAGGGCCTCGCGATCCAGCGCTACAAGGGCCTGGGCGAGATGAACGCCGAGCAGCTCTGGGAGACCACGCTCGATCCGGAGAACCGGTCGCTGCTGCGTGTCGAAGTCGCGCAGGCCGACCTCGCCGACGAGATCTTCACCCGCCTGATGGGCGACGTCGTCGAGCCGAGGCGCGACTTCATCCAGGAAAACGCACTCAACGTGGCGAACCTCGACGTCTGACCGTGCGAGCACGTCATCCCGGCGAAGGGCCGGGATGACGGTCTCGTGCCTCCTCAGCGCATCCCGCCGCTTGCCGCCGCTCCCTTCACAGCATGGCGCTCGGCCGTCTCGGTCAGGCCGACGAACTCGCGGCGCCACCAGTCGCCGCCGGTGTGGCCGGCCGCCAACCGCCTCGCGTCGGCGAAGCTGAAGGTGCCGAGCCAGGGGTCGCCGCGCAGGATCTGGCCGTAGGCCGCGACCGCGGCGGCGAAGGCGCTGTCGCCGCGGGGAGCGCGGGCGCCGGGGACCAAAGAAGCCGCGAGCGGGCGTTCGATCAGCCGCGACTGGTCCTGGCCCGGCAGCTTGTAGCGCAGGCGCAGGAAGGCCATCTCGCCATTGGCCGAGCCCTGGCCTTGGGCGCGGTTCTCGGGGTAGCGACGCCCGGGCCGCCAGCCCCGTGCGCCCACGGGCACGATCTCGTAGAGGGCGGTCACTTGGTGCCCTGCCCCGATCTCGCCGGCGTCGACCGCGTCATTGTCGAAATCCTGCTCGGCGAGCGCGCGGTTCTCGTAGCCGATCAGGCGGTATTCCGAGACGTAGTTCGGGTTGAACTCGACCTGGATCTTGACGTCGTGGGCGATGGTGAAGAGCGTCGAGGACAGCTCCTCGCCGAGCACCTTGTGCGCCTCGCGCGGGCTGTCGATATAGGCGTAATTGCCGTTTCCATGGTCGGCGACCTGCTCCATCATCGCTTCGTTGTAATTGCCGCGGCCGTAGCCGAGCGCAGTCAAGGTAATGCCGCTGGCGCGCTCCCGCTCGACCATGTCGATCAACGCCTCATTGTCGGTGACGCCGACGTTGAAGTCGCCGTCGGTGGCGAGGATGACGCGGTTGATGCCGCCCTCGATCATCGTCTCGCGCGCGGTGCGGTAGGCGAGCTGGATGCCCTGGCCGCCCGCCGTCGATCCGCCGGCCTGGAGCCGGGCGAGCGCCTTGATCACTTCCTGCCGGTTCGACGAAGGCGGCAGGACCAGCCCGGCCGCGCCGGCATAGGCGACGATCGAGATGCGGTCGCGCGGCCCCATCCGCTCGGCGACGAGGGCCAGCGAGCATTGGACGAGCGGCAGCTTGTCGATCTCGTTCATCGAGCCGGAGACGTCGACCAGGAAGACGAGATTGGCCGGCGGCCGCTCGGCGCGCGGCAGGTCGTAGCCGCGCAGGCCGACACGCAGCAGCCGCGTCTCCGGGTTCCAGGGCGTGGTCGTCATGTCCGCCGAGACGGTGAAGGGCTGGGTCCGGTCCCGCGGCGCGGGATAATCGTAGCGGAAATAGTTGAGCATCTCCTCGGTGCGGACCGCGCCCTGCGGCGGCATCTGCCCTTGCGCGAGCATCCGCCGGACGTTGGCGTAGGAGCCGGTGTCGACATCGACCGAGAAGGTCGAGACCGGCGCCTCGGCGACCGATTGCACGGTCGCCACGGGCTCGCCGGCATAGCGCTCGCGATTCTGAGGCCCCGGATAAGCTACCGGCGGCTGCGGCGGGATGGCGCGGACCATCGGCGCATGCGCGGGCGGCGGCGGTGGCGGTGGCGCCGCGGGCGGCGCCGGCTGCGCCAGGTCGTAGGATTCCTCCTGCACCGGCGGCGGCGCCACCGTCTGGGACGGAACGGCGTGGACGCGCGGCGCGCCCCGTCCAAATCCGGCCCGGTCGCCCGAATCGTCGCGAAACTGGGCGAGGAAGGGCGCGCACACCGAATCGGGGTCGACATCGTCCTGCACCGCGGCGACGCGCGCCGCCGGGGCCACCGAGGTCTGGGCGGGAAGCTGGGTGCTGAGCGGGGTCGCGAGCACGACGGCGGTCATCGGCAGCAGTCGGAGATAACGCATCGGACATCCTCCACTGGAAGATGTAACGATATCACATTATGCAGGCCCGACAACCCGACATATGTCAGGCCGCGCGGCGGGCGCTCCTTTTCGCCGCCGCCGCCGCGATCGGCACCAGCCGCGCCGCGGCACGCACGCGCGCCTCCTCCGCGGGAAGCGGCCGCGACAGCAGGAAGCCCTGGCCGTAGCGGCAGTCCAGCTTGCGCAGAAGCGCGAGCTGCGCGTCGGTTTCGACATGCTCGGCGACGCAGGGAACGCCGAGGGATGCGCAGAGCATGACGACCCCTCGCAGCAGTCGCATCGCCGAAGCGTTGTCGGTCGCCGAGGCCAGCATCGCGCCGTCGAGCTTGATCGCGTCGAAGTCGATCTCGCGAAGGTAGGAGAGGGAGGAATAGCCGGCGCCGAAATCGTCGAGCACGATCCGCGCGCCCGCCTCGCGCAGAAGGCGCAGGTTGCGCCGCGCCGAATCGAAATCGACGAGCAAGGCGGTTTCCGTCACCTCGAGCTGGAGGCGCGCCGGATCGAGGCCCGCTTCGGATACGACCGCGAGGATGCGCGCCGCCGCCGTCGCCGAGCAGAGCGGGACCGCGCTCAGGTTGAAGGACAGCCGCATCGCGTCCGGCCAATGCGCGGCCTCGGCAGCGCCGGTCCTGAGCAGCGTCTCTCCGATCGCCTCGACGGCGTTGATCTGCTCGGCGATCGTGATGAACTCGCTCGGCGGCACCGGGCCGAGCTCGGGATGGTCCCAGCGAGCCAGTGCCTCGAAGGAGTGAATCTGTCGCGTCTGGAGGTCCCAGATGGGCTGGTAGACGAGGCCGATCTGGCCATGGACCGCAGGGTCGCGCAGCGCCCGCTCGATCGCGGCGCGGCGCCGCGTCACCTTCTCCATCTCCCTCGTGAACAAGGCATATTCCCCGCGGCCGCGCTGCTTGGCGCCATAGAGCGCGGCGTCGCAGCGGCCGAGCGCCAGCGTCAGATCGTGCTCGTTGGGCTCGATGAGCAAAAGTCCGCAGCCCCCCGACAGCCGGAACTCTCGCCCCTCGACCTCATAGGGCCGCCTGAGCTCGAACGCGATCCGCGTCCCCAGCCGTCCGGCCGCCTGCCGCGTCGCGCAGGCGGGGATGAGGAGCGCGAACTCGTCGCCGCCCATGCGCGCGGCGAGGCTGCCGGGCCCGCCGGCCTTGCACAGCCGCTCGCCGACGTCGCGCAGCACGGCGTCGCCGGTGGCGTGGCCGAACGTGTCGTTGATCGGCTTGAACCCGTCGAGATCGATTAAGGCGAGCGTCACCGCCCGTGTCCGGTTCGGCGCCCCGACCTTCTCCTCGAGAGTGGCCAGGAAGGCGCGGCGATTGGCGAGGCCCGTCAGGGGATCGGTATCCGCGACGATCCTCACCCGCGCCTTCTCGACCAGGGCTTCGCCTTCGGCCTTCTGCGCGCGCTCGCGCTCCGCCTCGACCTCCGATCGGGATCGGACGAGCTGGGTGAAGCCCTTGTTCTGGATGCCGAGCAGACGGAGGAGCAGGAGCGTGATGAGGCCAAGGCTGATGCCGACCGTGATATGCTCCGGCTGCGCCGAGACGACGAGGGTTGCGGCGAGCGGGAGCGCGAACAGGATCAAGGGCAGGCGAGCGGCCGAGGGGAAGCTCGACAGGCCGTAGGCGCATCCGACCGCCGCCAGGCTGGCGAACAGGACGACGTAATTCTGGGTGCCCAGATCCACGACCGCGAGCAGCTTGATCGCCCAGTAGCAGAACAGTCCGCTGAAGGCGGCGGCGAACAGATAGGTCTTGAACAATTCCGTCAGGATGCGCTCGGGCGGCAGCGTACGGGACCGTGTCCGCACCCAGTGGCCGAGCCGGAGCACGACGAACAGGATGAGGAGGTTGGGCGGATTGAGGACGGTGTTGAACGCGCCGCCCGTCGCCAGATGGAGTCCGATGAAATTGACCAGCGCGACCAAATAGAGAAGCGGAATCTGCCGCTGCAGCGCGCGATAGCGGACGTCGAGCAGAGCCCGTCCGAAAGGCGAAGACGCTTCGCCGATGTCGAGCAGGCGCGCCGCGCGCGTTAGGAGGCCCCTCCCCATGGACCGGCGGCGTAACCAACAATCGTTAAGAGCCCGTTGAGGACGTGTCAGGGCCTGCGGATGGGGAGAGCCGAGCGGATCCGTTCGCGCAGCTGCTGCTCCTGGCGGAAGCGTCCGGCGCTCAGCGCGTCGGCGCGCTGGACGAGCAGCCGGGCCAGCACGCGCTCGCTCGGGACCGGCGCGATGCCGATTTCGGCAAGGTCGATCGGCGCAAGGAAGCGCGCCCCGAGCTCGCCGCGCCGGCGCCAGCTCACCTGGGCCTCGACATCGCCGAGGCCCGGCAGCGTCACCGTGACGAGCGAGCCACGCAGCACGGTGGCCTCGCATTCGGCGCGAAAGCCCTCCGCGGACAAATCGATGATGCGGACTTCGAGGCTCGACCAGTCGTTCGGCTTCAGCCGCGTCCGCTGGTCAACCTCGATCCTTTCAGTGCGTCGCACGTCATGCTCCCGGCACGGTCCCGGCCCGTCAAATAACGCGGCAGGGGTTAAGCAATTGCTGATCCTCCCGTTGGCAAATCGGTAAGGCTTTTTCGTGCATAGGAGGCCGGCTCCGGGGACGAGGGACAAGATGCACGGATTGAGAAGCGCGATCCTTTCCGGCGAGGCGGCGAGCACGACGCTCGTCACCTCAAAAGAGCGCTGCCGGCGCCAAAGCGAGGGCGGCAGCCTCACCGGCCTGCGCATTCCGCGCGAGGAACGGCGCAACACCGATCAGCGCCGGGAAGACCGCCACTGGGGCGTCGTCGACCGGGCGATGATCGTCTTCCGCCGCAAGAAGCTCCTCGTCCGGGTGGTCAACGTCTCGCCGGGCGGGATCATGATCGAAGCCGATATCGTGCCGCGCATCGGGGAAGGCCTGGCCGTCCAGTTCGACGGATTCGAGGGGCTGCAAGGCATCGTCCGCTGGGTCAAGCAAGGCCGGATCGGCCTCGACCTCGGCGACGGCAGCATCGACGTCGGTTGAGGCACGGGCGCGCGGCGAGACCCGTGCAGGCAAGAAAGCGGGCGCCGCGGCGCCCTGAGCGAAGGACGGAAACATGAGAATGGGTCGGTTTTCCGGCTTGAGCGACCGCGGCCTCGCAGCCGCCGAAGCCTTGCCGGCCGCCAACCCGTTCGGGTTCGATTTTCTCGAGGCGCGCGACCAGCATCACGAACGGGTCGCCTCCGATCGCGTGCATTCGATCGCCCATGCCGCACCGTTTCTCGCCGCCGCCCACCTGGTCTGCGCCGCGATCCTCCTCCTCGCCTACCGCGATGCCGGCGCGATGCCGGACCCGGTCTTCCTCGGCCTGCCCTTCGCCGCCATTCTTCTCCTCGACCTTCGCCTCTGGCTGCTCACCCGCCGCCGCGCCGGGCCGCGCCGTCCGCATCGCATGACCCGCCTCGCTCTTCTGTACGCGATTTTCGGCGCGATCCTCTGGCTGATCGTGATCGCCGCCAATGTCGAAGCGGGGATCGGCCCGGCCGCGCCCGCCGCTCGCGGTGCGATGGTGGCGGGGATGGGCGCAACCATCCTAGCCTTCATGGCCGTCCCGGCGCTTGTCCTCGCGAGCTGCGCCGGCGCGGTCGCCGCGGCAATCCTGTTCGCCGGGCCTCCGGTCATGGCGATGGCGGTGCTGTTCAGCTTCTGCCTCACCGGACTGAGCTTCGTGCGTGCCCGCGATTCGATCCGCGCCGGCCACCACCGCCTGCTCACCGACTGGCGGGCCGGACAGGCGAGCCGCTTCGTCGCCGCCTTCGAAACGAGCGGCCGCGGCTGGTTCTGGGAGACCAATGCCGACGGCGCCCTCACCCATGTCCCCGAGCCGCTGGCGCGCGAGCTGGGCAAGGAGCCGTCGGCCCTGATCGGCCGTCCCTTCGCCGAGCTGCTCCTCGTCGAGGACAGCGGTGCGTCCGAGACGGAGCGGCCCACGCTCGGCTTCCATCTCTCGGCGCGTTTCCCCTTTTCCGAAGTGATCGTCACGCCCAACGGCCGCCGCGACCACAGCTGGTCGCTCTCGGGCAGCCCGAGCTTCGACGAGCTCGGCCGCTTCCTCGGCTTCCGGGGCATCGGCGAGAATCTCAGCGAGGATCGCCGTGCCGTCGTCATGAGCTCGAAGCTCGCCCGTCTCGACTCCCTCACCGGGCTTCCCAATCGGGCAGCGATGCGCGCGACGCTGGATGAAGCGCTCGCCAATTCCGCGACCCGGCGCCAGGGTTGCTCGCTGCTGCTGATCGACCTCGACCGCTTCAAGGCCGTCAACGACACGCTCGGACACCCGGTCGGCGATGTGCTCCTGAAGCAGGTCGCGCAACGCCTTTCCGCCGTGCTCGGCGAGGTCGGCCAGGTGGGCCGGCTGGGCGGCGACGAATTCGAGGCCGTGCTGCCCGGGGAGGAGGAGGAGGGACGCCTGGCGGCTCTCGCCGAGCGCCTCATCCAGCAGGTCTCCAAGCCCTATCTCATCCGCGGCAACGTCATCTCGATCGGCGCGTCGGTCGGGATCGCCGTCGGCCGCCCCGGCAAGACCTATGCCGAGCAGCTCATCCGCGACGCGGACGTCGCGCTCTACGCCGCCAAGGCCGCCGGCCGCGGCACCTTCCGCCTGTTCCAGCCCGAAATGCAAAGCCAGGCCAGCGATCGCCAGATTCTCCACAAGGACCTCGAGGAGGCGGTCTCGAAGGGCCAGCTGCGCCTGCTCTTCCAGCCCGTCGTCGATGCAGCCAGCGAGGACCTTGCAGGCTTCGAGGCGCTGCTGCGCTGGTCGCACCCGGTTCGCGGCGTGCTCGCGCCGGCCGAATTCCTGCCGATCGCCGAAGAGAGCGGCCTGATCGAAGGCATCGGCGAATGGGTCCTGCGCAGCGCCCTCGCCGAAGCGGCTTTCTGGCCGCGGCACATCCGACTTTCGGTCAATCTCTCGCCTACGCAGCTCCGCAATCCCCGGACCGCGGGCCTCGTCGCCAACGCGCTCGCCGCTTCGCGCGTCGAGCCCGGCCGCCTCGAGCTCGAGTTTCGCGAGGACGCGCTCCTCGCCGACAGCCTCCAGGCGAGCGAGGCGGTGACGGCGCTCAAGGGGCTCGGCGTTCGCCTCGCGCTCGACGATTTCGGCACCGGCGCCGCGAGCCTGGCGGGTCTGCGCACCGCGCCGCTCGACCGGATCAAGATCGACCAGAGCTTCCTGCGCAGCGCGAAGCCGGAGCGCGGCCGCAATCGCGCTCTGCTCGGCGCCCTCGTGACGCTGGCCTCGACGCTGGAGATGGAGGTGACGGCGGAAGGCATCGAGACGCTGGAGGACCTCCAGCTCGCTCGCCGCCTCGCCATGCACCAGGTCCAGGGCTTTCTGTTCGGCCGCCCCATGCAGGCGGCCGAGGCCCGGGCGCTGGCCGCGAAGGCCGCCGCCGTCCCGGCCAACGAAACGGAGCGCTCGCGCCCGCCGCGCCATAGCTTGATCCGCATGGGCACGCTGCGCGCCGGCGACGGCGCCTTCGCCGTTCGCCTCAGGAACATTTCGGGCGGCGGCGCCATGGTCGATGCCGATTGCGGCAGCGCGCCCCTCACCCCCGGCATCAACATCGAGCTCGCCCTGGAGGATGGATTGACCATCGCCGGCGAGGTGCGCTGGCGCGATGAGGATCGCATCGGCCTCGCCTTTTCCGAGGCGTTCGACCTGCGCAGGATCGGCCGCGCCAAACCGGCGGCGGCCGCCGCGGCGCCGGGCCTCACGATGATCCGCCCGGCCTATCTCGAGGACGAGAGCGCCAGCTCGCCCTGGGCCGCCCGCACCGAACGGCTGACGATCGGGGACGTCCGCCGCTAGCGCGGCGCGTCCTTGTCCTCGCCTGCCGCGAAGATCGTCTCGCGGGCGAGCCTCAGCTCGCGGATCGCGGCCGCGGTCGAGGCGCCCCAGACGAGGTGGACGCCGATCATCAGCGCATTGCGCCGCGCCGGGTGCCTGGTCGCGGGCGCGAGCGTGCCGACGGCGGGGATCCAGCCCATATAGCTGGCGAGCCAGACCGCGGTTCCGGCCACCGCGCCGGCTTTTTTGCCCGGATCGGGGTTCACCGCCGCGATCACGGCGCCCATGGCGGCGCCGTACAGAAAGTGCGAAACGGTGGTGACGTCCTTGGCGGTCTCGTCCGCAGGCTGCTTCCCGGCCACCTGCTCGCCGAGGCGGTCGACGATCTCGCGCGGAGTCAGCGGGTAGCGCTCCTCCTCGGGCAGCCGCCGGTGGAGACGGCGCATCGCCGCCGTCATCGCCATCGTCCCGACGAAGCCGGCCACGGCGCCGATGACGAGACGGCTGGCGAGACGGGGGGTCCTTTCGCTCACGAGATTCCCTTCCCGCCCGGCTCAAGGGCGGTCAAGCTTCATTCGTATCGCAGGGCATGGATCGGGTTGGTCCGGGAGACCTTGAGCGCGTGGCCGACGATCGTGCCCAGCGCGATGGCGAGCGCCGACGCGCCGGCGATCAGGAAGGGGCCCGGCACGATCGGGATGCGCGCGTCGAAGCCGCGCAGCCAGCCGTCCATCACGTACCACGCCGCCGGCCAGGCGATCAAATTGGCGATCAGGACCGGCTTGGAGAATTGCCAGGCGAGCAGGCCGACGATGTCGCGGCTGCGCGCGCCGAACACCTTGCGGATGCCGATCTCCCTGGTCCGCCGCTGCGCGGTGAAGGCGGCGAGCCCGAACAGGCCGAGGCAGGCGATCACCACCGCCAGCGCGGCGAAGCCCGCGAACGTCCGCGCCCGCGCCGCCTCGGCCGCATAGAGGCGGGCGAGCTGCTCGTCGGCAAATTCCGCCTCGTAGGGAATTTCGGGCGCGAGCCGGCGCCAGATCTCCCCCACCGCGCGCCGTACGCGCTCCGGGTCGGCGGCGTCGTAGCGGACGATGAGATTGTTGTAGATCCGCCGGTCGAAGAAGATCTGCGGCTCGATCGGCTCGCGCGCCGAGCGGAAGCGGCCGTCCGCCGCCACGCCGACGATGGTCGCGGGCAGGAGCGGCATCTCGTCCCCGAACATGTCCATCCGCACCTGCCGGCCGAGCGCCCTCTGGGGATCGGCAAAGCCGAAGCGCCGCGCCGCCGCTTCGTTGACGACGATGTTCGCTCCTCGCGCGATCATCGCCCGCTGCGCCGCCAATGCCACATCCTCGGGGTCGAGCGGCACCGAGGCGTCGTCGCTGGCGATCTGCCGCGACAGCGGCCTCCCGGCGACGAGCCGGAGGCCGAGCGTGCCGAAGAATTCGGGTGAAACGCTGTACATGCCGACCACTTCCGGCTCCGCGCGACCGGGCACCGAGACGTCCGTCGTCAGAACCTGCTCCATCGCGACCCTGAGATTGCTGCCGGCGACGCTTACGACGCCCTCGGTCCGGGCGATCTCGCGCATCAAGGTCTCGGTCTGCGGGATGATCGCGGCGCGGTTGGCGTTGGCGATCTGGATCATTCCGTCGCGGCGGAAGCCGAGATCGCTCGATTGGGCGAACATGGCCTGGTGGTAGACGATGATCGTGCACACGATGAGCGCGATCGAGACCGCGAACTGGGCGACGACCAGGAACATCCTGAGCCGGCCCGTGCCGATCGGCTCGGCGCTCGATTGGTTCGCCTTGAGCACTTCGGCAGGGCGATATTTCGATAGATAGAAGGCTGGGTAGATGCCGCCCGCGACCGCGACCACGCTCCACAAAGCGAAGACCGGGATGACGAGGCCGCGCAGTCCGAGCCAGTCGGCGCGGAGATCCGCATCGAGCGCTGCGCCGAGCCACGGCACGGCGAGCTCGGCCATCGCCACCGCCAGCAGGACGGCGATTCCGGTGACGATCGCCGATTCCGTCAGGAACTGCGCGATGAGCTGGCCGCGGGTTGCGCCCAGCACCTTGCGAAGCGCCACCTCCCGCGCCCGCTGGCTGGCCCGGGCCGTGGCAAGGTTGATGAAATTGACCGTCGCCATGCCCAGGATGAGCAAGGCGATGATGCTGAACGTGACCAACGTCGTCCGGTCGTTCCCCGGTCGCTCGGCCGCGCCCGGTGCGCCCGAAAGGTGGACGTCGCGCAACGCGACGAGGCGCCAGTCGTAGCGGTCGCTCTCACTGCGCTGCTGGGCGCCGACCTCGACCGGAGGAATGGCGCGCCGCTCCCAGGCGGGGAGCTGCCGTTCGATCTCGCGTGGATCGGCGCCCGGGCGGAGCTTCAGATAGACGAAGCTGTTGACGCATCCCCAGCGGCATTCCTCGCGCACCGCATCGGACATGCGGCCGAACATGCGCAGCGCCATATGGCTGTTGCGCGGAATGTCCTCGACGATGCCGGTCACGCGCAGATTGTACTGCTCGCCCCTGCGCACCGCCGTCACGGTCTGGCCGAGCACGTCGATGCCGCCGAAGCGGCTCATCGCCTCGCGCCGGGTGAGAACGAGGCTGTCGGCGCCTTGCAGCGCCGTGGCCGGGTCGCCGCGCAGGAAGGGGAGCCGGACGATGCGGAAGAAATTCTCGTCGGCAAGATGCATCGGCGCCGCGCTCGGCTCGCCGCCCCGGAGGAAGACCGGCTCGATCTCGTCGAGCCGCGCGATTGCTTCGACCTGCGGAAAATCGCGCGCCAGCGTCTCGGTCATGACGCCGTGCACATATTGGTCGAGCGGGCTTTCGGCTTCGTCGGGATCGGTGCTGATCGACTGCACCTGGTAGACGCGGCCGGCGTCCGGCAGCCAGGTGTCGTAGCTCATCTCGTAGCGCACGTAGATGAGCAGGATCAGGCAGGCGGCGAGGCCGAGCGCGAGGCCGAAAATGTTGATGAACGCATAGGTTTTGGCCCGGGCGAGCGAGCGCAGGCCGACCTTCGCATAATTACCCCACATGCCCCCGGACCGTCCCCATGTTCCTCGCTCGACCTGAAGCGAGGGCTAGCATGGTGGCGCCGCCGCCCGCCACCCGGAGAAAAGGCCGGAATGGACTTATTCGTAGCGCAGAGCGTGGATCGGATGGGCCCGCGCGACCTTGAAGGCGTGGCCCGCGATCGTGCCGACGGCGATCGCCAGGGCGGCAAGGCCCGCGAGCAGGAACGGCGCGGGCCCAAGATCGATGCGCGCGTCGAACGTGTTGAGCCAGTCCCGCATCACGTACCATGCGACCGGCCATGCGATCAGGTTGGCGAGGATCACCGGCTTGGAGAATTGCCAGGCGAGAAGGTTGACGATGTCGCGCGTCCTTGCGCCGAACACCTTGCGGATGCCGATCTCGCGCGTGCGCCGCTCCGCGGTGAAGGTGGCGAGGCCGAACAGGCCCATGGCCGCGATCGCCACCGCAAGCGCGGCGAACCCGGCGAAGGTCTTGGCCCGCGCTTCCTCGGCCTCGTAGAGCTCGGCGACGATCTCTTCGCTGAACTCGGCCTGGAAGGGCACGTCCGCGGCGAAGCGGCGCCAGGCCTGCTCGACGCGGCTCCGCACGAAGGTGGGGTCGGCGTTCTCGTAGCGGACGACCATCCAGCCGACCGAGCCGCGGCTCATCCGAAAGACGATCGGCTCGATCGCGCTGCGCACCGTCCTGAAGCGCGAATCCTCGACGACGCCGATGATCGTGACCGGAGTCAGTCCGTACTCGTCGGAGGGGTAGAGCGTTGCGTTGAGCTGCCTGCCGACCGCCTGGCGCGGATCGGCGAAGCCGAGCTGCCGCGCCGCGAGCTCATTGATCACGACATGAACGCCGCGAGCCACGATCGCGCGCGTACTCTCCTCGCGCCGTTCGGCGTCGACGGTGGCGTCGTCGGCCGGGCGCGCGGCGTCGAAGGTCCGGCCGGCGACGAGGTCGACGCCCATGGTCTGGAAGAAGTCGGCGCCCACGGCGTAGGAGCCGATCTCGACCTGCTCGCTGCGGCCCGGCACGATCAGGGTGGTGGTGATGGTGTTGGGCGTGTTGACGCCGATGCCGGTCCGCACCGCGGCGGCGACGCCGGGAATGCGGCGCACTTCGTCCACCAGCGCCTCGCGCTGGTCGGCGAGCTGGTCGGCGTCGAGGTTCGAGACCTGGACGAGGCTGCTGCGCTCGAACCCCGGATCGGCCTGGCGCGCAAAGACGGTCTGCGCATAGACGACGGAGGTGCAGACGATGAGCGCGATCGAGGCCGCGAACTGCGCCACCACGAGCATGTTGCGCAGCCGTCCCGAGCTGCCGGGTTCCGGCGCCGACTGGTTCGCCTTGAGGACCTCCGCCGGGCGGAACCGTGAAAGATAGAGCGCCGGATAGAGTCCGCCGACGGCGCCGACCAGGATCAGGAGCGCGATCGCCGGAAGCAGGACGCCGCCCGCGCCGAAATAGCGCACCGCAAGATCCGCATCGAGGAAGCGGGCGAGCGACGGCAGCAGCAGCTCGACCAGCGCCAGCGCGATCGTCATCGAGACCAGAGCGAGGATCGTCGATTCGCCGAGAAACTGGGCGACGAGTTGCTTGCGGTTGGCGCCGAGGACTTTGCGCAGCGCCACTTCCCGCGCCCGCTGCCCGGCCCGCGCCGTGGCGAGATTGGTGAAGTTGAAGCAGGCCATGGCGAGGATGATCAGGGCGACGATCGAGAAGGTCGCGATCGTTCGCCCGTCATTGCCGGGGGCCATCGAGCCCTGCTGGGCGCGGCCCAGATGGACGTCGCCGACATTGACCAGGCGGTAGTCCTGCTGGTCGCCGAAATTGGAGCGGGCGCCTTGCGCGCCCTCGTCGGGAATTGCGCGGCGTTCCCAATCCGGCATGCCGGCGTGGATCGTCGCGGGATCCGCCCCGGGCCGTAGCTGGAAATAGACCCAGCCGTTCTGCCAGCCGTAGCTGGTGAAGAATTCCTCGGAGACGGGGAGGCTCGCCCGGTCGAAGCGCACCAGCATCGAGATGCGCATGTGCGAATTGCGCGGCAGGTCCTCGAACACGCCCGTCACGCGGTGGTCCGCCGCCTCGCCTTCGTCGTCGACCAGGGTCAGCGTCTGGCCGACGGCATTGTCGGTCCCGAAGATGCGGCGCGCCTCGCTGCGCGCGAGGACGACGTTGCCGGGCTCGCGCAGCGCGGTGCGCGCGTCGCCGCGGACCATCGGGATGCGGAACATGTCGAAGAACGGACCGTCGACCATCCGCGCATTGTCGACCTGGAGGGCCTCGCCGCGGCGCAGGACGGTGGGCGCGCTCGCCCGCATGTAGACTCGCCGCGCGATCTGCGGGAAGCTCGCCTCGAGGCTGGTCCCGGCGACATAGGCCGACATCTGCGTCTCGAGCGCCTCGCTGCTTTCGGTCGGCACATAATAGGTCTGGAGCTGGTAGAGGTCCTCGTGACCCGGCAGCCATTCATCGTAGCTCCGCTCGTAATCGACGTAGACGAGCAGCATCAGGCAGGCGGCGAGGCCGGTGGCGAGGCCGAAGATGTTGATGAAGGCGTAGGTCCTGCTCGCGAGCAGCGCGCGGACGCCGACGGTCAGATAGTTGCGCCACATCTGCCTTCTCCCCTTCATTCGTACCTGAGAGCGTGGATCGGATTGGCCCGCGCGACCCGCACGGCATGGCCGAGGATCGTCCCGGTCGCGATCGCGAGCGCGGCCACGCCGGCGGCGAGGAACCAGGCGGGATTGAGCGCGATCCGCTCCGAAAAACCGTTCAGCCAGTCCCGCATCGCCCACCAGGCGATCGGCCAGGCGATCAAATTGGCGATCACCACCGGACGCAGGAACTGCCAGACGAGCAGACGCACGATGTCTGCGGTACGCGCGCCCAGCACCTTGCGGATCCCGATCTCCTTGGTCCGGCGCTCGGCCGCGAAGGCCGCCAGCGCGTAGAGGCCGAGGCAGCCGATCGCGATCGCGAGCCCGGCGAACAGAGCGAACAGCCGCCCCCTTCCCTCCTCGCCGCGATAGAGCTCGGCGACGAGATCCTCGGCGAACGAGCCTTCGAAAGGCACCTCCGGGACCAGCCGCCGCCAGACGGCGCGGACACGCTCGAGCACCTGCTGCGGCGAGACGCCCTCGTAGCGGACGATCATGCTGTCATGATCGGTGCGGGCCATGATGTAGAGGATCGGCTCCATCTCGTCCCGGGCCGAGCGGTACTGGACGTCGCGGACGACGCCGACGATCGTCGCGGGCACGCTGTCGATTCTCATCGTCTTGCCGAGCGCGGCGGCCGGCGCGCGAAAGCCGAGCTGGCGCGCTCCCGCCTCGCTGACGACGACGTTGATGCCGCGCCCGGCCAAAGCATCCCACGCCTCGTCGTCGGCGGCCGTCGCATCGTCCAATGCGTGATCGGCCGAGAAGCCGCGGCCGGCGACCATCTCGATCTCCATTGCCGCGAGGAAGCCCGGATCGACGACATAGGCGCCGACCGCGACCGGATCGGCCCTGCCGGGAAGCTCGACATGGGTGGTGCCGCGCCCTTCCTCGGCCGGCGAGATTTCGCTGCGGCCGACGGCGCGGACGCCTTCGATCCGCGCGACCTCGCGCACCAAGGTTTCGGCGATCGGCTCGACCTGCGCGCGCGACAGATTCTCGACCACGAGCAGGCCGTCGCGGCGGTAGCCCGCATCGGCATTCCGCGCGTGCAGCGTCTGCGCATAGACCACGGCGGTGCAGATCATCAGCCCGATCGAGACCGCGAACTGGCCGACGACCAGCACCGTGCGCAGCCGTCCGCCGCCCGTCCCTTCCCCGAACCGCCCGGCGCGCAGGATCGCGCTGGGGCGGAACCCGGAGAGGTAGAATGCGGGATAGGCGCCGCCGACCGCCCCGACGATCAGGGTGAGGGCGACCACCGGCAGCAGCACGCCGCCGGCCCCGAAATAGGCAAGGCCGAGCCGCGCATCGACGAGGTTCGCGACGGCCGGCAGGATCAGCTCGACCGCGGCCAGCGCGACGATGGCTGCCATGCCCGCAAGCAGCACCGCCTCGCCGATGAATTGGGCGACGAGCTGGCGGCGGCGGGCGCCGAGCACCTTGCGCAGCGCGACCTCGCGCGTGCGCTCGCTCGCCCGCGCCGTCGTCAAATTGGCGAAGTTGACGCAGGCGACGCCGAGGATCAGCAGCGCCACGATCGAGAAGGTGACGATGGTGCGCATGTCGCCGCCGCGCGTCATCGCATTTTCCTGGAACGCGCCGAGATGGACGTCGCGCACGTTGGCGAGCCTCAGCGCCCAGCGGTCGGCGCGGCTCATCTCGCCGCTGCCGGTGCTCTCGCGCGGGATCACGCGCTGCTCCCAGGCGGGGAGCGCGGCATTGATCGCGGCCGCGTCGGCGCCGGGCCGAAGCCGCACATAGACGTGGCCGGGAATGCGGTTCCAGGCGCCGAGCGCTTCCGGATCGGTCGGGAAGGCGCCCGGGTGGAGCAGGCCGACCATCGTCAATGCGAGATGGCTGTTCTCCGGAAGGTCCTTCAATACTCCGGTGACCCGCAGGTTGACCGTCACGCCCTGGCGCACGATCGGCAGCACCCGCCCGATCGGATCGCCACTGCCGAAGAAGCGGCGCGCCTCGGTCTCGGTCACGACCAGCGCGTCCGGACTGGCCAGAGCGGTGCGGCGGTCGCCGCGAACGAATTCGAGCTCGAGGATCTCGAACAAATCGGCGTCGGCGAGCAGCATGTCGACATAGACGGGCTGCCGGTCGATCAGCACCACGGGGCGTGTGCTCCACGTCCCCGCGGTGCGCTCGATCTGCGGAAAGTCGCGCTCCATCAAGGCGGCGGCCGGATAGAAGCTGGTCTGGAGGAAGGAGGGCGGTTCGTCGGTCGCGACCCTCTCCGTCTGGACCTGGAAGGTGCGCTCCGCATTGGGCAGCCAGTCGTCGTAGCTCAGCTCATGGCGCACGAAGATGAGAATGAGGATGCACGACGCCATGCCGATGGCGAGGCCGAAGACGTTGATCGCGGTATAGGCCTTGCTCCGCATCAGCGAGCGCAGGCCGACGGTCAGATAATTGCGCCACATCGTCGGCTCTCCTCTATTCGTAGCGAAGCGCGTGGACGGGATTGGCGCGCGCGACCCGGATCGCGTGGCCGGCGATCGTGCCGATGGCGATGACGAGCGCGAGCAGGCCGGCGAGCACGAAGGGCGCCGGTGTGAGCTGGATCCTCGCGTCGAAGCCGTCCAGCCAGCCGTCCATTACGTACCAGGCGGTCGGCCAGGCGATGAGGTTGGCGACGATCACGGGCTTGGAGAATTGCCAGGAAAGGAGACGTACGATGTCGCGTGTCCTTGCGCCGAGCACCTTTCGGATGCCGATCTCCTTGGTGCGGCGCTCGGCGGTGAAGGCGGCGAGGCCGAACAGGCCGAGGCAGGCGACGACGATGGCGAGCAATGCGAAGCCCGCGAAGATCATGGCGCGCGATTCCTCGGCGTCGTACAATTCGGCGACGAGGTCCTCGCTGAACGCCGCCTGGAACGGGACGTCGGGCGCGAGCCGCTTCCAGACCTGCTCGATCCGCTCGCGCACCGCATTCGGCTCGGCGCTGTCGTAGCGGACGACGAGGTTGCTCATGCCGAAATTGCCGATCCGGTAGACGAGCGGCTCGACCGGCTCGCGGATCGAGCGGAAGCGGGTGTCGCGGACGACGCCGACGATGGTGATCGGAACCAGCCCGGCTTCCTCGGAGCCGAGAAACATCCGGAACTGGGCGCCGGCCGCGCGGCGCGGGTCGTTGAAGCCGAGCCGGCGCGCGGCAAGCTCGTTGACGACCACGTTGATCCCCCGCCGAACCAGCCCCGCGTCCGCTTCCGGCGTCGGCGGGTAGGCGCGCACGTCGACGTCCAGCAGCCGATTGCGGTCGAGCATGCGGCCGGCGACGAGATCGATGCCCATCGTTTCGAAGAAGCCGTCGTCGATCGCATAGCTGCCGAGGCCGACCGGCTCCTGGCGGCCGGGAACCATCACGCCGGTATTGGTCTGGTTCTGAGGCGCGACGCCGATGCCGGTGCGGGCCACCGACCGCACGCCTTCTACGCTCGCCACTTCGCGCGCAATCGTCTCGCTGATCGGAATGATCTGGCGACGATTGATATTGTCGACCTGGAAGATGCCCTCGCGCCGGAAGCCCGGATCGGCGGTGCGGGCATGGACGGTCTGCGCGTAGACCACGGCTGTGCAGACGATGAGGCCGATTGAAACGGCGAACTGGCCGATCACGAGCGCGCTCCTGAGCCGGCCGCTGCCCGCCGTCTCGGACGAGGACTTGTTCGCTTTCAGAACCTGCGCCGGCTGGAAGCGCGACAGATAGAAAGCCGGATAGATCCCTCCCGCAGTCCCGACGACGAGGACGAGGAGCAGGACCGGGAGCAGCATTCCGCCGTTCCCGAAGTAGCGCATCCGCAGGTCGGCATCGAGGAAGGCGGCGAGCGCGGGCAGCAGCAGTTCGACCAACGCCAGTGCGAGCAGCATGGCGATGCCGGCGACGAGCACGGATTCCGCCAGGAACTGGGTCACCAGCTGCCTCCGGTTGGCGCCGAGCACCTTCCTCAGCGAAACTTCCCTTGCGCGCTGGCTCGCCCTCGCGGTCGCGAGGTTGGTGAAGTTGACGCAGGCCATGCCGAGGATCAGGAAGGCGATCACGGCGAAGGTGACGATCGTCGTCGTGTCGTTCCCCGGCGACGCCGCCCCGCTCTGGGCGGTGCCGAGGTGGACGTCGCGCACGTTGACGAAGTCCCAATCGACGATGTCGCCCTGGTTGAGCGAGCGTTCGCCGAAGCGCTGGTCGGGAATGTTGCGATCCTCCCAAGCCTCGATCCCGGCGCGGAGCGTTGCCGGGTCTGTGCCGGGCCGAAGCGCGACATAGTTCCAGCCCGATATTTCGCCCCATTCGGTGAGCGCGCCCGGTGCCTCGGCGAAAAAGCTTGCCGGATCGAAGCGCACGACCATGTCGAGCCGCAGATGCGAGTTGCGCGGAATGTCGCGCATGACGCCGGTGACGCGATGGTCTGTGGTCTGGCCGCGATTGACCAGTGTCAGCGTCTGGCCGAGAGGATCGGCGCTGCCGAAATATTTGCGCGCCTCGCTTTCGCTCAGCACCACCGAACCGGCCTCGCGAAGCGCCGTGCGCGCGTCGCCGCGGACGAACGGCACCTGCAGCACGTCGAAGAAGAGGCCGTTGACCAGGACCGCATTTTCGGTCGGCATCGCCTCCCCGTTGCGGACCACGACCGGCGATGAGGAGAGCGCATAGACGCTGCGCTCGATCTGGGGGAAATCCTCCTTCAGCGTCGCTCCAGCGACATAGGGTGTCATCTGCAGCCGGTCGATCTCGCCCGTGTCCGGGTTGGTCCAGTGGCTCTGCACCTGGAAGACGTTTTCGGCATTGGGCAGCCATTCGTCATAGCTGCGCTCGTAGCGGACATAGAGGAGCAGCATGAGGCAGGCGGCGAGGCCGATCGCCAGGCCGAAAATGTTGATGAAGGCGTAGGTCTTGTTCTTCGCGAGGGCGCGAATGCCGACCGTGAAATAGTTGCGCCACATCGTGCGTCTCCTCTTCCGGCTTAGGGCCGCGCTCCTCTGCGCTGCGCGCGCCCGGGGCGGCGCGCGACGATCTTGATTTCGGTAATGCCGTCCCGCGGGATCAGGCGGTCGACGTCGATCGCCGTCCAGGCCGGGAAGGGCGCGCGCACGTAGGCGGTGCACCGCCGCCATTGCGGGGAACTGGGCGGTGACGTCGGTATGGTAGCTGGTGATGTCGACGACGTCGTCCCAGCCCGCACCGGCGCGCGCCAGGATCGCGCCGATGCGGGCATAGGTGCGGTCATAGGCAGCCGATAGGTCTTCGCCCTCACGAAGCCCCACCACGACGCCGGAAAGGTAGATCGTGTCGCCGGCTATGACCGCGTCCGAATAGCCCGTCTCCTCCTGGAACCGGCGCTCGCCGGCATCCTCGGACATGAGGACGGTCGAGTTGCTGCGGGTCTGGGCGGAGGCGGGCGATTGCGGGAGCGAGGCAAGCGCCACAACCAGAGCCGCTAGGGCTGAGCCTGTCGAAGCCCGGATCGCAGTGCCCTGCAACCCGCCCTTCGACAAGCTCAGGGCTAGCGGGGTTCCTCTATAGCCCCGTGACCCAGCGGTTCTCGTACGCACTCTCAAGCCGCCCTGCGACGCTCGACGAGGATGCGGCCGTCGAGCATGTTGACCACGCGGCTCGCATAATCGGCATGGGCCGGCGAGTGGGTGACCATCACGATCGTCGATCCCTCGGCGTTCAATGCCTGGAGCATCTTCATCACTTCCTCGCCATGCTGGGTGTCGAGGTTGCCGGTAGGCTCGTCGGCGAGGATCATGTTGGGGTTGCCGACGAGCGCGCGGGCGACGGCGACGCGCTGCTGCTGGCCGCCGGACAGCTGGCTCGGCCGGTGCCGGGCGCGATGGGCGATGCCGACCTTGTCCATGACTTCGTCGACGCGCCTGCGGCGCTCGGACGCCGGGACGTCGTGATAGAGCAAAGCGAGCTCGATATTCTCGCGTACGCTCAGCTCGTCGACCAGATTGAAGCTCTGGAAGATGAAGCCGATGTTGCGCTTCCGGAAATCGGCGAGCTTGGCCTCGGGGAGGTTGGCGACCTCGGTGCCGTTGAAGACGTAGGAGCCGCTGGTCGGCGAATCGAGCATTCCGACGACGTTGAGGAGGGTCGACTTGCCGCAGCCGGACGGCCCCATCACGGCGACGAACTCGCCGTCGGCGACGTCGAGGTGAATATTGTCGAGCGCGGTGGTCTCGACCGTATCGGTTCTGTAGACCCGCGACAGGTCCCGCATGCTCAGCATTTCATTCGCTCCTTTTCCCGTCCCGTATCTGTCGTCGGCTGTCCTCAATTCAGCTCCAGCCGGTCGCGCTCGGCAAATCCCGTATAGGGCGAGGTGACGACCCGCTCGCCCGGCTCCAGGCCGCCGAGCACTTCAATATATTCGGAGTTGCGGCGGCCGAGGCGTACCTGGCGCTTGACCGCGCTGCCGCCGTCCGGCGAGACCACGAACACCCAATTGCCGCCGGTCTCGTTGTAGAAGGCGCCGTTGGGAACCAGCAAGGAAGGCGTCGGATCGCCGAGAGTCAGCCGGATCTGCACCGTCTGGCCGCGCTGCAGATTGGGCGGCTCGCCGCCGACGAAATTGAGGTCGATCTCGAACACGCCGTTGCGCACCTGCGGGTAGATCTTGCTGACCCGCATCCGGTACCGGCGGCCGCCAACCTCGGCACTGGCAATCTGCCCCTCGGCGACGCGGCCGAGATAGAATTCCTCGGGCTGGGCGCGCAGCTTGTTCGAGCCGGCGCTGTCGATCTGGCCGAGGCGCTCGCCGCGGTTGAACGACTGGCCGACCTGGATCGAGAAGCTTGTGAGCTGACCCGAGACCGGCGCGCGCAGGTTGAGCGCGTCGAGACTGGCGCGTGCCAAATGCAGGCTTTGATTGAGCGCCGCGGTGGAGGCGCGCAGCTGGGCGAGCTGGCTCGACTGCAGCCGCTCGTCCGTCGCCTGCTGCCGGCGCAGGATCGACACGCGCTCGCGTGCCGCATTGTAGATATCGCGGCTGTCCTGGAATTGCTTTTGCGACACATATCCGCGCGCTGCCAGCGGGCGCTGCGTCTCATATTGGCGCCGCGCCTGCTGAGCCTGGAGATCGGCCTCGATCAGCGCGCGCTGGTTGGCAAGCCGCGTCTGGGAGAGCGACAGCTCCTGGCTGCGCATCGAGTTGATCTGCTGGGTGACCTCGGTCTGGCGGGCGAGGACGTTGAGCTGGAGATCGGAGTTGGAGAGGATTGCGAGCAGCTGGCCCGCCTGGACCACCGCGCCGTCCTCGACCATGCGCTGCTCGACCCGGCCGCCCTCGACCGCGTCGAGAAAGACGGTGACGCTCGGCTCGACCCGGGCGCGCAACGGCAGGAAGTCGTCGAAGCGGCCGCGCTGAACGGTCGAGATCGTCACCCGGTCGGCGGCGATCGTCTGGCTGTTGGCGGTCGGCGCCATCAGGTAGAAGACGAGCGCCGCGATCACGACGAGCAGCACGCCGATCGCGATCTTCGCTTCCTTGCGCAGGCCCTTGCGCGCGACGACCTTGTCCATCGCGCCGCCGCTCTCGGGCTTCGGCTTGTCCGACTTGAAATTTGTCACCGACATTCGGTCATCCCTTCCGCGTCCTCGTTCCGGTGCAACCATCGTGCCACGGATCGCGGACGCGGACAGCCCCTGAGGCAGCCCGCACGCAGCCGGATGTCCGATTTCGGACAGGGGGCTGTACGCCATCGGACATACCGGCCGGGTCAGGCCAGCGGAGCGAGGGTGGCGAACATGAGCAGGCTGGAAAGCGCCATGCCGACGGCGAAGGTGAAGGTCTCGAGCTTGGCCATTTTCATTCTCCCAATTGAAAAGTTGCGACGTTCCCTGTCGCCACAGCTTCAGCAGGAGCCGTGCCAGCGCTCGGAAAGCCCAGTTTTGCGCCGTTTTCGATTCGGCGTCCCTGGGGAGCGGAGGGCTTGGGCGGACGCTGCCTGTCCGCTTCCGGACATCGTTGTTCGGTTGCGGACGCGGGATTCCGTCTGCTGGCACGGAAATTGATTGTCCGGAGGAGAGACCTATAAGCCTTGCCTGGGAGTGGGTGGTGAAGCGCGACAAGCCGTACGATCTGTGCATCGTCATCGACGACGATCCCGACATCCTCCTCTCGGCCCGCTTGCTGCTGCGCGATCTGTTCACCGAGGTCGCGACCTTCCAGGACCCCGACGACGCGCTGGCGACGATGGCAGCGCGGACTCCGGACGTCGTCCTCCTCGACGCCAATTTCGGCCGCGGCGCGACCAATGCCGCCGAAGGTTTCCAGTGGCTTGCCCAGATTTTGCGGCGCGATCCCGAAGCGGTCGTCGTCATGATCACCGCCCATGGCGGGGTCCAGATCGCGGTCGAGGCGATGAAGCGCGGGGCGACGGACTTCGTCTCCAAGCCCTGGTCGAACGAGCGCCTGCTCGCCACCGTGCGCACGGCCGCGGCGCTCAGGAACTCACGCGAGGAAGCGGTGACGGAGCGCAAGCGCTCCGCCGCCATCTCGGTGCCTTCCTCGGGCGAGATCCCGCTGCTCGGCCGCGCGCCGGGAATGGCGCGGGTCAATTCGCTGATCGAACGCGCCGCGCCGACCGAGGCGAACGTTCTCATCCTCGGCGAGAACGGCACCGGCAAGGAGCTGGTCGCACGCGAGCTCCACCGCCGCTCGCGCCGCGCCGACAATGTCCTCGTCTCGGTCGACCTCGGCGCCGTCACCGAGAACCTCTTCGAAAGCGAGCTGTTCGGCCATGTGAAGGGCGCGTTCACCGATGCGCGCGCGGATCGGCTCGGGCGGCTCCAGGCGGCCGACGGCGGCACGCTCTTCCTCGACGAGATCGGCAACCTCCCGCTCCACCTCCAGCCCAAGCTCCTGACCGCGCTCGAGCAGCGCCAGGTGATCCCGGTCGGGGCCAACAAGCCGGTGCCGATCGACGTTCGGGTGATCGCGGCGACCAACCTCGCGGCGGATCAGCTCGCGGACGAGGGCCGCTTCCGCCAGGACCTCCTCTTCCGCCTCAACACCGTCGAGATCGAGCTGCCGCCGCTGCGCGAGCGGCGCGAGGACGTGCCGCTGCTCGTCGAGCATTTCCTCGCTTTCTATTCGAGGAAATATTCCAAGCCCGCGCGCGCGGTTCCGCCTGACCTGATGGCGCAGCTCCAGGCCTATGACTGGCCGGGCAACGTCCGGGCGCTGCGCCACGCCGCCGAGCGCGCCGTCATCCTCGCCGGCGAGGGCGCCTTCGTGGCCGAGGACTTCTCGCTCTCGCGCAGCCTGACGCCACGCTCTGCAGCGGGCGTTTCCGCACCTGCCGCGCCGGCGGCTGGCGGGGGCGATCTCAATCTCGAGCGCGCCGAGCGTCACATGGTCGAGCAGGCATTGAAAAAGCACGCCTACAATATCTCGCTCGCCGCGCAGGAGCTCGGCCTGACCCGCGCCAGCCTCTATCGCCGAATGGAGAAGCATGGGCTTTAGGAGCCGCTTCGCCGTCGGGCTGGGGCTCCGCGCGGGGCTGCTCCTCATCGCCGCCTTCGCCTTCGTTCAGACGCTCTACATGCCAGGGCTCGGCGCCGCGCGGATCGTGGCCGGGATGGTCTGCCTCGGCGCGGCCGCGATCCTGTGGCGGTACATCCAGCGCACCAATCGCGAGCTCGCCCGCTTTCTCGACGCGGTGCGTTTCGGCGATCTCGGCCAGGGCTTCGGCCACCGCTGGGCGGGGAGCGGATTCGCCGAGCTCGGCGAAGCCCTCGACCAGGGCATCAGGAAGCTGCGCGACGAGCGCCACCATTTGTCGGATGCCAACCGCTTCTACGAAGCCGTGCTCGACGACGCGCCGATCGCGCTCCTCATCGTCGAGGGCGGCGGCAAGGTCGAACTCGCCAACAAGGCCGCGCGACGGCTGTTCGTGCGCCACACCGGCGTCAGGGTCGAGGACTTCGCGGGATATGGCGACGCATTCGCCAAGGGACTGGCCGGCAGTGCGGTCGGGCGGCCGCGGCTGGTGCCGTTGATGACCGAAGGCGTGCCGCAGACGGCGATGGTGAGCGCCGCCGCCGTCCACCGGCTCGGCGGTCTCGTCCGGGTCGTCGCGGTCCAACCGATCCAGAGCGAGCTGAACGCGATCGAGATCGCCGCGCAGAGCGACCTCATCCGCGTCCTTACCCACGAGATCATGAACTCGATGACGCCGGTCACCTCGCTCGCCCAGACCGCGGCGCACTTGATGGGCGAGATCGATACAGCCGGGGACCCGAACGTCCGCGACGCCCGCGCCGCGGTCGAGACGCTGGCGCGGCGGGCAGACGGGGTCATGCATTTCGTCGAGAGCTACCGCCAGATCAGCCGCGCGCCGGAAGTACGGCGGCGGCTGTTCGAGGTCGCGCCCTGGGCGCGCGAGATCGAGGCTCTGTTCGGCGCGAGCGATTCGGCCCAGGGCGTGGCGCTGAGCCTCGCCGTCGCTCCCGAGACGCTGCGGCTCGACGCCGATCCGGACCTCTTGTGCCAGGTGCTGATCAATCTCCTCCGCAACGGGGCCGACGCGGCCAGAGATCGTGCAGACGCGCCTCGCCTTGCTCTTTCCTTCGCAGACACGCCCACCGGGCGGGTCCAGATCGAGGTTGCGGACAACGGCCCCGGCGTCCCGGAGACGCTCAAGCAGGACATCTTCCTCCCCTTCTTCACCACGAGGCAGAAGGGTACCGGCGTCGGTCTCAGCCTCGCCCGCCAGGTTGTCCTCGCCCACCGGGGCTCGATCAGCGTCGACGACGGGCCCGAGGGCGGCGCCGTCTTCCGAATCCTGATCTAGCGCGCCCTAGGCCAGGATGCGCCGCGCGACGTTCTGGGCCTGAACGCGGATGTCGGGGACGGCGACGCTTTCCCAGAAGGTGCCGCGCGTAACCGGGCCGATGGCGTAGAGATCGTCCGACGGTCCATCGGCGCCGAGGGTCCGGCACCCTTCGTCGACATGGATGCCGAGGCGGAGCGGATCGGGACGAATCCGGCCGCGGGCGAGCAGGGCGTCGAACAGCGGCTCGCCGGCGCGAACGATATCGCATTCCGGACCGGTGCAGTTGACGATGCGGGCCACCTGGACCGTCTCCGCGACTGTGCTTCCACGCGGGCGCCAGGTCGCCATGCCGCCGGACGAGATCGAGAGGACGCGCCCGGCGACGACGCGCAGGCGGCCTTCCCGCACCATGCACTCGATCGCCGCGCCGACCGCCGGGGCGATCTTGTGCCGGTGGACGTCCCACCAGGGCCGCAGGTGACGGAGAAAGCGGCGACGCTCTTTCTCATCCGCATGGGCCCAAATATCCTGTGTGACCGTGCGCAGCTCGTGGACGGCGCTGCGCCAGCCGATCTCTGCCGAGCGGCTGCGCAGCCGCCGGAGCAAGGTCAGGCAGTTCGAAGGCAGGGGCCCCTGCGGCGCGCAGATCGGCTCGCGCGGCGCATGCGAGCGCGGCGCGAGGCCACGGCGCGACAGAGCGATCATGCGGCCGCGAAAGCCGTTCGCCTCCAGCGTCAGCGCCGCATCGACCGCAGTGAGGCCGGTACCGAGCAGGAGCACAATATCATCGCCACCGAGTCCGTCCGCGATCGGCGCGGCCCAGGGATCGGCAACCCATAGCCGTCCGAGCGCGGCGGGATCGATGCCGCGCGGCGTCGCCGGCTGCAGGTTGCCCGGCGCGAGCACGACCGCGTCCGCTTCGATGCGCCGGCCGTCGCCGAGAATGACGGCCGCGCCGTCGATGTCGACCGCATCGCCGCGGACGATGTCCAGGCCCGCGCCCGCCGCGGCGAGCAGCTCGACGACATAATCGCCGAACAGCATGCGCGGGGCGAAGCTCTCGGCGTCGCCGCCGCGCTTCTCGTACCAGCGGACGAAATGGTCGGGCGCATCGGGAAAGGCGCTCATCCGGCGGGCGGGGACGTTGAGGACGTGCTCGGGACGGGCGGTCGAATAGGCGACGCCGCGGCCGGGGGTGCGGGCGCGCTCGATCAGGGTGACCCTCTGTGCACCGTCACGCAGCAGGTGGATCGCCTGGAGCGACCCGGAGAGGCCGCCGCCGATCACTGCGACGCGCGCCCGGCTCACGCCGTCTCCGCGGCTTCGCCGAGATCGACCGGATCGGCGAGGGTGAGGCCGTCGAGGATCCGCGCCGTCTCGTCGCGGACGAGGAGCATCGCACGGTGGAGGCGGCATTTGTCCTCGCTGATGCAGTTGCGGCACTGCTCGTAGGCGTAGCGGCTGGCGCAGGGGAGCAGGCCGAGCGAGCCGCGCGTCAGCCGAACGATCTCGCCGTAGCTGATCTCCTCGGGCCGGCGGGCGAGCCAGTAGCCGCCTTCGCGTCCGCGGAGGGTCGCGACGAGGCCGGCTCGGCGCATCTGGGAGAGGATGACGGTGAGGAACTTGGGCGGCAGGTTCTGCGCCTCGGCGATCTCGGACAATTGGACCGGGCCCTCGCCGAAGCGGTCGGCGAGATGGAGGAGGGCCCGGATTGTGTACCGCGTCCGTTGAGAAAGCATCGCCGTCCCATGGACCGGGGGCGGCGGCTTTGCAACGGTGGCTCAGGCCGGGATGACGGTTTTGGCCCCCCTACTCCGCCGCCTCCGTGAACAAGGCCGATCCGGCCCGCTGCGGCGCGGCCTTGCGGGCGGCGTCGAGCTTGCGGAAGGCGGCGAGCGCCTGGCCGACGACCTGGTCCATATTGTAGTAGCGGTAGGTGGCGAGGCGGCCGACGAACGTGACGCCCTCAGTCGCGTCGGCGAGGGCCTCGTACTTCTTGAACAGCGCCTGGTTCTCCGGCCGCGGGATCGGATAATAGGGATCGCCCTCCGCGGACGGATATTCGTAGGTGATGCTCGTCCTGGCGTGGGCCTGGCCGGTCAGATGCTTGTATTCGGTGATGCGCGTGTAGGGCACGTCCGGGTGCGGATAGTTGACGGTCGCGACCGGCTGGAACTGCTCCTGGTCGACGACCTTGTGCTCGAACTGCAGGCTCCGATAGGGGAGCTTGCCGAAGCGGAAATCGAAATATTCGTCGATCGGGCCGGTATAGACGATGTGCCCCGCCTCGACGGACTCGCGGACCTCGCGAAAATCGGCGCCGAGCAGGACGTCGATATTGGGATGATCGAGCATGGTCTCGAACATCTTCGTATAGCCCTCGGCGGGCATGATCTGGTGCTTGTCGCCGAAATAGCGGTCGTCGGTGTTGGTTCGCGTCGGGATGCGGGCGGTCACCGACTTGTCGAGCTCGCTGGGATCGATGCCCCACTGCTTCCTCGTATAGCCCTGGAAGAAGAGCTCGTAGAGCTCGCGCCCGACCGCGTTGATGACGACGTCCTCGGACGTGCGGATCTCCTCGACGCTCTCGGCGCGCGAGGCGAGATAGGCGGCGGCGTCCTCGTCGGTCTCGAGGTCGAGATCGAACAATTTGTTGAGCGTCGTGCGGTTGATCGGGATCGGCACGAGCTGGCCGCGCACTTCGGCGAGGACGCGGTGCTCGTAGGGCCGCCAGGCGGTGAACTGGGAGAGATGGTCGACGATCTCGTCCGAATTGGTGTGGAAGATGTGCGGGCCGTACTGGTGAATGAGGATGCCCGCCTCGTCGAGGCGGTCATAGGCATTGCCGGCGATGTGCGGCCGCCGGTCCATGACCAGCACCCTGGCGTCGTGCTGGCTGGCGAGGCGCTCGGCGATCACGGAGCCGGCATAGCCCGCGCCGACGACGAGATAGTCGTAGCGCCGGCCGGTGGCGGCGGTGACGTAATTGGGGCCGCTGCTGCCGTCGCGGACCGCTTCGCCGACGAGGCCGCGCATGCGGGCGAAGGTGATGTCCCAGCTCAGGTTGGCGAGCTTCCTGTCGACCTGGCGCAGCCATTCGTCGCCGCTTTGGACCAGGGCCAGCGCCTGCTCGCAGCCGCGGACGAATTCCTCGGGACCGTCGGCGATGAACACCGCCTCGAGATCCGAATAATGGCGCTTCACGTCGACGATCGGCGTCGAGACGACCGGCCGGCCGCCGGCCAGGTATTCGGGCGTCTTGGTGGGTGAGATGAAGCGGGTCGCCTCGTTGATCGCGAACGGGCTGATCGCGACGTCCCAGCCGCCGAGATAGGCGGGCAGCTCCTCATAAGTCTTGCCGCCGAGATAGAAGATGTTGGGCCGCTGCGGCAGGTCCCCGGGCTCGATCTTGACCACCGGGCCGACCATGATCACGGACCATTCGGGATGGGCGTCGGCGATGGCCGCGATCAGATCGAGGTCCATGCGCTCGTCGATGACGCCGTAGAAGCCGAAGCGCGGGCGGCGCGCGATCGCCTGGTCGTCGGGATCAGAGTCGACGGCGCGGGCGCGGCCGAAATGCTCGCGGTCGACCGACGAGGGGAAGGGATGGACGTTGGGGTGGCGGCCGCGCTTGGCCTCGTAGAGGCTGTAGCCGCCGGTGAAGACGACATCCGCGGCGTCGAACAATTCGCTTTCGAGGGCGAGCAGGCTCGGCGGCGCGAAGCGGAAATTGGCGAGCTCGTCCATGCAGTCGTAGACCGTGGCGGCCGCGTCGATGTGGCGCGAGAAGGGCAGCATCATCGGCGTGTAGTACCAGCGCACGAACGGCCCCTTCTCGCCGGCAAGGAAGCCGTCGAGCAGGCTCTTCAGCACCCGCTCCTGCTCGGCTTCGTCCATGCCTTCCGGCAGCGAGGGGGTGACGACCACCACGCCCGTCTCGGCGCAGGTGCGCACGCCCAGCGCCGGCTCGCAGCCGGGGAGCGCCGCCTCGGGCTCCTCCCAGAAGACGACCCGGCGCTCGAGGGCGAAGCGGCTCATCAGATGCTGGGGCCGCTGAAAGACGAAGTTCCACCGCAAATGGGAGAAGCAGATCAGACCATGGTCGAACTGGATCGCGGGCGCGCGCTGGGTCTGCCCCATCGAGGAGGCGGTGGAAAGCTGGATCAACTGGGTGCCCTCTGTCTGTTCTCTGGCGTTCAGGATAACGTGCGCCCAGCGGTCGAGGTTCCGCAGTGCAACATGGAATCTCGCTGATCCAGATTATTAATTAATTGTCTGATTTATTGAGGTTTCTCGCAGCGAATGTTCCCAATGTTCTCGGTGCCCATGGGGCGCCCGCGGCGGAGGATGTTGGCGAAGGTGCCGCGTAACGTGGCCTGGCGATTGCCGGCGGAAATCGATGAAGCCACGGTGACCCCGATGGGACCTGGCGACGGCGTTCCGCGTTCGTTGCGCGCGCAGCAGTTCGCGGGTACGGACATGCGCCGTTTAGAACATAGTGCGAACAGAAAGTCAAGAGTGGGTTCGTTTATTCATCCTTCTAGTACCAATTGCGGTCGGCCTGAATTGCGGCGATCGCCTCGGCTCGGTGCCGAGATGATCCAGCGAGCTCGCGTCCTGACGCTGGCGACGGCAGGCCTGTTGGCGGGCTGCATGTCCGAACGGCCGGCGCGTTTCGCCGCGGAGACCGTCCAAACGGTGCCGCTCCACGTTCTCGCCCGCAATATCGAGGACTACCGCGGTCGCACGGTGCGGGTCTGCGGCGGCAGGCTGAGGCCGAACAGGGATGCGACCGGAAACATACGATCCTGGCACCTGTCGGTCAGCGACCCGGTCAGCCCGCCCCCATCGACTGCTTATGTGATTATCCGCCCGTGCGCCCAGGAGCGCCCGCGCCTGACGCGCGGCTGCGCGGTCGGCCGTATCGCTCGGGAGAACGGCTCGCTCGATGCGCCGGAGAGCATGGTCATCGCCAGCCACTCGATCGGCAGCCGGGAGTGGTGGCTCCATCCGCAATGTCGCGCAGACAGCCCGGCAGGATCGCGGTCCCAGGAGAGATGAGCTCGCTGGCTATCACCGCTGCGGAGGCGTAACGAGTTGTTCCGGCCTGATGCCGGGACGAAGGGGGGACCATCATGATCGGACGTCGCTGGATTTTCCTTAGCTCCTTGCTGATCCTGCCCGCCTGCACCGGCGGCGGCGAGGCGAACAATGTGGCCGCGGGCAATGAAGCGGCGGCCGAGAACGGAGCCGCGGCCGACAACGGCGCGGCGGCGCCCGAGACGGCAGCGACGGGCGGCAACGCGTCGGCCGCCGCCGCGCCGGGACCTTGCCCGTTCGAGACGCGCAACTGGCGCGCCACGCTCGACACCTCGCCGATGGACAATCGCCGGATGATCACGATCCGCGGCGAGGTCAAGGGCGACGCGCAGGGCCGCCACCCCGGTCTCGCCCAGCAGCCGCCGACGCCGCCCGACCTCGTCCTCAGCCTCGAGAGCGACCCGATGGCGTCGCCGGAGGACGGGTCCAGCTGGAGCGAGGTGGGCATGGGCTACGATTACGACGCCGGATATACGCATGCCGTCGTCCGCTGCGCCGGGCGCGAGATCGCGCGGGTGCCGGTGCCGCGGGGCTAGGGTCTGGCCGCGATCAACATTGGCGATTTGCATACGATATCGGAGTCATCCCGGCGAAAGCCGGGACCCAGGAACACCGTTGATTAAGAAATACGACGGAACAAGCGCGATTGAACTCCGTGTTCCTGGGTCCCGGCCTACGCCGGGATGACGCTTTTCGCCGCTCCGATCACTCCCCGAACGCGGCTTTCAGTTCGTCGAGCCAGGGGCCGGCCGTGCCGTCGCTCGGCGCGCGCCAGTCGCCTCTCGGGCTGAGGGCGCCGCCCGAGGAGACCTTGGGCGAATTGGGGATGGCCGAGCGCTTGAACTGGCTGATCTGGAAGAAGCGGTAGAGGAAGATCTCAAGCCATTTCCGGATGGTGGGGAGATCGTATTCGCGCTTCAGCGCCTCGGGGAAATCGAACGGCCACAGGCCCGCATGCACGTCCTTCCAGGTCTGCCAGGCCAAAAAGGCGACCTTGGACGGCGGCTGGCCGGAGCGCAGGATGTGGTAAAGGAAGAAGTCGTTGAGCTCATAGGGGCCGACCTTTTCCTCGGTCGACTGCATCTCCTCGTCGTCGCCAGCGGGGATGAGCTCGGGGCTGATCTTGGTGGCGAGGATGGCCTCGAGGACGCGGTCGGTCTCGGCGTCGAACTGGCCGGTCTTGACCGCCCAGCGCACGAGATACTGGATGAGAGTCTTGGGGACGCCGGCATTGACGCCGTAATGGCTCATATGGTCGCCGACGCCGTAGGTCGCCCAGCCGAGAGCGATCTCGGAGAGGTCGCCGGTGCCGACGACGAAGCCGCTGCGCTGGTTGGCGAGGCGGAAGAGATAGTCGGTCCTGAGGCCCGCCTGCACGTTCTCGAAGGCGATGTCGTAGACCTTCTCGCCCTTGGCGAACGGGTGGCCCATGTCCCCCAGCATCTGCATGGCGGCCGGGCGTATGTCGATCTCCTCGCCGACGATGCCGAGCGCCTTCATCAGCGCCCAGGCGTTGGCCTTCGTGGACTCGCCGGTGGCGAAGCCGGGCATGGTGAAGCCGAGGATCGAGGAGCGCGGGATCTCCAGCCAGTCGCAGGCCTTGGCGGCGACGATGAGCGCGTGGGTGGAATCGAGGCCGCCCGAGACGCCGATCAGCATCTTCGTCCCCGACGTCGCCTGGAAGCGGCGGGCGAGGCCCTGGACCTGGATGTTGAACGCCTCGTAGCAGTCCTGATCGAGCTGCTCGAGCCGGTTGGGGACGTAGGGAAAACGGCGCAGGCGGCGGCGGAAGCCGACGTCCTTGAAGCTCGGCTCGTGCGCGAAATGGATGCGGCGCGCGGTCTTCTCGGGATGGCCGGCGGCGACGGCATTGTCGTTGAAGGTGGGCATCCGCATGCGCTCGAGGCGAAGGCGCTGGACGTCGATGTCGGCGACGCACAGCTCCGGCTCGCGGTCGAAGCGAGCGCTGTCGCAGAGGAGTTCGCCGAGCTCGTAGATCGAGCCCTGGCCGTCCCAGGCGAGGTCCGTCGTGCTCTCGCCGGGGCCCGAGGCGGCGTAGATGTAGGCGGCGCAGCAGCGCGACGATTGCGAGGCGCAGAGCAATTTGCGCTCGTCGGCCTTGCCGATGGTGATGTTGGAGGCGCTGAGGTTGCACAGGATCAGCGCGCCGGAGAGGGCGCCAAGGGTTGAGGGCGGCTGCGGCGCCCAATAATCCTCGCAGATCTCGACGTGGAAGATGAAGTCGTCGAGATCCTCGGCGGCGAAGACGAGGTCGGTGCCGAAGGGCACGATCTCGCCCGCCACCGCGATGTCGATGCCGTTCAAACCGATGCCGCTGACGAACCAGCGCTTCTCGTAATATTCGCGGTAATTGGGGAGGAAGCTCTTCGGGACGACGCCGAGGATGCGGCCGCGCGAGATCGCCAGAGCGCAATTGTAGAGACGGCCGTTGCGCCTGAGCGGGGCGCCGATCACGAAGCAGGGACCGAGCTTGGCGCTGGCGTCGCGGAAGCGGGCGATGCCGTCCTCGACCGCGTCGAGGAAGGCTTCCTGCAGGAAGAGGTCGTCGACGGCGTAGGAGGAGATGTTGAGCTCGGGATAGACGACCAGATCGACGCCCCTGGCGCCGGCCTCTTCGGCCAAGGCGAGAGCCTGGTCGACGTTGAAGGAGACGTCGCCGGACGAGCCGACCGGGCTCGCCGCCGCCACCCGCACGAAGCCGTGGCGGTGGATCGATCCGAAGGGCGGCAGCGCGGGTTTCTTCGCGGCCATCACAGCATCTCCGTCATCATCTCGAGCGCGACGTGCATGCACTTGATCCGCGTCGAGCCGCGGCCGCCGGGACCGAAATGCTCCTCGCGGTGGAGGGTGCGCCGCCCGGCGCGGGCGCAGGCGAAATGGACGAGGCCGGGCTCGACGCCCTTGTCGGCGAAGCCGGTGATGGCGAGCGCGACGTTGGCGCGCGAACGTTCGAGCGCGCCTTCGGCCATCGCCACGGCGACCTCGCGAGTGACGGCGTCGCCCGGGAGGATCGTCTCCATCGGGATGCCGAGCATCTCGTTCTTGGCCTCGAAGCTGTAGGTGACGAAGCCGCGGTCGAAGGTGTGGGCTACGCCCTGGACGTCGGTCAGCAAGGAGGCGAGCATGCCGCCGGTGCAGCTCTCCGCGGTGGCGAGCTTCAAGCCCCGCTCGGCGGCCTTGGAGAGCAGCACGCGCGCGGCTTCCTCGGTCTCGTTCGGCAGGACCGGAGAGAGGGTCTCGGTATCGTTCAAGCCTTGCAGGTCCTCGCGTCGCGCCAAGGAACCGGTCCCTAGCCCCGAATGTTCCAGAGGCCAAACGAGGAGGTAGATATGGCCGTGATGAAGCAGGACGCGACGCGTCTTCTGACCGAGGACCACCGCAAGGTCGAGGAGCTGTTCGAGAAGTTCGAGAATGCCGGCCGGGACGGCAGGAAGGAGAAGCTTGCACGGCAGATCTGCACCGAGCTCAAGGTCCATACGATGATCGAGGAGGAGATTTTCTATCCCGCTTTGCGCGGCAAGATCTCCGACGACGATCTCGACGAGGCGATCGTCGAGCATGACTCGGCCAAGGTGCTGATCAACGAGATCGAGGCGGGCGGCCCCGACGAGGAATTCTACGACGCGAAGGTCAAGGTCCTCCAGGAGATGATCGAGCACCACGTCAAGGAAGAGGAGAAGCAGAAGGACAATCTCTTCCAGCAGGCCCGCGCCGCCGACGTCGACCTCGAGGCGCTCGGCGCGCAGATGGCGGCGCGCAAGGAGGAGTTGATGGCCCAGGCCGAGGCCGGCGGCCTGCCTCCCGCGCAGACCGCGACCATGCAGCACGAGGGAGCCTGAACGATGGCGGGTAGCTGGAGCCGGAGCGGCGCCCTCTGGATCGCCGCCGCTACCGCCGCGGCGGCGGGACTTGCCGCGGTCCTCGTCAGCCGCCGCTGGTTCGCGGACGACGACGACGACGAAATCTTCGCGCCTGCTCTCGCCAGGGGCTCGCGCCCCGGCGGCGCCTACGGCACGTCGGGCGCGGCCCGCCAGGCGGGACCGGACGCGATGCGCGACCCGCCCAGGAGCTGGTCGAAGACCGACGAAGCTTCCGACGAAAGCTTCCCGGCGAGCGATCCGCCGGCCGTCTCCCCGCACGTCGACTGACCGCCCGCAGGACGCAAGCGCAAGCGGGAACGGCCGGAGCGTCGCCGCCCCGGCCGTTCTCTTTGCGTCTCGTGCGGGCCGGAAGCGGCCCGGCGCGACTAGAAGCGGAAGCCGATGCCGGCCACGCCCTGGTGGCGGGTGAAGTCGCCCTCGTAGTTCGAATAGCGATATTCGGCCGAGAAAAAGGCGTTGGCGCCGATGTTGAGCTGGGCGCCGACGCCGCCGCGCAGGCCGTCCACGCTGCCATTGTCGGTCACGACGACGGCGCCGGTGGTGGCCCGCTCGTTGATGCGCAAATTGGTGTAGCCGCCCTTGAAATAGAGATTGCCGGAGTCGGAGGCGAGAACGGTGATGCGGCCGCCGGCATAGAGGTCGCGGCCGATCCGGATCTCGGTGGTGGTCGTGCCCGCGACGACGCTGAGGTCGTTGTTCGACTCGGTCGCCTCGACATCGATGCCGAAGCCGGCCGACGTGCCGAGCGGAATGTCGAAGCCGGCGGCGACGCCAAACACGACGCCCTGCGAGCCGGTCGTGTTGTCGGGCAGGTTGGGAATGCGGTTCCGCGAGGCGCGGATGCTGTCGAAGCCGGCAATGGCCTCGACGCGGATGCCGGCGGGCTGGGCATAAGCCGGCGCCGCGAAGGCGGAGAGGGCGGCAGCGCTGACCGCGCCGAACAGGATCTTCTTCATGGATTCCCCCAAGGAGGTTAGAGTTGGCGCGGTTTTTACAGACGGACGCCCGTCCTGTCACGCGGCGTGGCCAGGCGCGCGAGCGGTTCGTCTTGGTGCTGTGGTGCAAAAGACACAGCGATTCCAGCGCAATGGAGCGGCGGAGGCTCAGGAATAAGGAGGCTTGTCCAAGCCCTTAGGGCTGCGCGTGAAGATCTCGCAGCCCGCTTCCGTGATGCCGATCGAATGCTCGAACTGGGCGGAGAGCGAGCGATCTCGCGTCACCGCGGTCCAGCCGTCGTCGAGCAATTTGCAATCCGCCCGGCCGAGATTGATCATCGGCTCGATCGTGAAGAACATGCCGGGACGAAGCTCCGGCCCCGCACCGGGACGGCCGACATGGACGACCTCGGGCGCGTCGTGGAAGATGCGGCCGAGGCCGTGGCCGCAGAAATCCCGGACGACCCCGTAGCGATGCTTTTCGGCATGGCTCTGGATGGCGTGTCCGACGTCGCCGAGATGGTTGCCGGGCCTTGCCGCCTCGATGCCGAGCATCAGGCATTCGTAGGTGATTTCGACGAGGCGACGGGCTTTCAGGGGCACGTCGCCGACCAGGTACATGCGGCTGGTGTCGCCGTGCCAGCCGTCCAGGATCGGCGTCACGTCGATATTGACGATGTCCCCGTCCCGCAATGCCCGCTCGCCCGGAATGCCGTGGCACACGACGTGGTTGATCGAGGTGCAGCAGCTCCTGGTGTAGCCGCGATAGCCCAAGGTCGCCGGCAAGGTGCCGCGCGCCCGCATCTCGGCATGGACGATGTCGTCGATCTCCTGGGTGGTGACGCCGGGGACGACGTGCGGCACCAGCGCGTCGAGGATTTCGGCGGCGGCGCGGCCGGCGCGGCGCATGCCCTCGAAGCCCTCGGGCCCGTGAAGCTTGATGCCGCCGGCGCGGCCGATGATCGCGCTGTCGCGCTCGACGGTCTCGAACATGGCTCCGGATATAGGCGAGAGCGCCGCTTTTGGCGAGAGGCGCAGCCTAGCCCCGACCGCCGCGCGGCGCTATCGCGGCGCCATGGCGAGCGAGCGGATTTGGACGGCGGGCCTCTTGATCATCGGCGACGAGATCCTCTCGGGCCGGATCCAGGACAAGAACGTCTCCCCGATCGCGGTCTGGCTCAACCTCCAGGGCATACGCCTCGCCGAAGTGCGGATCGTGCCCGACGTCACTGCAGAGATCGTCGCGGCGGCGAACGCCCTGCGCGCCCGCTACGACTATCTGTTCACCACCGGCGGCATCGGGCCGACCCATGACGACATCACGGTCGACGCGATGGCCGAGGCGCTCGGCGTCGGCGTCGTCGTCCATCCCGCTGCCCGCGCCGCCCTCGAAGCCTATTACGAGACGCGCGGCGGCATCACCGAGGCGCGCCTCAGGATGGCGCGCGTGCCGCAAGGCGCCGAGCTGATCGAGAATCCCTTTTCGGGGGCGCCGGGCATCCGCCACGGCAATATCTTCATCCTCGCCGGCGTCCCGCACATCGCGGCGGCGATGCTGGAGGCGCTTTCCGGCAAGCTCGAGGGCGGCCGGCCGCTCCATTCGCGCACGATCGGCTGCCGGGTGCCCGAGAGCGAGGTCGCCGAGCTGCTCGCCGCGACCGAGCGCGCCCATCCGGGGACGCAGATCGGCTCCTACCCCTTCTTCCGCGACGGCCGCTTCGGCGCCAATTTCGTCATCCGCGCGACCGACGAGAAGCTGCTCGCGTTGTGCGAGTCGGATCTGATCGAGGCATTGAGAGGGCTCGGGCACGAACCGGTCACCGGCGGGCTCTGACCCAGACCGAGATCGTCATCCCGGCGGAGGCCGGAATGACGCGTCTTGCATGAAAAAGGGCCGGAGCGTCGCCGCGCCGGCCCTTCTTCATTACTTTGCGCGAAGCTCAGCGCGCCGGGCGCTCGCCGCGGATCGCCTGGATCTCCTCGCGGCTGATGCGGCCGTCGTCATTGGCGTCGACGCGGTCGAAGCGCTCGAGCCGGAAGCGGGTCGCTTCGGCCAGCGAGATGCGGCCGTCGCGGTCGGCGTCCATGCGGGTGAAGGCCTGGCCGCTGCCGAAGCCGCCACCCATCCGGCCCCGCATCGGGCCGCGCATGCCGCGTCCGCCGCGCCGCTCCATGCGGGCCGCGCGGCCGGGGGCCTCGCCGCCCACGGTGCGGGCGCGAGGGGCGGTGAACTCCTCGCGGCTGATCACGCCGTTGCGGTCGGCGTCGAGGCGCGCGAAGGCGGCCTCGCGGCGCTCGCCGCGGCGCTCCTGGCGCTGGGCGCGCATCGCCGTGCGGGCGCCCTGCGCCTCCTGCTGGGTGACGAAGCCGTCGCGATCGGCGTCGACCCGCGCGAACATCGCCGCGACCCGGCTTTCGACCTGCGCGCGCTCGAGGGTGCGGCCGGCGCCCTGCTGCGGCTGGGCGATGGCGGAGCCGGCAACCAAAGCAGTCGCGGCCACGCCGAGAAAGATGAGCTTCTTCATGAACTTACTCCCGATTTTGGAATGCAGCCGGGATAGCAGCCCAAGCCTGACTGGAGCTTGAACGCTGGATTTTTCCTCGCGTCCTTCGATTGTCTCTCAGAGGAAGAAGTCGGTGGATGCCAGCATAGGAGTGGAGGTGAACTGGATGTAGAGATCGGCCGTGCCGTCACCGTCCGTGTCGCCCTCGACCGCCCATTCCCCGGGACCCGGGCCTGCGACGATGCGCAGCTCGCCGGCCGAGCCGGCTCCCTGTGCGCTGAACGAGCTCGTGCCGATGTAACGGAACGCATCATCGCCGGCCGTATGCTCGTTGGCGTCTATGCGCGACAGATCGACCCGGTCGGCACCTGTCTCGAAATGCTCGATCTCGTCAGGCGCTCCCAGCGTCGACTCGTCGCTCTGATAATAGCGGAAGGCATCGCCCCCAGCGCCGCCGTTCAGCCGATCGGAGCCAAGGCCGCCCGCGATGAGATCGGCGCCACTGCCGGTATCGATCGCATCGCTCCCGGCCCCTCCGAAAACCCTGAATATCCCGTCGGTTTCGAGGCTGCCGTCGAATGCGAGGCTTTCATTCGCCGTGAGGCGGCTGCCGTTGATCGTGATCGTTTGACCGGCACCAAGCAGCGCATCAGCCCAACGGATCTGATAGTCGAACTCCCCGTCGCCGCCGCCGGCATATTGCGTGTCGGAGTAGGACAGCACAGTGAGGCTTTCGACGCTGCTCAGCGCACCGTCGAACCCGACGCCGTTGAAATCGAGGACGTAGTCGCCGCGCAGCAGCACGACGTCGTATCCGCCCCCGCCGTTCACCGTGTCCCCCGCGGCGAAGCGCCCGTCATGCGCGAAAATGAAGAAGTCGCCCTGATCGCCGCCGGTGAGCGTGTCCGTGCCCTTGCCTCCGTACATCCAGAAGCGGCCGTCCGTTTCGAGAGAGCCGTCGAAGGCAAAGCTCTCGCCGGCGGCGAGGCTGGTTCCGTTCACTTTCAGCACTTCGCCGGCCGCGACGTTGGCGTCCGCGGCAACAAGGGCGTAGCTGTTGAGCGTCGCATCGGCGCCGCCGTAGGCGTTGTTGGTGCTCGAGAAGAGCGAGATCGAGCCGAGATTGCCGAGATTGGTGATGCTGCCGATCGAAACGCCGCCGGAATAGTCGCCCTGGAGGCCGACAATGTCGGCATTGCCGCCGCCGTCGACGGCGTCATCCGCGGTGAAGGCGCTGCCGAAGTAGAAGATGTCGCGCCCGCCGAAGCCGCTGGCACTGTCGTTGCCGCCGTCCTGCATCCGGAAGATGTCGGTGTGCGCACCGTTCTCGGATGTGACGATGTTATCGCCGGCGTTGCCGCGCAGATCCTGACTCCCGGCGCGCGTGCCCTTCAGCGTCTCGACATGCTCCGGGAGCACGTAGACGGGAAGGGGCGTGCGCACCTCGTCGGCACCCTCGCCGGCCGCTTCGATCGCAGCGTCGCCGATATCGTCGACGAAATAGAGGTCGTCGCCGGCGCCGCCCGTCATGCTGTCCGCGCCGGTGCCGCCGTCGAGACTGTCATTGCCGGCATTGCCGCGCAGCAGATCGTCGCCGGCGAGGCCCGACAATATGTCGTTTCCGGCATTCCCCGACAGCTTGTCGGCCATCGCGCTGCCGTCGATGTCGAACGCCGTCAGCGTCGTCACCGGCATCGGCTCGAAGCGCACGCCTGCCGAAAAGGGATCGGTGAGGTCGCCGTCGGAGATGGCGTTGTTCTCGATCAGGAGCGCGTTCGGCGTCACCGCATTGTCGACGGCGATGCCGACGTCGGCATGGGTGATCGTGTTGCCGCTGATCAGGCCCCCGCTGGTCGCGACGCTGTTCACGTAAATCCAGATGCCGACCACTTTCGCCGCTGCGCTGTCGACGTTGCTGCCGCCGATGACGTTGCCGGTAATGGCGAGGTCCATATTGCTGGGCGCGAGGATGACGCCCGAATAGGCGTTGGCAGGACCGGCATAGCCGATGCCGGTCATCGTGTTGCCGCTGACGCTTCCCGTCGAGCGCTGGATCTGGAAGCCGTTCTGCGCGATCACCGTCTGCGCGCCGCCGCCGATCACCGTGACCCCGCTGACGTCGAGGTCCGCGCGGCTGAACAGGCCCGCCTGCTTCTGGAAATCGTCGATCGTTCCGCCATGCATGGCGAAGGCGAGCATGCTGTCATTGTCGACGACGACGGCAATGCCGCGCTGGACGCCGTCGACCAGCGGCTGGCCGCCGACGGTCAGGCCGCCCGGATAGGCGTCGCGAACGCCGGTGACGTCGACGTCGGTCAGCGCGCCAGAGGAATTGCGGTAGAAGATTCCGTAGAAATTGGCGGTGCCCGCCCCGCCGCCTTCATCGACGCTGGCGCCGGCGCCGCGGCCGTCAATATCGATGTTCTGGAGGACGATGTCCGTGCTGTTCAGTGCGGCGAAGACCGAATGGATCTCGCGATCGCTGCTCGACCGCCCGGTTTCGTGGAGGTCCGCCGGCGCCTGGATCGTCACCTGCGCGCCGTCGGCGGCGCGGATGGTGAGGCCGCTGCGCCCGGTGACGACGACCTGCTCGACATAGATGCCGGCGTCGACGACGATCGTGTCGCCGTCCGCGGCCGCATCGACGGCGGATTGAATGGTGGAATAGCCGGCAGCACCGACGCTCAATATCGTCATATGGATCAGCCCTTGAAACGGGGCCAATCCCCAACGCTACAAAATAACTAGCAGATCCAGCATAGAAGATAATCTTTGGAAGGTCAAAGCTATTATTTCAAGGATACAATAGTTTTTCTTGCAAGCTATTATTAATAAAGCCTGAGCCTATGAGATTCACAAGCGAGCGTATCTAGACGCAACTGGCACGCGAGAACCGAGCTTTAGGAAGTGCTGGAGCGGGTGAAGGGAATCGAACCCTCGTCGTAAGCTTGGGAAGCTTCTGCTCTGCCATTGAGCTACACCCGCGCGGGAGCCTCTGCCGACTGCCACAGGCGGCGGCGGCGGGTCAAGCGAGGCGCGGCTCCGCTAGGCGCGGGGGCTGCCGCCGAGGGCCTTGTAGAGGTCGATCGCGGCTTCCAGGCGCTCCTGGCGGGCGATGGCGCGGGCATCCTGGGCGCCGACGAGGAGCTGCTCGGCGTCGAGCACCCATTGGAGATCGGCGGCACCTTCCAGATATTGAAGGCGGGCGAGGCGGGCCGTGGTCTCGGCCTCGGCGACCATGTCCTCGAGCACCGCCTCGCGGGCGCGGGAGTGGTCGACCGCGGCGAGCGCGCTTTCGCCTTCGGCCAAAGCCACGAGGAGGGCGCCGCGATAGAGCTCGACGCTCTCGGCCTGGGTGGCGGCGGCGACGCCGAGCTCACCGCGCAGGCGCCGGCGGTTGAAGATGGGTGCGAGCAGGTCCGAACCGATCGAGAGGGTGGCGCCGATCGGACCGCCCAACGTCGCGGCCTGGCCGAGCGCGCTTGCGCTGAGGCGGATGCGGGGCAGGAAGGCGGCGCGGGCGCGGCCGATGTCGCCCTCTGCCGCCGCGATCCGCGCTTCGGCGGCGCGGACGTCGGGGCGCCGGACGAGGAGCTCGCCGGGCTGGACCGGGGCGATCTCGGGCAGGCTGAAGCCGGCGAGGCCGGCGGGTTCGAGCGCAAAGCGCGGCGCTTCCTCGCCGACCAGCACGGCGAGGGCATTGCGAGTGCGGGCAAGCGCCTCGGCCAGGCGCAGGCGCTCGGCTTCGAGCTGGCGGACCTGGATGGTCTGGAGGCCGGTGTCGACGCGGGTGGCGTCGCCGAGGCGGCGGCGCACCTCGATGATCCGCGCGAGCTCGCGCGCCGAAGCGATGTTGCGGTCGAGCAGCACGATGCGGTCGAGCAAGGCGGCATGCTGGACGTAGGCGCGCGCGGTCTCGGTCTCGGCGACCAAAGCGGCGGCGTCGCGGTCGAAGGCGGCGGCGGCGAGCCTTGCGCGGGCGCCGCGGCGGCCGGCGCGCTCGCCCCCGAACAGATCGAGATCGTAGGAGACGTCGAGCCCGGCAAAGCCCTGGCTGAAGTTGAAGGTGGGGCCGCCTCGATTGTCGGTCTCGGTTCCGGAGAGGCCGGCATTGGCGCTGACCACCGGAAGCATCGAGGCGCGGGCGATGCCGAGCTCGGCGCGGGCGCGCTGGATGCGCGCGGCCGCCGCGCCGACATCGGCGTTGCCGGTCGCCGCGAGGACAAGCAGGCGCTGGAGCTGCGGGTCGCCGAGCGCGGCGCCGAGCTCGGGCTGGTGCGTGGGCCCGGCCGAAGGGGCGCCGCGCCACTCCGCCGACTGGACCTGGGGAGTGGGACGCATCTCGACCGTTGGGGCGCAGCCGGCGGCGGCGAGGGCGAGAAGCAAGGCGGAGCGGGCTTTCATGAGCCGCTTCGATACCGCGCCGAGGTTAAGAACGGTTGAAGCGCAATTAACCTCGCTTTCAGTGATTTGCGCTAGCCGAACCGCAAGCGAAAAGGCGGCGAAAAGGCGCGAATGTCCACTTTGTTGTTCCGGCAGGAGGTGATCGATGCGGGCCGCGACCGGCTCACGGGGACGGTCGTCGCCGCCGTGCCGCCGCGCTCGCGCCTCTACACCCTGCTGGCTCTCGCCGTATTCGCGGCCGTCGCCGCCGTCCTCCTGTTCGGCCAATATGCCAATAGCGCCAGCGTGCGGGGCATCGTCGCCTACGATGCGGGCATCGCACGCGTCTATCCCTCGAGCCCGGCCGAGATCCGCCAGATCCACGTCCGCACCGGCCAGCGCGTCAATGCCGGCGATCCGCTCGTCACTCTCGCGCTCGCCCAGGGCAGCAACGGCGTCTCCGCCCAGATCCAGCAAATGGCCAATCAGGACAATGAGCTTGCCCGCCAGCAGGCGCTCGCCGGCCAGATCGGCGCGACCGAAGCGCAAGGGCTCGCCGCCCAGCGCGCGGGCCTGGGCGCCGCCATCGCCTCGCTCGAACGGCAGCGCTCGATCGCCGCGGGCCAGATCCGGCTCGCCGAGGCCCAGACAAGGCGCGCCGGCCAGCTCGCCGGCGAAGGGGCCGGCACGCAGCGCCAGGTCGAAGAAGCGCGCGCCGCCTTGCTCGCCCGCCGCGCCGAAGTGGAAGCGCTGACCGAGCGCATCGTCACGCAGCGCGAGACGCTGCGCGCGATCGACGGCCAGATCGCCGAACGCCGGCTCGACGCGAGCCGAAGCGACGCCGTGATCGGCGCCCAGCGCGCCGCTCTGGCCGAGCAGCGCGAAGCATTGCTTAGAACCCACCAGGTCACGCTCACCGCGCCGGTCGCAGGCGAGGTCGGCGACGTCAGCGTCGAGATCGGCCAGCGCGCCCGGCCCGAAACGTCCCTGGTCACGGTCGTTCCGGGCGGCAGCCGGCTCGAAGTGTGGCTCTACGCGCCGACGCGGGCGGTGGGCTTCGTCCGCCCCGGCCAGGAAGTCCGCCTGCTGTTCGACGCCTTCCCCTACCAGACCTACGGCGCCGGCCGCGGCACCGTCACCCAGATCTCGCGCGTGCCGACCGAACCCGGCGCGATCGACGCCCAGCTCGGCATCGAGGAGCCGGTCTTCCGCATCCGCGTCGCGATCGACCGGTTGGCGCCGCGCGCCGAAGCGGCCGATCGGCAGCTCCGGCCGGGCATGACGATCACGGCCAATCTCGTCCAGGAGCGGCGACCGCTTTGGCAGGTGTTCTTCAATCCCTTCTTCCGCGGGGTCTCGCGATGAGCGGCATCGCCTGGCCGTGGCTGCGCCGCGTCCAGCCGATCCTGCAGTCGGAGGGAGCGGAGTGCGGCCATGCCTGCCTGGCGATGATCGCCAACCATCACGGCCACCGGATCAACCTGCCGGGCCTTAGGCAGCGCTTCCCGACCTCGATCAAGGGCGCCTCGCTTCCCGATCTGATGGCGATCGCCTCGGATCTCGATCTGTCGCCGCGCGCGGTCCGCCTCGATATCGACGAGTTCGACCAGCTCCAGAAGCCGGCGATCCTCCACTGGGACCTCAACCATTTCGTCGTGCTCGAGAACGTGCGCGGCGACCGCGCCACCATCCTCGACCCCGCTGCCGGGCGCCGCCGCCTGTCGCTGCGCGAGCTCGGCCGCCACTTCACCGGCGTCGCGATGGAGCTGGTGCCGACCTCCGATTTCAAGCCGGTCGAGGCGCGGACGAAGACGCGGCTGCGCGATCTGTGGTCGCGCATGTCCCATTATCGCGGCGCCTTCGTCCAGGTCTTGACGCTCTCCTTGCTTCTGCAGGCCACCGCCCTTGCAATGCCCTTCTTCCTGCAGCTGACCGTCGACGAGGCGATCGGCCAGGGCGACACCAACCTGCTCCTCATCCTGCTGGTCGGCTTCGGCATCGTCTATGCGCTGAACGGCATCATCCGCGCGCTGCGCTCCTGGGTGCTGCTGACGCTCGGCGAATCGCTCACCTACCAGCTCGCGGGCAACGTCGTGCGCCACCTGGTGCGCCTTCCGATCGGCTATTTCGAGCGCCGCCATGTCGGCGACCTGTTGTCGCGGATCGGCTCGATCCGGCCGATCCAGACTTTGCTGACGCAAGGGCTGGTCGACGTCATCATCGATTCGGTGCTGGCGCTGACCACCGTCTTCGTGATGCTGCTGATCAGCCCGCTCCTGACCGCGATCGTGGTCGCCACGACCTTCCTCTACCTCGTCTTCAGCCTGCTCCTCTATCCGGGCCTCAAGCAGCGCACCGAGGAGGAGATCGTCGCCCGCGCCAATGAGGAAACCTATTTGATGGAGACGATGCGCGCGATCCGCGCGATCAAGCTCCACACCCACGAGGCGATGCGCGAGAATGGCTGGCGCAACCGCTATGCCGAAGTGATCTCGGCGACCTATCGCTCGCAGATCTACGGCATCCGGCTCGATCTGGCCGAGAATATCCTGTTCGGCTTCCAGTTCCTGTTCGTCGTCTATCTGGGCGCGATGGCGGTGCTCGGCCAAAGCCTGACGATCGGCCTGCTGCTCGCCTTCCTCGCCTACCGCACCGCCTTCATGACCAGCGCGGTCGCCCTCGTCGACCAGCTCCAGCGCTGGCGGCTGATCGGCGTCCATCTCGAGCGCCTCTCCGACATCGTCGGCGAGAAGCGCGAGGAGCTCAGGATCATGCCGCGCGGCGGGCTCCTCCCCGCCCCCGCGATCCGCGCCGAGGCGCTGACCTTCGCTTATGGGCCGACCGAGGCGCCGATCTTCGACAAGATCGACTTCGAGATCCCGGCCGGCGAACTGGTCGCGATCGTCGGGCCGTCGGGATCGGGCAAGACCACCCTGGTCCGGATCATGCTCGGCCTGCTCCCGCCGACCGGCGGCCGGCTGATCGTCGACGGCGTGCCGCTCGGCCCCGCCACGCTCTCGGCCTGGCGCGGCAGGATCGGCGCGGTCATGCAGGACGATCACCTGCTCACCGGCACGATCGCGGACAATATCGCCTTCTTCGACCAGCGGATCGACCAGAGGATGGTCGAGGAGGCGGCGCGGCTCGCCCGTATCCACGACGACATCGTCAAGATGCCGATGGCCTATCAGAGCCTGATCGGCGACATGGGCGCCGCGCTCTCTGCGGGCCAGCGCCAGCGCATCATGCTGGCCCGCGCCCTCTACCGCGACCCGGACGTCCTTTTCCTCGACGAAGGCACCGCCAATCTCGACGAGGAGAACGAAAAGGCGATCGCGGAGATGATCGCGAACCTGCCGGTGACGCGGATCGTCGTGGCGCACCGACCGGCGCTGGTCGCCCGCGCCGGGCTGGTCCTGAAGCTCGACGGGGGATGCCTCACCCGCCTCGAACGCGTCGAGGAAGCCTTCGCCTCGCTGCGCGCATGAAAAGAGGCGCCCCGGCACTGTGCCGGAGCGCCTCTTTCGAGACCAACCGAAGTCGGGTTTAGAAGCGGAAGCCGATGCCGCCGACCGCCTGGTGCCGGCTGAGGTCGGCCTCGTAGTTCGAATAGCGGTATTCGACGGTGCCATAGGCATTGCCGCCGAAGCCGAACTGGAGGCCGAGGCGGCCGCGCGCGCCCTCGGCATTGGCCGACTCGCTGGCAATGTCGAAGCCGTCGGTGATCGTCGCGCTGATCCGCTGGTTGGTGTAGCCCGCGCCGAAGAACAGATTGACGCTGTCCGAGACGGCGGTGGTCAAACGCACGCCGGCATAGAGGTCGCGGCCGGCATTGAGGTCGGCCGAGACGGTGCCTTCGGTGGCTTCGGCCCCTGCCGTCGACAGGGTCGCTTCGAGGTCGATGCCGATCGCGGTCGTCGGGCTGATGCCGAAATCATAGCCGACGCCGACGCCGAAGACGGCGCCGTTCTGGTCGAAATCCTCGTCGATGCCCTCCTCCTCGAGATTCGCCGTCAGATTGTCGTAGCCGACGACGGCCTCGATCCTGGCGCCGGAAACCGGCGCCGCCGCGACGGGCGCCGCAAAGGCGAGGAGAGCGGCCGCGGACGCGGCGCAATACAAAGTCTTCTTCATCATGATCCCACTGAAAAATATTGATAAAAAGCCATGCGAAAGGACTTCGCCGGCTCCCCTTTGATCGCGTCCGGAATCTGAACGGGAAGTGAAGCATGCTTGAAGCGCCGGGCGGGAGGGCGCACGATGCGACTCGACCGACTGGCGAAAGGATTGCGGATGGCGGAGGCACGCAAATGGAGGCGGTGGGCCGCACGGCTTGCCGCGGTTGCGGCGGTGCTGGCGTTCGGAGCGGTGGCCGCCGCCTGGATCGGCGCGTTCGGCAGCGCCGAGCAATGGTGGCACTTCCGGAGCGGATTCTTCGTCCTTCGCTGCGCCTTCTACGCCGCGGCGGCAGGCGCGCTGCTCGCCCTCCTTGCCGCGTTCGCACGGCGCCGGGGCGGCGAGGGGCTGGGCATGATCAACATCCTTTCGTTCGTCGTCGCGGCGGGTCTGCTCTTCTATCTCTACGGCCTCTACCGGACCGCCCATTCGGTGCCCCCGATCCACGACATCACCACCAATCTCGAAGACTATCCGCGCTTTTATCGCCTGCGCGTGCGCGACGACAATCTTGCCCAGGTGCCGTCCGGCGGCCGCCCGGAGCTCGACCGCATGACGCCGCGCGACCGCTGGCGCACGCTCCATCGCGAAGCCTATCCGGATCTTCGCACGGTCCGCGTGCCCTGGTCGGTCGAGGAGACCGTCCGCCGCGCCGCCCGCATCGCCGGCGAGCGCGGCTGGGAGGTCGCGACGGTCGACGTGCGGCAGGGCGTGATGGAGGCGGTCGACACCACCCGCTTCTTCCGGTTCCAGGACAATGTCGTGGTCCGGGTCACGCCGATCACCGGGGGCGGCGAGGGCAGCATGGTCGACATGCGCTCGATCAGCCGCGTCGGCGTCAGCGACGTCGGCACCAACGCCGAACGCATACGGGAATTCCTGGCGGACCTGCAGCGACCCTAAGGGGACTGCAGACTCAGTCCTCGCCCGGCTCGCGGGCGCGGCGCGCTTCGCGGGCATCGGCGCGCTCGCGGCGGCGGGCTTCGCGGCCGAGGCGCTCGTCCTCCTCGCGGATCCGGCGGCCGCGACGGCGGTCGGCCTCGGCCTGGCTGGTCGTCACCGCATCGACGCCTTCGCTCACCACCCTCACCGGCAGGGTCGCGACCTCGACCGCGGTGGAGGCGACCTGCGCGGCAACACAGCCGCCGAGAAGAAAAGGAAGCGGGACGAGAATCAGGAGAGCGCGCATGCCCGAAATATGGGCATGGAAGCCTTGCCAATGACTGAACGCTCCACCGGGTTCGTTCCGCCGGCGTTGCGATAAGTCCGGGAACGTGCTTGTGTCCGCTCCATTCCGAAACGGAGGCGCACATGCAAGAGACACCAGAAACTCCCGGAACCGGCGGCCCCGATCCGGCAGGACCCACTCCCGCACCCCCGCCCCCCCCGGCTGCCGCGGCACCGCCCCCTGCCCCGCCGGCTGCGCCGACCGTGCCGCCCGGCGCCCCGGCCGCGCCCGCCTATGGGCATGCAGGCCCGGCCAAAGGCCTGGTGGCGCGCGCCCGCGACATCCTCGTCCAGCCGAAATCGGAATGGCTGGTGATCGACGCGGAGCCGGCGAGCGTCGGCTCCATCCTCACCGGCTACGTGCTCGTGCTCGCCGCCATCGGGCCGATCGCCATGCTGATCGGCCAGCAGCTCTTCGGGATCGGCGCCTTCGGCATCAACTGGAAGCCCCCGATCGGCTATTCGATCGCGACGGCCGTGTTCTCCTACGTGGTCTCGATCGCCGCGGTCTATGTCTGCGCATTGATCATCGACGCGCTGGCGCCGACCTTCGGCGGCAGGAAGAACCAGGTTCAGGCGCTCAAGACATCGGCCTATTCCGCGACTCCCGGCTGGGTCGCGGGCATCCTCTTCATCATCCCGCAGCTCGGCATGCTGGCCCTTCTCGCCGGCATTTACGGCATCTATCTTCTCTATCTCGGCCTGCTCGCGGTGATGAAGTCGCCGCACGACAAGGCGATCGGCTACACAGCGGTTGTCATCGTCGTCTACATCGTCGTGGCATTCGTCCTGGCGATGATCGTCGGCGCGATCACCGGCGCGATGTTCGCCGCCTCGATGGGGCCGCGTATCGTCTACTGAGCGAACAAGGCGGACTGGACGGCGGCCGAGAGCGCGCCGTCCAGCACCGCCGCTTTGGCCCAGGCCAGGTCGTCCGCGAGGTAGCGGTCCGACGCATAGAAAGGGACGGACTCGCGGATCGCCGCATGCGCCTCGCGCAGCGGCGGCGACGTGACGAGCGGCGCGTGGAAATCGATGCCCTGCGCGGCGGCGAGCAGCTCGATGCCGACGACGCCCGCCGCATTGCCCGCGATCCGCCGCGCCTTGACCGCCGCATGGGTCGCCATCGAGACATGGTCCTCCTGGCCCGCCGAGGTCGGAATGGTGTCGACGCTGGCTGGATAAGCGAGGCTCTTGTTCTCGCTGACGAGCGCGGCGGCGGTCACCTGGGCGATCATGAATCCCGAATTGACGCCGCTGTCCTCGACCAGGAAGGGCGGCAGGCCGCTCATCTTCGGATCGACCAGCACGGCCGTGCGGCGCTCCGAGATCGAGCCGATCTCACACAAAGCGAGCGCGAGGATGTCGGCGGCGAAGGCGACGGGCTCGGCGTGGAAATTCCCGCCCGAAAGGGCCTCCTCCCCGAACAGCAGCGGATTGTCGGTCGCCGCATTGGCCTCGATCTCCAGCGTACGGGCGCAATTGCGGACCAGATCGAGGGCCGCGCCCATCACCTGCGGCTGGCAGCGGAAGCTGTACGGGTCCTGGACCCGCGCGCAGTCGCTGTGGGAGGCGAGGATCCCGCTACCCTCGATCAGGCCGGCAAGCACCCGCGCGGCGTCGATCTGGCCCGGCTGGCCGCGCGCCGCATGGATGCGCGGATCGAAGGCGGCGGCGCTTCCCTTGAGCGCGTCGGTCGAGAGCGCGCCGGCGAGGAGGGCCGAGGCGAAGATGCGCTCGGCGGCGAACAGGGTGTCGAGCGCGATCGCGGTCGAAACCTGCGTGCCGTTGATCAGCGCCAGGCCTTCCTTCGGGCCGAGCGTCAATGGCTCGACGCCGAGCCGGGGGAGCGCCGCGGCGGCCGGCATCCGCTCGCCGGCAAGCGAGACCTCGCCGACTCCGATCAGGGCACCGGCCAGATGCGCGAGGGGCGCGAGATCGCCGGACGCGCCGACTGAGCCCTGCGCAGGAAGGACCGGCAGCGCGTCGGCCTCGAGCAATGCGAGGAGACGTTCCGCGACGAGGCGGCGCACGCCCGAATGGCCGCGGGCGAGGCCGACGACCTTGAGGGCCATTATCAGCCGGACGACCTCGCGCGGGAGCGGCTCGCCGAGGCCGCAGCAGTGCGACAATATGAGGTTGCGCTGGAGATCGAGCAGCCGATCGTCGGCGATGCGGGTCTGGGCGAGGAGGCCGAAGCCGGTGTTGACGCCGTAGACGGTGCGGCCCGACGCGACGATCGCCTCGACGGCGGCGGCGGCGGCGTCGAGCGCATGCCAGGCCTCGTCCGCCAGCGCGACCGGCGCGCCGGCCCAGATCGCGCGCAGCTCGGCGAGCGTGACAGCGCCGGGGCGGAGGGCGATCATGGGCGCAACCCGCTAGCCCTGAGCCTGTCGAAGGGCGGGTTGCACGACGCGGTGCGGGCGATCCGGGCTTCGACAGGCTCAGCCCTAGCGGGGTTGGTTACCCCGGAGCGATCGCACCACATTCTCACCGCCCCACCATCGGCAGGTCGAGCCCCTGCTCGCGCGCGCAGGCGATCGCCTCCTCGTAGCCGGCGTCGGCGTGGCGCATGACGCCGGTGCCGGGGTCATTCCACAAGACGCGCTCCAGGCGGCGCGCGGCCGCCGCGCTGCCGTCGGCGACGACGACCATGCCGGCATGCTGCGAATAGCCCATGCCGACGCCGCCGCCATGGTGCAGCGAGACCCAGGTCGCGCCCGAAGCGGTGTTGAGGAGGGCATTGAGGAGCGGCCAGTCCGAGATCGCGTCGGAGCCGTCCTTCATCGCCTCCGTTTCGCGATTGGGCGAGGCGACCGACCCGGAATCGAGATGGTCGCGGCCGATCACGACCGGCGCCTGCAATTCACCCGAAGCGACCATCGCGTTGAAGGCGAGGCCGAGGCGGTGGCGCTGGCCGAGGCCGATCCAGCAGATCCGCGCGGGGAGGCCCTGGAAGGCGATCCGTTCGCGGGCCATGTCGAGCCAGAGGTGGAGGTGCGGATCGTCGGGGATCAACTCCTTCACCTTGGCATCGGTGCGGTAGATGTCCTCCGGATCGCCGGAGAGCGCGGCCCAGCGGAACGGCCCGATGCCGCGGCAGAAGAGCGGGCGGACGTAGGCGGGGACGAAGCCGGGGAAATCGAACGCCCGCTCGACGCCCTCGTCGCGAGCGACCTGGCGGATGTTGTTGCCGTAGTCGAAGGTGGGGACGCCCATCGCCTGGAAGGCCAGCATCGCCTCGACATGCACCGCCATGGATGCTCTTGCAGCGCGCTCCACCTCGAGGGGATCGCGCTCGCGCAGATCCATCCATTTCTCGACGGTCCAGCCGATGGGGAGGTATCCGTTGACCGGATCGTGGGCGGAGGTCTGATCGGTGACCGCATCCGGTCGGATGCCGCGCTTCACCATCTCGGGAAGGATCTCGGCCGCATTGCCGAGCAGTCCGACCGAAGTCGGCACCCGTGCGCTGCCGATGATCTCCAGCGCCTCGTCGAGGCTGGCGGCCCGGCGGTCCAGGTAGCGGGTCTCGAGCCGTTTCTCGATGCGGCTTTCCTGGCACTCGACGGCGAGGCAGTGGGCGCCCGCCATCACCGCCGCGAGCGGCTGGGCGCCGCCCATTCCGCCGAGGCCGGCGGTCAGGATCCACTTGCCGGACAGGTCGCCGCCATAATGCTGGCGGCCCATTTCGACGAACGTCTCGTACGTGCCCTGCACGATCCCCTGGGTGCCGATATAGATCCAGGAGCCGGCCGTCATCTGGCCGTACATGATGAGGCCCTTCCGATCGAGCTCGTGGAAATGGGCCCAGTCCGCCCATTTCGGCACCAGGTTCGAATTGGCGATGAGGACGCGCGGCGCATCGGCGTGGGTGCGGAAGACGCCGACCGGCTTGCCGGACTGGACGAGCAGGGTCTCGTCCTCCTCGAGCCGCTCGAGCGTCTCGACGATCCGGTCGTAGGACGCCCAGTCGCGCGCGGCGCGGCCGATGCCGCCATAGACGACCAGCTCCTCGGGCGCCTCGGCGACCCGCGCGTCGAGATTGTTCTGGAGCATGCGCACGGCGGCTTCCGTCGCCCAGCTCCTGGCGACGATTGCGGGCCCGGTGCGGGCACGGATCGAGCGGCTGTTGTCGCGTCGCGAATGCATGGCCGGTCTCTAGGCGAGGGCGCCGTCCAAGTGAACCGCCGATGCGGGCCGGGCGGGTGCGTCAGCCGCCGGCGGCCGCCGCGAGGCGGGCGAGAAGGGCCTCGGCGGCGGCGGGGGCGCGCAGCTTGAAGCCGCCGATCATGAAGAGGAAGCAGTCGCGCCCGCTCCCCGCCCAGCCTTGCGCGAGGTCCGCCCAGCCGGCGAGCGCGGCCGGAGGATAGCCGGCCGGCTCCTCCTCCGACATGCGCTTGAGACGGGCATAAGCGAGGTCCGCAGCGGGCGCGTCGAGCGCCGGCACCCCTTCCTCGTCGACATAGGCGACGGCGACGCCCGCGTCCCGCGCGATCCGGACGAAGGCGGGATCAGCGAAGCTTTCGTGGCGAACCTCGACGGCGTGCCGCAATAAGATGCCGTCCTGCGCGCGCGGCAGCAGCGCGAAGAACGCCTCCATCTCGTCCGGATCGAAGCGCTTGGTCGCGGCGAGCTGCCACAGGATCGGCCCGAGCTTCGGCCCCAGCTCCGAGAGCCCCTGTGCGCAGAAGCGCGCCACCGCCTCCCCCGCCTCCGCGAGCGCCTTGCGGTTGGTACAAAAGCGCGAGCCCTTGAGCGCGAAGCGGAAGTCCTCCGGGACCGCCGCCGCCCAACGCGCATAGAGGTCGGGCGTCTGGAGCTTGTAGAAGGTGGCATTGACCTCGATCGCGGTGACGCGCGAGGCCGCATGAGCGAGCTGATCGGCGCGCCTGAGGCCGGCGGGATAGAAGCTTCCGCGCCACGGATCATAGTCCCAGCCGCCAATGCCGACCCGGATCCTCGCCACGGGCTTCGTCATCGACCTGACCCCTCTTCCGCGCCTCCGCAGGACTGGCTGGGGCGGCAGGATTCGAACCTGCGAATGCCGGTACCAAAAACCGGTGCCTTACCACTTGGCGACGCCCCAGCAGGCGCGCCGCCTTATAGCCCTGCGAGGCGGCGGCGAAAGCCCCCGGCGGCGGCTGGCCGGGGCCGCCTAGAAGTTCGCGATGCGGCGGTTGACGAGATCGAGATAGTCCTTGCGAAGCTGCAGCGTCAGCTCGCCGACCTCGAACGACCAGGGGCCGGCGGAGGCGACCGGCGTGACCTCGGCGGCGGAGCCGGTGAGGAAGAATTGCTCGAAGCCTTCGAGCTCCTCGGGCCAGATCGCCCGCTCGACCACCTCGACGCCGCGGCGGCGGGCGAGATCGATCACGGTGCGGCGCGTGATCCCGTCGAGGAAGCAGTCCGGCGTCGGCGTGTGGAGCGCGCCGTCCTTGACGAAGAAGGCATTGGCGCCGGTGGCCTCGGCGACCTGGCCGCGCCAGTCGAACATCAGGGCGTCGTCATAGTCCTTGGCCTGGGCCTGATGGCGGGCGAGGGTGCAGATCATGTAGAGGCCCGCCGCCTTGCTTCCGGTCGGCGCGGTGTACGGCGCGGGGCGGCGCCAGGCGGAGATGTCCAGCCGCAGGCCGCGGCGCAGGGCCTCGTCGCCGAAATAGGCGCCCCAGGGCCAGACCGCGATGGCGAGGTGGATCTTCGCCTTCTGCGCCGAAACGCCCATCTGCTCCGAGCCGCGCCAGGCGAGCGGACGCATATAGGCGTCGTCGAGTCCCGAGGCGCGCAGCACTTCGCGGCAGGCCTCGTCGATCTCTTCGACGCTGTAGGGTATCTCGAAATCGAGCAGGCGCGCGCTGTTCCTGAGGCGCTCGCTATGGTCGCGCAGCCGGAAAATCTCGCCGCCATAGGCGCGCTGCCCCTCGAACACCGAGGAAGCGTAATGCAAAGCATGGGTGAGGACGTGGACGTTGGCATCGCGCCACGGGACGAGCGCGCCGTCGAACCAGATATGGCCGTCGCGGTCGTCAAAGCTGCGCTGGTCGGTCAAGCCCCGTTCCTCTCGGCGCGGAGATAAGGCGCGCCCGGGACAGCGTCAACTTGGCGCCCCGCGCGCCTTGGCGGCCATCTCGCGGCTGCGGTCGCGCGCGGCGGCGAGGGTGCGGGCGACAAGCGCGCGCAGGGCCTCGGCATGGTCGAGGACGCGCAGGCCCGCCTCGGTGGTACCGCCCGGGCTGGCAACGCGGCGGGCGAGCTCGGCCGGGGTCGCGTCCGACGCCGCCGCGAGCGCCGCCGAGCCTGCCACCATCGCCAGAGCGAGGCGCTGGGCCTGCGCAGCGGGAAGGCCGATCTCCTCGCCGGCGGCGGCGAGCGCGTCGATGAAGCGGAACAAGAAGGCGGGGCCGGCGCCGGTGAGGATGCCGGCGGCCTGGAACAGCGCCTCGTCGTCGAACCATTCGGCACGGCCGAGCGCGGACATCAGGCCGGTGACGGCAGCGCGCGCTTCTTCGTCGGCACTGTCGCTGTAGAGATTGGTGACGCCCTGGCCGAGCCGGACGGGCAGATTGGGCATCGCCTTGACGATGGTCGCGGGGCGCTCGAAGCGGGCGCGGAGCGACACCTGCTCGGTGCCGGCGAGGATCGAGACGAGGAGGGTGCGCTCATCGAGGGCGGGCGCGAGAGCGGACGCGACCTCGTCGAGGGTCTTGGGCTTGAAGCCGAGCAGGACGAGCGCCGGCACCTCGTCCTCGGGAAAGCGGGTGAGGACGCGCACGCCCGGCGCGGCGGCGCGGCCGCTGGGACGGACGACGGTGACCTGCGCCGGGTCGAGGCCGGCGGCCAGCCAGCCGGCGAGCATAGCGCCGGCCATATTGCCGCAGCCGACGAGCCAGAGGGGGCCGGTGAAGAGGGGGGTGGTCATGTCGCTGGCCTTTCCCGCTCATCCTGAGGAGCCGTTGAGCCTGACGAAACGGCGTCTCGAAGGACGGCTCCAAGGGTCCTTCGAGACGGGCCTTCGCTACGGGCTTCGCCCTACTCAGTCCCTCCTCAGGATGAGCGGGGGTGGCCGCGCCGCGTCTCGCTCGCTACGCCTCGCCCTGGGTCTCGATCAGCGCGGCCGCGATCGCTTCCTGGGGGGTCTTGTCGGCCCAGAGAACGAACTGGAAGACCGGGTAGAAGCGCTCGCATTCCTCGATCGCGGCCTCGACCAGGGTCTCGGCCTGCTGAAGGGTGAGGACGCCGCCTTCGTCGTTCTCGATCAAAGCGGCGTGACGGAAGAGGACGAGGCCGGACGCGCTCCACAGCTCGAAATGGCCGAGCCAGAGCTGCTCGTTGATGAGGCCGATCGTCTCGTAGATCTCGGCGCGCTTGTCGCTGGCGACGCGCACGTCGGGCAATGCGAGGAACTGGAGGACATGGTCCTCCTCGCGCCAGATCGCGCGCAGCTCATACTGCGTCCAGCTGCCCTGGAAATTGGCGACGATCTCGTCGTCGCCGCTGCGCTCGCAGACCCAGCCGTGGGCGCTGAAATAATGTTCGAGCATGTCGATGGGAGCGCAGGTCTCGCGCTCCAGCTCAAACTCGTCGACGTCCATTCACTTCTTCCTGCGAGCGCATTTTGTTCGCGGCGAATCTGCCCAGCCTGGCCCGAAAGCGCAAGAAGGGCATCGGATCCGCCCCGACAAAGCTGTGGAGAATTACGATCCGGCGCCGCCATCGCCGGCGGTGCGGTCGCCTCCGCCGCCGGGCGCCTTGCGACTGCGCGGACTCGCCTTCGCCGCACCGGAACCTGCCTCGAGCGCTTCGATGCGGGCGCGCAGGGCCTGGCTCTCCTCGCGGGCGGCGATGGCGATCGCCTTCACCGCCTCGAACTCGTCGCGCGCGACCATGTCGAGACCGCCGATCCAGTCGCGCATGCGCTCCCGAAAGGCGCTTTCCGTCTCGCGGGTCATGCCGGCAACCGTGCCCGCGGCGCCGTTCAGCATCTTGACGAGATCGTCGAACAGGCGGTTCTGGGACTGCATAGGTCCTCCTTCGAAATCACTCTTTACCCGGAAGGATATCGGCACTGACCCCGCCCGGCACAAGCATGGCGGCGTCGGGGTTCAATCGCACGATCTCGAAATTGAGCGCCGCGGCGAAGCAGAGCCAGGCGAGATAGGGCAGCATCAGCAGCGCGGCGGCCTTGCGGATCCACCACAAAAGCGCGGCCACGGCGGCGGAAAGGCCGATCATGGCGAGGATGACGACCAGGGACGCCACCGGCTCGTGCATCGCGAAGAAGAGCGGCGACCACAGATAATTGAGCAGGAGCTGGGCGAGGAAGAGCCCGAGCGCGAGGCGGCGGCCGCGGGCGCCGCGGGCATGGAGGATCATCGCCGTCACTATGCCGAGGCAGATGTACAGCAGGGTCCAGACGAGGCCGAACGTCCACCCCGGCGGCATGAAGCTCGGCTTCACCAGCGCATCGAACCAGGGATTGCCGTAGCCGCTGTTCGCGACGCGGCCCGAGACCGCGCCGAGGAACACCAGCAAAGGCACGGTGACGAGCGCCCAGCGCAGGAACGACATCCTGAGCTGGCTTTTCGAAGCGAGCCCCCTCATCCGCGCCTCCGCCGCCTTAGCGGGAAAAGTGGAGGAAGTTGAGGATTGCCGAGAGCCCTCGGCGCGGACCGCCCGAAACCGCCGACATGCGGCGAAAGGTCCCAAAGGTCGCACTCACACGCACGCGCATGCGCGCGAGGGCGCCCGGTTGCCGCGGCGCGTGCGATCGCAAGGAGGAGGAGTTCGGCCGGCATGGCGGCGGTCCTGACAGACCAAATCCTATTTTGGAAATCCTATTTGGCCGGCAGAGCAGGCCCGCCCCGCCTCATTCCGCCGGCTTGAGCTCGAGCGCGGGTTCGCGGGCGGCTTCGAGCTGGGCTTCGAGCTTTCTCGTCACCGCGAGCGGCGAGCCGGTGTAGCGGGCGAGGCGGGAGTAAAGGAGGGGAATGAGAAAGAGGGTGATCAAGGTCGAGATCGAGACGCCGAAGACGATGACGATGCCGATCGCGCTCCTCGCGCCCGCGCCGGCGCCGTGGGCGATCATCAAGGGGACGGCGCCGGCGACGGTGGCGATCGAGGTCATCAGGATCGGCCGGAGGCGCCGCGCCGAGGCTTCGCGGATCGCCGTGCCGATATCGCGGCCCGCATCGCGCAGCTGGTTGGCGAACTCGACGATGAGGATGCCGTTCTTGGCCGCGAGGCCGACCAGCATGATGATGCCGATCTGCGAATAGAGGTTCATCGTCTGGCTCATCACGGCGAGGCCGATGACGCCGCCGGCGACGGCGAGCGGGACGGTGGTGATGATGACGGCGGGGTGGACGAAGCTTTCGAACTGGGCGGCGAGGAGCAGATAGACGACGAGGATGGTGAGGCCGAAGACCAGCCAGATCGAGCTTCCCGCCTCGCGGAAGGACTGGCTCTCGCCGCGATAGCCGATCGCGCTGACCTCCGGCGCCTGCGCGGCCTGCTCCTCGAGGAAGGCGAGCGCTTGGCCGAGCGAGGCGCCCTCGGCGACGCCGCCCTGGAGGGTGATGGCGCGCATCTTGTTGTAGCGGCCGAGGTCGCGCGCGCCGGCCGCCTCGCGGGTGGTGACGAGGTTCGACAGGGGCACGAGCGCGCCGGTGCGGCTGCGCACATGGATGGCGGCGAGATTGGCCTCGGTCGAGCGGGCGGGCGCGTCGGCCTGGACGACGACCTGATATTCCTCGCCGCGGTCGACATAGGTGGAGGCGCGGCGCGAGCCGAGCAGGCTCTGGAGGGCTTGCGAAACGTCGGCGACCGAGACGCCGAGATCGCCGGCGCGGGCGGTGTCGACTTCGATCCTGAGCTGCGGCTTGGATTCCTTATAGTCGCTGTCGAGATTGACGATGCCGGGATTTTGCGCGGCGGCGGCGAGGATGCGGTCGCGGGCGGCGGCGAGCTCGGGATAGGTGGCGCCGGCGATGACGAGCTGGAGCGGCTGGCCGCGGCCGCGGCCGCCGCCGAGGCTGGAGCGGACCTGGGCGTTGCCGCGCACCGCCGGCACCTGGCCGATCGCGCGATTGACCTCGCGGACGAGATCGGCGGTGGTCTGCTCGCGCTCGTCCCAGGGGCGCATGAACAGGCTAAACGAGCCGTTGTTGAAGTCGTCGGACGGGCCGAAGCCGCCTGGCGTACGGGCGATGATCGCGCGGACCGCCCCCTCCTCGATCAGCGGCATCAGCCGGGCCTGGGCCTCGCCCATGTAGCGGTCCATCTCGGCGAAGCCGGTGCCTTCGGGCGCCGAGAGCTGGGCCTGGACGATGCCTACGTCCTCGGCCGGGGCGAGCTCGCTGCTGATCCGCGTGAACAGGAAGCCCGAGCCCAGGAGGAGAGCCAGGACGACGAGGCCGGGGAGGAGCGGCTTCCTCAGCACCGTGTCGAGGCGGCGCGAATACCAGCCTTCGAGCTTGCGGAAGCGGCGGTCGATGAAGCCGGCGAAGCGGCCGCGCTCGCTGAATCGCAGCAGCTTGGAGCAGAGCATCGGCGCCAGCGTCAGCGCCAAGAAGCCCGAGAAGGCGACGGCGCCGATCATCGCCGCGGCGAGCTCGCGGAACAGGAGCCCCGTCTGGCCCGAGATGAACATGACCGGCACGAAGACGGCGCAGACGACCAGGGTGGTCGAGACGATCGCGAAGGCGACCTGGCGGGTGCCGTTGAAGGCCGCGGCGAGCGGCGGCTCGCCTTCCTCGACGCGATGATAGACGTTCTCGAGCACGACGATGGCGTCGTCGACGACGATGCCGATCGAGAGGACGAGCGCCAGCAAGGTGAGCAGGTTGATCGAGAACCCGAGGATCCAGAGCACGGCGAAGCTGGCGAGCAGGCAGAGCGGCACCGTCACCGCCGGGATCAGCGTCGCGCGCCAGCTGCCCAGGAAGAGATAGATGACGAGGATGACGAGCACGGCCGCTTCGGCGAGGGTGCGGTAGACGTTGTCGATGGCGACGCCGATGAACAGGCTCTCGTCGAGTGCGACGGTGAAGCGCATGCCTTCGGGCAGGGTCGGCTCGACCTCGGCCGCCATCGCCTTGGCGGCTTCGGCGACGGCGAGCGTGTTGGCGCCCGACTGGCGGATGACGGCGAGGCCGAGCGCCGGCTCGCCATTGAGGCGGAAGGCGGTGTAGGGATTTTCGGGCGCCTGCTCGACGCGGGCGACGTCGCCGAGGCGGACCTGGTAGCCGTTGCCGCCGCGGCCGACGACGAGCTGGCCGAAATCGGCGACGTTGGCGAAGGGCCGCTCGACGCGGAGCGTGACGTTCTGCGTCGAGGATTCGAGCCGGCCGGCGGGCAGCTCGACATTCTGGGTCCTGAGGCCCTGCTCGACGTCCGAGGGCGTCATGCCGAAGGCGGCGAGCCGCTCGGGCCGGAGCCAGACGCGCATCGCGGGACGCGCCTCGCCGGCGATGAAGATGCGCGCGACGCCGGGGATGTTGGCGAAGCGGTCGGCGAGGTTGCGGTCGACATAATCGGAGAGCTGGAGCCGCGACCAGCCGGGCTTGGAGAAGACCAGGAAGAGGATGGGCGAGGCGTCGGCATCGACCTTGCGCACCGTCGGCGGATCGACCTCCTGGGGCAGCGAGCGCGCCGCCGAGCCGACGCGGTCGCGGACGTCGTTGGCGGCCTCGTCGACCGAGCGCCCGGGCGCGAATTCGAGGCTGATCGAGGACTGGCCGTCGCGCGAGCGCGAAGTGATGGTCTGCAGGCCCTCGAGGCCGGAGAGTTGCTCCTCGAGCACCTGGGTGACGCGGGTCTCGATGACGTTGGCGGCGGCGCCGGTATAGGTGGTCTCGACCGAGACGACCGGCGGATCGACTGCGGGATATTCGCGCACCGGCAGGCTGAAGAAGCCGACCAGGCCAAGGATCGCGATCAGCATCGCCATCACGGCCGAGAAGACCGGGCGGCGGATCGAGATGTCGGAGAGCTTCACGGCCCGCGCGCGCCCTGCTTCGTCGCCGCGCCGGGCCCGCGGCCGGCGCGGCCGCCGGCATTCGCGGCGCCGGCGATGCGCACCGCCATGCCGTCGGCGACCTTGACGACGCCTTCGGTGACGACGCGCTGGCCGGGGCTGAGGCCGGCGAGGATCTCGACCCGCCCGCCGCTTCTGAGGCCGGTGCGCACTTCGGTGCGCCGCGCGCGATTGCCGTCGGCGAGGACGAAGACGAAGCGGCGCTCGCCCTCGCCGATGATCGCGAGCTCGGGCACGGAGAGCGACATGCGCGGCGCCGTCTCGATCGCGACGGTGAGCATCATGCCCGGGCGCAGGCGCCGGTCGGGATTGGGGATGCGCGCGCGCACGGTGACGGCGCGGGTCTCTGGGTCGACCACCGGATCGATGGTGTGGATGACGCCGCGGAACGGCGTGTCCGGGAATGCCGCGGAAACGGCTTCGATGGTCTGGCCGGGGCGGATCGCGGCGAGCACCGTCTCGGGCACCGGAAAGTCGAGCTTGATCGTCGAGACGTCGCTGATCGTCGCGATCTCGGTGCCCTGGCTGACGATCGCGCCGGCGGAGATGTTCCTCAAGGAGACCCAGCCCGAGAACGGCGCGGTGATCACCCGCTCGCCGATCTGGGCGCGGACCTGCTGGCCCTGGGCGCGCGCGGCCGCCGCCGCGGCAACCTGGGCGTCGTAATCGGCGCGGGTCGCGAAGCCGCGATTCTTGAGCTGGGTGACGCGGCCCAGTTGCTGCTCGGCCTGGCGGGCGCGGGCCTGGACCTCGGCGAGCTGCGCGGCCTCCTGCGCCTGCTGGAGGACGGCGACGACCTGGCCGCGGCGCACGAAGCTGCCGTCGTCGAAATTGAGCCGGACGATGCGCTCGGTGACCGGCGAGGCGATGGTCACCTGCTCGTTGGCCACCGCCGTGCCCACGGCCTCGATCCGGTCGACGAAGCGCATGGTCGAGGCGGGCTCGGCCTTGACCAGAGGCGGCGCCCGGTCCTTGCCCTTCTCCGCGCCGCTCGCGCCGCAGGCCGCGAGGAGGGCGGAGAACGCCAATGCGATGAAGAGCTTGGGAGCGCGCACAAGCGGCAGCTAGTCCGACGCCGGTGGCATATCAAGAAGTTCGGCGGCGAGCAGGAACTCGACATTGCCCTCCGGCCCGGTGATCGGGCTCGGCTCGACGCCGGCGACGGTCCAGCCGCGCGAGCGAACCCAGGCGGCGGCGGCTTCGCACACGCGGGCGTGGACGGCGGGATCGCGGACGACGCCTCCTTTGCCGATCTCGCCGCGCTCCGCCTCGAACTGCGGCTTGACCAAAGCGACGAGGCGGCCGCCGGGCCTGGCGAAAGCGAGCGCCGTGTCGAGCACCTTGGCGAGGCCGATGAAGCTGGCGTCGCAGACGATGAGGTCGACCCGCTCGGTGACGACGGCGTCGGTTAAGCGGCGGGCGTTGGTGCGTTCGTGGACGACGACGCGCGGGTCCCGGCGCAGCGACCAGGCGAGCTGGTTGGTGCCGACGTCGACCGCGAACACCTTTGCGGCGCCGCGCTGGAGAAGGACGTCGGTGAAGCCGCCGGTCGAGGCGCCGACGTCGAGCGCGACGGCGCCGGTCACGTCCCAGCCGAAGCGGTCGAGGGCATGCGCGAGCTTGACGCCGCCGCGCGAGACCCAGGGATGCGCCTTGCCGCGGACCTCGAGCGCCGCGTCCGCGGCGAGCGCCTGGCCGGCCTTGTCGATCTTGCGCTCGCCCGAAAAGACCAGCCCTGCGAGGATCAGCGCCTGCGCCCTGGCGCGGCTCTCGGCGAGGCCGCGGTCAACGAGCAGCTGATCGGCGCGAAGCCTGGTCACGGACGCAGATGCAGGTTTTGCATTCGTTATGTCTACTTATGCAGTTGAGAAATCACTGCCACTCTCCTATCTCCACCTCACGGGAGCAAAATCTCCCGCATCGAGAGGTAGAAAATGCGTATCATGGAAGCAGCAGCGAGCGGCATCGTCGCTCTCGTCGCGCAGGTCCTGTTCGTCGCAACCGTCATGATCTGACGGCGCGCGCCAAGACCAAAGCGACCTTGCGAGCCGCCGGATTTCCGGCGGCTTTTGCATGTCCGGGCGAGGCGCGGATCACCATGACAGCCTCCAGACCACGGCGGCCGCGAGGGCGGCGAGCAGCAGGCCTGCCGGAATGCGCCAGTGCGGCGCGCGTCCGGCCTTGGCCAAAGCGGCGCGCGCGGGCGAGGGGAAACGCGCCTCGACCTCGCGGTGGAGTCGCTCGATCGGAACCCAGGGTCCCGGCCCCGGCGGTACTGCGTCCTCCAGGAGGCGGAAACGGTCCGCCTTGCGGTCGATCTCGATCGCCGCGGCGCCGCGGCGCCAGTAATGGCGCAGGTGGAGGCTGAAACGGCCATGGTCCAACCAGCGCAGCTGCGCGTCGAAGCCGGAATCGAGGCGGAGGATCGCCGCGCCCGTCTCGGCGTCGTAGCAAGCGGGCGTGACGATCATATGGCTCATCCGGCCGTGGCTGAGCTGCCAGCGCACCAAGGTTCGGCCATCGGGCGAGAGCTCGTCCCACGCCTCCGCGCCGTCCTCGGGCAGCGCCGGCGACGGCAAAGCCGCCGAAGCCACTCAGCGCTCCCCGGCAGTCATGCGCGCGAGATCCTCCCGCAAGGCGGCGCGCCGACGTTCGAAGCCCTCGAGCTCATGCATGAGCTCCGCCAGATTGCGGTCCGAGCCCGGGCTGCGCCCCTGCTCCATCGCCTTCATCAGGTCGCCGGCGCGCTGCGCGGCGGCGGCGACCCGGCCGGCCGAGCCCGCCATCGAGTCCGCTGTTCGCACCTGGTCCTCGCTGCAGCCGTCGCGCGGCATCGCCTCCACCCGCCGGCGGATGGCGGCGAACGGCGCGGCGATGTCGCGGCCGCCGGCGCGAGGCGAGGCGCCGGACAAGCTGTCGACCAGGCGCTGCTGGCAGGCGATCGCGCCGGCGCTCCCGTCGCCGCAGCCGAAAAGGACCAAAGCGCCGGCGAGGAGCGCCGCCGCCCGCACCTCAGGCCCGGACGCCCAAAGCGGCGTCGACGCCCGCGCTGTTGTGGCGCAGCGCCTTCAAGACCGTATCGACGATCGCGGCGGCGTCGAGGCCGGCCGTCTCATACTGCTTTTCGGGCTTGTCGTGGTCCTGGAAGACGTCGGGCAGGCGCATCGTCCTCAGCTTGAGGCCGGCGTCGATCAGGCCCTCATCCGAAGCGAGCGTCAGGACATGGGCGCCGAAGCCGCCGATCGCGGCCTCCTCGAGCGTGACGCAGACCTCGTGGCCGGCGAGCAGGCGGCGGATCAATGCCTCGTCGAGCGGCTTGGCGAAGCGCATGTCGGCGACCGTCGTCGAGAGCCCCTTGCCGTCGAGCGCGTCGGCGGCCTTGAGCGCCTCGGCGAGGCGGGTGCCGAGCGATAGGATCGCGACCTGGCGCCCTTCGCGCACAATCCGGCCCTTGCCGATCTCCAGCCGCTCCGGCGTCTCGGGCATGGCGATACCGGTGCCGTTGCCGCGCGGATAGCGCAAGGCGATCGGGCCGATGTCGTGGAGCGCCATGGTGTGGACCATATGGACCATCTCCGCCTCGTCGGCGGCGGCCATGACGGTGAAGTTGGGCAAGGTGCACAGATAAGCGAGGTCGAAGCTGCCGGCATGGGTGGCGCCGTCGGCGCCGACCAGCCCGGCACGGTCCATGGCGAAGCGGACCGGCAGGTTCTGGATGGCGACGTCGTGGACGACCTGGTCGTAGGCGCGCTGGAGAAAGGTCGAATAGATGGCGACGAACGGCCGGCGGCCCTGGGCGGCGAGGCCGGCGGCGAACGTGACGCCGTGCTGCTCGGCGATGCCGACGTCGAACATGCGTTCCGGAAACTTCTCGGCGAACTTGTCGAGTCCGGTGCCCGACGGCATCGCCGCAGTGATCGCGACGACGGCAGGATCGCGCTCGGCCTCTGCGATCAGGGCCTTGGCGAAGACGCCGGTATAGGAAGGCGGCCCCGGCTCGGCCTTGGCCTGGACGCCGGAGACGACGTCGAACTTCTGGACGCCGTGATATTTGTCGGCCGAGGCCTCGGCGGGGCCGTAGCCCTTGCCCTTCTTGGTGACGACGTGGACCAGCATCGGCCCGTCCTCGGCGTCGCGCACGTTCTCGAGGATCTTGACCAGCAGCTCGACATTGTGGCCGTCGACCGGCCCGACATAATAGAAGCCGAGCTCCTCGAAGAGCGTGCCGCCCGTCGCCATGCCGCGGGCATATTCCTCGACCTTGCGGGCGGCGCGGTGGAGCTTGCCCGGAAGCTTCCTCGCGAAGCGCTGGGCGAGGTGGCGTACGGTCAGATATTTGCCCGAGGAGACCAGGCGCGCGAGGTAGTTGGACAGCCCGCCGACGGGCGGCGCGATCGACATGTCGTTGTCGTTCAGGATGACGACGAGACGGTTGCCCGCCTGCTCGGCATTGTTCATCGCCTCATAGGCCATGCCCGCCGACATGGCCCCGTCGCCGATCACCGCGATCGCCTTGCCGGGCGCGCCGGACAGCTTGTTGGCGACCGCGAAGCCCAGAGCCGCCGAGATCGAGGTCGAGCTGTGCGCCGCCCCGAACGCGTCATATTCGCTCTCGGAGCGCCTGGTGAAGCCGGAGAGGCCGCCGCCCTGGCGCAGGGTGCGGATGCGGTCGCGGCGGCCGGTCAGGATCTTGTGGGGATAGGCCTGGTGGCCGACGTCCCAGACCAGCTTGTCGCGCGGGGTCTCGAACACATAGTGGAGCGCGACGGTGAGCTCGACGACGCCGAGCCCGGCGCCGAGATGGCCGCCGGTCACCGACACCGCCGAGATCGTCTCGGCGCGCAGCTCGTCGGCGAGCTGGCGTAGCTGCTCGTGCGCGAGCGTCCGCAGCTCGGCGGGCGTGCGGACCTGGTCGAGCAGGGGCGTGGCGGGGCGATCGGTCATGAGCAGTCCTTTTGCCCGCCCGACATAGGCCCGCGAGGGGCCGAAGTCATGAGGGAAAGCTGAGCAAGCGCTGAGCGGCAGCGGCCGCGCGCGGTGTTGGCGATCATGGCGCCGCCTCGCTTTCTCCGGCGGCGCGCGGGTCCGGTTCGGGATGGGCCCTACGCTTGTCCTCCACAGCCTGTGGCTCAGAAGTTGATGAAGTTCGCGATACATCGAGGGGCGAGCAGGCTTCGTCCTCGTCCCGATCGCCCCGCATCATCGCGCGGATCTCCGCCTCGAGCCGGGCCAGATGCGCGTCGGCCTCCTCATCGCCGATCGCCTCGCAGCGGCGCTCGATCTCGATCGCCTCCGCGTCCTGCGCGTCCGCCTCGTCTTCGTCGTCCTGCGCGCCCGGCGCGAAGGCGTAGACGTTGCCGAGGTCGCGGCGGTTCACGGGCTCGTCGTCCTCCTCTCCCTCGCCGTAGCGCGCGCCGAGTTCCGGCATGACGGTGCGCGGGAGACCGCGCGCCTCCTTCTCCGCGTCCCTCCTCAGCCAGGCGAGCATGTCGGCGAGATCGAGCGCCCGACCCTCACGGCTGTGCAGCGGCTCGGCCGCCTCGAGGCGCCGGCCGAAGCGCTCGCGGTCGCGGGTCCTGAGGATGAACATGGTCAGCCGCTCGTCGTAGCGGCGGTGCGTCCCGACCAGCTCACCTTTGTAGAAATGGGGGATCTCGACGCCATTCAGCGCGCGGCTGAACGCGCCGTCGCCGACGCGCCGCACCGCATTGTCCATGGCGATGTCCCAGGCGATCCGAAAGCTCTGCGCATCCGGCCGGCGGGCGAGCTCGTAGGCGCTCTCGGCCGACATGCCGACCCGCCGGCATGCTTCGACGACGCAGCCGCATTCAGCGATGGCGCGGATGAAGGCCACCTGCCGCTCCGGCGTCCACCCGTCGCGCCGGTAGCGCAGCGGCACGGGATCGAAAGCGGGCACCGCCGGCGGCGCCTCCCCGCCCCGCGCCCGCCGCATGCCATCGGCAATGCCGGCGCGATAAGCGTCGGCCTCCGCCGGGGTCGAGAAGTGGACGGGAGGAGCGGGCTCATCGGTCGCCGCTCGGGATGTGAGGCCGTGGTGGTTTTGTGCCATAAAGGCGATGAAGGGACGCAAATCCTATTCTTCAAGGGGCCGCGCCTCTCAGGTGGCCATAGGCTGCGGATACTCGTCATAGGTGCGGCCGCGGAGGTGTCGGCCAGCAGCTTTCTTATTACGGCCGCCCCACTGCTTGAAGAAGAATGCGGCGCCGTCTCGACGGCATGCGCGTTCGATCTCCTCAACCCACTCGACCTCCATTGGGCGTGCGCGCGGCCCTGATTCGCCGCCCACAATCGCCCAGTGAATGTCTCGCAGGTCGATTTCCCCGACGGATCCAATTAGCGGCTCAAAGGAAATGAAGCGTGTCATCCCAGCGACTGCTACTACATCACTGATGCGATGCGTCACGGCGTCGCTCTCGACTGAGGTTCCGATCCAGACCTGCTCCAGCGGGGTGATCGTGCCCGCGGCAAACATCGCAGCCATACGTATAGGCCGCTTTGTCAAAACTTGAAAATGGTGCTGCGGGCACAGCGCCATCGCCTCCCACACACGCCCTATGAACTCATCTGGTATGCTCGGGTGAAACAAATCGGACATCGAATTCACAAATATACGACGCGCTTTCCTCCAGCGGCTTGGCAGCGACAGGCTTTCCTCATCCAAGTTTACTACGCCTGTCCAGACGACTCTCTGGCCACTCCTTCTCGTGGTACCGACATATTTCGAATGGCCCATCGCCTGGAGCCTGGCCGCCATCCTCATCGCATAGCAGTTTGTGCAGCCCGCGGACTCCACGCTGCACCCCGCAATCGGATTCCAAGTAACATCAGTCCATTCAATTTCAGACACGGCGCTCATCTACTTTAAAACTGCATCCGCGAGCCGCTTCGCGAGCGCGTTCGCAGAGGAACTCGGATTAGCACACGCGAAGACGAGTGAGAACTCGTGCATCCCACCCCGTCCGAGCGGCAGCGCGCGATCAAGTACGCCACCAGCGAACGCCCCCCGCAGTTGATGCATGGCGACGCGTTCGAACCAGGCTGCGTTCGCTACCTTGCGGACAGCAGGCTGGACGGGGCCAAAGAGGTCATCGGCCTGCGGTTCTTCTGCTACCACGTCGCTCCGCCAAGCTGTCGTGCCGAGCAATTCGTCGATCAGCGACCCGCCCGGCTCCAGAATCGATCCGTCGCTCTTTACTTGTCGGCTCATGGCGAGGACGGGCACGAGGTACCAGAGGTCAACGGCGCCCGTGCGGCCGAGTTCTTGAACCATCGAAAACTTGAGCTGAAGGCCGAACGGATCGAGGAACGCTACAGCGCGAGATCGGCGCCAGTTAGTGTCATGGCATAATCGCACCAGCGCTTCGTTCGCATCCGATTGAAGTATTGTTACGCGGTCGTAGAGCTTCGGGAACCCCTCTCGGATTATCATATCCAGCGATCGCACGTTCTTTCGCTTCACATCATTGAGAATATAGCGGTCGAAGGGCGTTTCGATCGTAAGTGCCCGTACCGCTGAGCCGACCGTGATCTCGTCGACGTCGAGAAGTCGTCCTTGACCCTTTTCCTGCCGCGTGGTGGACGAACCTGAGCCGGCGCAGGCGTCAATGTATAGCAGCTCAAAAGCCTGTTTCTTTAGAGCGGTGGTGAATACGCCAAGGTACTCCTCAACCGCCCGGAGCTTCCGTTTGGTGTGCGCACTACCAAATTGCTACGGTGTGCTCGGCATGCGCACGCCATAATAGAACATTCCCAGAACTACAACGATGTTCAGTAACGCGCGATGCATACACGGGGCCCGAGCCCGCGCGCACTCCCCTGTCCGCATGCGGACGCTCTTATGTCCGTTTCCGGACATCCGTCCGGCGCTGCCGCCGCTCCGTCCGGCGCGTCAGAGCAATTTGCGCAAGGGCGATCATTTGGCACGGGTCGTGCTCAGCGGATGGGTTCCCCGCACCAGGGAGGCATTCGACGACGGGGCTTGCATCCTGCCACGAATGTGACATGCTACATTTGTAGCAGGAGAGATCGATGAACGCGTATCGGGACCTGATGAAGAGCGGATCGGCGGCGGCGCTGGCTTTGGCGCTCGCCGCGGGCGGCGCGCCGGCCTTCGCGCAGACGACGGCGCCGGCGCCGGCGCCCTCCCCGGCCCCGCCCGCCGACGAGGAGCCGGCGACGCCGGCCGAGCCCGGCGGGACGGCGACCGATCCGGCCGCCGTGGCGGTGCCTGCCCGCACGGGTCCGCGCACCTTCACGCCCGAGGACTTCGCCCGCTTCGCGCCGCGCACCGCATTGGACATGATCCGCCAGGTGCCCGGCTTCACCATCCGCGACGCGCCGCAGGAGCGCGGCATCGGCCAGGCCACCGCCAACGTGCTGATGAACGGCCGCCGCATCGGCGGCAAATCGGACGACGTCGCGACTCAGCTCGGCCGCATCCCGGCCGGCAACGTCGTGCGCATCGAGATCGTCGACGGCGCCACGCTCGACGTGCCGGGCCTGTCCGGCGAGGTGGCGAACGTCATCACCCGCGCGACGCGGACCAACGGCCAATTCTCGTGGCGCCCCGAATTCCGCGCCCGCCACACCGCCCCCATCTTCACCCGCTTCGACAGCTCATTGAGCGGCCAGACCGGCCCGTTCGAATGGACGCTCGGCCTCGAGAATCAGGCGGGAGAAGGCGGTGCCGGCGGGCCGACCCAGATTTTCGACGCCGACCGCAACATCATCGAGCTGCGCGAGGACGAGTGGACGTCGAGGACCGAGCAGCCGCGCGGCAGCGTCCGCCTGGTCTATGACGGGCCGGGGACGTCGATCGGCAACTTCAACGCCTCCTATCGCCGCTTCTGGCACGATTTCGACGAGATCGGCCTGCGCACCACCACCGGCGCGCCCGAGCGCGAGCGCACGGTGGTCCAGGACGTTCACGGCTATCAGTACGAAGTCGGCGGCGACTTCGAGTTCGCGCTCGCCGGCGGGCGACTGAAGCTGATCGGGCTCAACCGCTTCGAGTTCGAGCCGGTCGACCAGACCGTGGTCACCGCCTTCGCCGACGGCCGCCCCTCGACCGGCAGCCGCTTCTTCCGCGAGGCCGACGAGCTCGAGCGGATCGCGCGCGGCGAGTTCCGCTGGCGCGGGGGCGGCGCGGACTGGCAGATCTCGGCCGAGGCGGCGTTCAACCGGCTGGACGTCGAGAGCCAGATCTTCACGCTCCAGCCGGACGGGGAGTTCCGCGAGGACCCGTTCCCGGGCGGGACCGGCTCGGTCGCCGAAGACCGCTACGAGCTGATGGCGAGCTACGGCCGCCCGCTCGCCGACAATCTGACGCTGCAGCTCTCGGCCGGCGGCGAATATTCGCAGCTGCGCCAAATCGGCGCGGGCGGGCTCACCCGCACGTTCTGGCGTCCGAAGGGGACCTTGTCGCTCAACTGGCGGCCGGACGAGCGGACCACGCTCAGCCTCAGGCTGCTGCGGCGCGTCGGCCAGCTCAATTTCCTCGACTTCCTCGCTACGGTGAACCTCGGCGACGATCGCGAGAATGCCGGCAACCCCGATCTCGTGCCGCCGCAGAGCTGGGACCTCGACGTCGAGGGCATCCGCACCCTCGGCCGCTACGGGACGACGCGCCTGAGGCTCTACGGCCGCTGGTACCAGGATATCGTCGACACCGTCCCGATCGGCGCCACCGGCGAATCGCCGGGAAACATCGACCGGGCCGTCGCCTACGGCTTCGAATGGAACACGACGTTCAATTTCGATCCGATGGGCTGGCGCGGGGCGCGGCTCGACGCGCGGGTGCAGCTGCAGCGCAGCCGGGTCGAGGATCCGCTGACCGGCGAGGACCGCTCGATCTCGAACTTCCTGCTGCGCCTCGTCGAGATGAGCCTGCGCCACGACGTGCCGGATACCGACTGGGCCTGGGGCGGCAGCCTCAGCAACGTGCTCGGCGCGCCCAATTACCGGCTGACCGAGGTCGGCCGGCAATGGGAGGGGCCGGTCTGGACGAGCATGTTCGTCGAGCACAAGGACGTGTTCGGGCTGACCGTGCGCGCCTCCGTCACCAATTTGACCGGCGCGCGCTCGATGTGGGAGCGGACCGTCTTCACCGGCCGCCGCACCGGCCCGGTCGCCTTCTTCGAGGACCGCAACCGCGACATCGGCCCGATCTTCTCCTTCTCCATCCGCGGCCGCTTCTGACCAGGGAGACATCGCATGAACAAGTTCCTTTTCGCCGCCGCCGCGCTGGCGCTCGCCGCGCCGGCGGCTTCGCAGACGCCGATCCGCGTCGGCACCTTCGACGCGATCGAGCTGCGCGGCGGCGGCGAGCTCGTCATCCGCCACGGCGCCGAGCAGCGCGTCACCCTGCTCGAAGGCGACCGCGCGCTTGCCGGGTTCGAGGTCGACGAGCAAGGGACGCTCGTCATCCGCGCCTGCCGCACTTCGTGCCGCAACCAGCGGCTGCGGGTCGAGATCGTCACGCCCGAGGTCGAGGCGGTCGCGATCCACGGCGGCGGCGCGATCCGCATCGAGCGCGGCTTCCCGGCCGGGGACAATCTCGCGGTCGCGGTCCATGGCGGCGGTGCGATCGACGCGCGCGCCCTCCCCGCCCGCAACGTGGCAGCTGCGGTGAGCGGCGGCGGCAGCATCCGCACCGCGCCGGGCGAGAACCTCGCCGCCTCGATCCGCGGCGGCGGCGCCATCCTCTACACCGGCGATCCCGAGACGGCGGTGTCGGTCCGCGGCGGCGGCGCGGTGTCGCGCGAGCGCTGATCCTCCCCCAGCTTGCTGGGGGAGGGGAACCGCGGCGCGAAGCGTCGTGGTGGAGGGGCAATACCGACTCCGAACTGCCCCTCCACCATCCTTCGGATGGTCCCCCTCCCCGAGACAAGCTCGGGGAGGAATTATCGCTTGCGCGCGATCACCTCGACGACGAGCGGCGTCACCATGCGAGCGTGCGGCGGCGCCCGGTCGAGGACCGTGGCGAGGCGCTCGGCCTCCTCTTCCGAGACGTAGCCCAGGCCGGCGAGGCGGCGCGCATTGACCACCATGAAGGCGGCGGGCCACTGCCAGGTGAAATCCCCGCGCCCGACGATCTCGATCAGCGGGCGGATCTCGACCAGCTCGAGGCCGGCGGCGTCGAGCCATTGCGGGAGGCGCAGGCCGACGTCCGGCTCGCCGCCGGCGTCGCGCCAGCTTTGCATCACGCAGGCGCGGAAGCGATCGAGCTCGGCGTCCGGCGGCATCATCTGCCAGGCGCCGTAATCGGCATATTCGTGGAAGACCGCGACGCCGCCGGGCCTGAGGGCGCGGGCGATGTGGCCGACCGTCCGCTCGGGAGCGGCGACGAAGGAAAGCACCCAGCGGCACCAGGCCGCGTCCGCCACAGCCTCGCCGAACGGCTCGGCCGAGACGTCGTGGGCGCGAACCTCGACATTGGCGAGGCCGCGGCCGCGAAGCGCAGCGAGGAAGCTCTCCGACCGCTCGAGCGCGAGGACGCGGCCCTCCGGACCGACGCGCTCCGCCAGGTCCGCGCTCGCCCAGCCCGGGCCGGCGCCGACATCGATCACCGACTGGCGCGGCCCGATGCCCGCGCGCGCCCAGGCGTCGAGCATGCGCGCGCGCCACACAAGATGCTGCAGGCCCAGCCGCTCGATCTCGTCGGTCTCGGTGCCGAGCACATAATCGCCTCCGCTCATCCTGCTGCCGATGGCGCGTGCGGCGCGGCGCCGCCACCCGTTTCTTGCGGTGAAACGGGGGTACAGCGTTGATTGCGCTTGACAGGGGCGCAGTTTCGTCCGAAATTTCTGTCATGACAGAAATAAGCGTCACGAGTCGGACCATGGCCCCCGCCGTCGAGCGGTTCGTCCTGCAGTGGGGCGACATGGGCGGGCAATGGGGCGTCAACCGCTCGGTCGCGCAGATCCACGCCCTTCTCTACCTATCCGACCGCCCGCTCACGGCCGACGAGATCGCCGAGATGCTCGGCATGGCGCGCTCCAACGTCTCGAACAGCCTGAAGGAGCTACTGGGCTGGAAGCTCGTTCGCCGCACCCCCGTGCTCGGCGACCGGCGCGACCATTTCGAGGCCGAGACGGACCTGTGGGAAATGGTCACGCGCATCGCCCAGGGGCGCAAGGAGCGCGAGATCGACCCTGCCGCGGCTGCCCTGCGCGCCTGCCGCGCCCAGGCCGAGGGCGATGCGAAGGTGAGCGCCGTGGCGAAAAAGCGCCTGGCGGAGATGGACGAGTTCGTGACGACGATGAGCGACTGGTACGACCAGATGCTCGGCGTGCCGCCGCAAAAGCTGATGGCGCTGGTGCGGATGGGCGCGAAGATCGCCAGCCTCGTCGGCTTCGGACGGGGCGCCGCGCGCGCGAAGGATCCGGCGGAGGTGTCCGGCAGCTAGCTTTCTTCGAGCTGTCGGTCGCGGCGTCGAATCTGGCGGGAAGGAGGGTCGAGCGATGGCCATGCAGCCGCGACGCGAAGGGAACGTCATCGCGTTCCACGCCGGCGGTCACGCGCAGAGGCCCGACCTCGGCGACCTTCGCTTCCGCCGCCTCCTCGGTGAGACCCAGTGGTTCGCGCTCCCACAAGCGGTGCGCGCGCGCTTCTCGAAGCGCCTGCGCGGCGGCGCGACGGCCCTCTATGCGGGAGAAATCGTGGAGTGCCGGATGAGCCGTCTCGGCCATGCGCTGGCGCAGGCCGCGCGGCTGATCGGCGGGCCGCTTCCGCGCTCGCGCACGGCCTGGCTGCCGGCGGCGGTTGCGGTCACCGAGGATCCCGTCTCCGGCGGGCAGCACTGGACGAGGATCTACGGCCGCGCGCGCGGCTTTCCGCAGGTCATCCATTCCGCCAAGCGCTTCTGCGGGCCGACCGGGCTCGAGGAATATATCGGCTGCGGCGTCGGCATTGCGCTCCGGGTCCTGGTCGAGAGGGGCGCGCTCCACTTCCTTAGCGACCATTATTTCATCAGCCTCGGCCGTCTCCGCCTGCGGCTGCCGCGCTGGCTCGCGCCCGGCGGACTTCGCGTCAGCCACGTCGATTGCGGCCACGGCAGCTTCGCCTTCGTGCTCGAGCTGCGCCATGCCCGGTTCGGCTTGCTGATCCGGCAGACCGCGATCTTCTCCGATCCGCCGTCGGAGCGGCCGTGAACGGGAAGCGCATCCTCGTCATCGGCGGCTATGGCGGATTCGGCGCGCGCCTCAGCCGCCGCCTCGCCGCGGGCGGCCACCGGATCATCGTCGCCGGCCGCAGCGAGGCGAAGGCCGCCGCTTTCGCGGCCGCTCTTCCCGCGGCGGATCCCGCCGTGATGGACCGCGAAGGCGACGTCGCCGCCGCCCTCGCCCGCCACCGGCCCGACCTCGTCATCGACGCCGCCGGTCCCTTCCAGGCCAGCTCCTACAAGGTGCCGGAAGCCTGCATCGTCGCCGGAATCCCCTATCTCGACCTCGCCGACGCACGCGATTTCGTCACCGGCATCGCCGCTTTGGACCATGCGGCGCGCACGCGCGGGGTCGCCATCGTCTCCGGCGCGTCCACCGCACCGGCGCTGACCAGCGCGGTCGCGGCGGCGCTGGCAGCCGGGCTCGACCGCGTCGACGATGTCGACATCGCGCTGAGCATCGCCAACCGCGCAGCCGAGGGGAAGTCGGTGGTCGCGGCGGCGCTCAGCTATGCCGGCCGCCCGCTCCTCCTCTGGCGCGGCGGCCGCTGGGCGCGGCGCTTCGGTTGGCAGGGGATGAAGCGCCAGGACTTCGCGCTTCGCGACGGCAGCGGCGTTCGCGGCCGCCTGGTCGCGCTGGCCGACGTCGCCGACTGCGCACTGCTCCCGACGCTGCTCCCGGGCCGGCCCACAATCGTCTTTCGCGCCGGGACCGAGCTCCGCTTCCAGATGATCGCGCTCTGGCTGATGAGCTGGCCCGTCCGCTGGGGCTGGCTTCGCTCGCTGGCGGCCGCGAGGACCTGGATCCTCTTGCTCCACCGCCTGACCGGCCGGATCGGCGGCCTGCGCTCGGCAATGTCCGTGACCCTCGCGGGCCGCCGCGGCGGCGAGCGGGTCGAGCGCCGCTGGACGATCGTCGCGGAGCGCGGCGACGGGCTCCACATCCCGACCCTGGCTGCCGCGTTCCTCGCCGAAGACGCGCTCGCCGGCCGCCTCGCTCCGGGCGCACGCCACGCCGCCGGCCTCCTCGATCTCGCCCAGTTCGAACCGGCCTTCGCCGGTCTCGCAGTCCGCCACGAGACGGTCGAGCGCCCGCTGCCGCCGCTCTACGCCCGCCTCCTCGGCCCGGTTTTCCATGTCCTGCCGACTGCCGTGCGCGCGCTCCACGACATCGGCCGCTGCGCAACCGCCGAGGGCCAAGGTTCGGTCGTGCGCGGCCGCAGCCTGTTCGCGCGCCTGATCGGCGCCGTCATGCGCTTCCCGCCCGCCGGGACCTGGCCGCTGCGGGTCGATTTCGCGGAGAAAGGCGGCGGCGAGCGCTGGACGCGCGACTTCGGTGGCCACCGCTTCGCCAGCACGCTCAGCGCATCGGGCGGCCGCGTGGTCGAGCGCTTCGGTGCGCTGCGCTTCTTCTTCGATCTGCCCGCCGGGCCGCACGGCCTTGCCATGCACCTCGTGCGCTGGACCTGCCTCGGCATCCCCCTCCCGCTCGTCCTCGCGCCGCACATTGCCGCGCGCGAGTGGGAGGAAGCGGGCCGCTTCCGCTTCGAGGTCGCCGTCGCCATGCCGCTCACCGGCGAAATCGTGCGCTATTCCGGCTGGCTGGTCCCGACGATCGCTGCCGCGGAAATCGACCGTCGGCCGCACGAGCTTGCGGCATGACGGACGACGAACGCGGGCTGCTTGTGCCGGCCTGCGCCGCCGCTTCCCTGCTGGTGCCCACCTGCGGTGCGCTGGCGGTGCTGCTGATTTCGGCGGCGAGCGGGGCTGCCGGCGGTGCGCTTGCGTTCGCAATCTTCTTCTTCGCCGCCGCCTTGGCCGTTGCCGGAGGCCACGTCCTGCTGCTCGGCCTCCCGCTCTATGCCGCACTGCGCGGGCGCGGGCCGGTCGCCTGGCCGACTGCCGCCGCCGCGGGCTTCGTCATCGGCGCCCTCCCGGTCCAGCTCCTGATCGATCCGCAGGACAGCGGGCGCTTCGGCGCGGGTCTCGTCTTCGGACTGTGCGGGCTGGCCAGCGCGCTCGCATTCTGGCGAGTCCTCTACCGGCAATGAGAAAAGGGCGGCCCCGAAGGACCGCCCTGCTCTCTTCCGACCCGCCCGAAAGCACCGCTTCCGGGCAGATGGCTCAGCGCTTCGAGAACTGGAAGCTGCGGCGGGCCTTGGCCTTGCCGTACTTCTTGCGCTCGACGACGCGCGGATCGCGGGTAAGGAAGCCCTCGCGCTTCACGGTGGTGCGCAGGCCCGGTTCGTAGCGGGTGAGCGCCTGGCTGATGCCGTGGCGGACGGCGCCGGCCTGGCCCGACAGGCCGCCGCCGATGACGGTCGCGATGACATCATACTGACCCTTGCGATCGGCGATGTCGAACACCTGATTGATGACGAGG
>DASVVQ010000048.1:0-1635 GCA_036386475.1 Allosphingosinicella sp. | reverse complement strand
GCCTGCGCCCAGGCCGAGCGCCGGCCCTTCCGCACCGAGAGCCGCTGGCGCGATGCGGCAGCAGAGGGCGAAGGCGCCTATGTCGTCCGCCTCAAGGCGCCGCGCGAGGGCGAGACGGCGATCGAGGACCGAGTCCAGGGCCGGGTCGCCGTCCAGAATTCCGAACTGGACGACTTCATCCTGCTGCGCTCGGACGGGACGCCGACCTACATGCTCGCCGTGGTCGTCGACGATCACGACATGGGGGTGACGCACGTCATCCGCGGCGACGACCATTTGAACAACGCCTTCCGCCAGCTCGCCATCGTCAAGGCGATGGGCTGGCCGGAGCCGGTCTATGCGCACCTCCCGCTGATCCACGGCCAGGACGGGGCGAAGATGTCCAAGCGCCACGGCGCCACCGGCGTCATGGACTATGAGGCGCTCGGCTTCCTCCCCGAAGCGGTGGCCAATTACCTGCTGAGGCTCGGCTGGGGCCATGGCGACGACGAGACCATCAGCCGCGAGGAGGCGGTGCGCTGGTTCGACCTCGACGGCGTCGGCCGCTCGCCGTCTCGCTTCGACTTGAGGAAGCTCGAGAATCTGAACGGCCATTATATCCGCGAAGCGTCCGACGGCCGCCTCGCCGGCCTGGTCGCGCCGCGCATGGCCGACCGGATCGGCCGGCCGCTCGAGAGCGAGGAGATCGCCATCCTGACCGGAGCGATGCCGGAGCTGAAGCTGCGCGCGAAGGACCTGAACGAGCTCGCGGAGGGAGCGGCGTTCCTGTTCAAGGCGCGGCCGCTGGACATGGACGACAAGGCCGCGGCGCTGCTAGAGGGCTCGGCGGCGGACCTGCTCGCCCTCCTCCACCGGCGCCTCTCGGCGCTGCCGGAATGGAACCAGGAGGCGACAGAGCGGGCCGTGAGGGAGGTCGCCGAGGCCGAAGGCGTCAAGCTGGGCCAGGTCGCGCAGCCTTTGCGGGCGGCGCTCACCGGCCGGGCGACGTCGCCGGGCATTTTCGACGTGCTGGTCCTGCTCGGCCGCGAGGAAAGCCTCGCGCGGATCGGGGACCGGATGAAGGAGCGATAAATGGCGGACAGGGCCACTCTCAGCCTCGGCGGGCAGGATCATAGCTACGACATGCTGTCGGGAACGGTCGGGCCGCAGGTGGTCGACATCAGGAAGCTCTACGCCGACGCCGACGTCTTCACCTACGATCCGGGCTTCACCTCGACCGCCTCCTGCCAGTCGCGCATCACCTATATCGACGGCGACCAGGGCATCCTGCTCCACCGCGGCTATCCGATCGACCAGCTCGCCGAGCATTCGACCTTCATGGAGGTCGCCTATCTCCTCCTCCACGGCGAGCTGCCGCAAAAAGAAGAGCTCGACCGCTTCACATATACGATCATGCGCCACACCATGCTGCACGAGCAGCTCGCCACCTTCTATCGCGGCTTCCGGCGCGACGCGCACCCGATGGCGATCATGTGCGGCGTGGTCGGCGCGCTCTCGGCCTTCTACCACGATTCGACCGACATCACCGATCCCAAGCAGCGCATGATCGCTTCGCACCGGCTGATCGCCAAGATGCCGACCATCGCCGCGATGGCGTTCAAATATTCGATCGGCCAGCCGTTCATGTACCCGCAG
>DASVVQ010000047.1:0-8623 GCA_036386475.1 Allosphingosinicella sp. | reverse complement strand
GACAATTTGCCCTTGCGGCGCTGGCCGTGCTGGCCGGGGCCGTATTCGCGGCGGTTGACGGGGCTCTTGGGGCGGCCGAAGACGTTTTCGCCCATCCGCCGGTCGAGCTTGTACTTGGCGCTGCTGCGCTTGCTCATGATTCACTCCAATTCGCGTTCAGAAAGTCCCCGGAACCGCACCGCGTGCCCGGAACGGCACGCGCGGCATCCGCTTCACCGGGGGTGCGGAGCCAATTGCGAAGGCGGGCACATGGCCGGAGGGAGCGCGAAAGTCAACCTCGACAGGGTCTTGCCCGCCGCTAAAGAGACGCCATGGACAGAGTGAAACCCGCGGATTGCCGGACGATGGCGGAGGTCCGCCGCGGCGTCGACTGCCTCGACGCCAAGATCGTCGCCCTGATCGGCGAGCGCTTCCGCTACATGGACGCCGCCGCCCGCATCAAGCCCGACCGCACCGCGGTCCGCGACGAGGCGCGCAAGGCGGACGTGCTGGCGAAGGTCGCGGCCCATGCCGAGGCTGCGGAGGTGCCCGCTTCGGCCGCCACCGCACTCTACGAACGGTTGATCGAGGATTCGATCACCTATGAGCTGGAGAGGTACGACGCGCTGCGGAGTTGAAGAACCTCACCTCCCCCGCGCCTCGCCCAGCGCCCGGATCACGCCGCGCAGCGCCTGCACCTCGCGGTTCGACCAGCCCGCCTTGGTGAGGATGGTGCGCAGCGTGTTCTTCGTCGTCGGCGTGCGGTCCGGCGGGTGGAAGTAGCCGGCGCTCTCCAGCGCGGCTTCGAGCTGGCCGATCAGCCCCTCAAGCTGCGCCTGGCTCGCCCTCGGCTCCGCTTCATCGACATCGGTCGGGACCGCCAGCGCCTCGTGCTTCGACCATTCATAGGCGACCAGGATCACCGCCTGGGCGAGGTTGAGCGAGCGGAAATGCGGGTTGACCGGCACCGTCAGGATCTTGCCGGCGATGGCGACCTCGTCCGTCTCCAGCCCCGAGCGCTCGGCGCCGAACAGGATCGCGGATCGCTCGCCCTGGCCGCGTATCTCCCGCGCGGCCTCATCCGGCGTGACCACGGGCACGACCAGCCCACGCTTGCGCACGGTCGTCGCATAGACGTGCGAGCAATCCGCCACGGCCTCTGCGACGCTGTCGAACACCTGCGCTTGCTCCAGGACGAGATCGGCTCCGGAAGCGGCAGGTCCGGCGCTGGGGTTCGGCCACCCGTCCCGCGGCGCGATGAGGCGCAGGTCGGTCAGCCCGAAATTCAGCATCGCGCGCGCGGCCTTGCCGATATTCTCGCCCAGCTGCGGCCGGACCAGGACGATCGCGGGCGGCGGCAAGAAAGCGCTGGCATCTCCCTCCGTTCGGTCCGAGCGCAGTCGAGGACCGCCGCCGAGCGAAGCCGAGGCACGATCTCTCCGCTCGCGTGGCGGGATGGCGGAATGGCTCAACCAGTCCCACCGTTCTGTAATCAAGGCTTCCTTCTTCGATCGCGACCAACTTTTGATCCTGAGTTCGGCCTCAAGGGCCTCAGCCCGCGTCGGGAATGTCTCCGACCAGACCAGCTCGAGCGGCCGTCGGGTAAAAGTGTAGCCGCGGATCGCCCCCGACTGGTGCTGCGCCACGCGACGCTCGAGGTCGTCGGTGTGGCCGGTATAGTACATCCCGTCCGAGCACCGAAGTATGTAGGTCCAGAAGCTCATCGTCCTGTGTGGGTCTCGCTTCGCTCGACAGCGGTCCTCGACTTCGCTCGGACGGAACGGGTGGAAGGGCAGCGGCCTTTCACTTCAAGCTCCCTTCACTCCTTCACCGACCCTGCAAATTCCTCGAAATCCTTGGCCTCGGTGAAGTCCTTGTAGACGCTGGCGAAGCGGATGTAGGCGACGGGGTCGAGGCCCTTGAGCCCGTTCATGACCAGCTCGCCGATCGCGGTCGACGCGATCTCGCTCTCGCCGCTGGTCTCGATCTGTCGCTGGATGGAGGAGACGAGGCGCTCGATCCGTTCCTGGGGGACGGCGCGCTTCCGGCAGGCGGTGGCGATCGAGCGCTCGAGCTTGCCGCGCTCGAACGGTTCGCGCCGGCCGGCCGTCTTGACGACCGTGAGCTCGCGCAGCTGGACGCGCTCGAACGTGGTGAAGCGCGCGCTGCAATCCTCGCACTGGCGCCGGCGCCGGATCGAGGCGCCGTCCTCGGTCGGACGGCTGTCCTTCACCTGGCTGTTCTCGTGCGAGCAGAAGGGACAGCGCAATTAGAGGTCCTGGTAGATCGGGAAGCGCGCGCACAGCGAACGGACACGCTCGCGCACGCTCGCTTCGACCTCGCCGTTGCCGTCGTGCCCGTTCGCCTTGAGCCCTTCGAGGACGTCCGACATCATGTCGGCGACGTCGCGGAACTCCCGGACGCCGAAGCCGCGGGTAGTGCCGGCGGGCGAGCCGACGCGAATGCCGCTGGTCTTGACGGGGGGAAGCGGATCGAACGGGATACCGTTCTTGTTGCAGGTGATGGCGGCGCGTTCCAGCGCCTCGTCCGCATCCTTGCCGGTAATGCCGAGCGGAGTCACGTCGACCAGCGCGAGATGGGTGTCGGTGCCGCCCGCGACGAGGTCGGCGCCGCGCTCCTTGAGGCGCGCGGCGAGCGCCCTGGCATTCTCGATCACCGCCCTCGCATAGCTCTTGAAGCCGGGCTGCAGCGCCTCGCCGAACGCCACCGCCTTGGCCGCGATGACGTGCATCAGCGGCCCGCCCTGCAGGCCCGGGAAGACCGCCGAGTTGATCTTCTTGGCGAACGCCTCGTCGTCGGTCAGGACCATGCCGCCACGCGGGCCGCGCAGGGTCTTGTGCGTCGTCGTGGTCACGACATGGGCGTGGCCGAACGGGGAGGGGTGCTCGCCTGCCGCGACCAGGCCCGCGAAATGGGCCATGTCGACCAGGAAGACGGCATCGACCTCGTCCGCGATCGCGCGGAAGCGGGCGAAATCGATGTGGCGGGGATAGGCCGACCCGCCGGCGATGATCAGGCGCGGCCGGTGCTCCCTGGCCAGCGCCGCGACCTGGTCGAAATCGATCAAATGATCGTCGCGGCGGACGCCGTACTGGACCGCGTTGAACCATTTGCCGGACAGAGCCGGCTTGGCGCCGTGGGTGAGGTGCCCGCCGGCGTCGAGCGACATGCCGAGGATGGTGTCGCCCGGCTTGGCGAGCGCGAGCATGACGGCGCCGTTGGCCTGCGCGCCGCTATGGGGCTGCACGTTGACATAGGCACAGCGGAACAGCTCTTTCGCGCGCTCGATCGCCAGCGTCTCGACCGCGTCCGACGGCGCGCAGCCCTGATAATAACGGCGGCCGGGATATCCCTCTGCATATTTGTTCGTCAGCACCGATCCTTGCGCCTCGAGGACGGCGCGCGAGACGATGTTCTCCGACGCGATCAGCTCGATCTGGTTCTGCTGCCGGTCGAGCTCCGAGGCGATCGCATCGGCGATCTGGCGGTCGTGGGCGGCCAGACCCCCCGTGAAGAAGCCTTCGTGCTGGACGTCCGAAAGGTCGTTGGCGGCCTGATCGTCGTGAAGACGGCTGCTCATGCGGGCTCCTTGGAAAGGAAATCGGGATGGGTGAGCTTGTCGACGCGGCGCTGGTGGCGGCCGCCGGCGAAAGGCGTGGCGAGGAAGACGGACAGGCATTCCTTCGCCTGCTCGATCCCGATCAACCGCGCGCCGAGCGCGATCACGTTGGCGTCGTTATGCTCGCGCGCCAGCCGCGCCGAGAGGCTTTCGGAGACCAGCGCGCAACGGCAGGCGGGATGGCGGTTGACCGAGATCGAGATGCCGACGCCCGAGCCGCACAATGCGACGCCCTTGTCGGCGCGCCCCGAGGCGATCGCGCCGGCAAGGCAGTAGCCGTAGTCGGGATAGTCGACGCTGTCGGTCGAGGCCGTGCCGAGATCGACCACCTCATGGCCGAGATCGCCGAGCCAGCCGCCAAGCTCGGCCTTCATCTCAACAGCGGCGTGATCGGACACGATGGCGATTCGCTCGGCCATTTCCCTCACTCCGGACGATCTGGCGACTGCCCGCCCTCTAGGGGATGCGCCGGGGATTTGCCACGACGGAATATGCGACGCGAGGCCGCTGCGGGCGTCGAGACGCCCGGGGGGCACCTGGCCGCCGACGCGGAAGCGGACAAAGGTACGGCGTCCCCGGAGGAATTTAGTCCGGGGTCGCGATTCATCGTTTTCGGCACGTGGCGGTCGAGCATCGCCAGCAGGCGGATCAGCGCGCGGTTGTCGTATTGGCGCTCGACGGCGACGACGCACCGCCGGTAGCGGATCGGGTACGCAATGCCCTCGACGGCCCGCTTGTAGAGACCTGCCCCGGAGCGCGCCGCGATCCGGCGCCTGCGGGCGGCGTCGGCCGCGGCGTCCCAGGCCGCGGCGAAGCCCTCGCCGCCGGGCCGGGCGCGCAGCTCGTAGGCGCCCTGCCGCCGCAGGCCTAGCCGAGCGGCGGCGGGCCCCGGCTTCAGTCCCAAATGGATGAACCGGATGAAAGCGCGCTGCTGGTCTGCCGTCCAGCCGTCGCGGCGCGCGCGAAGCGGGACCGGCTCGAAGCGAGGCGGCGAATCGTCCATCCTCAGCTTATGACTGAAGCCAGGGTTTGTAGGAAAACGGTTTCTTCGGCGACTTAGCGATTGTGGCCGGCGCGGCGATTCGGGTTTTTGAGGCCGGTCGCGAGCTTGTTGCCGACTTCTCGCTGCACCCGCGCGGCGAGCACGCCCTCGCGCTCCGCGAGAAAGGCGCGCACCGCTCCTGCATCGTGCTTCGCGAGCCTGCGCAGCGCCCAGGACAGGCCCTTCACGACCATGTCGTCGCGGTCGGCGGCGAGCGCGTCGCAGACGGGGAGGACCCGGGGATCGGCGCCGAGCTCGATGGTGCTGACCAAAGCCGTCCTGCGCAGCCAGCGGTCGTCCGAGCGCGTCCAGGTTTCGATCAGGCCGTCGGAGACGAGGCCGTGCGCCCAGGCCGGCCCCGACAGGGTCCGGCTGAACGCGTCGACGCTCTCCCAGCTGTCGAGCCCAACCGCCAAGGCCGCGATACGCGCATCGTCGAGGACGCTGAAGGCGCGCGCATTCCCCCGAATCAGCTCATAGGCGATCCAGCGATAGCCACGCCGCCTTGCGACTGCCGACGCGGCGGCAAGCAAGAAAGCGGCGGGCAGCGCGCGCCATTCGCGCGAGAAGCGGCGGCGGACGTCGCGGAGCGCACAGGTGTCGGTCGCAGCGGCACCGTCGAGCGCGCCGATGAGGGCGTCCGCAGCATGCTGGGGCGAATCGGTCACGCAGAAGCTCCCGATCTTCGGACGGGCGCCTTAGTCTAGGTGCATGGCCGAATTCCACCATCCGATATTGCAGCCTGCCGCCGGCGCGGCCTAGCGTCGCGGGGGAGGCGGTGCATGGACAAGATCAACCTGGCCGACGCGTTCGGCCGCTTTTCCGATCATTGGAGCCCGAAGGTCGTCGGCGACGTCAACGACGCGCAGGTCAAGCTGGTCAAGCTCGCCGGCGCCTTCGAGTGGCACCGCCACGAGGCCGAGGACGAGCTTTTCCTGGTGGTCGAGGGCCGGATGCGGATGGGCCTGGCGGAGGAGGAGGACATCGACCTCGGCCCCGGCGAGCTGATCATCGTCCCGCGCGGCGTCGAGCACCGTCCCGAATCTCTGACCGAAGAGTGCCACGTCCTTCTGTTCGAGCCGAAGACCACCCTCAACACCGGCAATGTGGAAAGCGAGCGGACGGTGCGGGAGCTGGACCGCCTGGCGTGAGGCTCGGCGCGATATTCCTCCCCGAGCTTGTCTCGGGGAGGGGGAGCAGGCGAAGCCTGGTGGAGGGGCGAACGGTCTCAGCTATGCCCCTCCACCACGACGCTTCGCGTCGCGGTCCCCCTCCCCCAGCGAGCTGGGGGAGGAATTGAAGGCCGCCGAGGCGACTGAATGTCGAGACCCTGGCGGGTTCGGCTCAGGCCGCCAGCCGCATTTCCAGGCGGCTCCAGATCTCGACCAGGGCGCCGGCGAGCTCGCGCATCATCTCTTCGCTGTGCGCGGGGCCCGGGGTGAAGCGCAGGCGCTCGGTGCCGCGCGGGACGGTGGGATAATTGATCGGCTGGACGTAGCAGCCATATTCGGCGAGCAGGATGTCGCTGATCTTCTTCGCCCGGACCGGATCGCCGACCATCAGCGGCACGATATGCGTGGTCGACGGCATGATCGGGAGGCGGCTCTCCTCGAAGATCGACTTGAGCAGCCGGGCATTGGCCTGCTGCGCCTCGCGCTCGACGCTCGAGGCCTTGAGGTGGCGCACGCTCGCCAGTGCGCCGGCGACGAGGACGGGGGACAGGGACGTCGTGAAGATGAAGCCGGGCGCGTAGCTCCGCACCACGTCGACGATGTTGCGGTCGGCGGCGATGTAGCCGCCCATCACGCCGAACGCCTTGCCCAGCGTCCCTTCGATAATGGTGACGCGATCGGCGACGCCGTCGCGCTCGGAGACGCCGCCGCCGCGCGCGCCGTACATGCCGACGGCGTGCACCTCGTCGAGATAGGTGATCGCTTCGTACTTGTCGGCAAGATCGCAGATGGCGGCGATCGGGGCGACGTCGCCGTCCATCGAATAGACGCTCTCGAAGGCGATCAGCTTGGGCGCGTCGGCGGGGGCGGCGGCGAGCAGCTCCTCGAGATGGGCGATGTCGTTGTGGCGGAAGACCTGCTTCTCGCAGCCCGAATTGCGGATGCCCGCGATCATCGAGGCGTGGTTCAATTGGTCGGAGAAGACGATGCAGCCGGGCAGCAGCTTCGCGATCGTCGATAAGGTCGCCTCGTTCGAAATGTAGCCGGAAGTGAAGAGGAGCGCGCCTTCCTTGCCGTGGAGGTCGGCGAGCTCGGCCTCGAGCGAGACGTGGTAGTGGGTGTTGCCGCCGATATTGCGGGTGCCGCCCGATCCGGCGCCGACGTCGTGGAGCGCCTCCTCCATCGCCGCGACGACGGCCGGATGCTGGCCCATCGTCAGATAATCGTTCGAGCACCACACGACGATCGGCTTCGGCCCGTTATGGCCGGCGAAGCAGCGCGCGTTCGGGAAGGCGCCCTTGTTGCGCAGGATGTCGATGAAGACGCGGTAACGCCCTTCGGCATGAAGCCGGTCGATCGCCTGGGCGAAGATGCGATTGTAGTCCAAAGCGAGTCCCCGGGTGCTCGGCTCTTCATAACGGAGTTCGGCCGCTTCTGGCTAGACCCGCGCGCTCAAAGCGTTCCGACCTCGCCGAGCCCGTAGGCGGCGAGCCCCGGCGCGTAGGCGCGCCAGCTCTCGTCGCGCCGGGTGAAGTAAGCGCGGCCGGGCGCCCGACTGTCCGTGCAATCGCGTCCGCGCAGCAGCCAGGCGGTGCGCCGCGCGATCCCCTCCTTCCCGTCGACGAAGGCGAGAGGGCGCGGCGCCGCCCGCCTCAGCTCCTCCTCGACCAGCGGGAAATGGGTGCAGGCGAGCACGACCGTATCAACCCTTTCGCCGCCCGGCCGGGCCAGGAGGCCGTCGAGCGCATGCGAATAATCTTCGAGCTTCGTCTCCTCGCCGCGCAGCTTCGCTTCGGCGAGCTCGACCAGCTCCGCCGAGCCGTGGCGGACGACGATGCAGTCGCCGGCATATTGGGCCGCGAGGCGATCGACATAGGGCTGGACCACCGTCGCCTCGGTGCCGAGGACGCCGATCGCCCGGGTCCTCGAGAGCGCGGCGGCGGGCTTGATCGCGGGCACCGTGCCGACGATCGGCAGATCGAGCGCGGCGCGAACCGCACCGAGCGCGATCGTCGAGGCGGTGTTGCAGGCGATGACGATGATTTCCGGATCGAAGCGCTCCGCGAGGCGGCCGAGCAAGGCGGGCACCCGCGCCTCGATCTCCTGCTCCGATTTGAGGCCGTAGGGGTAGCCCGCATTGTCCGCGACATAGACGATCGGTGCCTTGGGGAGCAGCGCGCGGATCGGCCGCAGGACCGAGAGGCCGCCGATGCCGGAATCGAGGACGAGGATGGGCTTCACCTCGCCGCCTTTGCGGCAGCCGCGCAGCGGCTTCAACCACGCCGAGCCGGGGCTTGATCGAATTTGTTGTGAGCGCTTGCTCTTTCGGATAGTTTCGCTTTCCGGGGGGTGGAGCGTGACTTTCGACACTCTTGCAGGGCCGCTCGGAGCGCTGCTGATCGGCTATCTTCTGGGCTCGATCCCGTTCGGGGTCCTGCTCACGCGCGCGACCGGCGCCGGCGATCTCAGGGCGATCGGATCCGGCAATATCGGCGCAACCAACGTGCTGCGGACCGGCCGCAAGGGCCTCGCCGCGCTGACCCTGCTGCTCGACGCCGCCAAGGGCGCGGCCGCGATCCTCACCGTCCGCTTGGCCTTTCCGGACGAGCCGCAGCTCGATCCGCTCGCCGCCTTCGCCGCGCTGATCGGCCACCTCTACCCGATCTGGCTGCGCCTGCGCGGCGGCAAGGGAGTGGCGACGTTCCTCGGCATCCTCGGAGCGCTCCACTGGCAGATCGCCCTCGCCGCGGCCGCGGTCTGGCTGCTGATCCTGGCCCTGACGCGTTATTC
>DASVVQ010000046.1:0-73596 GCA_036386475.1 Allosphingosinicella sp. | reverse complement strand
CTCGAAGAAGTTGGCGTGCTCGACGCCGGAGAGCATCGACTGCAGCCAGGGCAGGGGGTTCTCCTTGACCCCATAGACCTCCGGCAGCTGCAGCTGGCGCAGCCGCCAGTCGGCGATGAAGCGAATGTACTTCTTGATGTCCTCGGGCGTCATGCCGTGCACGTCGCCGGCCTCGAAGGCGAGGTCGATGAACTTGTCCTCCATCCCCACCACGGTGCGGCAGTTCTCGACGATGTCGTCGGCCACGGACCTGGTGACGCAGCCGGTCTCCGCCTTGAAGGCGTGGAACAGCTTGATCATGCCCTCGCAGTGCAGGCTCTCGTCGCGCACCGACCAGCTGACGATCTGGCCCATGCCCTTCATCTTGTTGAAGCGCGGGAAGTTCATCAGCATGGCGAAGCTGGCGAAGAGCTGCAGCCCCTCGGTGAAGCCGCCGAACATGGCCAGCGTCTTGGCGATGTCCTCGTCCGAATCGACGCCGAAGGTGGCGAGGTAATCGTGCTTGTCCTTCATCTCCTTGTACTGGAGGAACATGCTGTACTCGCTCTCGGGCATGCCGATCGTGTCGAGCAGGTGGCTGTAGGCGGCGATGTGCACCGTCTCCATGTTGGAGAAGGCGGCGAGCATCATCTTGATCTCGACCGGCTTGAACACGCGGCCATATTTGTCGTGGTAGCAATCCTGCACCTCGATGTCGGCCTGGGTGAAGAAACGGAAGATCTGGGTGAGCAGCGAGCGCTCGTGATCGGTGAGCTTCTGCGCCCAGTCGCGGCAATCCTCGCCGAGCGGCACCTCCTCGGGCATCCAGTGGATCTGCTGCTGGCGCTTCCAATATTCGAACGCCCAGGGATATTCGAACGGCTTGTACTGCTTGCGGGCTTCGAGAAGAGGCATCTAATTAACTCCAACCGGAGGTTGACCTTTGGCTCCCTCCCCCTTGCGGGGAGGGCGGGGGGTGGGGGTGCCGGCCCTTGGGGCCGGCGCGCGGCTGCGCCGCGCACCCCCCATCCGGCGCTTTGCGCCACCTTCCCCCACAAGGGGGGAAGGGAGGGCAGCGGCAATTACCTGGAGAACCCCGTCGAGATTCTCCATGACCTCGTTGTTCCAGAAGCGGAGGACGCGGTAGCCCTCGCCTTCGAGGAAGCGGGTGCGTTCGGCATCGCGCGCCTGCGAGTGCTGGCCGCCGTCGACCTCGATCACCAGCCGGGCGCGGTGCGACGCGAAATCGGGATAATAGGGCCCGAGCGGGACCTGGTGGCGGAAATGGGCGTCGCGGAACGTCGCGCGAAGGGCGGACCACAGGCGCGGCTCGGCCGGCGTCATGTCGCGGCGGAGCGCACGCGCCCGGGCGAGCGCGGCGGGAGCCAGATGCGGAGAGGTCCTGACCGCTTTCATATCAATACGATCCCGCCGAGCGGGGTGAACCAGGCGGCGGCGAAGAGCAGGAGGGCCGCGGCGAGCGACATGTAGCCGTAGCGGCGGCCGTCGCGGGCGCGGGCGTAGCCGGGCGTGCCGGGCTTGTAGCCGGCATGGTTGTAGTTCGCGCCGAGCTGGACGATCGCGAACATGAGGACGATCACGCCCAGCATCGTCAGCGCGATGCCGGAGGTCAGGAGGGGGAAGATGCTGCCCATCGCGCGCGCTCAAAGACCGGCGGGGCAAAAACCGGCGGGGGAGGGGAGAGCGGCACAGGGCTTGCTCTGATGCGGACAGGCGGAAGCCACCCGCTCGTCTCCACTCCCCCGCCAGTGCCCGCGCCGAAGGGAGTCAGCGCGGGTTCCCCGCTCCCGGGGATACTGTCTCGTCATCCCGGCGAAGGCCGGGATCTCGTCGGGTGAAAAGCTCCTGAGCCCTTCACCCCATGGGATCCCGGCCTTCGCCGGGATGACGTGTATCGTCACTGGCACGCGAGGCACTCGTCGTAATCGGTGGTGGCCGCGAGCGGGATTTCCTTGAGGTCGATCGTGTTGTCGGCCTCAACCCCGCCCGCGAAGCCGGCGCGCTGGACCGATTTGGAGCGCAGGTAATAGAGGCTTTTGATGCCGAGCTCCCAGGCGCGGTAGTGCAGCATCAGCAGGTCCCATTTGTCGACGTCGGCCGGGATGAAGAGGTTCAGCGAGGTCGCCTGGTCGATGTAGGGCGTGCGGTCGGCGGCGAGCTCGATCAGCCAGCGCTGGTCGATCTCGAAGCTGGTCTTGAACACGTCCTTCTCTTCGGGCGTGAGGAAATCGAGATGCTGGACCGATCCGCCGCGCTCGAGGATGGTCGACCAGACGCCGTCCGAATCCTTCGACTTCTCCTGGAGGAGCTTCTGGAGATAGGGGTTCTTGATCGACCATGAGCCCGACAGGGTCTTGTGGGTGTAGATGTTGGCCGGGATCGGCTCGATGCAGGCCGAGGTGCCGCCGGCGATGATCGAGATCGAAGCGGTCGGCGCGATCGCCATCTTGCACGAGAAGCGCTCCATCACGCCCTGGTCGGCCGCGTCGGGGCAGGCGCCGCGCTCGTTGGCGAGCATCATCGAAGCCTCGTCGACCTGGGCGCGGATATGCTTGAAGATCTTGAGATTCCAGCTCTTGGCCATGGCACCCTCGAACGGGATCGAGCGCGCCTGGAGGAAGGAGTGGAAGCCCATCACGCCGAGGCCGACGCTGCGCTCGCGCTCGGCCGAATATTTCGCCCGCGCCATCTCGTCGGGCGCGCGGTCGATATAGTCCTGGAGGACGTTGTCGAGGAAGCGCATCACGTCCTCGATGAAGGCCTTGTCGCCGTGCCACTGGTCCCAGGTCTCGAGATTGAGGCTGGAGAGGCAGCAGACGGCGGTGCGATCCTTGCCGAGATGGTCGCGGCCGGTCGGCAGCGTGATCTCCGAGCACAGGTTCGAGGTCGAGACCTTGAGGCCGAGGTCGCGCTGGTGCTTGGGCATCGACCGGTTCACCTGGTCGATGAAGATGATGTAAGGCTCGCCGGTCGCGAGCCGGGTTTCGACCAGCTTCTGGAAGAGGGCGCGGGCGTCGACCGTGGCGCGCTCCGAGCCGTCCTTGGGCGAGCGCAGCGTCCATTCCGCGCCGTCGCGGACGGCCTCCATGAAGGCGTCGGTGATGAGGACGCCGTGGTGGAGGTTGAGCGCCTTCCTGTTGAAGTCGCCGGAGGGTTTGCGGATCTCGAGGAATTCCTCGATCTCGGGATGGTTGATGTCGAGATAGCAGGCGGCTGAGCCGCGCCTGAGGCTGCCCTGGCTGATCGCGAGGGTGAGCGAATCCATGACACGCACGAACGGGATGATGCCGCTGGTCTTGCCGTTCAGGCCCACCGCCTCGCCGATGCCGCGGACCGCGCCCCAATAGGTGCCGATGCCGCCGCCGCGCGCGGCCAGCCAGACATTCTCGTTCCAGGTGCCGACAATGCCCTCGAGGCTGTCGTCGACGCTGTTCAAATAGCAGCTGATCGGCAGGCCTCGCCCGGTGCCGCCGTTGGAGAGGACCGGCGTCGCCGGCATGAACCAGAGCTTCGAGATATAGTCGTAGAGCCGCTGGGCGTGGCCGGCATCGTCTGCATAGGCCGAGGCGACGCGGGCGAACAGGTCCTGATAGGTCTCGTCGGGCAGGAGGTAGCGGTCGCCCAGCGTGTCCTTGCCGAAATCGGTGAGCAGCGAATCGCGGCTGTGGTCGAGCTCGATCTCGAACGCCTGGGGAGCGATTCGCCGGCTGTCGCCGCCGTCGGCCTTGACCTTTTTCGGCGCCTCCGCCGTCATGGTGCTCACGTCGCCGCTTCCCACTTCGCTGCTGCCGGACAGATCCATCACTCTACCCCTTGTTCTTACTGTGTTCCAGTGGGAACGGCCCACCTTAGGCGCTTTTGCGGGGCAGCGGCGGGCTCATTTGGGCTTGTCCCCGATATCCACAGGACATGCCGTTCCGGTCTGTGGCCGATATGGGGCCCGCAGCCGCTGCCTACAACCATTAGCGTCACCCCCGCAGCTTCGCCACAAGCAATAGTGCCTGAAGCCCATTCCGCCGCCAAGAGGGTAAAGCACTTATCCACCGCAATTTCGTCGCACGCAGGGGGCGGTTCGACTCGGTGAACAAGCCCTTAGCGCTCAGGTCCCGTTCATGCGCTCAGGCCTAGGAGCTTATCGTTCGACAGGAGTGCGTCTCGTGACAAAAACGGTTCAACTGACGCTTGCGGCCGGCGCGGTGATTGCCGTCGCGGCGGTGGCGATGGGCGCGTTCAGTAGCCAGGCCTTGGCCCAGAAGAGCGACACCGGCGCGCGCACTCCCTCCAACTGGTCCTACGAGATCCGCAACGGCCGCCGAGTGCCGCGGGGCAACCGGGTCACCGCCGCCGACGGCTCCTGGCGCGAGGAGGTCCGCGACGGCGCCTGCGTCACCGTGCGGACGATGAGCGCGGCCGGCGAATATCGCGAAACGAGGCAGTGCGACTGAGCTGAGGCGCCGCCGGCGCGCTAAGTTAATTACAACCGCTAGGGCTGAGCTTGTCGAAGCCCGGGCAGCTGCGCTCCAATCCGCCCTTCGACAGGCTCAGGGCTAGCGGCTTTCCCCTCCCGACATTTTCCTCCCGTTCCTACCCCTTCGTCGCTGCTTTCGGCCGCTCCCGGTTCGGTGCGGCCGGCGGCAGCGTGCGGCAGGCGGGGAGGCGGAGCTGGGCCATGTCGCGGCAATTGCGGACCTGGACGTCCTCATTGGGTGCGATGAAGACGGCATATTGCTCATCATTGTCGCAGCGCGCGGTCCACAACGCCATGCCTTCATAATCGCCCTGGTAGACCGGATTGGGCTCGACCCGGCGCGGGCAGCGATTGCCGGTCGCGCGGATCGCGCGGATCAGGCCGACGCGGCGGTCGGCATCGGAGAGGGCGACAAGCCTCTCATGGGGGCGATTGGCGATCCGGGTCTCGCTGCTCGCCTCGGCCGAGGCGTCGGCGGACGCCGCGGCCGGCACGCCGCTCTCTTTCTGCTTCGCCGCGGGCGCGCTCTCGCCCCCGCCGCCGCAGCCCGATAGAGCGAATGCGGCGAGCGCTGCGGTCGCGGGCGAAAGAATGCGCTTCATCTTCCCCTCCATGTCCATCGCAGGGTCAACGGCCGCAGTGGCGCGCGGTTTCGCGCCGCGTCAAGGTGCGACCTTCCAGACGCGGCTTCCCGCGGGTCGTTTCAGCATGACCCGCCCGACGCTGCCGAAGCGCTCGCCGTCGTGCTGGCGGCCCCAGATCTGGACCGGCGCATCGATCCAGACGAAGCCGTCGGCCGCCGCCGGGAAGGAGGGCTGGCCGACGTCCGCGTGATAGTCGGCGTAAAGCGCGAAGCTGCGCGCGAACGCCTCGAAATCGAGGCCGGGCCGGCGCTCGCGAAGCGCCCAGGCGGCGCGATAGTCGCGGCGCGCAATGTGGGCGTAATAGTTGCGCAGCGCCGCCGCGGCCGAGTCCATGTCCGCGATCTCCGCCGCGTTCGGCACGCGGGGCGCCGCCGCGGGGGCCGCGCCCCCGGCCTCGTTTGCGGCCGGATGTTTCGCATCGTCCGGAGCGCCGCAGCCGGCGAGCAGCAAAAAGGAGGCGATAAGACGCATCGCAGCGCAGCCTAGACTGCCCGAGCGCGCTCTGACAACGCTGTCATGGTTGGGAATAAAGGCGTTCGTTCAATGACTTAGACAGATAGCATGCATCCCTTCGCATCGCTCTGCGTTGTTCCGGCAAGGAGAAGCAAGGTGAGCTGCGCCCCTGTCAGCGAAGTCGACGCCGCAATCCCCTCGAATCCGGTGACCCGGCGCGGCGCGCGCCTGATCGACGAGGAGATCGCGCGAATCGAGGCTGCGCTGGCCGGGGCGACGGGCGCGGAGGAAGCGCGGCTGCGGCTCGAGCTCGGCCATTGGCGCCTGCGACGCGAGACGGCGCGGCGGGTGCCGGCCGATCCCCGGCCGGTCGCGGCCGGCTTCGGCACCCGCGTCACCGTCCGCCGCGGCATCCTGATGAGCGATTTGTGGATCGTCGGCGAGGACGAGGCCGATCCCGCGCGCGGGCGCATCGCCTGGACCGCTCCGCTCGCCCGCGCGCTCGAAGGCGCGGTGCGCGGCGAGGTCGTCGAGCTCGAGGCCGGCGGGCGCACCGAAGAGATCAGAGTGCTGGCAGTGAGTCCGGGCGAGGGGTGAGGCTAGGCCGATCCTCCCCGTCCCGGGGAGGATCAGCAATTCTCGTATTTCCAGTTGCGGCGCTTGCCTTCGGCCATCCACTCGACCGCCTGGTCGATGCGCCTGGCCCGCGTCTCCGGCCGCTTCGCCTCGACTACCCAGGCGACATATTCGCGGCGGCAGCTCGGCGGAAAGCCGTCGAATGTGGAGCGGGCGGCCGGATTGCCGGCGAGCGCGGCCGATAGGTCGTCCGGCGTCTCGAGGTCGGGCTTCGGCGGCTTGGCCGGCTTCGCACGCTTCACGCCGCTGTCGGTCACGGCCATGGCCTTCTCGACGAGCGCGGCGAGGATTTCGGGCGACGGCAGGTCGTCGATCGACGTCAGGCGGCCGAACTGGCCCATCGCCACACGCTCCGCGCCGGTCTCCCCGACCACGTCCTTCGAACGCCAGAAGCCGAAGGTCGCATGCGCCTTGAAGGCCGCCATGCCGGCGAGGTTCTGACCCTTGTAGACGAAATGGGGCATGCTCCACTTGATCGTTTCCTCGGCCTCGGGGCAGGCGGCGTGGACGGCCGCGCGCAGATGCTCGAGGATCGGCCGGGCGAAGTCGGCCTGGCGGGCGATATAGGCGTCGATGCGTGGGTCGCGGGTCATGTGGGGTCCCTCCTCTCAAGGAGGATAGCAATTCCTCCCCGGGACGGGGAGGGGAACCGCGCGCAGCGCGGTGGAGGGGGGTCTGAGACCGGCAATGAGCCCCCTCCACCACGCCGCTGCGCGGCGCGGTCCCCCTCCCCGTGCCGGGGAGGATAATCTTGTGCGACTCGTTCCGGCGCGAAATCGATTCGAGTGGGCGCAGCGCATGGAACGGGCGATTCGTCGCTTCGTCCGGGTTCGATTCCGTTCGCGAGGGACTGGATCATGCGCGCCGCCCGCCTCAACTCCTCGATGATCGAGCGCATCTGCTACGACGACGACGAGAGCTCCTTGAGCATCTGGTTCAGGGCGACCGGCCGCTACATCTACGAGGGCGTTCCGGCCGCCGTCTACGAGGCGCTCAAGACGGCGCGCTCGGCCGGCGCCTATTTCAACCGGTGCATCAAGGGCCGCTATCGCTGCAGCTTCGATCCGGAGCGGCGCCGCTTCCGGCCGACCGGCTGATTGCGATTCGCGCGCCGCGGCGGCATGCTCGCCTCCATGACCACAGAACTCGCCGTGCTCGGCTGGGGCTGCGTCCTCGCCATCGTCCACATCTTCGCGGCGGTGCGGGTGAAGACGCGGCAGTACGGCACCGCCTGGAACATGGGCGCGCGCGACGAGGAGCTGCCGCCGCCCAAGCCGATCGTCGGCCGGCTCGCCCGCGCCCAGGCCAATTTCTTCGAGACCTTTCCGATCGCGGCCGTGTCCATTCTTCTCGTCTATGTCGCCGGCCTCCACGACCGCTGGACGGCGATCGGCGCGATCGTCTGGCTGGCGGCGCGGATCGTCTATCTTCCGGTCTACGCCCTCGGCATCGCCAAGCTCAGGACGTTCATTTTCCTGGTCAGCATCGTCGGCATCCTGCTCGTCCTGCGCCCGGCCCTGCAGGCCAGCTTCGGCTGAACGCAAAAAAGGGCCGCCGGGGGCTCTTGCGAGCGCCCGGCGGCCCCATGCTCACGAAATCCGGAGCGAACTTAGCGCGGCAGCTCGACGGAGCTCGGCGCCTCGTTGCCGGTGTTCCCGCGGATCGGATTGTTGCCGTAGGAAATGACGGTGCCGCCGTTCAGCTGGATCGCGGACGAGATGCTGCGCGTGATCACCGTGTTCGACAGCCTCACCACCGGCGCGCCGCCATTGCCGGCGAAGACGCCGTGGCCGTTGTCGGTGAAGACGCTGTTCGAGATATGGGCGTTGACCGTGCCTAGCTCGGCGGTGACCGCGGCAGCGGTGCTGCCGTGCTGGACGATCCTGACATTGTTGATCGTCGCATTGGTGTTCTGGCGCAGCTGAATGCCGGTCGTGCCGCCGCGGATCAAAGTCGAATTGTCGACATTGAGCGTGACCGTGCCGGCCGACGGGTTCGAGTGGATCCCGAAATTGGTGAGATTGACGAAGCGGCTGTTCTGGATCGTCACGCGAACGTCCGCTGCGGTCTCGATGGCGACGCCGCGGCCGTTGGTGCCGGTGCCGGCGCAATTCTCGAACACGACATTGTCGATGTTGACCACGGCTGCGTTGACGATGCGGATGCCGTTGCCGATCGTCGATCCGGCGCAGTTGATCGTGATGTTGCGGATGGTGACGACGACGTTGGCGCCGTTGACCAGAAAGCCGTTCTGGCCGACCGCCAGCACCGAGGCCATCGGGCCGAGGCCGTCGATCGTGATCGACTTGGTGATGGTGAGGCCGCCGAAGCCGCCCGGGTCGAGGACGTTGATCTCGCCGTTGGTGGCGGTCTTGGAGATGGCGCCGGCCAGCGTCTTGCAGGGAGCGGTGCGGCTGCACGGATTGACGTCGTCGCCGACGCCCGAGATCCATGTGCGGGTCGCCTGCGCGAGCGCCGGAGTCGCAAGACCCATGGCGGCGGTTGCGGCAGTTGCGATCAAAGCGGTGCGAAGAAGTTTCATGGGGCCCCCCTGGCTGATGTCTTCGGGGAGAGCCGGGCCTGGCGATTTTCGCGACACGGCCTCATCCCCCGTTCGCCGGCCAAGGCCAGCGAATGCCGAGTCGAATACACCGATTCGCAGCGCTGCGCCAGCCTCGGCCGGAAGCGGAAAACGCCCGGCGGGGTCGCAGCCCCGCCGGGTCTCACATTGTACAGCAGCCGCCGTGCTTTAGGGCCGGCGGCAGCGGCGCCCGGGCATGGCCGAGGCGCCGCCTTGCCGCCTCAGCGCGGCAGCTCGACCGAGCTGGGCAGCTCGTTGCCGACATTGCCGCGGATCGGGTTGTTGCCGTAGGAGATGATTTGGCCGCCGGTAATCTGCAGCGCCGCCGAGGTGCTGCCGGTGATCGTGGTGCCGGCGATCCGGGTCACCGGCGAGCCGCCATTGCCGTTGAAGATGCCGAACGCATTGTCGACGAAGACGCTGTCGGTGATGTGCGTGTTGACGGTCGTCAATTCGGCCGTGACCGCCGCGGCATTGACGCCGTGACGCGAGACGGTGACGCGGTTGATCCTGGCATTGGTGTTCTGGCGCAGCTGGATCGCCGTCGTGCCGCCATTGTCGATGACCGTGTCCTGCACGACCAGGTTCACCGTCCCCGCCGACGGGTTCGAATGAATGCCGAAATTGGTGGCGTTGGTGATCCGGCTGTTCGAGATGTTGACGCGCACGTCGGAAGCGGTCTCGATCGTGATGGCGCGCCCGTTGGTCAGCGTTCCGCCGAAATTCTCGAACGTCACGTTGTCGATGTTGACCGCGGCGGCATTGAGGATGCGGATGCCGTTGCCGGTGGTCGTGCCGGCGCCGTTAATGGTGACGTTGCGGATGTTCACGACCGCGCCGGCGCCGTTTATGATGATGCCGTTGGTGTTGGCGGCGAGGATCGAGGACATCGGCCCGAGGCCGTCGACGGTGATCGACTTGTTGATGTTCATCGTGCCGAAGCCGCCCGGATCGATCGCGTTGATCTCGCCGCTGGTCGCCGTCTTGCTGAATGCGCCGGAGAAGGTCTGGCACGGCGCGGTGCGGCTGCACGGATTGGCATCGCTGCCGGTGCCGGACACCCAGGTCCGGGTCGCCTGGGCGAAGGCCGGAGTCGCGATCGACAGGCCGATGGCCGCGATCAGGCTTTTGCGAGCATAGTTCATGATAATTCCCCCCTTTGTTGCGTGGTGATGTAATCCTTCGGGTAAAGGCAGTGGCCTCCCTAAGGCACAGGTGCCCGGGACTCGACTCACGACCTGGCATTACTTCGGCTTGTTTTGCACGATTTGCAGCGATGTGCGAGTCAAACGCAAACGGGCGGAGCAAAAAAGCTCCGCCCGTTCGTTTTTGCGCGCCATTTGCGTCTGCAGACGGCGGCGCCGGGAGACGCCTCAGCGGCGCTCCGGCTCGGTTTCGTCGATGCCGGGGATCGGCGGCTCGAGATCGCTGATCTCGGTCTCGTGCACCTCGACCAGGCCGCGCCCGAGATGGCTGTTGCCCCGGCTGTAGCCGAAATAGACGAGGAAGCCGACCGCGGTCCAGATCGGCAGCATCAGCATCGCCGCCGTCGGCAGGTTGAGGAACAGGAACAGGCAGCCGAGGATCGTCAGCGGCCCGACTAGCCACAAGGCCGGCACCCGGAACTTGCGCGGCCGGTCCGGGTCGCGCTTGCGCAGGATCATCACCGCGATCGCCACCATGAAGAAGGCGTAGAGCGTTCCCGCATTGGCGATGTCGGCGAGCTGCCCGACCGGGAGGAAGGCCGCGGCGATGGCGACGACCACGCCGGTGATCGCGGTCACGATGTGCGGCGTCTTCCATTTCGGGTGCACGGTCGACAGCCGGTCCGGCAGCAGGCCGTCACGCGACATGACGAAGAAGATGCGGGTCTGGCCGAACAGCAGGATGAGGATGACCGACGGCAGCGCCAGGATCGCAGCATAGCCGATGGCGTCGCCGATCACGCCGTAGCCGATCGTCCGCATGACGTGCGCGAGCGCTTCGTTTGAGCAGACCAGGGCTTCGGCATATTGCGGCAGCGCGCACTGGCGGGCGAGCTCCTCGGAACCGGCCGGGAAGGGAATGCCGTCCGGCCCCATGATCGGCTGGCCGCCGATCGTGCCGACTGCGCCGGCGGCAACGAGCATGTAGAAGATGGTGCAGATGCCGAGGCTGCCGATCAGACCGATCGGCACGTTGCGCTGCGGGTTCTTGGTCTCCTCGGCCGCGGTCGAAACCGCGTCGAAGCCGACATAGGCGAAGAAGATCGTCGCCGCCGCGCCGACCGCGCCGACGCCGGATCCGAAGCCGCCGAACGAGCCCGCCGGCAGGAACGGGCTGAAATTGGCGGTGTCCACCTGGGGCAGCGCCAGGATGATGAAGACGGTCAGCGCCGTGACCTTGATCATCACCAGCACCGCGTTGACGCGGGCGGATTCGCTGGTGCCGATCATCAGCAGCCAAGTGATGAGGAGGGCGATCACCAAGGCGGGCAGGTTGATCAGCCCGCCCGGCGCGCCGCCGAGCGCCAGCGGCCCGGCGCTGAGCCAGGCCGGCAATGCCACCCCGAACGTTTCCTGCAGGATCGTGCCCGTGAAATAGCCCGACCACCCGACGGACACCGCGCTGGCCGCGATCGCATATTCGAGGACGAGGGCCCATCCGACGGTCCAGGCGAGGAACTCGCCCATTACCGAATAGGTATAGGTATAGGCGGAGCCGGCCACCGGGATCATCGTCGCGATCTCGGAATAGCAGAGGGCGGCGACGACGCAGACCGCACCGGCGATGACGAAGGCGAGCATCAGGCCGGGGCCGGCCTTCTGGGCGCCGGCGGCGGTCAGCACGAAGATGCCGGTGCCGATGATGCAGCCGATCCCGAACAGGGTCAGCTGGATCGGCCCGAGCGAGCGATGCAGCGATTTCTTCTCGGCAGTCGCGAGAATGGCGTCGAGAGGCTTTACGCGCCCGAAAATCATCTCCGTCCCCTTATGCACGGGGGGCGCTGGCGGCGCCCCTCTCCTGATTGCGGCGCGAACCTAGCCAGTAAAGGCGCGGCCGCAAAGCCTAAACCACATCAGCCGGGCGGGCGGCGCGCGAGCATCGGCCCGAGCGGTCCGCCGCCGAACAAATGGACGTGGAGGTGCGGCACTTCCTGGCCGCCATGGCCGCCGACATTGGCGAGCAGGCGGTAGCCCGGCGCGGTCAGGCCGTGCTCGCGCGCGACATGGCCGACGGCGCGGACGAAGCCGGCGATCTCCTCGTCCGTTGCGCGTGCGGAAAAGTCGTCCCACGAGACGTAGGCGCCCTTCGGGATGACGAGGATATGGACGGGAGCGGCGGGATTGATGTCGTGGAAGGCGAGGGCATGCTCGTCCTCGTGGACCTTCCGGCACGGAATCTCGCCGCGCAGGATCCGCGCGAAGATGTTTTCGTCGTCGTAGGGCGAAGTGGCATCGATCGGCATTGGGCTGCTCCTCGCACTCATTAGACGCGGCGGCGCGCGGGCTGCAACGCGCTTGACCCCGGACGGGGCCGCGTTACCACAGGGGGCGATGAGCGAGGACGCGCCGGACAGCCTGATTCCGTACGACGAGATCGTCCAGGAGGCGCTGCGGGCCGTCGTCGGCCGCGTGCTCGGCGAGGTCGAAGCGACCGGCCTGCCCGGCGACCACCATTTCTACATCACCTTCAAGACCGCCGCGCCCGGGGTCGACATTCCCCGACACCTCACCGAGCGCTTCCCGGACGAGATGACGATCGTCATCCAGAACCGCTTCTGGGATCTGAAGGTGCGCGAGGATGGCTTCGAAGTCGGGCTCTCGTTCAACCAGGCGCCCGCCAAGCTCGTCGTCCCGTTCGCCGCGATCACCGGCTTCGTCGACCCCGCGGTCAATTTCCAGCTCCAGTTCCAGGCGCAGGTCGACGAGCTCGGCCCGCAGGACCATGACGAGGCCGAGAACGATCCGCCGCGCGCGATCGAGCCGATCGAGGACGGCTCGAACGTCGTCGCCGTGGACTTCAAGCGGAAGAAGTGACGGGCCGCCGAAGGCGGACCGTCATCCCGGACTTGATCCGGGATCCATGAACACGGATTGCGAAGGGTCTCGAGTGCTTCTGTTCATAGATGCCGGATCAAGTCCGGCATGACGGCTAGGGAACTTCAAGTGATGGAATCCTACGGCAACACCCGCAGCGAGAGCGACAGCTTCGGGCCGATCGACGTCCCGGCCGACGCCTATTGGGGCGCGCAGACGCAGCGCTCGATCGAGAACTTCCCGTTCGGGCAGCGCGAGGCGATGCCGGTCGAGATCGTCCACGCTCTGGGCTTCGTCAAGCAGGCGGCGGCGCGGGTCAATGCGCGGCTCGGCGGCCTCGACGCCGAGATCGCCGAGGCCGTCCAGGCCGCGGCCGGCGAAGTCGCCTCGGGGACCCTCGACGATCAGTTCCCGCTCGTCATCTGGCAGACCGGCTCCGGGACCCAGTCCAACATGAACGCCAACGAGGTGATCGCCGGCCGGGCCAACGAGATCCTCACCGGCAAGCGCGGCGGCAAGGCGCCGGTCCACCCGAACGACCATGTCAACAAGGGCCAGTCGTCCAACGACAGCTTCCCCACCGCGCTCCACGTCGCCGCCGCCATCTCGGTGCAGCAGCGCCTCATTCCCGCGCTCCAGGCCATCCACCGCAGGTTGGCGGCGCAGGCCGAGGCCTACGACTCGATCGTCAAGATCGGCCGCACCCATCTCCAGGACGCGACCCCGCTGACCCTCGGCCAGGAATTTTCCGGCTATGCGACGCAGATCGAGATGGGGATCGCCCGGGTCGAGGCGGTGCTGCCGCGGCTCCATCTGCTCGCCCAGGGCGGGACCGCGGTCGGCACCGGCCTCAACGCGCCCAAGGGCTTCGCCGAGGCGTTCGCGAGCGAGATCGCGAAGCTGACGCGGGTGCCGTTCGAGACGGCGCCCAACAAGTTCGAGGCCCTGGCCAGCCACGACACGCTGGTCGAGCTCTCCGGCGCCCTCAACGTCCTCGCCGTCTCGCTTTCGAAGATCGCCAACGACATCCGCCTGCTCGCCTCGGGCCCGCGTTGCGGCCTCGGCGAACTGAAGCTGCCCGAGAACGAGCCCGGCAGCTCGATCATGCCCGGCAAGGTCAATCCCACCCAGGCCGAGATGCTGACGATGGTCGCCGCCCAGGTGATGGGCAATCACGTCGCCGTCACCATCGGCGGCCTCCAGGGCCATATGGAATTGAACGTGTTCAAGCCCCTGATCGGCGCCAACGTGCTGCGCTCGATCGATCTCCTCGCCGTCGGCATGGAGAGCTTCACGGCGCGCACGCTCGACGGGCTCGAGCCCGACGAGGGCCGCATCTCCGACCTCATGAACCGCTCGCTGATGCTGGTCACCGCGCTCGCACCCGAGATCGGCTACGACAATGCCGCCGACATCGCCAAGCACGCCCACAAGAAGGGGCTGACGCTCAAGGAAGCGGGGCTTGAGCTGGGCCTGGTGGATGAGGCCACCTTCGACCGCGTCGTCAAGCCGGAGAAGATGATCGGCCGCTGAGCCCGCGTCAGTAGGCGCAGACCGAGAAATCGGGGCCTTCCCAGCACGCGCGGTCGCGGCGGGAGCGCACTGCGGTGCCCCAGCGCGAGGCGGGGCCGCGCGGCGTCAGGCCGTAGACCTCGGCGACGCCCGGCTCGACGATCTCGACGCTGATCCCGGTCTGCCCGCCGGGAAATTCGCGCCCGCGCGGCGGCGCGACGTGGAAGGTGCCGCCGCGCTCGGGCGTGAAGCGGCAGGGGCCGCGATAGGTGGGATTTCCGTTGCTGGCGACGACGCAGCGCGCGGCCCGGCTGGTCGGCGCGCCGGCCGCGGGCGGAGCCGCGAAAGCCGCGAGCACCGCGGCGGCGGCAAAAGCGAGCGGAAGCTTCATGGGCACGGATGCTATCATCGCTTCGAAAATTGCAAAAGCGTCGTTCGCGCGCTTTCCTCCATCCGGGATGTCCGGCGTCAGGAGGCGGCCTTGAGGAGCTCCTGCCCCGGTGCGGTCAGTGCCGAACGCACCGCTTCGATCGCGGACAGCAGCTGGGCGGGCGTGAACGGCTTGGCGAGGACGACGACGTCGTCAGGGCGCCGCGCGATCGATTGGGCATCGGCATAGCCGGTGATGATGATCGCCGGCAGCCCCGGACGCACCTCGCGCGCCTGCCGGATCACCTCGGCGCCCGATACGTGCGGCATCGCATAATCGGTGATGAGGAGGTCGCAGCAGCCGGGATCGCTCGCCAGCAAGGCGAGGACTTCCGGGCCGTCCCCTGCCTCGATCACGTCGTGGCCGAGATCGGAGAGCAGCGCCGCGGTCGTCGTGCGCACGCCTTCATGGTCGTCGACGACGAGAATCGTCAGACCCTCTATTGGTGCCCGGTGGACTTCTTTCCCGGCAGGCTCGGCGGGGGACGCCGACTCCTCCTCCAGACCGCGCGGCAGCCAGATTTCGGCGCGTGTCCCGATGCCCACCTCGCTTTCGATCCGGAACGCGCCGCCCGATTGCTTGGCGAAGCCGTAGACCATCGACAGGCCCAGGCCGGTGCCCTTGCCGACCTCCTTGGTGGTGAAGAAGGGCTCCATCACCTGTTCCATGATCTCCGGCGAAATCCCGCAGCCGGCGTCGGAGACCGCGATGACCACATAGTCGCCCGCGGCGAGCCCGCTCTCGGGATCGGCGGACGCCGTCCGGTTCTCTGCCCGCACGGTGATCGTGCCGCCCTCCGGCATGGCGTCGCGGGCGTTGATGATGAGGTTCATGAGCGCGAGCTCGAGCTGCGACTGGTCGGCAAAGGCGCAGCCCAGCTCCTCGTCCATCTTCCATTCGAGCTCGACGAGCCCGCCCAGCGTATGGGCGAGGAGGTCGGTGACGGCGGTCGCGAGCGCGTCGATCTCGATGCAGGCCGGCTCGAGCTGCTGGCGACGCGCGAAGGCGAGGAGGCGGCCGACGAGCTCGGAGCCCTGCTCGGCCGCGCGCCGCGTCATGTTGAGGACCTTCAAATGCTCCTCCTCGAGCGGCAGCCGGCGCTCGATCAGGCCGAGTCCGCCGAGGACGGCGGCAAGGAGATTGTTGAAGTCGTGGGCGATGCCGCCGGTCAATTTGCCGATCGCGTCCATCTTGCGCGCCTGGACGAGCTGGCTCTCCAGCTCACGGCGATGGGTGACGTCGAGGAGCGTACCGGCATATTCGATCGGCACGCCGTCGGGATCCTTGAGCAGCACCGCCTGGTCGAGGAAGTGGCGGTACTGGCCGTCGGCGCATTGCCAGCGATATTCGACTGAGAGCGAGCGGCCGTGCGGGCGCCCCGCCAGCGCCGTCAGGACGCGGTCGCGGTCTTCGGGATGAAGCCGGTCGATCCAGAGGCTGGGCGAGGCCTGAATCTCCTCGAACTCGTAGCCGGTCAGGGCCGAGAAATTGCCGCTGACGAACTTGGGCACGCGCGGGGCGGCGTCGAGCGCCTCGAGATAGAGGATGATCGGGAGGGACTGGATGATCGCCGCCTGGCGCTGCTCGGCGAGGCGCAGCTCCTGCTCGATCCGCAGGCGCTCGGCATTGGCGCGCAAATTGGCGTCGAGCAAAGCCTGCTCGGCCGCCGCCTTGCGCTGGATCTCCTTGGTCATCGCGAACAGATCGACGAAGACGGCGACCTTGGAGCGCAGCACGATCGGCTCGACCGGCTTGAACACATAGTCGACCGCGCCCATCGAATAGCCGCGCATCAGATGCTCGGTTTCCTTGTTCACGGCCGAGAGGAAGACGATCGGGATGCGCTTGGTCTGCTCGCGGCTGCGGATCATCTGCGCGGTCTCGTAGCCGTCGATGCCCGGCATGTAGACGTCGAGCAGGATGACCGCGAACTCGCCCTTGAGGAGGTGGCGCAGCGCCTCCTCGCCCGAGCGCGCGATGACGATGTCGCCGACGTCCTCAAGCACGGTCCGGATGGCGAGCAGATTGTGCTCGTCGTCGTCGACGACCAGGACTCGCGGCCGATCGAGCGCGTCGGCGCCCACGGCGGGCGCGTCGACGTCCGCGGCCGGCTCGGAGTCGCTTGCCGTCACTCGGCCGCGACCCGCTCGCCCTCGCCGCCAGCCCGCGCGCCTTCCCGCGCCCGCGCGATCCAGACGCGCAGCAAAGCGAGCAGCAGGTCGATGTCGACGGGCTTGGCGATATAATCGGACGCGCCGGCGTCGAGGCACTTCTGCCGGTCGCCCTTCATCGCCTTGGCGGTGACCGCGATCAGCGGCAGATCCGCCAGCGCCTCGCGCTGGCGGATCTGCTGCATCGTCTCGTAGCCGTCCATCTCCGGCATCATGATGTCGATGAGGGCGATGTCGATGCCCGGCGTCTGCTCGAGGATCAAGATGCCGTCCATGCCGCGCTCGGCGTGAAGCACCTCGACGTCGTAGCTCTCGAGCACGCTGGTCAGCGAGTAGATGTTGCGGATGTCGTCGTCGACGATCAGCATCTTGGCGCCGGCGAGCTCGGGAACGCTGCGCACGCCGTGGCCGGCTTCGGCTCCGGGCTCGGTCCGGGGCCGCTGCGGCGCCTTCGCGATATGGGCGGCGAGATCCTGGAAGACGCGGCCGAGCGTCTCGTCGTCGGCCGGCTTCTCGGTCACGCCAAAGGCGCCCATCTCGATCACCGACTTCGATTTGTCGGCGCCGGAGACGACGTGGATCGGCACGTGGCTGGTCTGCGGATCGTGCTTGAGGAGATCGAGCAGCACGAAGCCGTCGATGTCGGACAGGCCCAGATCGAGCGTGATCGCATCGGGCTGGAGCTTCCTCGCCATGGCGAGCGTGCCGGCTCCGGCGGTCGAGACCACGCCCTTGAGGCCTGCGCCGCGAGCGATGTCGAGCAGGATCGAGGCGAAGGTCGGATCGTCCTCGACGATGAGGACGAACGGATCGTCGCCGAGATCGTCGCGGTCGTCGGTGACCTCGAAGCCGGTCGGGAGCGCGGTGGGGACGATCGCGCCGCTATTGTCGTAGCGTGCGCTGGTCCCGCCCGCCGCGAGCGAGGTCGCCGGCGCCACGGCCTGGAGCGGCACGAACAAGGTGAAGGTCGAGCCTTCGCCCGGCTTCGACCGCACCTGCAGCTCGCCGCCGAGAAGACGCGCGATCTCGCGGCTGATCGAAAGGCCGAGGCCGGTGCCGCCATATTTGCGGCTGGTCGTGCCGTCGGCCTGCTGGAAGGCCTCGAAGATGAGCTTCTGCTTGTCCTCGGGAATGCCGATGCCGGTATCGGTGACGGCGATCTCGATCGCGGTCTCGGCGTTGCGCAGCACCGGGTGGCTGGGGCTCCAGCCGCCGGTCGCGGTGCGCACGGCAAGCGTGACGCCGCCATGGCCGGTAAACTTGAACGCGTTGGAGAGCAGGTTGAGCACGACCTGCTGCAGCCTCTTCTCGTCGGTGCGGATCGTCGCCGGGAGGTTCTCGTCGAACTCGACGTTGAAATCGAGCCGCTTGTCGGCGGCAAGCTGACGGAAGGTCCGCTCCATATGCTGCTTGAGGCCGTGCATCCGCATCTCGCCGACCTCGATCGAGACGGTGCCCGATTCGATCTTCGAGAGATCGAGGATGTCGTTGATCAGGCTGAGAAGGTCGGAGCCCGCCGAGTTGATGGTGCGGGCGAACTCGGTCTGCTTTTCGTTCAAATTGCCCTGGGGGTTGTCGGCGAGCAGCTTGGAGAGGATGAGCAGCGAGTTGAGCGGCGTCCGAAGCTCGTGGCTCATGTTGGCGAGGAATTCGGACTTGTACTTGGAGGTCAGAGCGAGCTGCTCGGCCTTCTCCTCGACCGCGCGGCGGGCCATCTCGATCTCGAGATTCTTGGCCTCGACCTGCTTCTTCTCGTTCTCGAGCAGCTGCGCCTTCTCCTGCAGCTCCTCGTTGGTCGCGTGCAGCTCCTCCTGCTTGGTGGTGAGCTCGGTCTGGCGGGCCTGGAGCTCGGCGGTGAGCAGCTGCGACTGCTTCAGCAGGCCCTCGGTGCGCATGGTCGCCGCGATGGTGTTCAAGACGATGCCGACCGATTCCATGAGCTGGTCGAGGAAGCTCTGGTGGGTCTCGGAGAATTCCTTGAACGAGGCGAGCTCGATCACCGCCTTGACCTCGTCCTCGAACAAAGCGGGGAGGATGTTGACGTTGGCCGGCGCGGCCTGGCCGAGGCCCGAGCCGATGCGGATGAAGTCGCCCGGCACCTGCTCGAGGAGAATGGGCCTTTTGTCGGCGGCCGCCTGCCCGACCAGGCCTTCGCGCAGCTTGAACTCGCGCTTCAGCTCGCTGTGGCTCTCGGCGCCGTAGCTCGCCACCAGTTCGAGCTTGGTCTCCTCCTCCTCGCGCTTGGTGACGTAGAAGACGCCGTATTGCGCGTTCACCAGCGGCGCGAGCTCGGTCATGATCAGGTTCGAGACGGTGGTGAGGTCGCGCTCGCCCTGCAGCATGCGGCTGAAGCGGGCGAGGTTGGTCTTGAGCCAATCCTGCTCCGCATTCTTCAGCGTCTGCTCCTTCAGGTTGAGGATCATCTCGTTGATCGTGTCCTTCAGGGCGGCCATCTCGCCCGACGCCTCGACCGCGATCGAGCGGGTAAGGTCGCCCTTGGTCACCGCCGTCGCGACGTCGGCGATCGAGCGGACCTGGTTGGTGAGGTTCGCCGCGAGCTGGTTGACGTTGTCGGTCAGATCGCGCCACAGGCCGGCGGCGCCGGGCACGCGGGCTTGGCCGCCCAGCCGACCTTCGATGCCGACCTCGCGGGCCATGTTGGTGACCTGGTCGCCGAAGGTCGACAGCGTCTCGATCATGAAGTTGATCGTCTCGGCCAAAGCGGCGATCTCGCCCTTGGCGTCCACCGTCAGCTTGCGCTTCAGATTGCCCTGCGCGACCGCGGTGACGACGTCGGCGATGCCGCGCACCTGGTTGGTCAGGTTGGTCGCCATCAGATTGACGTTGTCGGTCAGGTCCTTCCAGGTGCCGCCCACGCCCGGCACCTGCGCCTGGCCGCCCAATTTGCCTTCGGTGCCGACCTCGCGGGCAACGCGCGTCACTTCGGACGCGAATGAGTTGAGCTGGTCGACCATCACGTTGATCGTGTCCTTCAAGGCGAGAATCTCGCCCTTCACGTCGACCGTGATCTTCTTGGAAAGGTCGCCCTTCGCCACCGCGGTGGTCACGTCGGCGATATTGCGGACCTGGCCGGTGAGGTTGGCCGCCATCAGGTTCACATTGTCGGTCAGGTCCGCCCAGGTGCCGGCGACGCCCGGCACCTGCGCCTGGCCGCCCAATTTGCCTTCGGTGCCGACTTCCCTCGCGACGCGAGTCACCTCGGAGGCGAAGGAGTTGAGCTGGTCGACCATCGTGTTGATCGTGTTCTTGAGCTCGAGGATCTCGCCCTTCACGTCGACCGTGATCTTCTTCGAAAGATCTCCGGACGCGACGGCGGTCGTCACCTCGGCGATGTTGCGGACCTGGCCGGTGAGGTTGGCGGCCAGCTCGTTCACATTGTCGGTCAGATCCTTCCAGGTCCCGCCGACGCCCTCGACCTTGGCCTGGCCGCCCAATTTTCCTTCCGAACCCACCTCGCGCGCGACGCGCGTCACTTCGGAAGCGAACGAGTTGAGCTGGTCGACCATCACGTTGATGGTGTTCTTGAGCTCGAGGATCTCGCCCTTCACGTCGACGGTGATCTTCTTGGAGAGATCGCCCCTCGCAACGGCGGTCGTCACCTCCGCGATGTTGCGGACCTGGCCGGTCAGATTGCCGGCCATGAGGTTGACGTTGTCGGTGAGGTCCTTCCAGGTGCCGGCGACGCCCTCGACCTGCGCCTGGCCGCCGAGCTTGCCTTCCGAGCCGACCTCGCGGGCGACGCGCGTCACCTCCGAGGCGAAGCCGTTGAGCTGGTCGACCATGACGTTGATCGTGTTCTTGAGCTCCAGGATCTCGCCCTTCACGTCGACGGTGATCTTCTTCGACAAGTCGCCGCGGGCGACGGCGGTGGTCACCTCGGCGATGTTCCTCACCTGGCCGGTGAGGTTCGCCGCCATGAGGTTGACGTTGTCGGTCAAGTCCGCCCAGGTCCCGGCGACGCCGGGCACCTGTGCCTGACCGCCGAGCTTGCCTTCCGTGCCGACCTCCCTCGCGACGCGTGTCACCTCGGAGGCGAAGCCGTTGAGCTGATCGACCATGGTGTTGATCGTGTTCTTGAGCTCGAGGATTTCGCCCTTCACGTCGACCGTGATCTTCTTGGAGAGATCGCCCAGCGCCACCGCGGTCGTCACCTCGGCGATGTTGCGGACCTGGCCGGTGAGGTTGTCGGCCATCAAATTGACGTTGTCCGTGAGATCCTTCCAGGTGCCACCGACGCCCGGCACCTGCGCCTGCCCGCCGAGCTTGCCCTCGGTGCCGACTTCCCTCGCCACGCGGGTGACCTCGGAGGCGAATGCGTTGAGCTGGTCGACCATCACGTTGATCGTGTTCTTGAGCTCGAGGATTTCGCCCTTCACGTCCACCGTGATCTTCTTGGACAGGTCGCCCGAGGCGACCGCGGTCGTCACTTCGGCGATGTTGCGGACCTGGCCGGTCAGATTCTCGGCCATCAGATTGACGTTGTCGGTGAGGTCCTTCCAGGTGCCGCCGACGCCGGGGACCTGGGCCTGGCCGCCGAGCTTGCCTTCGGTGCCGACCTCCCTCGCCACGCGGGTGACTTCCGAAGCAAACGCATTGAGCTGGTCGACCATGGTGTTGATCGTGTTCTTGAGCTCGAGGATCTCGCCCTTCACCTCGACTGTGATCTTCTTGGAAAGGTCGCCCGAGGCCACGGCGGTCGTCACCTCGGCGATGTTGCGGACCTGGCCGGTCAGGTTGGTCGCCATCGCGTTGACGTTGTCGGTAAGGTCCTTCCAGGTGCCGGCGACGCCCTTCACATTGGCCTGGCCGCCCAATTTGCCTTCGGTGCCGACTTCGCGCGCCACGCGGGTCACCTCCGAGGCGAAGGAGGCGAGCTGCTCGACCATGGTGTTGACGATCTTGCCGATGCGCAGGAACTCGCCGCGCAGCGGCCGGCCGTCGATCTCCACCGTCATCGATTGGGAAAGGTCGCCCTTGGCGACGGCGCCGATGACGCGGGCGACTTCCGCAGTCGGCTGGACCATGTCCTCGATCAGCTCGTTGACCGAGCGGATGGCGGTCTCCCAGCCGCCCGTCGCGCTCTTCACCCGGCCGCGCTGGGTGATCTTGCCTTCCTTGCCGACGACCTGGCTAAGACGCTCGAACTCGCGCGTCATCTCGCCGTTGAGCGTCACGACCTCGTTGAACAAAGTCGCGATCTCGCCGTCGACGCCGTCGACATCTTCGGAGAGGCGCACGGAAAAATCCCCGCGCCTGAGACTCCTCAGAGCCGCAACGAGCTGGCGTCGATCGAGAAATTCGCGCGGGGCCTGAGCGTTCACTGACGTTTACTCCTTCGTCGGCGTCTCTCCCCCCTCCACAAGGTTGCGCCGGCCCCCCGGCCGGCATTCGCGAGCAGCATAGCGGCACCGATTCCGCTTTGCTTGTAAAAAAAGCGGTTGCACGCCGTTCCTTAAGACGGGCTTGCCGTTGCCACATTCCCGTTTCCACCGCCGCATCGAATGCTAGTCTCCGGGGAGAGGAGCGCGGACGACTCGCGCGCCCGGGGAGGAATGAAGGATGAAGCGTCTTGCCCTATGCCTGCCGGTGCTGCTGGCCGCGGCCCCGGCCCAAGCCGCGGACTGGCGTCTGACCGGTGTCACGCTGCGCGGATCGACCTATGTCGATGCCGAATCGGTGAACCGCAGCGGCGACCGGGTCGAATATCTGGAAACGATGATCTTCCTCGATGCGCCGCGCGGCATGACGCGCTCGCTCGCCCGCCAGCGCGCCGACTGCCGCAGCTTCGAGCTCAGCACGCTCGAGATGACGGCCTTCCTGACCGACGGGAGGAGCGACACCTGGCGACCGTCCGGCGAGCCGCTGACGGCGCCGCCGGGCAGCGTCTTCCATGCCTCGATCACCGCTGCCTGCAGCCGCGAATGGCCGGGCGAGACGGTCGCCGATCCGGTCGCCGACGCGATGAGCCGCCGCGGGGGCGGCAAGAACTGAGGCTCTTGCGAGGCTTTGCCTCGGGTATCCGAAGTCGCGCCACGCCCTGTGCGAAATGACACAGACCCACCGCCGGCCGCGGGGCCAGAACGAGCGAAACAGGAGAGCCGCGCATGGGCAAGAGGGTCAGCAGCAAGCATCTGGAAAATGTCAGCGACCTGACGCTCTGGGCGCCGATCCGGCAGGGCTTCGTTCCGGCGCTCGAAGCCGTCACCTACGAGACGCGCGTGCGACTGGTGATGAACGCCCTGTTCAAGGTCCGTGCCACGGCGCGCGAATATTCCAAGTTCCAGCCCTTCGTCGAATCGGCGGAGCGCATCCAGTCGCTGCTCGATTTCCGCATCGTCATCCTCGACGCCGACGCGGCTGTCGTGGGCGAGCAATCGCTTCCCGCCGGCGGGGCCAGGCCGAAGATGCTGATGCTGTCCGTCGCCTTCGACCGACCGTTCGAACCTTATATGCGGCTTGTCTGGGATCCTCTCGGGCCGCTTCTCGACCTCTTTTTCTGCAACACCGAGCGCTATGTCGTCGCCGGCGACTCCTCGTTTCCGGCCTATCTGGACTGGGTCCGGAGCGTGCAGATCGACACCGATTTCTTCTACGCCGCCTCCAATCATACGATCGCGGACGTCCAGTATCTTTCGCAGATGGAGCGCCTCCATCGCGACGCGCTGATGCCGAACCTCGACGTGATCGCAATGTCGGAATGCGCCGTCGATCCGGTCGAGCGCGCCAAGGCGGCGCAGAAGCGCAACGTCGCCGAGACGATGGACATGGGTCTGCAGGCGCTGGTCGCGCTCGGGCGGCTGACCGATTTCTATCCCCCCGACGATCCGCAGGAAGGCCGCTTCCTGAAGCGCGCCGCAGCCAAGCTCCTCCAGGACTGGGATCCCAAGGAGCTGCCCGCGCCGGTCAGGCACAAATATGCGGAATATCTGGAGCTGCTCGCGCCGCCCCCTCCGCGTCCGCGCGACGAGGGGCGGCTTCGCTTCGACCCGGCCGAGGTCCAGACCGGGATCGTGGGCGGCTACGAGCTCGACGGGAAGCCGATGACGCACGGCTGCCTGATGCTGATGCGGATCGCCGATGCCGAGAAGGCACGCGCCTGGCTCGGCACGCTCAAGCTGAGCACGGAGGCGGCGCCGTTCCCGGACGGCGGAGTGAGCGTCAATCTCGCCTTCACCCTCGCCGGCCTGGGGGCGCTCGGCGTATCCGAAGACACCCTGGCGCAGCTTCCGCAGGAATTTCTCGAAGGCATGGAAGCGCGGGCCGGCATGATCGGCGACACCGGCGACAGTCATCCCCGGCGCTGGGCGCTCCCTCGCCGGTGCCGCGCCGATGTGGGCGGAAGCGCACCGTCGGCCGATGCCGCGGCGCCGCCGGTCGAGCTCAAGGAGGTCGACTTCGTCCTCCAGCTGCGCACCAACAGCGACTATCCCGGGCATGATGTCGTCGGCGATCCGCTCCATCCCCTCGCAGCCAAGGTCGCCGCCCTCGCCGCCGGGCCGGACGCGAGCGGCGTGGAGCTGCTCGCGGTCGAGTCGATGCGGCGCGCATGGCTGGGCGACGGCAGCAACAGGACCGTGGCCAAGGATCATTTCGGCTTTCTGGACGGCTTCAGCCAGCCCGTGGCGATCTCCGATACCAGCGTTCCCGAGCGCGATCGCGTCGCCCTCGGCGAGCTGCTGATCGGTTACGGCAACGACCGCGGCGATCCGCCCCAGCGGGCGAACGCGCATTGGGACAACGGCACCTTCCTCGTCATCCGCAAGCTCAAGCAGGAGGTGGGAGAGCTCGAGGCGTTTCTGGATCGGACCGTCGCCGAGCTCACGCGCAACGGTTTCCCGGTCTATCCGCAGCTCCGGGACGACCTGCTCGGCAAGATGATGGGCCGGCGACCGGACGGAAGCCCGCTGCTCCAGGGCACGAGCACCCTTTCCAACGACTTCGACTACAAATCCGACCTGCGCGGCCAGCAATGCCCCTTCCAGTCGCATATCCGCCGGGCCAATCCGCGCACCGACAAGAAGGAGAATTTCGACAGGCCGGTTCCCCGGATCATGCGCCGCGGCATGTCCTACGGACCGCCGCGCGATGCGCCGCTCGACGGCGAGCGCGGGGTCATGTTCATGGCCTACAACGCAAGCATCGCCGAGCAGTTCGAGGTCGTGCAGAGCTGGATCAGCGGCGGCAACAGCACGCGCGTGGCCTCGTGCCAGAGCGACCCGCTGATGGGCCCGGCCCGCGACCAGGACCCGCGGACGTTCGTGTTCCGCCTCCAGAATCGCACGATCCGCCTGCGCATGCCGAACCCCTATGTGAAGCTGCAGTGGGGCGCGTACCTTTTCGTGCCCTCCGCATCCGGGCTGAAGGCCATATTGGCGCCGCGCGCCGCGCCCGCCGGGTCCGCCGCCGAAGAGGGAGAAAAGATCATCGCCGCGATCGAGGCCCAGGATCCCGAGGCGCAGGCGCTCGCCTGGAAAACCTGCTTCGAGGACGTCGCTGCCCGCGATCCCGACGATCGCAATGTCGGGCCACGCGTGTGGGCCGCCATCCGCGCGCGCGGCGGTGCCATCAAGGTCCCCTATGGCTGGCCGCCCAAGGACGAGAAGGGCAGGCTCAAGGAGGTCGTCCTCGTCGGCTCGCGCGATCTCATCGACGAGGTGCTGGGCGACGACGAGAGGTTCTCGGTCGATGGCTACATGCCGCGGATGCGCGATTCGATCGGCGAGATCTATCTCGGGCGCGACGCCGGCGATGAGTATTGGAACGAGTCCCGCATCGCCAACGGGGCGATCGCCATGGTGACCGAGGAAGCGGCGTTTGCCTCCGCCCGCAAGGCAGGGGCTGGATATCTGGAAAACTTCCAGCGCATCTATGCGAGAAACTTCCCGCAGCCCGACCGGCCGGTCAAGATCGATCTCGTCCACGATTATATTGCCGGTGTGCTCGCGCTCATCTGCCGCGGCACCTTCGGCTTCCCGGACCAGCCGCCGCTCGTCGAGCCCCAGCCCGGGCACGACATCCTGGACGGCTCGTGGAAATGGACGCCGCAAGGCGATCGCAGGCCGGTCTGCCCCGGCGACTTCATGGCGCCCTCGAGCTTCATCTTCTACGTCGACCCGATTGCGGGGTTCACCCGCCGCGGCCAGGCCGACGGCACGGCGCTGCGCGAGGCGGCGCGGCGCCATTACGAGAAGCGGATCGCCGCCGGCAGTGCCCCGCAGGCGCCGATCGCCAACGCGATCTATCAGCAGTTTCTCGGCACCGAAAACGCGGCGGACATGATCGCGCGCACCGTGATCGGCGTCATGATGGGGTTCCTTCCGCCGGCCGACGGCTGCCTGCGCGGAACGCTCTACGACTGGCTCAGCCACGGCACGCTATGGCGGATCCAGCACGACCTGTTGGCCGTCGACGCCGCATCGCGCGATCATGCGGCGGTCCAGGGGGTGCTGCGGACGCCCCTCATCGATGCGATGCGCAAGCGCCCGGCGCCGGACGCCCTCTGGCGGACGGCGAAGAAGGCGACCACTCTCCGCGGAGTGGCAATAAGCGAAGGCGACAAGGTCTGCCTCGGCATCGCCTCGGCCACCGCCGAAGCGCAAGCTTCGGACGATCACGCCATTTACCCCGTCTTCGGCGGCAACCGCAGGGCGACGCCGCACCCGACCCACGCCTGCCCCGCATTTCCCTTTGCGATGGGTGCCATGACAGGCATGCTGTGCGCGCTGCTCGAGGTCGGACGGATCGAGGCGCTGCCCGCGCCCTTGATCGTTACGATCCCGCGCCTGCCCGGCACCTGATGCGAGCGGCGCGGCGGCGCGCCTCGGCTTCGGCACGGGCCATCGCGTCGAGCCGAGGCACGAGCTCGGTGTCGCCCGATGCCGCGGCGATCTCGGCGGCGCAGAGCCGCGTCGCCGCGGCTTCGTGCGCAGCTGCGCGGGCTGCGCCGGCAGCTTCGGCGCGCTCCAGGCACCGGTGCGAGGTTTCCCGTGCGCCTCTCGCCGCCGCCGACCGCGCCATGGCGCGCCACGCCATCGCCTCGCCGAGGCGGTCGCCTTTTTCCGCGCGGCGCAAGGCGCGGGCGGCGTAACGGCGGGAGCCGGAGGGATCGCCTCGCCTCGCCAGAGCATCGGCGAGCCAGCCATAGGGGAGCGAGGCGTAGAGTCCGCGGCCCTTCGCCTCGAGCCAGCCCGTCGCCTCGACCAGGGTCTCGATCGGGCCGTCGCCGGCCTCGAGCGACCATAGCGCATAGCTGCCGAGCGCGCGGCTCATCGCATAGAGATAGACGCTGTGGACGCGCACCGCCACTCGCTCCGCCTCCTCAGCGCAGCGCAGGGCCTCCTCGAGCCGTCCCTGCCAAAGGTAGACGCCGGCATGCTTGCACAGCACCGACCCCTCGACCTCGTGATCGGCGCCGCGCACCGCGTCCATCGCCTCCGAAAAACCCGCCTCCGCCTCGGCAAAGCGGCCCATGTCGCCGAGAACGAATGCCTTGGAGGCAAGCGAATAGGCGAAGCCGACCGAGGCGTGCTGGCCGGTGCGGTGGCGGCGCTTCACCTCGATCGCTTCGTCGAGCAGCAGCAGGGCGCCGCGATAGTCGCAGGCGGCTGCCTTGGCCTGGCCGAGCGTGGCGCGGATTTGGACGACGAGGCGGTCGTCGCCGGTTCCGAGAGCGGATTCGAGCGCGCGCGAGCAATGGTCGCTCGCCGTTTCCGGTTCGCCGAGGCCGTAATTGATGTAGCCGAGCCAATATTCTGCCCAGGCAAGCGCGACCGGGTCGCGGCGCGCGCCGGCGCGCTCGATCGCGCGCTCGAACACTTGCAGCTGGTCGCGGGCCGGATCGAACACTCCCGCGAGACCGAAGCGCTGCGCGATCCGATCCCAGCGCGCCGCGTTTTCGTCCGAATCTTCGAGCCGCTCGAGCGCGTCGAGTGCGGCGCGGTAATAGCCCTGTGCACGGTCCAGAGCCGAGGCGGCCATCGCCTTGTCGCCGGCCTGCTCTGCGTAGAGGACCGTTGCGTTTAGCTCGTCCGCGGCGCCGAAATGGTAAGCGAGAGCCTCGACAGGCTCGTCCTCTCCGGCCGCCGACGCACGGGCGCGGAGAGCCGCTGCGATATCGGCGTGACGGCCGCGGCGCTGGTGGAGGCCGACCGAATCGTAGATCACCTCGCGAGTGATGCCGTGCTTGAAGCGCAGCGTCCCCGGGCGCTCCCCCGGGTACAGGAAATCCGCCTCGGCGAGCGAGCGGACCAACGGGTCGCCCTCGCCGCGGCCGGCGATCGCTTCGAGCAGCCAAGCCGGCACCGAATTGCCGATCACCGCGGCGACGCGAAGGAGCTCGGCGGCCGCCGGCGGCAGGCGCGACACGCGCGATTCGATGAGGTTGGCGAGCCAGGGCGTGCAGCCCTGCGGGCGCTCGTGCCGTTCTCCGGCCGCCATTGCGTGGCAGAGCTCCTCGATAAAGAGGGGGTTGCCGCCCGAAGCCGCGCCGATTTCCTCGACCGTGAATGGATCGGCGGAGGGCAGCAAGCCGGCGACCGCTGCCGCCGTCTCCGCCGCGGTAAGCGGCGCCAGACGCAGGCGCTCGAGTCCCTCCGATAGTCCGTCGATCCTTGGATCGGGCCGGGCGGTCGCGAGCACGAGCACAGCGCCCTTCTCGAGGGTGCGCAGCAGCGCCATCATCTCGCGACTGGCATCGTCGGCCGCGTGCCAGTCGTCGACGAACAGGACGAGCGGTCCCAGCGTCCCGGCGTGCGCGATCAGCTCGGCGAGCGCGGCCGCGTCGCCGGGCGTCGATTGGCGCCGCGGCGAGAGCAGCCGGCAAAGAGCCGGCGCCAGGTCCGCAAGCCCAGGATCGATCCCGGCGAGCGCACACGCGGCCGTGTCCACGTCGGGCGGATCGTCGCCGGCGACGCCGAGCAGCGAGCGCGCGATCTCGAGAAACGGGCGGAGCGGCTCGGCCGAGGATTCGCAGTTGCCGCGGTGGATCGCGCAGCCCTCGGCGCCGGCTCGCCGCAGGAATTCCTCGACGAGGCGGGTCTTGCCGACGCCAGGCGGACCCTCGACGATCGTAATTCGCGGCCCGCCGACTCTGGCCGCGGCGAAGTCGGCGGCGAGAGCCGCGAGCTCTGCGTCGCGCCCGACGAACGGCGCCGGTTCGCTCCGCGCCTCGACGGCGCGTCCAGTGACTGCAAGCGTCAGCACCGGCTCGTCGGCGCCCCGCAAGCGCAGCCGGCTGCGCGCGCTCGTTGCGAACAGGTGACGCTCGGGCCCCAACGTCTCCTCGCTGACCAGGATTTCGCCCGGAGCGGCAACACTGCACAGCCGCGAGGCGATGTTCGTAGCGCAGCCGAGCAATTCGAAGCGGCCGCGGCATTGGTCGCCGCTCTGGAGGAGCACGAGCCCCGCGTGGATGCCGCTATGGAGGCGGAGCGGTCCCTCGCCGCGCCCGCCCGTCCCAAGCAAGGCGACGGCCGCATCGAGTTCCAGCGCCGCCTCCACCGCGCGGCGGCCGTCGCCCTCGCGCGCTTCCGGATAGCCGAACAAAGCGAGCATGCCGTCTCCGCTGATCTGCGCCACAGTGCCGCCGTGGCGCGCGACTACGGCATGATAGACGGCCCCGAGGCGTGCGAGCAGGTCCAAATACTCTTCGGCCTCGAGCCGGCTGGCAAGGCGGGTCGATTCAGACAGGTCCGAAAAAAGAATCGAAAGATAGCGACGCCGCGGACCGTCAGTTGGCGCGGCATGGACGTTCAAGGCCTCGAGAGGCTGTGCAGGCATGGACCTCCCCCTCGATGGTCTTGCCGGTAGTTGCTTATCATTTGCCCACTTCGGACGCGATACAAGCAAAAACTCGCTCCGGTTGCGTAGCAATTGCATGTCGCCCTTCGGTGGCGCAAACTGGGCGGACTAGGGAGGAGCCGGTGAACACCCTTTCGTTCGGCCTGCCGCCGGCGATGAGCGGGCTGCCGAGAGCGCTTGCCGAGCGCCTCTGGGCGGCTGCTACAACCATGAGCGCGAAGCCGGGGCGAACGCTGGTATCGTCCGGCGCGCGTTCGGATCACGTCTATGTCGTGCTCAAGGGCCGTGTGCGGGTGACGCTCTACTCGCTCGCCGGCCGCGAAGTCATTTTGAGGAGCCTGGGCGAAGGCGCAATGTTCGGCGAGCTCGCCGCCATCGACGGCCAGCCGCGCTCCGCCACCATCGTCGCGGTCTCGAGCTGTACCCTCGCCAGCATCGGCGCGGCCGCCTTCCGCGAAGCCGTCGCGGCGGATCCGGAATCTTCGATCTGGCTCGCCCGACGCTTGACGGCGCAGGTTCGAGATCTGACCGAAAAGGTGTTCGAGCTCAACGCGCTGCGTGTCAGCAGCCGCCTTCACTGCGAGTTGCTGCGCCTGTGCGCCGGCAGCGACTCGACCCGGGTCGCCATCGAGCCTGCGCCGACCCATGCCGACCTCGCCGCCCGAATCGGGACGCACCGCGAAGCCGTGACCCGGGAAATGGGCGAGCTCGCCGACAAGGGCATCCTCGCGCAGGAGCGCCGGCGCATCGTCATCCTCGACACGACCGCGCTGGCGCGGCTGGTCGAGATGGTGGTGGGCGGAGCGGCGCCGGAGCAGGAATAGCCTAGTCCGGCGAGTGAACGGCCCGGTCGCTTGCTCGGCGGGCGGCGGACGGTCTGCCATCGCAGCCCGAACAGCCGCGACGCGCGGTCAGCCTGTTGAACCGCGCCTCCGTACGTCTATCATCCATTTCCATGCACAGGCTCCTCCGTACGGCTCTGCCCGTCGCCGCAATCGTTCTCGCCGCCGCCGTCCAGCCCATGCCGGACGCCGCCGAGGCCCGCTTCAAGGCGCTGTACGAACGCGAGTGGCGCTGGCGACAGTCGCAGGAAGGCGGCGGCGAGGACGAGCAGCGCGTCCGCCCGCGCCTCCCGGACGTGACGCCGCGGACGCAGGAAGCGCGCCTGCGCTACTGGGAACAGGTCTTGGCAGAGCTCGCCCGGATCGACCGCGGCGCCTTGCCGCCCGATCGGCGGCTCGACTACGATGTCTATCGCTACCAGATCGAAACGCTCGCGGCGTCGCAGCGCTTTCGCGACTGGGAGAAGCCGCTCAATTCGGACAGCGCCTTCTGGAGCGACCTCGCCTTCGCCGCCCGCCGTCCGCTGAGGACCGAGGAGGAATATCGCAACTACGTCTCGATGCTTCGCGACATGCCGCGTTATTTCCGCGAGCAGACGCAGAACATGCGCGCCGGCCTCGCTCGCGGCTTCACGCCGCCGCGAATCACGCTCGAAGGCCGCGACGCATCGCTTGCCTCCGTCGCCGAGGCCGCGAACCCCGATCAGACGGTCTGGTACGAGCCCTTTCGCAATATGTCCGGCGCGGTGCCCGCCGCTCGCCAGGAAGAGCTGCGCGCGCAGGCCGTGGAGGCGATTCGCAGCGCCGTCATCCCGGCCCATGCCGAGACCCTGCGCTTCATGCGCAGCGAATATATTCCGGGCGCTCGTACCGAGCTCGCCGCGACGACGCTCCCGGACGGTCCCGCCTACTACCAGTCCAAGATTCGCGAATTCACCACACTCGATCTGACGCCGGAGCGGATCCACCAGATCGGCCTCGAGCAGGTCGCGACGATCCGCGCCCAGATGCACGAGGTGATGCGGGAGGTGAATTTCGAGGGGGACCTGCCGGCCTTCCTCGCCTTTCTCCGCACCGATCCACGTTTCTACGCGACGACGCCGGAGCAGCTGCTGCGCGAAGGCGCCTGGATCGCCAAGCAGTTCGACGGCATCGCCTCGCGCTGGTTCGGCCGCCAGCCCCGCGCCCGTTTCGCCATCCGTCCCGTTCCCGACGACATCGCGCCTTTCTACACGTCGGGCCGCGGCGGCCCCGGCGGCTATCTTATCAACACCTACGATTTGCCCTCGCGTCCCCTCTATTCGCTGCGCGCGCTCACTCTCCACGAAGCGGCGCCCGGGCATGCGATGCAGATGTCGCTGGCCGCCGAGAACCGCCGCCATCCGGAGTTCCGCCGGGAATATTACATTTCTGCCTATGGCGAGGGCTGGGCGCTCTACGCCGAGAAGCTCGGCGTCGAGATGGGCATGTACGAGACGCCCTACGACCGCTTCGGCATGCTCTCCTACCAGATGTGGCGCGCGGCGCGTCTCGTCGTCGACACCGGCCTTCACGCAAAGGGCTGGACCCGCGACCAGGCCCGCGCCTTCATGACCGACAATACCGCGCTCTCGCGTCACGAGATCGAGACCGAAGTCGACCGCTACATCGCCTGGCCGGGCCAGGCCCTCTCTTACTATCTCGGCCAGATGGCGATCGAGGAGGCCCGCGCCCGCGCGACGCGCGCATTGGGCGACCGCTTCGACATCCGCCGCTTCCACGACACCGTGCTCGAGCTCGGCTCGGTGCCGCTGCCCGTGCTGCACGCCCGCATCGACCGCTTCATCGCCGAGGGCGGCCCCAGCCCCTGGCCAGAGGAGGAGTGACGAGCCTCGCTCAGCCGAACGGTTCGTCGATCGACGGCATCGGCTCGGTGAACCAGCGCGCGCCGTCGTCGGTCACGTGGAAATGGTCCTCGAGCCGGATGCCGAACCGGTCCGGGACGACAATCATCGGCTCGTTCGAAAAGCACATGCCGGGCTCAAGCGGCGTCCTGTCGCCGCGCACCAGATAGGGCGCCTCGTGGATCGACAGGCCGATGCCGTGCCCTGTCCGATGCGGGAGTCCCGGAAGCCTGTAGCCGGGGCCGAAGCTATGGCGCTCCAGCACGCGCCGGGCGGCGGCGTCGATCTCCTCGCAGGCCGTGCCCGGCCGCACCGCGTCGAAGGCCGCCTGTTGGGCTTCCTGCTCGACTTCCCATACCCGCCGCTGCTCCTCCGTGGGCACACCGAAGACGTAGGAGCGGGTGATGTCGCTGTGATAGCCCTGGACCGCGCAGCCCGTGTCGATCAGCACCATGTCGCCTGCGCGCAGGACGTCGTCGCCTGGAAGCCCATGCGGAAAGGCGGTCGAGCGACCGAACTGGACGATGCAGAAGCTGCTTGCCCCCGCGCCCAGCGCGCGGTGCGCCTCGTCGATGAAGCGGCGCACTTCGCTGGAGCGCATCCCTTCCGCAAGGATGCGCGCCGCGCTGCGCTGGACCTCGAGCGTCATCCGCTTCGCTTGCCGCATCAGCCCGAGCTCCGCCTCCGACTTGCGGCTGCGGCAGCCGTCGACGATCGCCGAGCCATCGACGAGGGTCGCCGACGGTGCCGCTTTGCGGATGCGCTCGACCAGCACGAAGGCCATTGCCGGGTCGACAGCCAGCGTGCCCCCGCCGATCAGGTCTGAGACGATCGCGGACGGGCTTTCATCCTCCTCCCAGAGGCGCAGCTCCGCGTCCACGGCGAGCTCCGCTTCCAGCGATCCCTGCTCGAAGGCCGGGGCGAGGAGGATGGGCCGGCCCTCGCGCGGCAGCAGCATCGCAACCAGGCGCTCGCTCGCTCCCCAGGAAATGCCGCTGAAATAGCGGAGGCTCGCGCCCGCGCCGATCAGCAAGGCGTCGGAGCCCTCCTCGCGCATCAGCCGACGCGCCTGTTCGGCGCGGCCGGCGCGCTCTTCGGGGGAGATGGGCGGCGCACAGTCCGACCAGGGCGACAGCTTCGCCAGCTCGGCCGCTGCGTCCGATCCGCCGACACCCCTCGTCACCCGCGCCGCCTCCCGAACCGCTCGATCCTGAACGGGAATAGATCGAATTCGGGCGCTTCGCCAGCGGCGAGCGCGGCGATCGCCTCGCCGGTCGCGGCGGCGAGGGTGAGGCCGAGATGCTGGTGCCCGAAGGCATAGAACAGGCCTTCGTTGGTGCGCCCGATCACCGGGAGATAATCCGGGAGGGTAGGGCGAGCGCCGGTCCACTCGGCCGCGTCCGGAACGCAGATGCCGAGCGCGTCGAGATGCGCGCGCAGCCGCGCCCACTTGCGCGGATCGGGCCGCGCGTCGGCGCGGGCGAACTCGAAGAAGCCGGCCGCGCGCAGGCCGGAGCGGAAGCGGGTGACGACGACCGAGCGTTCCTCGAACACCACCGGCGGCAGATCGAGCGGCCATTCGCTCTCGGCCGTCTGGAGGTGATAACCGCGCTCCGCGATCATCGGCACGAAATGTCGCGGAAGCAGCCGGCCGGACGCCGCGCCTGCCGCGACCAGCACCGCGTCCGCGTCCAGTCGCTCGCCCGTCTCGAGGGTCACCGAGCGCGGCGAGACTCGCCCCGCGGCGCCGCGCACGCGCACGCCGCCGCCGGCGTCGAACGCGTGCAGGAGCGCAGCGGCGAGCAGGTCGAGATCGGCGATCTGCGCGCTCCCGTCGAAGCGGACTCCACCTGCGAGCGGGACGCGCAGCAGCGCGGCAACTCGCTCCAGTTCGTCGCCGGACGCGTCGCGCACGATCACCGCGCCGGTATCGGTTTCGGCCCAGCGCCGACGCCCCGATGCGGCGGCGTCCCTGGTCTCCCACACCGCATAATGGCCGCAGTCGAGGAGCAGATCGGCCGCGCCGGCGCGCTCGAGCTGGCGCCGCCACGCCGGCAATGCGGCTGCAGCAATGCTGGAGAGCGCCGTCCTCCCGGCGCGAAAGCGCGACGGCGTCGCGGCACGCACGAAGCGAAGTGCGAAGGGCAGCCAGGCCCCGATCTCGCGAGGCATGAGCGAGACCGGCCCACCGCGCGAGAAGAGCATGCGCGGCAAGCTCCGCAGCGTCGCCAGGGACGCGAGCGGCTCCACTTGCTCGACGGCGATATGGCCGGCATTGCCGAGCGACGCCGGTCGCAGCGTCCCGGGATCGACCACGGTCGCCGCGATGCCGCGAGACTGCAGCGAGAGCGCGCAGCTCATGCCGATGGAGCCGCCGCCGACGACGATGACGCTGCCGATCTTCGCGGGGGCTGACATGCGAGCGGCCATATAGTATACGATTTCTACCAGCAATGAGGAAGCAGCTCGTGACTTCACGTCCGCTCTGGCACGGCGTCTATCCTGCCGCGACGACCCAATTTGCCGAGGACCTGTCGGTCGACCTCGCCGCGACCGCAGCCGTGCAGCGCGCGCTCGTAACCGACGGCGTCGACGGCCTCATCCTCCTCGGCACCTGCGGCGAGAACAATTCGCTGGAGCCTGCCGAAAAGCGCGAGATCCTGCGTGCGGCCGTCGCGGCGGTCGGCGGTCGGGTGCCGCTGGTCGCCGGAGTCTCGGAGCTGACCACGCCCCGCGCGATCGCCTTCGCGCGCGACGCCGAGGCGATCGGTGTCGATGCGTTGATGCTTCTTCCGGCCATGGTCTACGTCCCCAAGCCGGAGGAGCTGTACGAACATTTTCGCGCCGTGGCCGCGGCCACCTCGCTGCCGATCATGCTCTACAACAATCCGCCCGCCTATCGCGTCGCGATCGGCTTCGAGGTGCTCGAGCGGCTGGCGGACGTGGCCAACGTCGCCGCGATCAAGGAGAGCGCGCCGGACCCGCGCCGCTTCACCGATCTCGTCAACCGCTTCGGCGATCGCTTCACCCTTATGGCCGGCCTGGACGACATTGCGCTCGAGGGCCTCATCCTCGGCGCCGCCGGCTGGGTCTCCGGCGTCACCAGCGCCTTCCCGCGCGAGTCTGTCGCGCTCTTCGCCGCCTTCGAGCGCGGCGATCTCGCGACTGCCCGTGCCATCTATCGGTGGTTCATGCCGCTCCTCCACCTCGATGCCGAGCACGACCTCGTCCAGTCGATCAAGCTCGCCGAGCAGCTCATGGGGAGAGGCTCGGAGCGCGTGCGCATGCCACGCATGCGGCTTGCGGGCGCCCGCCGCGCCGAGGTGACCGCGATGGTGGAAAAGGCGGCAGGAACGCGTCCGGCCCTCGCCGCCGCCGTCGTCGAATGACGCGCCATACCTTCTTCTGCATCGACGGGCACACCGCGGGAAACCCGGTCCGCCTCGTCGCGGGCGGGGCGCCCTTGCTGCGCGGGGCGACGATGTCGGAGCGGCGGCAGGACTTCCTCGAGCGCTTCGACTGGATCCGGACCAGTCTTTGCTTCGAGCCGCGCGGGCACGACATGATGTCGGGCGGTTTCCTCTACCCGCCGACGAGCGCGGAGGCCGATTGCGGGATCCTGTTCATGGAGACGAGCGGCTGCCTGCCGATGTGCGGCCACGGCACGATCGGCATCGTCAGCTTCGGCCTCGAGCACGGCCTGATCGCGCCGCGCCAGCCCGGGCGGCTGACGGTCGACGTCCCCGCCGGCAGGATTTGCATCGAATATCGCGAAGCTGGCGGCAAGGTGACTGCGGTCAGGATCCGCAACGTCGCTTCCTACGTCGCTGCCCGCGGCATCGAAATCGACGTGCCGGGGTTCGGACCGCTGACGGTCGACGTCGTCTATGGCGGCAATTTCTACGCGATCGTCGAGCCGCAGGGGCCCTATGCCGGGCTCGACGATCTCGGCGCGTCGCAGCTGGTCGAGCACGGCCGGACGATCCGTGCCCTCGTGCGCGAAGCCTTCGAGCCCGTCCATCCGCTGGACGAGAGTATCCGCGGCGTCAGCCACGTCCTCTGGGCCGATGCGCCCAAAGGGGAAGGCGCGGACGGCCGCAACGCCGTCTTCTACGGCGAGCGGGCGTTGGATCGCAGCCCCTGCGGCACGGGCACCTCCGCGCGCCTTGCCCATCTCGCCGCCGCCGGCCGCCTCGATGTCGGCGACTCCTTCGTCCATGAAAGCTATATCGGATCGCGCTTCCTCGGCCGCGTCGAGGAAGCGACCGCGGTCGGCGCGCATTCCGCCATCATCCCTTCGATCGAGGGCTCGGCCGTCTCGACCGGCTTCAACACCATCTGGGTGGACCGGGAAGATCCCTTCTGGCGCGGCTTCTCGGTCACATGACAGGCATTCTCGACCAAGTAAGAGACCGAATCCTGTCCGGCACGGTCGCCGCCGGCCGCTCGATCCGGCAGGACGCGCTCGCGATCGAGCTCGGCATCAGCAAGATCCCGCTCCGCGAGGCTCTCGCCCGGCTCGAGCAGGAAGGCCTCGTCCGCGCCGAGCCCAATCGCGGCTTCTTCGTCCGGCCGCTGAGCGCCGCCGAGGCGCGCGAAGTGTACGAGCTGCGCCTCAAGCTCGAGCCGGACGCAGCCGCCGCCGGCGCGCTCGCCGCAGCCGACGCGGACCGAGCGGAGGCGGCAGCGGCCTCCGCCGAGCTCGCTTGCGCCGTGGCGCAGGCGCGAGCGGACGTCGGCGCCCGCAATCGCGCCTTCCACATCGCGCTCGTGCGCCCCTCCGGCCAGGCGGTGACGACGGAGATACTTGCCCGCCTCCACGTGCTTTCGGAGCGCTACGTCCGCGTCCATCTCGAGCCCGGCGGCCGCGCCGATCGCGCCGCCGGGGAGCACCGCGAACTGCTCGAAGCTTGGCTCGGCCGCCGCCTCTACCGCGTACGCGCCCTCACCCGCGACCATATCGCCGCAACGCTCGACGACCTCGGCCGCCAGCTCGGCAGGAACGGCGAAGCGGCCTGAGCCGCGGCCTCCTATCCGCCCTCGAAAGCCCGGCGCAACGTCGGGAGGTCGAGCTTGACCATGTCCAGCATCGCCTTCATCCCGCGCTCCGCCGCGTCGCGATCCTCGCTCGCCAGCATGTCCAGCATCTCCTGCGGGCAGATCTGCCAGGAGAGGCCCCAGCGGTCGCTGATCCAGCCGCAGGCGCTGGGTTTGCCGCCATTGTCCTCGATCGCCGACCAGAGTCGGTCGACCTCGGCCTGGTCCTCACAGCGGATCAGGAACGAGACCGCTTCGGTGAACGGGAATTGCGGCCCGCCGTTCAGGCCGGAATATTTCTGCCCGGCGAGCGTGAACTCGACCAGGAGCACGCCGCCTTTTTTCATGCTCGGATTGTCGGCGGGCGAGCGCACGATCCTGTCGACCCGGCTGTCGGGCAGCAGGGAAACGTAGAAGTTTGCGGCTTCCTCGGCGTCGCCGTCATACCACAGGCAGGGCGTGATCTTCTGCATCTTGCGTCTCCTTCCCTCAGCGCCGCTCGGATACCAGCGCGAACATTGCGCCTTGCGGGTCGATGCCCTGAACGATCCAGCTGCCGTCGGGCACTTCCATCGGGCCGTTGATCACTTGCCCGCCCGCTTCGGCAATGCGCGCCGCACCCGCCTCGACGCCGTCGACGACGAAGTAGAAGAGCCAGACCGGGTGCTCAGTCCGCGCCATCTTGGTCATCATTCCGCCGACCGCCTCGCCGCCGTCCGCGGACCAGAGACGGTATGTGCCCATCGGCCCCATATCCATCGCCGAAAATTGCGACCAGCCGAACTGCTCCTGGTAGAAGGCGAAGGCGGCGTCGCCGTCGGCGGCGTGGAGCTCGTGCCAGCCGATATTGCCCGGCGCCATCCGCTCGAGCGGCGGCGGCGCATCCTCGCGCGGCAGCGGCGTCAGCAGGAAGAAGGGGGCGCCGCCCGGATCCGCGACCATGGCGAAGCGGCCGACGGTCGGAATGTCGTCGGGCGGCATCAACACCGCGCCGCCGGCGGCGGCGACGGCCGCGGCTGCGGCATCCGTGTCGGGAACATGCACGTAGCCGTACCAGCCCGGCCGCATCTCTTCCCCGCACTCGCCGGGGATTCCGGCGAGGCCGCCGACGCCGCGCTCGCCGGCGTGGAGGATGGTGTAGCGATAATCGCCCATTTCCGGGATCGTCATGACCTCGGCCCGCCAGCCGACTACCTTCTCGTAGAAGGGGATCGCCGCGTCCGGATCGGAGGTCATCAGCTCGTACCAGATGAAGCCGCTCGCCATGTCGCTCACTCCGCCCCGGCGTTCTTGTCGAGCAGGATCGAGAAGCCGCCCCAGAACATGCGCTTGCCGTCGAAGGGCATGTCGCCCTCGGGCTTCATGCGCTCATCGGCCATGATCTTCTCCCAGCCGGCGACGCGCGCCTCTTTGGACGGCCATTCGATCCACGAAAAGACGACATTCTCGCCGTCCTCGGCGTTCACGGACCGGTAGAAGTCGGTGACCTTGCCCCGCATCAGGTCGTCGCCCATCGCTTCGACGATGCGCGTCGCGCCATGCTCCTCGAAGATCGGCGCGGCCTTGGCCGCGAGCGCGCGATAGGCCTCGGCCTTCTCCTCATGCACGGGCAGCACGAAGCCATCGACATAGCCCATGGCGCCGCCGGTGCCGTGCTCGACGATCGAGCGGAAGCCCGACACGATCATGCGCTTGCCGTCGAAGGGCATGGTCGCGCCCATCTCCTCCATGCGCGGATCGCTCATGATCTTCGCATTGGCGGCCTCGCGGTCTTCGCGCGAGGCATATTCGAACCAGGAGAAGACGACCGCCTCGTCCGGCTTGGCCTGGACGGCGCGCCTGAAGTCGGTGACCTTGCCATCCGGCACGTCGTCGGCCCAGGCCTCGACGTGGCGCCGGACGCCGAATTCCTCGAACATCGGCCAGGCCGCGGCGGCGTGGCGCAGATATTCGTCGCGATTGGCGGTGGGTACCGCGACCACGAATCCTTCCACATAGGTCATCTTCGCTTCTCCTTTGATTTTTGTGTGCGGCGTTCAGTCCGCTTTTGCTTCCGCGCCGGCGGCGGGGGCGGCGCCGAGCGCGGCCATGTCCATCCACATCACCTCCCAGTGGTGGCCGTCCGGATCCTCGAAGCTGCGGCCGTACATGAAGCCGTGATCCTGCTTTGGTCCGGGATCCGCGACTCCACCGGCGCCGGCCGCCTTCGCCACCGTTCCATCCACCTCATCGCGGCCGCCCTCGGCCGAAAGGCAGAGCAGGGCCTGGCTGGTCGCATGCGCGTCTGCGATCGGCTTGGCGGTGAACTGGCGATATTTGTCGTGGGTCAGCAGCATCACGTTCACTTCGGCCGAGAAGCTCATCATCGCCGCCGTCGCGTCGCTGAACTGCAGGTTCTGCTCGGCGCCCAGCGCAGCGTAGAAGGCGATCGACCGGTTGAGGTTGGTCACCGGCAGGTTCACGAAAATCATCTTCGCCATCGTCTCTCTCCTCGTCGTCCGCTCCGGGCGAATCGCTGTTTGACGCTGATGGACTCTTGCGTTATAAAAAGCAACCATGAAGTTACGAAAGATAACTGATGTAGCGGGCCGCCGCAGCTACGACGACGCCTGCGGAGCGGCGCACGCCCTCGATCTCGTCGGGGAGCGCTGGTCTCTTCTCGTCATGCGCGAACTGATGCTCGGCCCGAAGCGCTTCAGCGACCTTCGCGCCGACCTGCCCGGAATCAGCGCCAACGTGCTCACCCAGCGCCTCGCAGGGCTCGAAACCGCCGGCGTCCTGGTCCGTCGCAGGCTGCCCCCTCCCGCCGCGACTCAGGTCTACGAGCTCACCGATTGGGGCTACGAGGCCGAACCGATCTTCCAGGTGCTGGGCCGCTGGGCGGCCCGTTCGCCGAGCCACGATCCGACCCTCCCACTCAGCGCCAATTCGCTGATGCTCTCCTTTAGGACCATGGCGGATCCGGCGCGCATTGCCGGCGTCGCCGCTGCGATCGGCTTCCGCCTCGGCCGCGAAGACTTCCTCGTCCGGATCGAGGGAGGCGAGGTCGTCGCGGTGCGCGCCGATCCGGCGGTCGCGGACGTGACCTTCACCGGCCCACCGCCCGCAATCGCCGCCGCGGTCTATGGCGGCGTGCCATTCGAAGACCTCGCGGCGGACGGCGTGCTGCACGTAGAAGGCGACCGCTCTCTCGCAAAGCGTTTCGTCACTTGGTTCGTGCTACCGCCAAAAGTGCCGGCCTGACGATCCTGCGCAATCTCATTCGACCAACGTGAAGCCGACCTTAAGCGTCACCTGATAGTGAGCCACCCTGCCGTCCTCGACGTGGCCGCGAGTTTCGGTGACCTCGAACCAGCGTATCTCCCGAACCGTCGCCGCGGCGCGCGCGATCGCGTTCTGGACGGCATCCTCGATCCCCGTTTCCGAGCTGCCCACCAGCTCGATCACCTTGTAGACATTGTCTTTCATCGGCCGGTCTCCTTGCCCTGCTCAACCGGCGGGCGGCGCGAGGGTTGCGCGGTCGGCCCGGCGAGATAGGGTGCGCGCTTCATCGGGAGGAGTCCTCGCCATGCGCCTCAGGATCGCGCTCGCGGCCGCAGCCGCCTCGCTCAGTCTTGCCCTCCCGGCCGGCGCGGCGCCCGCCGACGACTACCGCCTGCTCCTCGACGAGCATTATCGCTGGCTGCTGCGCGAGAGCCCGGTCTATGCGACCAGCCTCGGCACGCGCGACCACGACGCCCGGATCGACGACCTCAGCCCCGCCGCGCGGCGCGCGCGTGTCCGCCAGGCGCAGGCGTTCCTGCGCCGGCTCGACGCGATCCCGGCCGCTCAATTGTCGGAGCCCGACCGGGTCAACCGCGCCATCCTGCGCCGCGGCCTCACCGAGCAGATCGAGCTCGAGCGCTTCGGCCAGCGCAATATGCTCTTCACCACTTATTATGGCTGGCACCAGGATTTCGCCTTCATCCCGAACAGCCTGCCGTTCCGCACGCGCGCCGACTATGAAAGCTACCTCGCCCGCATCGCCCTCTATCCGCGGCTCAACGACCAGGCGATCGCGATCACGCGTCAGGCGGTGCGCGGCGGCCATGTCCTTCCCTGCTCGGTTCTCGACGGCTTCGAGCAGAGCATTTCGGGCGTGATCGTCGAAGATCCGGCTCGCTCGCGCTTCTACGAGCCCTTCACCCGCACTCGACCGGTCGACGTCGGCGAGGCCGACTGGGCGGCGATGCAGGCACGGGCGCGGACGATCGTCACCGATACGATCAACCCCGCCTATCGCCGCCACCTCGATTACTACACGACCGAGTACCGGCCGCGCTGCGCCCGCACCGACAGCATCGCGGCGCAGCGCGGCGGCCGCGAATATTACGCCTATCGCGTCCGCCAGAACACGACCACCGACCTGACGCCCGAGCAGATCCACGAAATCGGCATGACCGAGGTCCGCCGGATCCGCGCCGAGATGGAGGCCGTCGCGCGCGAGGCCGGCTTCCCGACCCGCGAGGCTTTCATCCAGGATCTCAGGACGAACCCGGACCATTATGCGACCACGCCCGAGCAGCTGATGCGCGAGGTCGCGCGCGTCACCAAGACGATCGACGGGCACATGCCGGCTTTGTTCGGGACGTTGCCGCGCCTCCCTTACGGCATCCGCGAGATCCCGGCCGAGACGGCGGAGCGGACGACGACCGCTTATTACGCGCCGGGCTCGCCGGAGAGCGGCCTCGCCGGGACCTATTATGTCAACACTTCGAAGCTCGACCAGCGGCCGCTCTGGGAGATCCCCGCCTTGAGCCTGCATGAGGCGGTGCCCGGCCACCACCACCAGATCGCGCTCCAGCAGGAGCTGGATCTGCCGCCCTTCCGCCGCCACTTCACCAGCTACACCGCCTTCACCGAAGGCTGGGGCCTCTACGCCGAGAGCCTCGGCCGCGAGATGGGGCTCTACGACACGCCGCCGCGGCGGATGGGCCAGCTCTCCTACCAGATGTGGCGCGCCTCACGCCTCGTCGTCGACACCGGCATCCACGCCATGGGCTGGGACAAAGCGCGGGCCGTCGCCTTCATGCGCGAGAATACGGCTTTGACCGACGCCAATATCGATGCCGAGGTCAATCGCTACATCAGCTGGCCGGGCCAGGCCTTGGGCTACATGATCGGCAACATCCGCATCCGCGAGCTCAGGGCGCGGGCCGAGGAGCGGCTCGGGGCGCGGTTCGACATCCGGAGGTTTCACGACGCGGTGCTGAGGAACGGCTCCGTCCCGCTCGACGTGCTGGATTCGCAGGTCGATGCCTGGATCGCCGCCGAGCACGCACGGAGTTGATGAATCCTCCCCAGGGAGGGAATGGGAGACGAACGATGCGCAAGATGATCCTCGCCGCCATGCTGGCCGCGGCCGCCGCTCCCGCCATCGCGTCGCCGGCGGAGGACCTCCACCGTCTCCTCGGCGAGCATTGGCAATGGTATTTGAAAAGCGATCCGATCACCGCGACCCGGCTCGGCGTGCGCGATTATGACGACCGCCTCCCCGACATCAGCCTCGAGGCGGCCGACCGCGAGGCGCGCGAGGCCCAGGCCTTTCTCGAACGGCTGAACGCGATCCCGGTCGCGCAGCTGAGCCCCGCCGACCGCACCAACCATGCCCTGCTGAGGCGCAGCCTCGCCGAGCAGGTCGAGCGCAACCGCTTCGGCCAGCGTATGGTCCTCTATTCGCAGCGCGGCGGCTGGCACCAGGCGATCGCGGGCATGGCCGACGCGCTCCCCTTCCGCACCCGCGCCGACTATGAGAGCTATCTCGCCCGCCTCGAGCAATATCCGCGCCTCAACCAGGAGGCGATCCGGATCACGCGCCGCTCGGTCGCCGAGGGCTATACGCTTCCCTGCGACGTCATGGTCAATGCCGACCGGACGATCTCCGGGGTCGTCACCGACACGCCGGAAGCGTCGCGCTTCTACCAGCCCTTCACCCGCACGCGTCCCGCCGGGATGAGCGAGGCCGACTGGACGGCGATGCAGGAGCGCGCCCGCACGATCATCACCGGGACCCTGTTCCCGCAATATCGCGAACACCATGCCTTCTATTTGCGCGAGGTGGCGCCGCGGTGCCGGCCGACCTTCGCCATCTCCGACCAGCCCGGGGGGCGCGAATTCTACGCCTTCCGCATCCGCCAGCAGACCACGACCGACATGACCGCCGAGCAGATCCACCAGCTCGGCCTCTCGGAGGTGGCCCGCATCCGCGCCGAGATGGAGGAGGTTTCGCGCCGCGCCGGCTTCCCGAGCCGCGAAGCCTTCATCCAGGACCTTCGCACCAACCCCGTCCACTATCCGCGGACCGGCGAGCAGCTGATGCAGGAGGTCGCGCGGATCGCCAAGGAAATAGACGGGCGGATGCCGAGCCTGTTCGGCCGGCTGCCGCGCCTCCCCTACACGATCCGCGAAATCCCGCCCGAGATCGCGGAGGGGACGACGACGGCCTATTATAGCGACGGCTCGCTCGAGGCGGGTATTCCCGGCATCTACTGGGTCAACACCTCACGCCTCGACCAGCGACCGCTCTGGGAAGTGCCGGCGCTCACCGTGCACGAGGCGGTGCCGGGCCACCACCAGCAGATCGCGATCCAGCAGGAGCTCGACCTCCCGGAGTTCCGGCGCCACGCGACCTTCTTCACCGCCTTCGTCGAAGGCTGGGGCCTCTATTCGGAGCGCCTCGGCATCGAGATGGGCCTCTACAACACGCCGGCACGCGACATGGGGCGCCTCAGCTACGAGATGTGGCGCGCGACGCGCCTGGTCGTCGATACCGGCATCCACGCCTTCGGCTGGCCCCGCCAGCGGGCGATCGACTACATGGTCGACAATACGGCGCTCAGCCGCGCCAATATCGAGGCCGAGGTCAACCGCTACATCACCAATCCCGGCCAGGCGCTCGCCTACAAGATCGGCGAGCTCAAGATCCGTGAGTTGAGGGTCCGCGCCGAGCAGGCGCTAGGACCGCGCTTCGACCTCCGGCGGTTCCACGACGCCGTGCTCGGGCAGGGCGCGGTGCCGCTCGACGTCCTCGAAGCCCAGATCGACGTCTGGATCGCGAGCGAAAGGGGTAGGGCGGCTTAGGCCGATACGTGCATTCCAGCATCAGCCTGCGGTTAGTCCCCTTACGGAACCGGCTGGCCTTCCGGGTTGGCGCGCCGGTCTTCCCTCGCCTGGCGCATCATCTCGGCCCAGCAGCCGGTGAAGCCGCCCGGGCCGACGGTCGAGCAACTCTGGATGCCGGTGCGGCCGACCGTCTCGAGGCTGCGGGCGTTGGCGGCCCAGCTCCGGTCTCTTCGCTGGCCGGTGCCGCGCAGCGGCTCGGGAATGCGATAGCGGTCGTCCTCGGGGCGCCGCGCGCAGACCACGATCTCCTCTTCGGTGCTCGCCGGGCAGGGGTCGTCGCCATAGACGATGAGCTGGCTGACGCGGCGTGCACCGTCCTCCGATTGGGTGTGGCCGGGCGCGGCGACGGCGAAGGCGGCGCCGGCGGCGAGCAAGATCGGAACAAGGCGGTTCATGACGGGCCTCCAAAGCGGTCCTGGGAAAAGGAACGATCGCATCGGTTTGTTCCCGCAGGGAGGGCGGGCGTCGGTGCGCGATTTCATTAAATTCTCTTCGACAGCGCGATCGCGGCGCGGCAGCCGGCGCGGATGAGGAAGGAAAGGATGGGATAGCCGACCGCGTCCTCGGCGCCCGCCGCGAGTGCCGTGTCGCGATGCTCGAGCTCGTCGGCCTGGAACTCGCGGATGGTCTCGGCGAGGTCCGGATCCTCCGAGCCGAGGGCCGCGAGCTGCTCCGAATAATGCCGGTCGATCTCGGTCTCGACCGCCGCGGTGCACGCCATCGCCGCCTGGGGGCTGATCAAGGCCGTGGCCGCGCCGAGCGCGCGGCCGGCCCGGTCCCAGATCGGCTGGAGCAGGGTCGGGCGCACGCCGCGCGCCGGCAGGAGCTCGTCGAAATGCTTGAGGTGCCGCTCCTCCTGCGAGGCCATGCGCGCGATCAGGCGGGCGCACTGGCCGCGGTCGCCGAGCACTTCGAGCTGACCCGCGTAGATGCGTGTCGCGCCATATTCGCCGGCCTGGTCGACGCGAAGCATCGAGGCGATGTCGGGCCGGTCGTCGCCCGGCCGCCAGGCGGGAGCGCGGCTCAGGTCCGGATGCGCGATCGTCTGAGGCTCAACCATAGGATCAGGGCTCCGAACCCAAGCGAAAGGATCGCGTTCCATCCCGCGATCGAAATGCCGAGGAAGGCATATTGCACCTCGTCGCAGCGTATGAGGGGCGCGTTGAAGACGTCCTCGAGGTTTCCGCTGCCGCCGGCGCAGCGCGTCAGTCCCTCGAAATATCCCAGTTCCACTCCGAAATGATAGGCGCCGATGGCCCCGCTGACGAGGATCGCCAGCGCCGCCAGCCAGACCAGGCTGCGCCCGCGGTCGGGCAGCCCGCTCAGGACGAACGCCGCAAGGCCGAGGCCGAGCGCGGCGAAATGCGGCCAGCGCTGCCAGTAGCACATCTCGCACGGATGAAGGCCGCCCAGATATTGCGAGCCGTAGGCGCCCGCGAGCAGCCCCGCCGGTACCAGCACCGAGAGCATCCGGGCGCGATCGAGGCCCGTCATCGCGACGCCCGTGAGAGCGGCCTCACCGGCGCGGCGAGTTGCGCGCCGCCGGCGCAGGCGCAGGCGCCGCCGCGGCACTGCCGGTCCGCGCCAGCCTTGAAAGGGTCTGGATCGCATAGTGGAGCTGATAATCCTCGATGCCGCGCTGGCGCAGCTCCTCGGGCGTCGCGGCGAAGCGCGGATCGGGCCGCTGATCGTCCTGGATCACGTCCTCGCCGACCGCCGCCTCGTTGACCAGGTGGCGCCTCAGATCTGATTCGCGAACGCGGTTGCGGGACCGGTAATCGGGATCGGAAAGCTGCGGCACGAGGATGTCGGGCGCGATCCCGCCTTCCTGCACCGATCGCCCCGAAGGCGTGTAGTAGCGCGCGGTGGTGAGGCGAAGCGCGGTGTCGCCGCGTCCGAGCGGAATCAGCGTCTGGACCGATCCCTTGCCGAACGTGCGCTCGCCCATGACGATGCCGCGGCGGTGGTCCTGAACGGCAGCCGCGACGATCTCCGCTGCCGAGGCCGTGCCTGCATCGACGAGGATGACCAGCGGCAGGCCGTTGGTGATGTCGCCCGGCCGCGCGTGATAGCGCTCGATGTCGTTCCGGCGGCGGCCGCGCTGCGAGACGATCTCGCCGCGCTCCAGGAATAGGTCCGAAAGGCCGATCGCCTGATCGAGCAGGCCGCCCGGATTGGAGCGCAGGTCAATCACGAAGCCGACGAGACTATTGCCGGCCTGGCGCTGGACCTTCTGGATCTCGGCGGCGACCGCCTCGGTGGTGTTGCGGTTGAAGGTCGTCACCGTGATGATGCCGACATTGTTCCGCACTTCCGAGCGCGCGGCGGGAATGTCGATGATCGCGCGGGTGATGGTGACGTCGAACGGCCGGTCGCGGCCGGGTCGGACGATGGTGAGGCGGACGTTGGTGCCGGGCTGGCCGCGCATCTGCTCGACCGCTTCGTCGAGAGTGCCGCCGTAGAAGAGCCGGCCGTCGATATGGGTGATGAAGTCGCCGGCCTTGACGCCGGCGCGGTCGGCGGGGGTATCCCGGGTCGGCGCGATCACCTTGACGGCGCCGTCCTCCATCGTGACCGAGAGGCCGAGGCCGCCATAATTGCCTTCCGTGGTCGTCATCAGCGACCGGAAATTGCGCTCGTCGAGATAGGAGCTGTGCGGATCGAGGCTGGCGAGCATGCCGTCGATGGCGCCGCGGATCAGCCGGTCGTCGTCGACCTGCTCGACATATTCGGAGCGGACCCGCTCGAACACGTTCATGAAGCGGTCCATGCCCTTGTAAGCGTCGGCGTCGACCTGGGCGAGGCCCGCCGTCGCCGCCGGGACCAACGCAATGGCCGTGACGAGGGCGAGGGAGCGGATGAGGTTGCTGGCCATGAATGTCCTGACGCGAAAAAAGGGTTCGAGCGCGCTTCTATCGCGATCTTAGGGCCGGGAAAAGCAACGTTCGATGAACGTCGGTTCAGACGGCGGCCCGGCAGCCCGCTCAGCCGGCGAGCAGCGGCGCGATGGCGACGGGCCGGCCGCCCCGGCGCAGCTCGATGCTGACGCGGGGGTCCCTCGTCCCGGCGCTTCCGATCCGCTCGCCGCGGCGCACCCGCTCGCCCGCAGCGACGGCCAACGAGGCGAGATCGGTGATGACGCTGTGGACCCCGCCGCCATGGTCGATGATGACCACCTCGCCGTAAGAGCGGAAGCGGGCGGCGTGGATGACGCGGCCGTCGGCAGGCGCCACCACGTCGGCGCCGGGCTCGGTGGCGAAGGTGATGCCGCGGGCGTGGACGCCGCCGTCCGAAAGCTCGCCAACGCCGGTCAGCAGGCGTCCCTCGACCGGCAGGACGTAAAGCGGGCGTCCGCGCGGCGGTGGGCCCGCGGATTTCGGCCGCGCGATCGGGCCGTCCAGCTCGGCGAGACGGGAGCCGAGCCGTTCCTGCGCTTCGCGCGACCCCGCGCGGCGCGAAATCTCGCGCGCCTCCTCGCCCAGCGCGAGGGCGCGGTCCGATTCGGCGAGTGCCGACGAAGCGAGGCTTTGGGAACGCCGGCGCTGCTGCACCTCGAAGTTGGCGAGAGCGGTGCGCCGGCGTTGCAGCTCCTCGCGCGCGGCAAGAAGCGAGCGATGGGCGCGCGCCGAATCGTCGCGCAGCCGGTTCCCGCGGGCGACCTCCGCGCGCAGGCCGGCGGTGCGCGCCCGGATCGTCGGCAGGGTCGAGGCGAGCATCGAGCGGACGCGCACGACGTCCTGCAGCGAGCCCGGCTGGACGAGGGCGAGCGCAGGCGGTCGGCGCGCCATCGTCTGGAGCGCTGCGGTCAGCCGCACTACCGGCTGCTGGCGCTCGGCGAGGCGGGCGCGCTGGCCGGCAGCGAGCGTCTCGGCGATGCGCAGCCTTTGCTCGGCGGCGGTGATCTCCGCCTCTCCCGCCTCGATCCGGGCGGCGAGGGCCTCGAGCGCGGCGCGGGCGCGCGCCGCCTCGGTCGTCGCCTTGTCCGCCTCCCGGTCGAGCCGCTGCGCGCGGGCCAGCGCCTGCTGGGCTTCCTGCTGGGCCTGGCGGAGCGCGGCAGTGTCGTCGGCGGGCCGGTTCTGCGCGACCGCGACGCCCGCGGCGCAGGCCGCGGCGGTCAGGAAAGCGAGGAAGCGGCGCATTGCCTCATCCTTCCCGATGATAGGGGTGGTTCGCAAGGATCGATGTTGCCCGCCACAATTGCTCGGCGAGCATCGCCCGCGCCATGAGATGCGGCCAGGTCGCCCTGCCGAAGCCGAGCAGCAGGTCCGCACGCGCCCGCTCCGCGTCCCCGAAGCCGTCGGCGCCGCCGATCAGGAAACGCGCCTCGCGCCGCCCGTCGTCGCGCCAGGCGCGCAGCTTCTCGGCGAAGCCGGCGGAGCCGAGCGGCTCGCCTTTCTCGTCGAGAAGGACGGTGACGCTGTTCTCGGGGGCCGCAGGCACCCGCCCGCCGCTTTCCGGGAGCTCGCTGACCTTCACCGGCCAGGAGATGCGCTTCAAATAGCGATCGACCAGCTCGCCCTCCGGGCTGCGCCCGATCTTCCCGCGCGCGATGATGTGGAGGAGCATGGCGCGGCTGTAGCCGTCATTGCCGCCGAACCGAAGCAATCCGGTGCGGCCTCCGAGGCCATGGCAGGCCCTTATTGGAAATATGGCGGCGGCTTTTTAGAAGTGATCTGGCTGAGCGCACAGAGTCAGGGCATGATCCTGGGGTGATGCGCTGTCTTGTCGCTTGGTCGCTGCTCGTGCTCGCCGCCTGCTCCGAGCCAGTGGAGACCCTCGACCCGTGGCCGTTCACCGTCGCAGAAGTGACGCTCAGCTGCGAGTGGCATGAGATTCGGGCAGGTCGTCGTCCTCGCCGCGTCTTCGTGACGATGCCTGACGGCCGGCGGTACGGTGCTAATGGTTCGGCCATGGCGGTGGCGCCGCGGACGGACCCGATCCAGTCGCACTACGACACACGAGCCGTGATCGAACGCGGGCTCCAGCTCTGCGATCATTCCGAAGGACCGATTACAATCCGCCGGGCTGCGGCAGGTCCGCCAAGTGCTCCGCCGCCTCCTTCGGTCGAGGTTCACAGGTCGGACCTCTTTCCCGGGATGACCTTCACGATTGGAGGTGAGCCAGCAACCGATGGGCAGCGACCCAGCCTCTCCTTCACGTGCGGTGGCGGCGGTCGTGCCAGTATCATGCTCGACTTCGGCGCAGAGCCCAGGGTACCGCCCCCGCTACGTGGCGCGTTTGCGTCATTTTCGTTCGGCTCAGACTCGCCGACACGCGTAGAAATCTCTTGGGGCGGCGAGCGATACTGGATGCCGCGCAACTCCGACTTGGCGCGCGGCCTGATCCGCCGTTTCCTCGACGCGGGCGAATTGTCGGTCGTTCCGCCGGAGGGAAGCTTGCTCGCCACTCCTATTGGATGGAGAACGGACACGCTCGGCCCGCACCTCGACGCCGCCGGTCGCCTTTGCCGCTGAGACGTACTGGCCTGCGCGCTACGGCCGGCCTCGGGCGGCCGTCAGACCGCCGCGGCGGGGGCGGGTGCGGAGGAGCCGGAGCGTTCCTCGAAGGCCCACATGCGCTCGAGATTGTAGAAGGTGCGCACCTCCGGGCGGAAGAGATGGACGATGACGTCGTCGGCGTCGATCAGCACCCAGTCGGCGACGGGAAGCCCTTCGAGGCGGACGTTGCGGCCCATGTCCTGCTTGATCCGCTCGGTCAGCTTCTGCGCCATCGAAGCGACCTGCCGCGAGGAGCGGCCGCTGGCGATCACCATATGGTCGGCGATGCTGGATTTGCCGGCGAGGGGGATGGAGACGACGTCGAGCGCCTTGTCGTCGTCGAGGGAACGCAGCACGAGCTGGTGGAGCGCTTCGGTTCGTTCGGGGGCTCCTGCTTCACGCGGAGCGGGGGATGGTTCGGCCAATGTGCCTCCTTGGGTCGAGCGGGCGCCGCGTCACGCCGTCGCGCAACGCCCTTTTGCTGAACGATTTCTCGCGGTCGAGGTGCCAATCGGGATCGGCGGCGCGAATGGCGGTGGCGGAGGTCTGATCGAGCGGCAGTGGAAGCAGCACGAGCGACGGAATACTCCACTTCGCCCAGTGACGCGCCATGGCCGCGGGCCGGACGAAGCGACGCAGCCAACCCATCGCGCGAGCCCGATGGGCGGCGCCATGATAACCCGGCCGCATCACGACCGCAATCGGAACCGTCGCGGCGATCCGACGCCATTCGCGCCAGAGGTGGAACTGCGCGAGATTGTCCGCTCCCATCAGCCACACGAAGCGGCGCCCGGGATAGCGGCGGACGAGCGCGGCGACCGTGTCGGCCGTAAAGGCGCTGCCCAGCGCCGCCTCGATCGCCGTGACGCGGATCGGCGTGCGCCGCGCCGCCCGGCGGGCCGAAGCGACGCGGGCGGCAAGCGGCGCCATCCCGTCTCGCTCCTTCAGCGGATTGCCGGGCGAGACCAGCCACCATATTTCGTCGAGGCCGAGCGCCTCCGCCGCCGCGAGGCTGATCCGCCGGTGGCCGCGATGCGCCGGATTGAAGGAGCCGCCGAGTAGGCCGGTAAGCGTCATGCGCGGCGGCAATAGCATGGCAGCGCCGCCGCGCGAATGTTCTCGACGCACCGAGCCGCCTCATCCAATATCCGGCCCGTCGAGGGGCGGAGACGGATGAGCGAAGGCGCGGAGGGCATTGGCGAGGCGGTCACCGGCGGGATGATTGCGCGAGCCGTCGAGCCCGAGGCCGGCGAGCTGCGGCCGGATAAAGATCCCGGCCGGTGTCTGAATTGCGGCGCGGCGCTGGTCGGCGCCTTCTGCCATGGCTGCGGCCAGTCCGCGCATGTCCATCGCAGCCTCCATGCCTGGTGGCACGACTTTCTGCACAGCGTCCTCCATCTCGAAGGCAAGATGTGGCGGACTCTGCCGCTGCTCGCCTGGCGGCCGGGCGAGCTCACCCGCCGCTACATCGACGGGGAGCGGGCGCGTTTCGTCTCGCCGCTCGCTTTGTTCCTCTTCTCGGTGTTCACGATGTTCGCGGCGATGAGCATCGCCGGGGGCAGCGTGATCGGCATGGACGACCCGCGCGCCGGGGTCGACATCGCCGGGGAGCTGCGCGCCGCCCAGGCTCAGGTCGACACGCTCGAGGCGGAGCGGCGGGCAGCGGCCGCCCGGCGCGGAGACGTGGCGGCGGTGGACCGGCGCCTGGAAGGCGCCCGGCGGGAGCGCGATGCGCTCCGGGACGCGCAGGAATTCGCCGCCGCCCCGCGCGAGCTGAGAACCGGCTGGGGGCGGCTCGACGAAGGGATCAAGAAAGCGAACGAGAACAGGTCGCTCTTCTTCTACAAGGTCCAGACCAACGCCTATAAATTCTCCTGGGCGCTGATCCCGATCTCGGTGCCGTTCCTCTGGCTGCTCTTTCTCCACCGGCGACGGTACCGCGAGGAGTTCAAGGCCTACGACCATATGGCGTTCGTCACCTACTCGATCTCGTTCATGAGCCTCGGGCTGGTCGTCCTGATTCTGCTCAACCGGATCGGCATCTTCGGCGCGATCGTTGGCCTGGCGACGATCATCGTGCCGCCCGTCCACATCTACCGCCAGCTGCGCGGCGCCTATCGCCTCGGCGCCCTCAGCGCGCTGTGGCGCACCGCATTGCTCCTCTTCCTCGCCAGCGTGGCGATGCTCGTCTTCGGCCTGCTCCTGCTGACGCTCGGCGTGCTGGGCTGAGGGGAGCGTCAGGCGCCCTGCGGGGCCGGACCGCCGATGCCGCCGCGCGGCTTGCGCGTCGAGGGGATGGACGATCCGGTAACCGGCAGCAGCGGCGTCTTCGTTCCGCCGCGATCGTCGCGCCCGATATCCTCGCCCCGGATCGCCCGCTTCGCTTCCTCGCCGTTCAGCGTCTCATATTCGAGCAGATTGGAGGCGAGCCGGTGCAGCTCCTCCAAATTCTCGGTGAGGACACGGCGCGCGGCCGCTTCCGCTTCCTCGATCAGGCGGCGGACTTCCTGGTCGATGAGCCGCGCCGTTTCTTCCGAGACGCTCTGGCTGCGCGCGACGCTGTGGCCGAGAAAAACTTCTTCCTGATTGTCGCGGTAGCGAAGCCAGCCCAGCTTCTCCGACATGCCATATTCCATGACCATGGCGCGGGCCATGTCGGTCGCCTGCTGGATGTCGTTGGAGGCGCCGGTGTTCAATTCGTCCTCGCCGTAGATGAGCTGCTCGGCGATGCGGCCGCCGAAGCAGAGGGCAAGGCGCGCCTTCATCTGCTTCATGGTCATCGAATAACGGTCGCGCTCCGGCAGGTTCCAGGTCACCCCCAGCGCCCGGCCGCGCGGGATGATCGTCACCTTGTGAAGCGGGTCGCAGCCGGGCACGTGCAGCGAGACCAAAGCGTGGCCCGCCTCGTGATAGGCGGTCGCCTTCTTCTCGTCCTCGGTCATCACCATGGACTTCCTCTCGGCGCCCATCATCACCTTGTCCTTGGCGAGCTCGAACTCCGACATGGCGACGAGGCGCTTGCCCTTCTTCGCCGCGAGCAAAGCGGCCTCGTTGACGAGATTGGCGAGGTCGGCGCCGGAAAAGCCCGGCGTGCCGCGCGCGATCGTGCGCGGATCGACGTCGGGCGCCAGCGGCACCTTCTTCATGTGCACCGCGAGGATCTTCTCGCGTCCCTCGATGTCCGGACGCGGCACCACCACCTGGCGGTCGAACCGCCCGGGCCGCAGCAGGGCGGGATCGAGCACGTCGGGCCGGTTGGTCGCGGCGATGATGATGATGCCTTCGTTGGCCTCGAAGCCGTCCATCTCGACGAGGAGCTGGTTCAGGGTCTGCTCGCGCTCGTCATTGCCGTTGCCGAGCCCCGCCCCGCGATGCCGCCCGACCGCGTCGATCTCGTCGATGAAGACGATGCAGGGGGCGTTTTTCTTGGCTTGCTCGAACATGTCGCGGACGCGGCTGGCGCCGACGCCGACGAACATCTCGACGAAGTCCGAGCCCGAAATGGTGAAGAAGGGGACGTTGGCCTCGCCCGCGATCGCCCGCGCCAGCAAGGTCTTGCCCGTCCCCGGCGAGCCGACCAGCAAGGCCCCCTTCGGGATCTTGCCGCCCAGACGCGCGAACTTGGTCGGGTCCTTCAGGAACTCGACGATCTCCTGCAGCTCCTCGCGCGCCTCGTCGATCCCGGCGACGTCGTCGAACGTCACCCGCCCGTGCTTCTCGGTCAGCATCCGCGCCTTGGACTTGCCGAAGCCCATCGCCCCGGAGCCCGCATTCTTCTGCATCTGGCGCATCACGAAAAAGGCGATGCCGAGGATCAAGAGGAAGGGCAGCGACTGGTAGAGGAGCAGCAGCCAGACCGACGTCGTCTGCTCCGGCTGCCCGTCGAACCGCACCCCGCGCGCGAGCAGGCGCCGCTCGAGCTCGGCATTGGTGCCGACCGAATTGGTCTGGAAGCGCTCGCCATTGCCGAGCTGGCCCTGGATCCGCTCCTTGCCGATGACGACGTTCTTGACCGTCCCCTCGTCGACCCGCCGCAGCAGGTCCGAATAGCTCATCCCCTGCGCCGGCGTGCGCCCGCCCTCGACCATCTGCACGAACAGCACCAGCCCGAGCAGGATGCCGACCCAAATGAGCAGCGACTTCACCCAGGGATTGGAGGAGCCCGGCTCCTTGTCGCTGCCGGGGGTCTTGTTGTCGGCCATCATCTAATCCCATCGAAGTGGTTCTTTTGCGGGACCCGTTTGAGAGCGTCCGCGCGCGAGGCACCGGCTGTCGCGATCCTAAATAGGATTTCGCCTCCTGTCTGCAACGTAGGGCGCGCGCGTGAACGACAGGTGAGCGAAGAGCTGGTTCGTGCGCAGGCGCGGAGGCGCGGAGGATAAAAGTAGGAGGCGGAGCAGGGCAGTGGGGACGGCGGCTGTCAGAGGGCCCCGCCCGGTTGTGTGACAGATACATTGCTCCGACGGCGAGCCTGCACGCGGACGGTTTGCCTCCATATCCACCACCGGAATGGTGCAGCTTCGGCTTGTCTTCGGAACCGGTAAGGCGCCCATTTCGCCCACGAGGCATTCCGAGAGGGAGGGATCCATGGGCATGCGGCTTTTCTATGCGCAGAGTCTGTCGCAGCAGCAGATCACCAACAGCGGAGGGTGGGACGATATTGCCGGGCTTTCGCTGACTCTGCCCAAGCAGACCGGCGACGAGACGTTCGCGCTGGTCACGCTCAATGTCCCGAACCCTTATGCCAAGGGATCCAATTATCCGGGTTGCAACTTCACTATCCGCGTGAACAGCGGAATCGACCAGGCCGTGCCTGTCGGCTGCTTCACCTCGTTCAACAAGGTCGCCGATCCCGCTACCCCGATCAGCTCCGGACGGGTCCCCGTCACCGTGGTGGCCAAGGTTCCGCTCGACAAGCACAAGCCGACCGCGGTCCAGGGTTCCTGGCAGGCGATCCGCGGCGCGACCGCGGTGGTCGACTCGCCTTGCTCGATCAGCGCGGTCACCGGCAAAGGCTAGGCACGGGCTGCCCAGGCGCCGCGGCAGCCCTTTACGGAGGGGCGCCGCGACACCTTGCGCGTCGCCGCCCGCCCGCCCGCCCGCGCCTCGCCGCGCCCGGCGGCCCGAGCGCCGACCTCGAGGAATATGAGGCGACGGCGGGCGTGCGAGTGACGCTGCGCCCCGCACGCGCTCGCTGGAAGTCGCCAAGAACGCCACCGAGCAGGGGAAGGCTGGGCCAAGGCGTTGGGCGCGATCGCGGCTTTGCTGACGGCGGCCGGGGCTTTGTTCGCGGCGGCGAGGAGGCTGGTGAAGGGGGAGGCGGAGAAGGCGGCGGCGAAGGCGGGCGCGCAGAAGCCGGCGGCGGGTTGAGCGCATCTGACGGGGTGCCCGCGGCCGGGGAAGGAAGAAGATTAGTTCGCGCGGCGGCGCGGAGACGCGGAGGAGTCGGCGGTAGGTAACCCCATCCTTCACGGCCCGTCAGGAGGCGCATGGGACGCGTCATCTTCGCTGACAGGGAGGGGAGATGTCGCGGGAGGCTAGGGAGGACTCTGCACTTGATCCGCGCTCGGCCGACAGTGGAAAGGCGGCTATCCATCAAGTGCTCAGCCGCTTGCCGGCGTGGTAGTTAACTGGTTATGTGACAGGATTGGGGGTGCGCGGAAAATGCTGAGCTTAATTGGTCTCTTAAGTCGTACGTCACGTGGACGCATCTTCCTGATTAATCTATACGAAGGAATGAACGCTCCAGTCGAGCCGATCAACTCAGGCAACTTCAAGAACAGAGTGTGGACCCCGCTGCGGCATTCACTATCGCCTCGAGAGACTCCTGGATCTGCTCTAAAGGCTCTCTTCGCCTTTCTACACCACCCGGGGAACAGGGCTTTGCGATTTTCGCGGCCTCTCGGGAGTCGGCGGTCGCACGCATTTGAAGTTTATACAACATCACGCGCGGAAGACATGCTATACGACCACAATAGGATTGTGGTGGATTACGTGCGCACCGAAGCGCGGTTGAACCGGCGATCCGAGAGCGACCCCTGGACCGCGCGCCACGCACGCACTCTATGTCAAACGCTGAAAGACGCCGCGTTCAGAAATGGAAGAAATTATGCCCATAAGTATGACATCTTCTGGGGGACTCCCGACAGTCAGAGTGCAGCTCTCGATCCTGACGGAGTGCGCGATCAGCTTGGTCTCGTGCATATTGATCGCCACGAACCGGTTTTGCAGCTCACGTTCCGCTGTAGCGGCACGTCCCATCATGGGGGCGCTATTCCTCGACATGTTTCCGCGCCGACCGTTGTGGAAGCCACCAGTCACAGGCGCTTCAAGGCGAGGCCGCCGCGAATCGGGGGCGCCGCCACCGGTGGCGCGACAGCTGCAGATCTCGAACGATTGCGTGTCGCAAGAACGGTGGTTGACGGGTTTGAGGAGTTGGTGCTGTCTTCGATTCCAATGGATGCTCTGATCGACGCGCATTTCAAAGGCTTTACGGGAGAGCACGCCGACATTTCCGGCTCAAAACCTACTCGCATAACCGTTGCACGCGACGACAGACTTTATGCTAAGCTGTTGGAGCCACCTGTTCGCCTCAGCGGAGTGGTCGCGGCCTTGAAGGCGGCTTTGGAATAGCGGACGGATGGCTGGATGATATCCCCCCACCAAATTACAGCCCCCTGGCTCGTTGATGCCCTCCACAGGGTCTATGGAACAGACGGACCCCCGACCGGATATGAATTTCCGGGCCTAACCCTGGAATCGGCCCGCGATCCAATTCCCCAACTTGCCAAGCAGCTGCAATCCGCCAGGCTGGGCCTGCCGATGAAGCAGGCGCTGGCGGAAGCCCTGGCGGACACGACGCTGCACCGCTTCGATGCTGATTTCGCAGATGCCGTGATGACTGCGCTGGTTCGGCTCATCGACTATTTCGGTAGTCCCGCTACAAATCACATCCTGTTGCTCAAACTCGTCCGCGGGGAGTTCGCGTCCGCATCTCCCTACCTACTCCAGCGTGTCGCTTCGGTGGGCGCTCGACAGCAGGCCAAACTTCGAAGCAGGTTCGAGGAAGGGTTGAAGAACTGCGTTGACGACGAGAACCTCGCGGTTGAACTGGCAATACCATTTCTTCGCACTGAAATCGAGGAGGATCCCGAGGTCTGGCTCGATGCAGCACTCGCTCGACTGGCCGAGGTAAATGCCATGGCCGACGCGGGCGACAATATACTAGCAATTACGTTAGGCGCGCTATGTGCCGACGGCCGTCACCTTGCAGTTCTGACGGGGCTCGCAAGCGGCAGAAGTCCCGAACATGAACCCGTCTTGGAGGTTTTGTTTGGCCGGAATCTGCCGGGTGCGAGACTTGAGTTCAGTGGCGACTATGTGACGACAGATGCAGCCCTGACCATAACATTAGACCTTCACCAGCACTCGATCCTTGTGCATGATTTTCTTGCCTTGCGACCGCGCGAGAGCGTCACTGACGCGTATACGATGGCCGAGGAATTTATTCGTTTAGAAGAAAAGGAGAGCTGGTGGCAGACACTTGAAAGATATGTTCCTGATTATACGGTTCGAGAAGCTGCATGACCGGCCCCGTCACTGCCCGGATGATGGTGAATAGCCTCATCGCACTCAAAATATCGACGCATTTAAACTCACTTGACAATCGCTGGGGCGATTCAACTAGCAACAAGATCCTGTACTTTATTGATGCCGATGTCGTCGGACTTTACCTCGAAACACCCAGTAAACGGGCAGAGCGGAGCTTGTCAGCATCACCTCGAGCTGTACAACTAGACTTGTTTGAAGAAGTGAACGCCACTCCAGTCCATATCCCTGCGGAGTATGCAACGACTGAGTACATTTTGTCGCAGCGCCTGCCTGCCCAGAGAGGCGAACCCGTCTACTTGTCGGATATGCATAACCGCGAGGTCGAAAAAATTAGAGCTGCGATACTGCGGCGCGGGCAGGATCCGGACCTGGGGCCTCCTCCCGTCGAAGACGATGCGGAGATACAAGCTGCGCTGCGGGAGTTTTCGTCAGAAATAATCGCCAAATCGGGCGCTGGCTATACGGACACGGAGATCCTAGAATTATGTGAGCGGGCATCATCGCTTACGATGCAGCTCTTCGAGCGCGCTTATGAGACGCGCAACCCCCAAAAGTATCGTTCAGCCGAGACCGTGCTGGCTCTCGCGCGCGCGAAGGGCAAATGGACCGGCGCTCGGGTAATTCCTGCTTACCGCGATGTCGCCGAAAGCCGTTCTCTTGTGCGCGTCACGGAGTGGTGTGCCCGCCTCGCAAGCGAGCGGGAGGGGCAGCCCTACGTCTCGGAGAAGAGCGGCCTTGAGATTTACAACCAGCTATCTGAGCACGTTAGAGATAGAATACTTGCAGATGCGTGTACCCTTGCCGACCTCATCAGCCTCAACCGCAAACTGCCTGAGGCCCAGCGCGCCGTGCTAATTACCGGCACAACCTTCGTACACCGCGCTTATTCCATATGGTATTTAGAAAAGGCTGTCGCCGGTCCATATTTGCTGAGGCATGCAATCCAGTATCTGCCCTTGATTAACTTACGTGCGTATTCATCTGCCTTCGGTCTTAATATTGACGACAAGAAAAGCACTGCGACGTTCAGGGACATTGTTTCCTCGCTCGACGTGTTTCTCGATCCGATCAGCTTGAGGCCCCGCTTTGTTGAAGTGCTTGCGAAGCAAATCGCTCTCGGTGCAACTTCTGTGCGTGGCAGTAGCTCGTCGGAAATGAGCTTGCTCGAGAAGCACCTAAGGTGGATCAATACGCCTGCCTTGGCAGAAATTGTTAGAATCTGGCGGCTGGCGTATGGGAACTCTATCCTTATTACGCTGCCGGTCGTCGAAGGGCGACGGAGGCATCAGGATCAAATACTGCGCGCTGCGATCGATCAAGCCGGCGGTGATCTGCTTGCAGCGCAGAACAACATCGTGGCTAACCTTGAGATCGATCACATGTGGAGTGCTTTGGCGGCGCTTGCCGAGGACGCACGCCACGAGCGACAGGACATGCAAGAGCGCGCACGGGGATTCGATCGCGTTCGGAGCGTCGTCCAGTTGCTGATAAGTCTTGGCGACAATCTGGATCTGCGTCTGGAACGTGCGCTGTCCGGGCCTATTGACGCGACGATCCGGGACGTTCGAGTTCTCAGCGGCGGCCAGGCGTCGGAGTCGCCCGATCCTCAGCAGATCGTGTTCGCGATCGTACTGATGATGTCGCTCGGAGGGTGGGCGCAGGCGAAACGGCTCGCCGTCCATGGCAGCCAGGCCGCTGCCCAGGAGGGCAAAGCAGAGCTGCCGACCCAGGCTGGCGGGGACGAGGGGATCGTTATCGAACTTCGCTATCTATATGGCCTGGCAGTTCGATTTGATTGTCTTTCGATCGAGGAATATCGCCGGGCTTATCGATTGCTGACCCCGGGCGACGATCAGGGCCTTGTCCTGTCACCTTTGCGACGCGGACGCGCCCTGTTGGAGCGCGGAACGCTTCAGCTCGCAGCCGCACTCCATCTTTTAGCGGTCGAACGGTTCCAACGCGCGGAAACATGGTCTCACTTCTCAGACGATGCCGAACTTGGGGAGGTCGCGGCGCTGCTGCAGGGGGGAAGAAGCGACCTCAAAGCAGCCTTTGCCACACTCAAGGAATCTGACTTCGCCGGCGATCAGGCGTTCGCCAGAAAGCGAAGTAGGCTTATGCTCCAAGCGGCCGTGAACACCGTCTCGGGACGGGTGATGCAGTATATTGCCTCCGTTCCATCGGACACTCTCGATGACGAGTTTGCGGCATTCGCAGAGGATTACGTTCACCCATTCTACAAGCATTCAGACGAGCTCAAGCCCATCAGCCTTCTCAACTTTGAGGCAATCAGGACCGTACGTGATCGAACCGCGCCATTTCCCGGCGCGAAGGGCAGGCGGCTGGTGGAGCTCGTCGCTTCGCTCGGCCGCGCGGCCCCCGCATATCGGCGCGTGATCGCGCCGAGCGATCTCGACCTCGTCCGCCTATACAGCAATTTCCTGTCCGACCCTGCGGTACCGTAAAAGCGCAGCTGGTAAATCCAACACGGTAAAAACGCTTGAAAGCGTCACGCTGGTGCGGCGCTTTGTGGTCAGCTCACAGAGGTGTCCTTCGAGACGGGCTTCACCTGCGGTCGTCTTCGACTCCGACAGGCTCAGCCGCTCCTCAGGATGATCGGAAAGGGGCCCGCCGGAATGGCGGGCCCTTCGCAATTCCGGGGGGTTCGCTCTGTGGGGAGCAGGCGCGACTCGAGGCCGTCGTCCTTCAGCTACGCTCGGTTTGCCACTCCGAGACGTCGCTGCGCGGGAGAAGTTGGGCTCCGAGCGGGGTCGAGAGTGACGCTAGAGCGTCGGCTTGCGGCATATTTATCTTCAGAAGCGACAGCCGTGAGCCTTTTATGGGCTCGGGACAGCGTCTTCTAAGAGCCAACGGTTCCTGGAGCGGCCGAGATCGCACAAGCCTTGTTTTGTGCGCAGGAAGTGAGGCTTTGTCGCGCTGGCCCTCTCCGGGAAGGCTTGCTAGGCTGTGCCCGCGGACTGGGGTGGGTTCGCGAGGGGGGTGAGATGCGCGGCACGAAGTGGATCCTCGCGCTCGCGGCGGCGGCGAGCCTGGCGGCCGCGTCCGGCTGCGCGGGCCGCAACGGTCGCCAGCAGCCGGCGCCGCCCGATATCGTCAATGCCGTCGATGCGGTGAACGGCGCCTACGAAATCGACGGGCCGCCGCCGGTTTGGGACGGCGGCGACGGCGGCAACAACGCCATGGCGATCGACGAGAGCATGAACACGGGCGCCGACTTCAACGACATGGGGACGGACGACGGCGCGCCCGAAGTGCCGGTCGGCGGCTCGGCGCCGCCGCGCGCGTCGGCGACGCGGCCGCGGCTGGCGGCTGCCCCGGCCGGCGGCGGCGCGAGCGGGGAGGAATATTGCGAGCTTGTCGAGGCCTATGTCTCGGTGCGGCACTGCGACACGCTGCAGCGCCAGCGCGGCGCGCTCCAGGCCCGCCGGCTCGAGCTCATCGCCCCGGCGCAGATGTACCGCGACGAGCGCGCCGACGTCCGCGCCTTGCTGCGCCGCCCCGAAAGCCCGGCGACGGCGGCGGCGCCCGGACAGGTCCGCGCCGAGGTGCGCGTGCAGGCGGCCTCGACGATGGTCGCGCAGCTGACCGGCGAGGGCTTCGAGATCGAGCCGGCGGGCTGGATCGAGAGGGGCGCCGGGCCGGAGCGGACCGCGTCGTGGAACTGGACCGTCAAGCCGGTCGGCGCCGAGGGCCCGCGCACCCTGCGCGTCGTCGCCCGCCCGCGCCTCGCTGCGCCCGGCGGTCCGAGCGCCGACCTCGAGGAATATGAGGCGACGGCGAGCGTGCGGGTGACTTTGCGTCCCGGCACGCGCTCGCTCGAAGCCGCGAAGAACGCCACCGAGCAGGGCGAAGGCTGGACCAAGGCGCTGGCCGCGCTCGCCGCGCTCGTCACCGCGGCGGGGGCTCTGTTCGCGGCGGTGCGCAAGCTGGTAAAGCCGAAGGCGGGGGCGGGTGCGGGTGCGGGCGCGGCGCCGGCGGCCGATAGCGCCGGTCCTGGGAAGTGACCGCGAAGGGGCGGGGGCGGAGCAGCCTCGTCTCCTCTCCCGCGGCAGGCGGATCTTCCGGGGCAAGTTGGACGTCTTCGCGCACGCTGGACCATTTCACGCCCTTCGGGCGCCTTTGCAGGCGCTCAGGATAGGCCTGGACCATCGGCCGGAACGCGAGAGCGCGGAGCGGCTTGCTTCGGCTCGAAGCGCGGCTAGTCTCGGGCGTCGCAGGGGAGGATCGAACATGCCGGCTGGCGGAATTTCGGGACAAGCGGGGAAGGCGGGCGTCGCGCTCGCATTGCTGGGCGGCGCGGCGGCGCCGGCGGCGGCGGCGGGGAGCGACTGTCCGCCGACCATCGCCGCGGCGCAGGCCTTGCTGGCGCGCCAGGGGCGGCTGCCCGGCGCAGGCGGCGCCGAGCAATATCCGCAGCGTTTCCGGCCCGCGGGTTTGAGCGTGCTCGGCGCGACGCCCTCGGCGGTCACGGTGATGCGCGACCCGGGAGTGATGTGGAGCTTCTCCTACGAGCTGCCGGTGAATTACCAGCATAGCTACCGCCGCGCCTTCGAGGCCGCCTATCCGACCGGCGGCGGCTTTATTTATCACTGCCCGGCCAACAGCCAGTGCCTGTGGAGCGCCGACGGCTACGGCGCCAACGGGCCGCAGCCGCAGCATGCGGTGGGGGGACTGATCCAGGTGGGGCTGACGGGGTCTTACTCGGACCAGGGGGCTTATACGCTGAGCTGTTTGTATCTGGCGCGGCGGCCGGGGTAACGCATTCCCGCAAGAGTGGTACTTTCGCGGGGTCCGGGCAACTCCCCATGCGGCCGTTCCAATTGAATATGGCCGTCGCCCGGCGAATCACGGGGCCGGTTTCAGCACGGAGGCAGGGCCGGCGGGCAAGCGGGGGCGGGCCATTTCCTTGATGAGAATCCCGACGTAGCGGTTCGAGAGTTCGGCAACGCCGCGGCGTCTCGATCAGCGGGCGGGTCTCGCCGAACGCGCGAATGCCGATCCCGGCGGCCGGAAATCCGCGCCGGACGAGGGCATCGGAACAGCGTAGTCGGACAGGTACGTGACTGTCACCGGGGGTCCGAAGGGCGAGGCGCGCGGCGATGGCTGAGCTGATGCTGGGCAAGGAGCGGGCGATGCCGCGCATCCGGCCCCTCTAATATTCGACGGTGACGACGACGCTGTCGGAATAGCTGCCGACGGCGACGTTCTGGCCGGCGGGGATGCGGCCGTAGACGGTGAGCGTCTGGGCCGAGCCGGAGCCGGTGCCCGACACGCGCGCGCCGTAGGCGGCGCCGTCGCCCCAGGCGAGCGAGCGGGCGCTGTCGCGGTAGAGCTCGTAGCCGAGGAAGGAGGAGGAGGGGCCGGCCATGCGGCGGGTGGTGCCGTCGGCGTTCGCGCCCGCGCCGAGCGAAACCTGGTAGGTGCCGCCGTTCGAGCAATTGACCAGCACCGCGGCGGTGGACAGGACGGCGGCGGTGCCGTTGTAATTGCCGAAGCCCAAAGTGCCGGACGAGACCGAGCAGATCGGCGAGACGCTGCCGGAGATCGTCGTCGTGCCGGTTGCGGCGCTGGTGCCGTTGGAGCGCCGCAGGATGACGCTCAGGACATCGGTGAAATTGGTGGCGAAGACCGGATTCTGGTTGGCCAGGACACGGCCGAACATGGAATAGCTGCGGGTCATCCGCGTCGTTCCGGACGGAAAATCGAAGGCGATGTCGAGCCGGTTGCCGCCGTCGCAGAAGTTGGTCGTCCGGGCCGCGGTCCGGAAGATCTGGTAGTTGAGCGGGTTCGATCCGCTGCGCATCTGGCGATTGGCGCAGCTGTTGAGGTGGCCGCCGGTGAGGCTGAGGTTGAGGCTGTTGTTGCCGCTGCCGTCGCAGGTGACGCTGAGGGTGCCGGTGCCGTCGACCGCGGCCTTGGTCTGGGTGTTGTAGGACGAGAAGATGAGGCCGGTCGAGGTCACCGAGCAGTTCGACACCGCGGCCGAAGCGCCGCCGGGCGCGACGGCGAGCGCCGAGGCGAGCATCGCCGCGAAGGCAAGCGCCCATTGCACCAGCTTCGCCGCGGCCTGCTCCACACCTGCTCCCATGACGCCGCGCGCGATCCCGATGCCGCTCGCGTTCCCTGCGAGGCCGAGCGGTAAACGGAAGTGGTAAAGAGCGCGTTAACCGCGGGGCGGCACCCGGCGCCGCGCCGGCCACCGCATGAGTAACCCAATAGGATTATTATTTCGCCCACCCCTTGCATAATAGGACTTCGGATGTTCTTTCTCCGTTCCAGGACGCGACTCGCTCCCGAGTCGCCGGAAGGAACCGGAAGGGATGCCCAAATGGACCGGAAAGAAGCCCTGCGGCTGAAGCGCGCCGCTTTGGTCGGCGCCGCGGCGCTCGCCGTCGCCGCCACCGCCGCTTTGGCGGGCGAGACGATCCGCTACCGCTACGACGCCCGCGGGCGGCTGGTGAAGGTGGAACGGAGCGACACGGCCACCAACATCGTCAAGACCGCGACCGAATACGAGCACGACAAGGCCGACAACCGCACCCGCCGCGAGACCAAGACCGGCCAGTGACGGCCTGAACCGCCGCCGCTCGCCGGAGAGGCGAAAGGCGGCACGCGCCCCCGGCGCGAGACTGGAGAAAGACGATGACCCACAACTTGCTTCGGGCGGGAGCCCTTTCCTGCGCCCTGCTGACAACTGCCAGCTGGATCGCGCCGGCCGCGGCCGAAAGCGGGCCGACTCCGCCGCCGCGCCAGGATACGCAGAGCCCAACCGGCGTCAGCTTCGCGACGGGCGCCTTTTCGCACGCCGAGCGCGACCTCGCGATCGGCGGCGTCGACTTCCCCGTCGGCCTGACTCTCGAGCGGACCTATCTCAGCAGCCTCGACCAGGGCTTCTCGGCTTATTCGGGCACCCCGACGCAAGGCTGGAGCAACAACCTCAACATCCGGATCGGCAACAGCATCGTCGAAACGCCCTGGCAGCAACCGCCGCCGGGGATGGAGAATTATCTCTACAGCGTGACGATCGGCAGCCGCTCGATCGGCTTCATCGGCGGCAGCACCAATCCCACGGGCGGGTTCGTAGGCACCTATGCGCCGGTCAATTTCGGCGGGCACAGCCTCGAATTCATCGGCAGCGATCACAGCAGCGGCCATTTCGTGTTCACCGACACGGACGGCTCGGTGCTGGTGTTCAACTCGCTGAACGCGCCGGGACGCGCCGCGATGGCGGTGGCGAGCTGGACGTCGCCCGACGGGACGCGCGCCGACTTCACCTATGACGGCGACGGCCTGAGAAGCGTGATCGGCAACCGCGGCTACGCCCTGTTCTTCGAATATGGCGCGGTAGCGGGCGGCCGGGCACGCATCAGGGCCTGCGCCGTCAACATGGCGCGGACCCATGTCACGGCGACATCGACCTGCCCGGCCGGCGCACAGGCCGTCACCTATCAATATTCGCCGGCGGGGACGATCGCGACCGGCCCGATCCTCACCGGCACCACCAATGCGGCGAGCCAGACGACGACCTATCGCTATTCGAGCCGCGGCCATCTCGATTGCATCACCCTGCCCGGAGAGGCGTCGTGCCAGGTTACGAACAGCTATGGCCTGTGCACGCCGCGGATCGATCCGGACAGCCCGCCGCAAGGCGATCCGCCGGGGATGCGCAACCACGAGCAGGTGCTGTCGCAAACCGTCGCGACGGGCGAGACCATGACCTATTCCTTCCCTGCGCAGCGCGAATGCCCGCCCGAGAACTACGCGCATCCGTCGCCCCGCTTCCAGACCGAGGTGACGATGACGCAGCTGGGAAATGCCGAAACCGGCAGTCCCGCAACGCACGTCGCCGTGAACGGCGAAGGCCTGCCTACCACGGTCACCGATCCGCTCGGACGCGCCACGCAGATGACCTATACGGGACCGTTCGACTGGACCTTCATGGGCGGCGAGCCTTCGACGCCCGAGACGGTCACGCGGCCTGAGGGCAATCGCATCGTCTACGGCTATGACGGACGCGGAAATCTGGAATCCGAGACGCTGCAGGCGAAGCCGGACGCAAACGGCGTGCGCCAGGGCGCCGACATCGTCCGCCGCGCCGATTTTCCGGACACTTGCACCAGCCGGCCGACCTGCAATCGCCCACAATGGGTCGAGGACGGGCGCGGCAACCGCACGCGCTTCACCTACGATCCCGTGCATGGCGGCGTGCTCACCGAGACGGGGCCCGCGGTGAACGGCGTCGAGCCGCAGGTGCGCTACACCTACGAGCAGCGCTACGCCTGGATCCTCAATGCCTCGGGCGGCTATTCGCGCGCCGCGAGCCCGGCCTGGGTGCGGACCAGCGAGCGCCGCTGCCGGACCAGCGCCGCAACCGGCAATCCGGCAGCGCCCTGCGCAGTGGCGAACGACGAATCGGTGACCCTCTACAATTACGGCCCCGACAACGGTCCGAACAATTTGCTCCTCCGCGGCACGATCGTCGACCCCGGCGGAGCGGCGCTGCGCAGCTGCTACGCCCATGACGCAAACGGCAACCGGACGAGCGAGACCAGCCCGCGCGCCGGCCTCGCCGACTGCCCCTGAGCGCGCTCCGCCGGGGCTCGCGCTCCGGCGGCAGCGCTGCCCGCCAACCGACATCAGAAGGATCGAGACATGTCCGTTCGCAAGACCAGCCTCCTCATCGGCACCATCCTTTCGGCCGGCCTCGCGCCGCTCTGCGCGACGCCCGCGGCGGCGCAGGCTTCGGCCACGCCCGACACGTCCTATTCGCGGTTCGACGCGATGGGACGGACGACCGGCACGATCAGCGCCGATCCGGACGGCGCCGGCCCGCTTCCCCGCCTCGCCGTCCGCAACAGCTACGACGCGCAGGGGCGGCTCGTCCGGGTCGAGCATGGCAGGCTCTCCGCCTGGCAGAGCGACGCCGTCGCCCCGGCCGACTGGGCCGGCTTCACCGCAGATCGGGTCGCCGAGACGCAGTATGACGCGGCCGGGCGCAAGCGCCGCGAGACGGTCGCGGCCGCCGGGGCGGTGGAGGCGCTGACCGAGCACAGCTACGACGCGATCGGCCGGCCGCGCTGCACGGCGCTGCGGACGGACCGCAGCCGGTTCGCCCTCGCCGCCGATGCCTGCATGCAGGTCTCGCAGATCGCGGGCGCGCCCGACCGGATCACGCGCACCGTCCACACGCTCGCCGGCGAAGTGGCGCAGGTGCGCACCGGCGTCGGCGTGCTCGGAGCGGGCGGGGCCGGCGAGGCCGAGATCACCAACGGCTACACCGCCAACGGCCAGCGGCGGTTCGTCATCGACGGCAACGGCAACCGCGCCGAATTCCGCTACGACGGCCACGACCGGCTCGCGCGCTGGGTCTTTCCCTCGGCGGCGGGCGCAGCCGCCTTCGACGATGCCAGCCAGGCGACCGCGCTGGCCACGGCCGGCACGCTGAACGAGCAGGATTACGAGAGCTACGGCTACGACGCCAACGGCAACCGCACCGTCGTCCGCACCCGCGCCGGCCAGGAGATCGGCTACGCCTTCGACGCGCTCAACCGGATGTCGTTGAAGGACCGCCCCGGCGGCGAGGCGGACGTCGCCTACGGCTACGACCTGCGCGGGCTGCAAGTGTCGGCGACCTTCACCGGCAACCTCGGCGCCGTCACGAACCAGTATGACGCGGTCGGCCGGCTCGTCTCGAGCGGCAGCACGGAGGGCGGCGTCACGCGCACGCTTTCCTACCAATATGACGCGAATGGCAACCGCACTCGGCTGACCCACCCGGACGGTTTCTTCCTGCTCTACGACCATGACGGGCTCAACCGGGTCACCGCGATCCGCGAGCATGGCGGGACGCCGCACCAGATGGTGCTCGCCATCTACCGCTACCGCGCGCAGGGCGAGCGCGAGGCGATCCTGCACGGCAACGGCACGCAGACCCGCTACGGATACGACGCGATGGGAAGGCTCGCGACGCTGAGCACCGATCTCGCCGGCACCGCCTCGGACAATGAAGTGAGCTTCGCCTACAACGCCGCCGGGCAGATCACGAGCCGGACGAGCTCGAACGATCTCTACGGCACTGACGCCGCGCCCGGCACGACCGCCTATGCGGTGAACGGGCTCAACCAGATCGATGCCGTCAACGGCTCAACCGCGCCCGACCACGACGCCAACGGCAACATGACCAACGACGGCGTGCGCACCTTCGCCTACAGCTCGGAGAACTTGCTCCTCTCGGCCGGCCCGGCTACCTACGGCTACGACCCGCTGATGCGCCTCTCGCGCGTCGACGGCAGCGGCGCCCAGGCCGGCTTCCGCTTCACCCGCGACGGCGAGCTGCTCGTCGGCATGCACGGCCCCGGCGGCAACGAGCAGCGTCTCGTCATCGGCCCCGGCACGGACGAGCTCGTCGCCTGGTTCGTGCCGGTGCGCTGGTTCGCCCACACCGACGAGCGCGGCAGCGTCATCGCCCTCACCGACGACGCGGGGAGCCCGGTGCGCATCAACCGCTACGACGAATATGGCCGCCCCGGCGCGAACAATCTCGGCTGGCTCCAATATACCGGCCAGATGTGGATGAGCGACGTGCCGATCTACTACTACAAGGCGCGCTTCTACCACCCGGAGCATGGGCGGTTCATGCAGCGCGATCCGATCGGCTATGACGATCAGATCAATCTGTACGTCTACGCACGGCAGGATCCAATTAATCTCTTTGACCCGACCGGCGAAGCAACCATTTATATTTTGTCTGATCAAAATATTCTGATAATCCAGACCTTCTATATCGACGAGTCATTAGCTGCTGCAGCTGTAACTCCTGCAGACATTCAGCTTACCGTAAGCCAAATGTATAGCGGAACACTTTCTGACGGAAGGCACGTGACTACTATCGCGGTGGAAGGCACGGACTCGGACGCTCTTCGATTTCGCGTGGACCCGCGCCTCAACGATTCCTCGCCCAACCCGGCAATGCGCTCACATACGGAGGGTCGCATGGGGAGCCGCAATATCAATATCAGCACAACTCTGTCCGAAAGGGGAGCTGCGCACGAGTTTGGCCACGGGCTCGACGCTCGGGATCAATATACAGAGCGGGGTCTACCCGATGGGACGGTCGTCACCGAGATATTACCTGGGGGCGAGAATTCCATCATGGGTGACATGCTAGGTCCAGCCAACGAGCGCACGATCATGGAGATACTGACGTCGCCCAACAATAGGATTGTCGACCTAAGGGAGCGTCGCTAGATAGATTGAAAAGGCAGATGAAATGATTGCTTTGGCAGCATCGATATGGCTTCAGGCCGCCCCTATTCCCCAGTTGCTCTGTGACATTCGGATGCAAGCGTGGTGCATCGAACGGATCGCCTTCGTGTCGATGCGGCAGGTCGGCGGAGGCGTTCGAGAATGGACACTCAGCGAGCCGCATTGGCGGAGCGGCCCAGTCCGAATCAGGGAAACTGCGGGCTGCCGCCGATCGCATGCGAATGTCGACGGCGGCATACGAATAGAACCTTCAACGTCGCGGCGAGAGGACGGGTTTCTAACTGCTGTGTACACGTTAAACCGACACACCGGCTGTGAACTGGCGGTAAAGGTGCCGCTCTCAACCGGCACTCCGCCTCGCGAGGTCGCATCCGCGATCCAGAGCCTAATTAGAATCTGCTCCAACAGCGAGTGTACTCCGAGGTACCTGAGGTTACCGAGTCGCTGAGCAGACTGACGCCTCCGATCTACTGATGGGTCAAAGCGGTATCGAACGCATGATGCTCCTATCAATATGACGCGAACGGCAACCGCACGCGCCTGACCCATTCCGACGCCGCTTCGACAGGCTCAGGACAGGGCTTTTTCCTGCTCTACGACCATGACGGGCTCAACCGGGTCACGGCGATCCGCGAGAATGGCGGGACGCCGCACCAGATGGTGCTCGCCATCTACCGCTACCGGGCGCAGGGCGAGCGGGACGCGGTCCTGCACGGCAACGGCACGCAGACCCGCTACGGATACGACGCGATGGGAAGGCTCGCGACGCTGAGCACCGATCTCGCCGGCACCGCCTCGGGGACGCCGCTCCATTTCGAGAGCGGGAACCTCCTGCGCAGCACCGCCGGGTTGAATTTGGCCGCGCTTGGCCGGGGCGCGCGCGCAGGCCGGCTTTCCCGATTGCGGCTTCCCAGACGGCCTTCGATAACCTACTGATCGACAAGGCGAATCGCTCCCGGCCCGCACCGCATCGCGCCCGGATGGGGTGCCTTTCCCCGGGGAGGGAAGTGAATGACGGTCGTCAGCGACTTTACCGCCATCCTCTCGGGCACGTCGGTGCACGGCTCGAGCGGAAAGGGCGCCTTCTACACCTTTTCGTTCCTGACATCGGTGCAGGATTATCATGCGTCGCGCTATTCGGCCGAGGCGCTCGCCAGCTTCCGTCCGCTCTTCGCCTCCGAGAAGGCGGCCGCGCGCATCGCGCTCGATGCCTGGGCCTCGCAATCGGGACTGACCTTCTTCGAGGTTCCCGGCGGCGAAGGCGACATCGTCTTCGGCGTCTACGACATGGCGCTGATGGGCTTCGGCAATTTCGCGGGCTTCGCTTTCTATCCCGGCGGGCGCTTCGACAATCCGATCACCAGCGATATCTTCCTCGGCTCGAACGCGGCCGGCAACATGCATCTGCTGCTGCACGAGATCGGCCACGCCATCGGCCTCAAGCATCCCCATGAGGACGATCCGACGCTCGAGCCGGCGCTTGACGATTACAGCGCCAGCGTGATGAGCTACAAATCGGGCGGCCATTCCGGACAGACGCTGGGCACGCTCGATCTCCAAGCGATCCACTTCCTCTACGGCAATGCCGGGGCGGACGGCGGGCAGGTGACGAGCTGGAGCTGGGACCCGGACAGCTTCACGCTCAGCCAGACCGGCGCGGCGGCATCCGAGACGATCCTGGGCGTCGGCACTACCGACATCATCGTCGCACTGGGCGGCGACGACTTCCTCCAGGGCCGCGGCGGCAACGACAGGCTCGACGGCGGCGCCGGCGACGACCAGATTTACGGCGGCCGCGGCGACGACGTGCTGATCGGCGGACCCGGATCGGACGACCTGACCGGCAATGCCGGCGCCGACCGCTTCGTCTACACCGACGCCGGCGATTCCACGGACATCGCAGAAGACGGCATCTTCGGCTTCGAGACGGGCGTCGACAAGATCGACCTCAGCGCGCTCGGGCCGGTGACCCTGGCCTGGACCGAAGGCAATTACGGTTCGGGCGGCGTCTACAGCGACGTCGTCGTGACCACGCGCAACGGCACGATGCGGATCTTCGTCGACGGGCGGGTCGTCCAGGGCGACTTCATCGTCGCGACGGGTCCGGCGGGGCCGATCGTCGGCACCGGCGGCGACGACGTGCTGCAAGGGACGCCGGAGGCCGACGTCCTTCGCGGCGAGGCGGGCAACGACACGCTCCACGGCCTCGGCGGCGACGATCTCCTCGACGGCGGCAGCGGCGCCGACCGCCTGGTCGGCGGGCCGGGCGACGATCGCTACGAGATCGACCATGGCGGCGACCTCATCGTCGAGGACGTCGGTGCGGGCACCGACCTGGCGGTGAGCTCCGTCTCCTACGTCCTGGCGCCGAACGTGGAGAATTTGACGCTGTCCGGGAGCGCGGCGATCGACGCCACCGGCAACGGGCTCGACAATGCGATCGCCGGCAACGAGGCCGCCAACGTCCTCGACGGCGGCGGCGGCGCCGATCGCATGGCCGGCGGCGGCGGCAACGACGTCTATCACGTCGATGCCGGCGACGTCGTCGTCGAGGCGGCCGATGCCGGCACCGACGCGGTGCGCACCGCGCTCGCCGCTTATGCGCTCCCGGCGAACGTCGAGATCCTGATCGGGACCGCCGCGAGCGGGCAGGCGCTGACCGGCAACGATCTCGCCAACGAGCTCGCAGGCGGCGCCGGCAACGATTTGCTCGACGGCGCCGGCGGCGCGGACCAGCTCGCCGGCGGGGCGGGCGACGACCTCTACCTCGTCGGCACGGGCGACACGGTTGCCGAAGCGGCCGACGCCGGCACCGACGAGGTGCGCACCGCGCTCGCCGGCTACGCGCTCGGCGCCAATGTCGAGCGCCTCACCGGCACGGCGGCGACCGGGCAGTCGCTGACCGGCAATGCGCTGGACAATGCGATCGCCGGCGGGACCGGCGACGATCTGCTCGACGGCGGCGGCGGCGCGGACCAGCTCGCCGGCGGGGCGGGCAGCGACGTCTATCTCGTCGATGCCGGGGATAGCGTCACCGAGGGCGCCGATGCGGGCACGGACGAGGTCCGGACCGCGCTCGCTTCCTACATGCTCCTGGAGAATTTCGAGCGACTGACCGGTACGTCGGCGGCGGGACAGACCTTGGTCGGCAACGCGGCCGACAACAGGGTCACGGGCGGAAGCGGCGCAGACGCGATCGACGGCGGCGGCGGCGCGGACGAGCTGGCCGGCGGCGCGGGCGACGACGTCTATCTGGTCGATGCAGGCGATACGGTCGTCGAGGCTGCGGCCGCCGGCAACGACGAGGTGCGGACCGCCCTCGCCGTCTTCACTCTCGGCGCGAACGTCGAGATGCTGGCGGGCAGCTCGGCGTCGGGCCAGGCCCTCACCGGCAATGCGCTCGCCAACCGGATTTCGGGCGGCGCCGGCAACGATGTGATCGACGGCGGCGCCGGGGTGGACTGGCTTGCGGGCGGCCTCGGCGATGACAGCTACTTCGTCGACGACCCCGCCGACTACGTCTCCGAACTCGCAGGCGTGGGTTACGACCGCGTCTACGCGCGGGTCAGCGTGTCGCTTCCCACCGGCATGGCCATCGAAATGCTCGCGGCCGCGGACGAGGCCGGCACCGACCCGCTCGTCCTGGCCGGCAACGAGCTCGACAACCGGATCGTCGGCAATGCCGGCGCGAACACGCTTCACGGCCTCGGCGGCAACGACCGGCTCGAGGGCCTGGGCGGCGACGACATGCTGGTCATGACCGGCGCCGACAGCGACGTCGCCTTGGGCGGCGCCGGCAACGACGTCTACTTCCTGGACAGCGCCGGCGACACGGTCCTCGAGCTTGCCGGCGAGGGCACGGACGAGATCCGCACCGCGCTCGGCGCCTACAGCCTCGCCGCCATTGCCAATGTCGAGAACCTCACGGGCATTTCGGCGAGCGGCCAGGCGCTCAGCGGAAACGACGACGCCAACCGCATATCGGGCGGGTCCGGCAACGACGTGATCGACGGCCGGGCCGGCGCGGATGCCATGCACGGCGGGGCGGGCGACGACCTCTATTTCGCCGACGATGGCGGCGACGTCGTCGTCGAGCTCCCCGGCGGCGGCAACGACGAGGTCCGCGCCTCGGCCGCTTCCTATGCGCTGGGCGAGAATGTCGAGACCCTGGTCGGCACCTCGAATGCCGGCCAGGTGCTGAGCGGCAATTTCCAGGCCAACGTCATCCGCGCCGGGGCGGGCGACGATACCATCTATGCCGGGGGCGGCAACGATGCGCTGCATGGCGGCGCAGGGCGCGACGGCATCTATGCGGGCGCGGGCGACGACCTGATCGACGGCGGCGCGGGGCCGGACTATATGGTCGGCCAGGCGGGCGACGATCTCTATCTGGTCGACGATGCTGGCGACGAGGCCCTCGAGGCGGCGAACGAGGGCCTGGACGAGGTCCGGACCGCGATCAGCTTCGCGCTCGGCGCCCATGTCGAGAACCTCACCGGCACCGGCTCGAGCGGCCAGATCCTCACCGGCAATGGCGGCGACAAC
>DASVVQ010000045.1:0-6559 GCA_036386475.1 Allosphingosinicella sp. | reverse complement strand
CTCTATCTCGGCCTCTCGCGCCTCTACTACAACCGCGCCCGCATCTACGACCCGACGATCGGCCGCTTCCTCCAGACCGACCCGATCGGCTATGGCGACGGCATGAACATGTACGCTTATGTCGGCGGCGATCCGGTGAACTTCACTGATCCAAGCGGGCTGAAGGGCGGGTGCACTTTCGACGACGAGGAAGGGGAGGAAATACGTGTCTGCGGCGACCCTGGCAGGGTCAGGCGCGACGTGGGCATCAACGATAGCTTCGCCAGCGGAACCGGGGGGAATGCGGGCTTGGCTGAGTGCGGGTCCCCGATGATGCAAAATATGGTCATCACGCTGTGCAACGGCGGTGAAGGCGGGAGCGGGGGCTATGGGGGGAACGATATCATCGACGCGTCGTGGCAGGCACGACCGGGTCCGCGGCGCGCCCAGCAGCCGTCTCGCCCGCCTCTGAGTCGCGAACAGAGACGTCAATGTGGGATGCTCTTCGCGGCCCTTTCTGGCGGGGCTACCGCGGCCATTGTCGCGGATTTCGAGGTCGCCTTCGCGGCGATGGGTCCCGTTACGGGCCGTACTGCTAGCCTCGGAAGGGCAGGCGGGTGGCCAGGGGTGGCGGTCGCAACGGTCATAGGCCTTACCATAGAATATGCGGCTTGGCGAGCTGACGCGGAGTCTCGGATTGCGCAGTATTGCCGAGGCCTGTGATGAAGATCATAAGCATATTATTCCCAGTATTTAATTATGGGCAGGCGCTTCTGATCGCAGTCGCAGCACTCTTACTGACATTAATTGCCATAGATGATCAGCTGCTCGCACTATATTTAGGCACAGTGGCTTATCTTAGTAACGTGATATATATGTGGTTGCGAGGATTGGCGCCGGACCAAGTCGAAATTCGCGAAGATGAGATAGGTCAAATTTCGGACCTTTTGGCCTCAGCACGCTTCATTTACCCCTTGGGGGATTGCGTCTGGGCTCCTGCACTATCTAGGTCTTGGCTCTTTAGGTCCGACTGGATTTCGATAAATAAAAACGAAGACGGAAAGTTCATTCTAAAGGGAAGGAAACGCGATCTAAAAATTATATTATCTGAGATAAGAGAAGGTAATTCTACTCTGTAGTAAGAATCGGCCGATAAACATATAGTCTTGGAAAATGAAAGGAGCGTTGACTTGCACTCATGACGTGGCGGCCAGCGAATTACCGCCGACTTACGATCCGCGCGGCAATCTCGCCTCCGAAGGCGGACCGACCTTCCTGTACAGCTCGGAGAATCTCCTCACCGGCTTCGTCAGCCACGGCCGCACGATGAGCTGGACCTGGGATCCGCTGATGCGCCTCAACCGCATCACGACCAGCGGCGCCAATCCGCGCACCTATCTGTTCGACGGCTGCAACTTGATCCTCCAGAACATAAACGGGGCGATGCTCTCGCGCTACGTCTACGGCCCCGGCGAGCCTGCCCCCGGCGAAGGCCGGGGAGCCGATCTACTCGATCGACAATCAACGCCGCCGCGCCTGGTTCGTCGCCGACGAGCGCGGCTCGATCCTGGGCGAGATCGACACCGCCGGCACGCTCGGCATGCCCAGGACCTACGACGAATAGGGCAACGCCTCCGGCGCGATCTCGCGGCTGTCGGCGACCGCGACGCCCGCTTCGCGGAAGCTCGCTTCGGCGGCGTCGACGGTGGTCCCGGCTCCCGCCGGCATGGCGATGGCGCGGGTGAGGTCCTTGAGCACGACTGCCTCCAGCCCTAGCCGCCGCGCCGCGTCGAGGGCCGAATAGGCCACGCAGAAATCGTAGGCCAGGCCGACGAAGAAGCAGCGGCGGACGCCCTTGTCCTTCAGCCAGCCGCCGAGGCCGGTCGAGGTCGCCTTGTCGTTCTCGAAAAAGGCGGAATAGGAATCCACCGCGGGATTGTAGCCCTTGCGGACGACGAGATGGGCGGCATCGACCGCGCCCCGGAGCGCCGGGTGGAACTCCGCGCCGGGCGTCGCTTCGACGCAATGGTCGGGCCAGAGCACCTGCTCGCCATAGGGCATCTGCGCGGTGCCGAACGGCTCGGCGCCCTCGTGGCTGCTGGCGAAGCTCTGGTGGCGCTGCGGGTGCCAGTCCTGCGTGACGACGATCAGGGCGCCGGCAGCGCGGAACCGCATCGCCAGCTCGACGATCCCACCCATGATCTCGTCGCCGCCCGCGACGGCGAGCGCGCCGCCCGGGCAGAAATCGTTCTGCGGGTCGACGATGACGAGCGCGTCCGCCGGTCCGATCCCGTCTCGCATCATTTCCTCCTCATACCGTGACCGGCACATCGGCCAGGCCTTCGCTCCCGAACAGGCGCCGGTAGCGCTCGACCTCCTCGGCGGGGCCGGTCGCCTTCTCGTAATTGTCGCTGAGCTTGACGGCGGGGCGACCGTTCGCCGACTTGACCTTGCAGACGAGGCTGAGCGGCTTCAGCAGATCGGGATCGTCGGGGTGGCAGCCGAGAAAGTCGTTGGTGAGGTTCGTGCCCCAGCCGAAGCCGACGCGGACCCGCCCGGCGAAATGGGCGTGGACCGCCGCGATGTCCGATCCGTTCGGCGCCTGCCCGGGCAGCGCCACGTCCATGCCGTCCGAGAAGATGATCAGCTTCTCCTTCGGATCCTCGCCGCGCCGGCGCCAGAATTCGACCAGCTCCTCGCCGCCTTCGACCGGCTTCTTCGAATCCGGACGCGCGCCGGTCCAGTGGCGCACCCATTCGGGCGCGTCGCGCAGGAACTGGGTGGTCCCGAACGTGTCGGGAAGCATGACCAGCAAGGCGCCTCGATACACGTTCTGCCATTGCCTCAGGACCTTGTACTGGGCCTCGCGCAAGTCCTCGTCCGTCTCGGCGAGGGCGGCGAGGACCATGGGCAGCTCGTGGGCGTTGGTGCCCTTCGCCTCGAGATCGTGGCGCGCGGCGAAAAAGGCGTTGGAGGTGCCGGTGAAGCTGTCGCCGAGCACCTCCTTGGCGGTCAGGATGCAATGCTCCTGCCACAGATGGGAATGGCGCCGCCGCGTGCCGAAATCGGTGATCGCGAGGCCCTCGACGCTCCTCAGGCACCCGAGCTTGTCGTAGAGCTTCACCTTGGCGCGGGCGTACATGATATCGAGCTGCGACGGGCTCATCCCGCGCATGATTCGGCGGTATCTGAGCTCGTTGATGATCTCGAGCGCGTAGATCTCCCACAAGGTGGTCTGCGTCCAGGCCCCGTGGAATTCGAGCCGGATCTGCCCGTCCTCGCCGGCCGCGAGCTCGTAATCGGGGAGGTGAAGCGTCTTCAGATGGTGGAGATAGCTCTCCTCGAACAGACCATGCTGGCCGTAGAAGCTCTGGCCGCGCAGCCAGACGATCTCGGACGGGCGGAAGCGCAGGCCGCGGACGAAATCGAGATGCTCCTTGAGCTCCCCGATGTCGATCTCGTCCGCCAGCCGCACCGATTTCGTCCGGTTGGCGAGAGCGAAGCCGACCTCGACGTTCGGATATCGCAAATAGATGAACTGGTGCATCAGCAGCTTGTAGAAATCCGTATCGAGCAGCGAGCGCACGATCGGATCGATATGGTAGCTGTGATCGAAGGCGCGCTTGGCGAAATCCATCAGTCCATGTGCCTCAGCCCGACGCGCAGATAGTCCCAGCCCGTCACCAGGGTCAGCGCCGCGGCCGCCCACAGGCTGAACAGGCCGACGAGGTGGACCCAGTCCCAGTCCGGCACGGCGCCCGACAGGATCAGCGCGCCCAGGGCGACGAGCTGCAGGGTCGTCTTCCATTTGGCGAGGTGGCTGACCGGGAGCGAGATCCTGAGCCCTGCCAGGAACTCGCGCAGGCCCGAGACGGCGATCTCGCGCAGCAGGATGACGAGCGCGGGAACGATGTGGAAGCTGTGGATGATCGGCACGCCGCTCTGGTTGCGGGTCGAGACCAGCATGACGATCACGGCCGCGATCATGATCTTGTCGGCGATCGGATCGAGGAACACGCCGAGCCGCGACACGGTCCCCTGGGCGCGGGCGAGATAGCCGTCGAAATAATCGGTGATGCCGACGAGGCAGTAGAGGACGAAGGTCACCGCATAATCGTACCAGTCCGGCTTCCAGAGCAGGAAGACGAGGATCGGCACGGCGAAGATGCGCGACAGCGTCAGCAGGTTCGGCAGGGTGAGCATCGGCGGGCAACCTTTAGCGGCAAAGTCCCGGCTTGGGGAGAGGCGGGGGTTGGGGTGATTTCCCTCCCGGTTGGCATCCCCCACCCCCGCTCATCCTGAGGAGCCGCTGAGTAGGCGAAGCCGTATCGAAGCGGCGTCTCGAAGGACCGTCCTTCGAGACGGGCCCTCGCGACGGGCTTCGCCCTCCTCGGTCCCTCCTCAGGATGAGCGGAGCGGTTGCACGCAAGCATGCTCCCCCTACCCCCGCGGCCCCGGGGCTTGTGCCTGCCATGCGCCACCGCCTATGAGCGCCGCACCGTACGGCGAGGGACTAGGATGCCGAGAAACCAGGACGAAATGGCGCCCGCCGCCGCCCGCCTGCCTGCCGGAGCGCCGCGCCGCGCATGACCGTTTCCGCCGTCGGCCTGCTCGGCAAGCGCCGCTTCCTGCCCTTGTTCGTGACCCAGATGCTGGGCGCGTTCAACGATAATCTGTTCAAGAACGCGATGGTGCTGTTCGTCGTCTACGAGGTCTATAACAGCGAGGCCGACGAGGCCTGGTTCAGCGCGGTGACGACCGGCGTCTTCATCCTCCCCTTCTTCCTCCTGTCCGCCTTGTCGGGCCAGCTCGCCGACGCGCGCGACAAGGCGCGGATCATCCGCATCGTCAAATTCTGCGAGATATTGATCATGCTCGTCGGCGCGCTCGGGCTGGCGCTCGCCTGGCAGGGGATCGCGGTCGGCAGCGTCGCCATCCCGGTCCTCCTCCTCGCTTTGTTCGCGATGGGCGTCCATTCGACCTTCTTCGGCCCGATCAAATATGCGCTCCTCCCGCAGCATCTTCAGCCGGGCGAGGTGCTCGGCGGAACCGGCATGGTCGAGGCCGGAACCTATGTCGCGATCCTCGGCGGCACTCTCCTCGCGGGCCTCATCTCGGTCCAGGCCGCCGCCGCCGCCGTGATCGCGGTGGCGTTGATCGGCTACATTTCTGGCCGGCAGGTCCCGCCCGCCCCGCCGATGGAGGAGGGGCACCGGATCGATCTCAACGTCTTCCGCTCCTCGATCCGGCTGATCGCCGCGACTCTCCACATCCCGCGTCTGTTCCTGGCGATCGTCGCGATCAGCTTTTTCTGGACGATCGGTGCGGTGCTCTTCATCCAGTTCCCGCCGCTGGTGAAGAACGTCCTCTACGCGGACCGCGAGGTGGCGAGCCTGTTCCTCGCCATCTTCTCGGTCGGCGTGGCCTGCGGCTCGATCGCCATCAACCAGCTCCTCAAGGGCGAGGTCTCGGCCCGCTTCAGCGCGCCGTCGGTGATCGCGATGGGCGCGTTCGTCGTCTCATTCCACCTCGTCTCGGCGAGTTGGCCGGAGAGCGACCGGCTCTACGGCGTCGGCGAGTTCATCCGCCAGCCGGGGATCTTCGCGCTCCTGGGCTCTTTGTTCGGCATCGCCTTTGCCGGCGGCATGTTCGTAGTCCCGCTTTATGCCTTCCTCACCACGACCGTCCCAAAGGCCCAGGCGGCGAGGACCGTCGCTGCCAACAACATCGTCAATTCGGGGGCGATGGTGATCGGCTCGCTGATCGCGATCGGCCTGTCGATGGCGGGCGTACCCGTCGAGGATCAGCTCCTCCTCGCCGCCGCCATGTGCCTCGTCTCGGCCTGGCTCGGCTGGCGGCTGCACAAGGCCTGCGACGACACGATCTGCACGGACACCGAAATCCTGCCGCAGGACGTCTAGAGTACGTCCGTCATTGCGAGCAAAGCGAAGCAATCCAGGGTCCCTCCGACGCGCGCTGGATTGCCGCGTCGCTGCCGCAGCGGCAGTTTATCCTGAGCGCCGCCGCAGGCGGCGTCGAAGGGCTCCTCGCAACGACGGTCATGGTGCAGCATGCCGGGCAAATTCCATCCGGGCGATGGCGCGGGCGTGGACCTCGTCGGGGCCGTCGGCCAGGCGCAGCGTGCGGATGCCGGCATAGGAATAGGCCAGGTCGAAATCCTGGCTGACGCCGGCGCCGCCATGGGCCTGGATGGCGTCGTCGATGATCTTCAGCGCCATGTTCGGGCCCTTGACCTTGATCATCGCGATCTCGGCCTTGGCGGCCTTGTTGCCGGCCTTGTCCATCATGTCGGCGGCCTTGAGGCACATCAGGCGCGAGGCCTCGATGTCGATCCGGGCGGCGGCGATGCGCTGCTCCCAGACAGAATGCTCCATCAGCTTCTTGCCAAAGGCGACGCGGCTCTGAAGCCGGATCACCATGGCTTTGAGCGCTTCTTCGGCCGCACCGATGGTGCGCATGCAATGGTGAATGCGCCCCGGCCCGAGCCGACCTTGAGCGATCTCGAAGCCGCGCCCTTCGCCGAGCAGCATGTTGGACGCTGGAATGCGCACGTCCCTCA
>DASVVQ010000044.1:0-54485 GCA_036386475.1 Allosphingosinicella sp. | reverse complement strand
TCGCCGTGAATCTCACCGCCGTCGCGGCCGCCAGCTTCAGATCTTCCTGAGCGCCAAACGTGCAGCCGATTTCCCTGTTCGAACTGAGTCCGCATGTCGACCGCGCGGCGGGCGCGCTCCGCTTCGCCGCGGAACGGCGCGTGCAGATCCGCGACTTTCTAACCCTCGCCGCCGCGCAGGCGATCCACGGCTTGCTCTCCCGCGAGACGCCGTGGGGGCTGGCCTGGCGGGCCGGAAGCGATGGGCCGCACAGCCTGAGGCGGCAGCAACTCGCCGCGACACCCGCCGCGGAGCTGAATGCGCTTAGCGGCAAGGTCGCGGCCGCGATGCGCCGCGGCGACTATGCATTCGCTTACGCTCACTATCCGATGCTGAACGCTTATCTCGGCGGCTGGAACGAGCATGAAGCGCTCGACCTGTTGCTCGAGCATATCAATTCCGACCCGCTCCTGAATCTGGTTCGCGAAGTCACCGGCATTGCCACGCTCGCCAAAGCGGATGCGCAGGCCACGCTGTACGGGCCGAATCATTTCCTCGCCGTTCACGACGACAGTCATGTCGCCGAGGGCTGGCGGGTCGCTTATGTGATGAGCTTCTGCGCCGACGATTGGCGACCCGATTGGGGCGGATATCTGATGTTCTACGATGAGGATGGCGATGTCGTCGCCGGCTATCGGCCCCGATTCAACGCTCTGAATCTTTTCGCCGTGCCGCTGCGCCACAATGTGACCTACGTCCCTCCCTTCGCTCCGGCGGGACGCTTCTCGATCACCGGCTGGTTTCGCGACGCCTGACCGCCGCCGGCATCGGTTGCGGACCTAGCCTTCGGTCGTGATGTCGAAAGCAACGGTCAGGCGCTCCCCCGCCGAGAAGGGACGCGTGCCGTGGAACAGATAGCTGGGAAAGAGTGCCATAAGGCCGGGCGCGGGCTCGATCCGGGCAAGCGGATCGAGCGGCACGTCGAGGCCGCCCGGCGGCCCTCCGACCTCGAGCCAGCCCTCCATCGGTGCCTCCGGCGCGGGGACGGTGAAATAGCAGGCCGAAGAAAGCGTCCCGCGCGGGTGGAAATGCGAGATGTGGTAGCCGCCGCCGGTCAGCCGAACGGACCAGGAGCCGGCGAAGCGCGGGCTGCTTTGGCGGTGGCGGAGAAGCGGGTGCGAGTCGTCGGCCGGCGGCAGGCGCTGCCAATATTCGCCGACCGCTGCCTCGATCGCGCGCTTGAGCAGGATGATCTCCGGCTCGGCCCGGTCGAACAGGCGGCCGCGGGTCTGGGTGCCTCCGCGCAGCGATTGCCCGACAGGGTGCGCACGCGTGCGATGCAGACTGCGCAGCCGCTGTGCGATGGCCGTCAGCTCTTCCCCATCGAGCGCGATCGGACGCGCATCGACCAGCCCTGGCTGCTCCAGAAGCCACGAGGCGCGACTGTCGCCGGTCAGCCGCCAGACCAGGCCCGTGATTGCCCAGGCTTCGACATCCCATGGCGAGGCCGCGCGCGCCGCGTCGCACAATGCGGTCGCCGCGGCAGCGTCGCCGCAGCGGATGCGGTGCCGGGCCTCGAACAGGTCGCGCCCGATGAAGTCGGGCGGGGCGGCGGCAAACATGCGATCGGCGCGGCGGAGGTCGCCTGCCTCCGAAGCGTGGATCGCCTCGATCATCATGAGCGTCGCGTCGTCCCCGATCGAGCCGCGGCCGCGCGCCGCGGCATCGGCGGCCTCTGCTGCGAGATCGGCGGCGCCCAGCGCCGAGGCGTAGCCGATCCAAAGGTCGCGATTAGCCGGATCCGATGCAAGTGCCTGCTCAAAGCCTTCCGTGAACGCCGTGCCCGCGCCGGCCTCCCAGCGCATCCGCGCCAGAGCCGCCTGACCCTCCGCCCAGTCGGGACGCTCGGCGACGGCGTCGGCCAGCGTTGCGACGCACGCGGCATCGCCTTCCGCTTCGAGGGCTTCGGCGAGCCCGAGGCGCAGCTCGAGGTCAGCGGGCCGAAGCGCCAGTGCTCGAGCGTAGAAATCGGAGGCGGCTTCCTCGCCTCTTTCCATCGCCACGCGCGCGCGGCCATGCAGGGACGTCAGCCGCTCGGGGTCGACGACCAGCGCCGCGTCGTAAGCGGCAGCAGCTTCCGGGAGCCGGGCGAGCTCGCGCAGCACGCTGCCGCGGGCCGACTGCACCTTCGCCTCATTCGGGGCGGCCGCAGCGACTCGATCCAGCTCGGCCAGCGCTTCGGTTCGCCGGCCGAGCTTCTGGAACAGCAGCGCGCGATTGTAGCGAGCATCGTGAAAAGCGGGGGCAGCGGCCAAGGCGCGGCCGTAGTGTGAGAGGGCGTTGTCCTCCTCGCCGGCGTCGGCGAGGAAATTGGCGTAATTGTTGTGGAGCTGGGCGTCGCCCGAAGCCAGCCGGAGGGCCGCTTCGAAAGCCGCCCGGGCGGCGTCGACGGCACCGCGCTTCGCTTCGACCAGAGCGAGCAGGTGGAGTATCGCGGGATGCGGCCCGGCGAGCCGCTGGACCTGCGTGAGGTCGGCGCGCGCTTCGTCGTGCCGGCCCGCAATGAAGGCCTGCTCGGCGCGCGAGAAGAGGCTGTTGACGTCCAGCGTCTGCATCGGCGCGGACGATGGCGGCTAGGCGGCCTGCTGTCTAGGCGCGGCCGCGGCGACGTTCAGCTGCAGCGCGCCCTCGCCCTCCTCGACACGGACCGTGGCGCCGTCCGGAACCTCGCCGCGCAGGATCGCATCGGCGAGCGGGTCCTGCAGATATTTCTGCACCGCGCGCTTCAGCGGCCTCGCGCCGTAGACCGGATCGTAGCCGACGCGGCCGAGCCAGGCGCGGGCGCCGTCGCTGAGCTCGAGCGCGATCTTGCGGTCGGCGAGCAGCTGGCGGACTCGGTCGACCTGGATCTCGACGATCGGCGCCATATGCTCGGCATAGAGCCGGTGGAACAGCACGATCTCGTCGAGCCGGTTGAGGAATTCCGGCCGGAAGTGCGCGCGCACGACCTCCATCACCTGCGGCTCGACATCCTCGACCTTCTGGCCGTCGGCGAGACCGGTGAGGTGGTGGCTGCCGAGATTGGAGGTGAGCACGATGATCGTGTTGGTGAAATCGACGGTGCGGCCCTGGCCGTCGGTCAGCCGGCCGTCGTCGAGCACCTGGAGGAGGATGTTGAAGACGTCGTTATGCGCCTTCTCGACCTCGTCGAAGAGCACGACCTGATAGGGGCGCCGGCGCACGGCCTCGGTCAGGACCCCGCCTTCCTCATAGCCGACATAACCCGGCGGCGCGCCGATCAGCCGCGCGACGCTGTGCTTCTCCATGAACTCCGACATGTCGATCCGCACCATGGCGTGCGGATCGTCGAACAGGAATTCGGCGAGCGCCTTGGTGAGCTCGGTCTTGCCGACGCCGGTCGGCCCGAGGAACAGGAAGGAGCCAAGCGGACGGTTCGGGTCCTGCAGGCCCGCGCGCGAGCGGCGCACCGCGGTCGAGACGGCTTTGACCGCCTGGTCCTGGCCGATCACGCGACGCCCAAGATGGCTCTCCATCTGGAGGAGCTTCTCGCGCTCGCCCTCGAGCATCCGCTCCATCGGAATGCCGGTCCAGCGCGCGACGACGCCGGCAATGTCCTCCGACGTCACTTCCTCGCGCAGCATTGCGGTGGCGCTGGCCGTCTCGGCTTCGGCCAGCTGCTTTTCGAGGCTCGGGATGGTGCCGTATTGGAGCTCCCCGGCCTTGGCGAGGTCGCCGGCGCGCTGCGCCTGCTCGAGCTCGAGCCGGGCCGCGTCGAGCTGCTCCTTGACCTTGGATTCGGCGGCGATCTTCTCCTTCTCAGCCTGCCAGCGCTGGGTGAGCTCGGCGGATTGCTGCTCGAGATTGGCGAGCTCGGTCTCGAGCGCTGCGAGGCGGTCCTTCGACGCGCGGTCGCTCTCTTTCTTCAGTGCTTCGCGCTCGATCTTGAGCTGAATGATGCGGCGGTCGAGATTCTCGATCTCCTCGGGTTTCGATTCGACCTCCATGCGAAGGCGCGAGCCGGCCTCGTCCATCAAATCGATCGCCTTGTCGGGGAGAAAGCGGTCCGAGATGTAGCGGTTCGAAAGCGTCGCAGCGGCGACGATCGCGCCGTCGGTGATCCGGACGCCGTGGTGGAGCTCGTATTTCTCCTTGAGGCCGCGCAGGATCGAGATCGTGTCCTCGACCGTCGGCTCACCGATAAAGACCGGCTGGAAGCGCCGCTGCAGCGCCGGGTCCTTCTCGACATGCTTCCTGTATTCGTCGAGCGTGGTCGCGCCGATGCAGTGGAGCTCGCCCCGGGCGAGAGCGGGCTTCAAGAGGTTCGAGGCGTCCATCGCCCCTTCGGATTTGCCCGCGCCGACGAGGGTGTGCATTTCGTCGATGAACAGGATGATGTCGCCTTCGCCCTGCCTGACCTCGTCGAGCACGCCCTTGAGGCGCTCCTCGAACTCGCCGCGATATTTGGCGCCGGCAATGAGCGAGCCCATGTCGAGCGCCATCAGCTTGCGGTCCTTGAGGCTGTCCGGGACGTCGCCGTTGGCGATACGCAAGGCGAGGCCTTCCGCGATCGCGGTCTTGCCGACGCCCGGGTCGCCGATCAGCACCGGATTGTTCTTGGTGCGCCGAGCTAGGATCTGCACGGTGCGCCGGATCTCCTCGTCGCGGCCGATCACCGGATCGAGCTTGCCGTCCCGCGCCGCCTGGGTGAGGTCGCGCGCGAACTTCTTGAGCGCATCGTAGCGGTCCTCCGCCGACTGCGTGTCGGCCGTACGCCCGCCGCGCAACTCGTTGATCGCCGCATTGAGAGTCTCCGGCTTCAGCCCGGCATCGACGAGCGCCTTGCCGGCGTCGGTCTTCGACAGGACGAGCGCGAGCAGCAGCCGCTCGACGGTGACGTAGGAATCGCCCGCCTTCTGCGCGATCTGCTCGGCGCCATCGAGCACGCGCATGGTCTCGCCGTCGAGGCCCGGCGCCTGGGCCGCGCCGCTGCCCGAGACGGCCGGGATCCTCGTCAGCGCCTCGTCGCATTCGCGCCGCGCCGCCTCGGCGCTGCCGCCGGCGCGCGCGATCAGCCCGGAGGCCATGCCCTGCTCGTCCTCGAGCAAGGCCTTGAGGAGATGCGCCGGCGCGATCCTTTGGTGGTTCATCCGCACCGCGACCGTCTGCGCCGACTGCAAAAAGCCCCGCGCCCGCTCGGTGAATCTCTCGAGGTTCATATCCTGCCCCTATTCCTTTCCGCTCAGCATGTAGTGTTGCCTTTGGGCAACACAAGGGCTGCGTCGCGGCGCCGGCAGAATCCTGTTGATTCGATTGTGCGTCCGGCTAGGAGTTCGCGCGGGGACGACGAAGAGGGATGATGATGCGCAAGCTCTTGCCGGCACTGGCACTTTTTACCGGTCTCGCCCTTTCTGCCTGCGCCACCGGCGGGTCCAGCGGCGCCAGCCCCGAGACCGCGTCGCTTCGGCCCGCGGTCGGGCCCGGGCAGCTGCTGCGCCAGGTCGACATCCCGTTCGAGACGTTCACGCTCGACAACGGCCTCAGGGTCATCGTCCATGAGGACAGGAAGGCGCCGATCGTCGCGGTCAGCGTCTGGTACAATGTCGGCTCCAAGGATGAGCCGCAGGGCCGTAGCGGTTTCGCGCATCTGTTCGAGCATCTGATGTTCAACGGCTCCGAGAACGCCCCGGGCGACTATTTCCAGCCGCTGCGCGAGATCGGCGCGACCGACTTGAACGGCACCACCTCGTTCGACCGCACCAATTACTTCCAGAACGTGCCGACGCCGGCGCTCGAGCGTGCGCTGTTCCTCGAGAGCGACCGCATGGGCCATCTGCTCGGCGCCGTCACCCAGACCAACCTCACCAACCAGATCGGCGTCGTCCAGAACGAGAAGCGCCAGGGCGACAACCAGCCCTACGGCCTCGTCGGCTACCGCCTGTTCGAGCGCCTCTTCCCCAACAATCATCCCTACGGCCACACGCCGATCGGCTCGATGGCCGATCTCGACGCGGCGACGCTCGAGACGGTGCACGACTGGTTCCGCCGCAATTACGGCCCCAACAACGCGATCCTCGTCCTCGCCGGCGACGTCGACGCGGCGACTGCCCGGCCGCTGGTCGAGCGCTATTTCGGCGACATCGCCCGCGGCCCAGTCAACAATCCCGCCGAGGCCGAGGTGCCGACGCTGCCGGCGCGGATCGACGACGTCATGACCGACCGGGTCGCCAATACGCGCCTGATCCGCAGCTGGGCCGTGCCGGGCATGCTCCACGACGATTCGGAAGCCTTGCAAGTCGCCGCCTCGGTGCTCGGCGGCCTCGCCAGCTCGCGGCTCGACAACATCCTGGTGCGCGGCGAGCAGACCGCCGTCTCGGTCAGCGCCGGCGCCTCGCCGATGCACCGCGTCGGCCTGTTCAGCATCCAGGTCGACGTCAAGCCGGGCCAGGACGCCGATGCGGTGTCGCGCCGGCTCGACCAGATCGTCGAAGAGTTCATCCGCACCGGTCCGTCCGACGACGAGGTGCAGCGCACCGTGATGCGCGCCGTCTCCCAGCGCGTCCAGGGGCTCGAGCAGGTCGGCGGCTTTGGCGGCAAGGCGGTCGCGCTCGCCGAGGGCATGCTCTACGCGAACGATCCCAATCATTACCGCAATCGCCTGCAGCGCCTTGCGCGGGTCACTCCGCAGGAGACGCGCGCGGCGATGCAGCGCTGGCTGACCCGGCCGGTCTATGCGCTGCGCATCAATCCCGGCGAACGTCCCGCTTACGAGGAGGCCGGCAGCGTCCGCGGCGCCGCCGCCGCTCAGCCGGGCCAGACCCCGCGCGCCAATGCGACGACGATGGGACAGCCGGGCGCCGGCACGGGCCAACAGGCGGCCCAGCCCCCTGTGGGCCAAGCCGCGCCGGGCCAGGCGCAGCCGGCTCCCGCCGCCCAGGCGCCTCAGGCCGCCAATCCGCAGGCCCCGCGCGTCTTCGCTCGGCAGATGCCGGCCGTGACGTCCACCCCCGCGCTCGATTTCCCCGACGTCGAGCGGGCGCGGCTCTCGAACGGCATCGAAGTGATCTACGCACGGCGCGCCGCCGTGCCGGCGACGCGCGTCGCGATCGAGTTCGACGCCGGCATCGCCGCCGACCCGAACGACCGGCTCGGCACCCAGACCCTGATGCTCAACCTGATGGAAGAGGGAACGACGACCCGCAATTCGATCCAGCTCGCCGAGGCGCAGGAGCGTCTCGGCGCGACGATCGGCACCAGCGCCAGCGTCGACCGGACCGCGGTCATGCTGACGGCGATGTCGCCCAATCTCGCCCCGTCGCTCACCCTGCTGGCCGACATCGTCCGCAACCCGGCCTTCGCGCCCGGCGAGGTCGAGCGCCTGCGCCAGCAGCAGCTGTCCTCGATCAATTCCGAGCTCACCAACCCGGCCGCGATCGCGGCGCGGGCGCTGCCGGCCCTGCTCTACGGATCCGAACACCCCTACGGAAAGTCGTTCACCGGGTCGGGCGACATTGAAGCCGTTCGCGCGATCAGCCGCGAGGAGCTGATCGCCTTCCACCAGCGCTGGATCCGGCCCGACAATGCCCGTATCTTCGCGGTCAGCGATATGCCGCTGGCGCGCCTGATGCCGCTGCTCGAGGCGCGCTTCGGCAACTGGACCCCGCCAGCCGGCGTCGAGCGCGGCGTCAAGGTGTTCGACGCGCGGCCCTCCGAGGTCGGGCGCTCGCGCATCGTGCTGATCGACCGGCCGCAATCGCCCCAGTCCTTCATCCTCGGCGGCCAGCTGCTGCCGGTGCGTGGGACCGAAGACCTGCTCGCCTTCAACGCGGCCAACGAAGTGCTCGGCGGCAACTTCCTCGCGCGGATCAACATGGAGCTGCGCGAGCGGCGGGGCTGGTCCTACGGTGCGCGGGGCGCGCCCAGCCTGTTCGAGCATCAGGTGCCTTACATCATCTCGGCGCCCGTCCAGGCCGACCGGACCGGCGAATCGATCGCCGCGACGGTCGCCCAGATCCGTTCGTTCCTCAGCAACGAAGGAGTGACCGCGCCCGAGCTCAACCGCACCATCCTCGGCAATACCCGCCAGCTTCCGGGGCAGTTCGAGACTTCGGCGTCGATCCTGGCGGCGCTGCGCTCGAACATCCTCTATCGCCGCCCGGACAATTATTGGGAGACGGTGGCGCCGCGCTACCGGGCAATGACAGCCGACCAGCTCGATCGCGAGGCGCGGCGGGTGATCGAGCCGGATCGCTGGATCTGGGTCGTCGTCGGCGACGCCGCCCGCGTCCGCCCGCAGCTCGAGCGGCTCGGCATGCCGATCGAGGTCGTCCAGCCGCGCTGAGCCTTGCCCCCCGGGTGCGGGCAGCCAAAGGCTACGGGATCAGCCGCGTCACGTGGCCCATTTTGCGGCCGGGACGAGGCTCGCCTTTGCCGTAGAGGTGGAGGTGGGCGCCCGGCTCCGCGAGGATCTCCGCCCAGCGGTCGGCTGCGACGCCGATCAGGTTCTCCATCCGCACTGCCGCCGCCGCGAGCGAGGTCGATCCGAGCGGCAGGCCGCAAATGGCGCGCACATGGTTCTCGAACTGCGACGTGACGGCGCCCTCGATCGTCCAGTGGCCGCTATTGTGGACGCGCGGCGCCATTTCGTTGAACACGGGCCCGTCGGCGGCGGCGAAGAATTCCAGCGCGAGGACGCCGACATGGCCGAGCGCGTCGGCGATCTGCCGGGACAGCGCCGCGGCCTCGGCGACATGGCCGGACAGTTCGTCGCCGGCCGGGACGACGCAGCGCTCGAGGATGCCGTGTGCGTGGACGTTGCGCGGCGCGTCCCACAATCGCGTCTCGCCCGAAGCCGCGCGGCAGAGGAGAATCGAGAATTCGGCCGAAAAGTCGACGAAGGCCTCGAGGACGGCCGGTGCGCCGCGCAGCGCGGCCCAGGCTTCGTCCGCGGCGCTCGGCGCGGAGATCCGCGCCTGGCCCTTGCCGTCATAGCCGAAGCGGCGGGTCTTGAGGATAGCGGGCGCGCCGATCTTCGCCAGCGCGGCGTCCAGGCCGGCGCGGTCCCCCACGGCGGCGAACGGCGCCGGCCGACCGCCGAGCCCGGCCACGAACTCCTTCTCGGCCAACCTGTCCTGCGCGATCTCGAGCGAGCGGCGCGGCGGGTAGACCGGAGCCTGCGCGGCCAAAGCGGCGAGTGGGCCGGCGGCGACATTCTCGAACTCGTAGGTGGCGACGTCGACCGAGGCCCCGAACTTCGCCAGCGCCGCCTCGTCGCCATAGTCGCCGCGGGTGAACGAAGCGGAGACCTCGGCCGCGGGCGGCAAGGCTTTGTCGGGCGCGAAGACGTGGCATTTATAGCCGAGCCGCGCGGCGGCCATCGCGATCATCCGGCCGAGCTGGCCGCCGCCCAAAATGCCGATGGTCGAACCGGGCTTCAGGCTCATTCGGGCGCGTCGGCGACGCCGGCGGTCTGGCGTTCGCGCCAGTCGTCGAGCCGCGCGGCGAGCGCGTCGTCGCTCGTGGCGAGCATGGCTATGGCGAGCAGCGCCGCATTGACCGCGCCGGCCTTGCCGATGGCGAGGGCGCCGACCGGCACGCCGGCGGGCATCTGGACGATCGAGAGCAGGCTGTCGAGGCCGGACAGCGCCTCCGATTCGACCGGCACGCCGAGCACGGGGAGACGCGTCATCGCGGCGGTCATGCCCGGCAGATGCGCGGCCCCGCCGGCGCCGGCGATGATCGCGCGCAGGCCGCGGGCGGCGGCGCCGCCGGCGTAGTCGAAGAGCCGCCTGGGCGTGCGGTGGGCGGAGACGATGCGGGTTTCGTGCGCGACTCCGAATTCCTCGAGCAACGCGGCGGCGTGGCGCATCGTCTCCCAGTCGGAGCGGCTGCCCATGATGATGCCGATGAGAGGCGCTTCGTCTGCCATGTCCCTCCGTCCGCCCGGCGAGCGCCATCCCTTAGCCGCCGGCCGCAGCGCGGGCAATTGCCGGCGCGGGCCTTGGCGTTGTGTTAATTTTTAGCGAGTAGGTTGAGGCCGCTTAGTTGGATGGGGTGGACAAGTGGCGACGCAACCGAAAGTCGATGAAGCGGGACCGCGCATCGCGGATCTCGCCGATGAGAACGCGCTGCTGCGCGCCTCGCTGGCAGAGATGCGCGAGCGGCTCGGAGACCTCGAGCGCCTGGCCGACACGGACACGCTGACGCCGCTCCCGAACCGCCGCCGCTTCGAGCGCGAGCTCGAGCGCGCGGTGAGCCAGTCCAGCCGCCACGGCACGCCCGCGGCCGTGCTCTATATCGACCTCAACGGCCTCAAGCGGGTCAACGATCGCCACGGACACATGGCCGGCGACGCGGCTCTCATCCATGTCGCCCGGCTGCTCCAGAACTTGATCCGGACGACCGACGTCGTCGCCCGCATCGGCGGCGACGAGTTCGGCCTCATCCTCGACCATCTCGATCACAATAGTGCGATCGAGACGGCGGAGCGTCTTTCGCGCTGCATCGCGTCGAGCCCGCTCGACCTCGGGGGCACCGAGGTGCGCCTCGAAGCCGCGATCGGCGTCGCGACGGTCTTGCCGGGTGATAGCGCCGCCGACGTCATGGGTCGCGCCGACCGCAACATGTACCGCGCAAAGAGCGAGGGCTGAGCGAGACCGTCATCCCGGCGAAGGCCAGGGATGACGCACTTGGCTCACCGGTCCTTCAGGTAATAGCGATCCGCTTCCGACAGATCGGCGCCGAGCTCGTAGACGATCGGCTGGCCGGTCGGAATCTCGAGGCCGGCGATCTCGTCGTCCGGGATCCCCGACAAGTGCTTGACCAGCGCCCGGAGCGAATTGCCGTGGGCGGAGATGAGGACGCGCTGGCCGCCGCGCAGCGCCGGCGCGATCCGGGCCTCCCAATAGGGGATGACCCGTTCGATCGTGTCCTTCAGGCTCTCCGCCGCCGGGATCGCGATGCCCTGGTAGCGCCGGTCGGCCGCCAGATCGTAGCGGCTCCCGGCCTCCATCGGCGGCGGCGGGACATCGAAGGAGCGCCGCCAGATGTGGACCTGCGCATCGCCGTGGCGGGCGGCGGTCTCGGCCTTGTCGAGGCCGGTGAGGCCGCCGTAATGGCGCTCGTTGAGGCGCCAGTCCTTCTCGACCGGCAGCCACAGCCGGTCCATCGCCTCGAGCGCGAGGTCGAGCGTCTTGATCGCCCGCTTCTGGAGGCTGGTGAAGCACAGGTCGAAATCGAGCCCGCGCTGCGCCATCAGCGCACCCGCGGCCCGCGCCTCCTCGACGCCCTTTTCGGTGACGTCGACGTCCCACCAGCCGGTGAAGCGGTTCTCGAGGTTCCAGGTCGATTGTCCGTGACGAATCAAAACCAGACGCGGCATCAGCGCTTGAGCTCCGCGAGGCGGGGCGCGATGGCGTGGATGGCGTCGAGGCAGGCCGCGGCGAGGCGCCGGCAGCGCTCGGGGGACCAGCCGGAGACCGGATCGGGCAGATCGTCATTGTCCTTGAACGGCATTTCGAGCGTCATCGAGACCGCCCCGAAGCGTTCCGCGAGCTGCGAGGTCGACATGGACAGGTTCGCCTGGCCCTTGCCCGGGATCTCGTAGCCCTTCGCGGTCTGGAAATCGGGCGAGATGCGCACGAGCGCCGCGGCAAAGGCATCGAACAGCTCCTGCTTTTCCTTCTTCCACGAGGGAATGCCCTCGAAGCCGGCGAGGAAATTGGCGGGAATGGCCTCGTCTCCGTGGACGTCCATCGCGAAGTCGATTCCCGTCTCGTCCATTTCGGCGAGGACGTGGAAGACCTCGGGGCTGCGCTCCAGGCTCGGCGCGTGCCATTCGCGGTTGAGGTTCACGCCGGCGGCGTTGGTCCGCAGATGGCCGCGCTTCGATCCGTCCGGGTTCATGTTCGGCACGATGTGGAAGGTGACCGACTCGCGCAGCCGCCGCGACACAGGATCCGCATCGTCGAGCAACTTCTCGATCGCGCCTTCCATCCAATATTCGGCCATCGTCTCGCCGGGATGCTGGCGCGCGTAGAGCCAGATGGAGAGCGGCCCGCGGCCGATACGCAGATAATCGATCTCCTGGCCGTCGAGCGTCCGGCCGAGCGAGCGATAATCCGCTTCGGGATGCTCGGCGACGGCGGCGACGAAATCGTGGTGCCGCTCCATCGTGTAGGGCGCGAAATAGGCAAGCCAGATGCTGTTGGTGTGCGGAGTCACCCGGATCGTCAGCACGCCGTCTTCATAGCTGGTGTCGGCCCGGGTCCATTCCTCGCGGTCGCAGGATATGCAGGCCCGGTAATTCTCCCAGCCGAGCGGATAGGCCGAGCCGGCGCCGTTGAGGATCCGCAGCTCGAGCGCGCGGCCGGCGCCGCCGGTCACCCGGAAATAGAACCACTGGTAGAAGTCGGACTGGTTGTCGCGGGCGATCTCGAGGTCGATGCGGTCGCCCTCGATCGCGACCAGGCGAATGTTGCCGCCGTCGAAGGCGCTGGTGACGGAGAGGGTCATCGGACTCTGATAGTGCGGCCCGATTCGCCGGGGAAGTCCCTGAACAGGGCTTCGGCGAGGCGCTCGACGATCTCGGTCCGCGGCGTTCCCGCCGCCGTCTCGGTGACCGCGCGCCCCTGCCAGAACACGGTCCCGTCCGAGCGGCGCTGGATGCGCACGTCGAGCAGCGTCGCGACGACGTTCGCCTGGCTGCTGCCGCGTCCGAGCCCGGCCGGCCAGCCGGTAGTGAGGGCAGCGCGGGTCCCTTGCGAAACCGTGATCCTGGCAATCTGCTCCGAGGCGGGCCGGTTGGCCGCGATCGTGTAGCCGTGGCGGGCGAGCTGGCGTTCGACGGCATCTCCGAAAGCGGTGAATTCGGGATTGTTGCGGTCGGCGGCATTGACCGGCTCGACGGCGATCTGGGCGCGGGCGAGCTGGCCGCCGAGATGGGTGCGGGTGACATCGACGCCGCCCGCCGCCTGGGCGTCGCGGCCGCCGCGCGATGTCGAGCAGGCGCCCAGAGCCAGCGCCATGGCGAATGCGATCCCGAGCCTTTTCATCCTCACACCTCGCGCAATGCGTTGGAGCCTTTATAGGGCCGTAACGTTCCCGGCGGCGAATAAGCTGCATTTCCGATTCGTGCGAGGCCTGAATGAGCGATCCGAACCTGAAGCCGCCGGTGCTGGTGACCGGCGGGGCGGGCTATATCGGCAGCCATGCCGTCCTCGCTCTTCTGGACGCCGGCTGGCCGGTCGTGGTGATCGACAATCTCACCACCGGTTTCGATTGGGCCGTGCCGGAGCGCGCCGCCTTGGTGAAGGGGGACATTGCCGACCAGGCGCTCGTCGCGCGGATCATCGGGGAGCACGGGATCGGCGCCATCATGCATTTCGCCGGGTCGATCATCGTTCCCGAATCAGTCGAAAAGCCGCTCAAATATTATGAGAACAACACGGTGAAGAGCCGTTCGCTCATCGAAAGCGCCGTCGAGGGCGGCGTGCGCCACTTCCTGTTCTCCTCGACCGCGGCGACCTACGGCATCCCCGATGAAGTGCCGGTCAGGGAGACGTCGCGCACCGAGCCGATCAATCCTTACGGTTGGTCGAAGCTGATGACGGAGCGGATGCTTGCCGACGCCGCTTTCGCCCACCCGCTCAATTATTGCGCCTTGCGCTATTTCAACGTGGCCGGCGCGGACCCGGGGGGGCGGTCGGGCCAGTCGACCGCGGGCGCGACCCACCTGATCAAGGTCGCGGTCGAGGCGGCGCTCGGGAAGCGCGGCCACGTCTCGGTCTTCGGCACCGATTACGACACGCCCGACGGCACCGGAGTGCGCGATTACATCCACGTATCCGACCTTGCCGCGGCCCATGTCCATGCGCTCGAGAAGCTGATCGCGACCCCGGCCGAGAGCTATGTCATGAATTGCGGCTACAGCCGCGGCTTTTCGGTCATGGAAGTGCTCGACAGCGTCGACCGGGTCACCAACATGAGAATCGAGCGCAAGCTGGAGCCGCGCCGCGCCGGCGATCCCCCGGCCTTGGTCGCCGATAATTCGAAGATCCTCGCCACCCTGCCGTGGCGTCCGGGTCGCGCCGATCTCGACACGATCGTCGCGGATGCGCTCGCCTGGGAACGCAAGCTCGCCGAGCGCCGCGGCTGAAGGCGCGCGTCTTCGCTCCGGCCAGCGCTCACGTCCAAGCTGCCGACATGAACCGCGTTCCCGCCGCTCCCGCGAAAAGCGCTCCGGCCTTGACGCAACGCAGCAATCCCACTAGGTGGGCGCCTCGCTTTTCCAGCATCGGCACCGGCTTAGAAGAGGCAGGGCATCCCGCCATGAAGATCCGCAACTCGCTCAAGTCCCTCAAGTCGCGCCATCGCGACTGCCGCGTGATCCGCCGCCGGGGCCGCACCTACGTCATCAACAAGACCAATCGCCGCTTCAAGGCGCGCCAGGGCTGACGCCACGACGGGCCTAGCCGCGGGCAGGCACGTCCCAATCGTTCACCGGTCCGATATCCTTCCCGCCGCGCGGCACCGGCGGCAGCCTCGGCCCGGCCGGGACCGGGCGGAAGTCCGGATGCAGGAAGATCGAGGTCGTGCAACGGAAGTGATGCAGCGGCCTGAAATCCGGATAGTCGAGCTGGATGAGGTCGAGGCTGCGCAGATAGGCGGCGGTCCTCGGGTGCCAGTCCGAATTGTCGAGGATGATCATGCCGCCCTCACGCAGCAAGGGCCCGGCGGCGCGCGCGCATTCGAAGCGGTTGGCCGCGCAATCGATGACGATGATGTCGAAGCGCTCCTCGAGCGCCGAGAGTGCGCCGACATAGCCGTCCTGCCGCACCTCGACGATGCTGACATTGCCCAGATTGCTGCGCGAGATACGGCTCAGCCAGTCGGCATCGTGCTCGATCGTGCGGACCGACTGCGCGCGCGCCGCCCAAAAGAGGGTCGACTGACCGCCGCCCAGCTCGAGCACGGCCGACGCGGAGAAATCGAGCGACATGAGATATTCGACCAGTCCGTAGGACATCATCGGCATGGGGCGTCCGTCGGCGAGCATGCTTTGCTGGGCGCGCAGGGACCGCACATAGCCGAGGTCGCGCCTAAGGATTTCAGTCGCGGCGGTCACGAAGGCGGCCTCCTGCGAGAATTCCAGGACGCTGAAGTTGCGGCGGATGTCGTCGTCGCTCTTCCCCGGCTCGGCCGCCCCCACCCGGGTCCAGAGCAGAGAGGGGCTGTCGTTCGGGTCGTCGGCCATTGCAGGCTCCCTTCGTGCGACGCGCCTTTCCACAGCCCACCCGGCCGGGCAAGGCTGGCGGTGCCCGCCCCGTTCGGTGTCGAATGACGGACAGACGCAACGCATGACCGGTCAGCCCACCGCCGCCGTCTTCGATGTCGGCAACGTCCTCTACGGCTGGGACCCCGAAGCCTTCCTCGCCCGGCAACTGCCCGAGGACGAGGCGAGGCTGCGCTTCGTCGAGGAGGTCGGCCTCTGGGACTGGCACGACAGCCTCGACGCAGGACGCCCCTTCGCCGAGGCGGCGGCCGAGCTCAGCGGCAGGTTCCCCGAATATGCGCATCTCGTCACGGCCTGGGGCGAGCGCTTCGGCGAGACGATCACCGATCCTGTGCCCGGCGTGCACGAGATCGTCGAAGAGCTCGACGCGCGCGGCGTCCCGCTGTTCGCGATCACCAACTTCTCCGCCGATTTCTGGACGCCGTTCCACGAGCGGGAGCGCGCCTTCTTCAGTCGCTTCCGCGACATCGTCGTCTCCGGCGAGGAGAAGCTGGTGAAGCCCGACCCGGCGCTCTATTTCCGCGCCCTCGACCGCTTCGGCCTCCGACCCGCCGAAGCCCTGTTCGTCGACGACCGCGCGATCAATATCGCCGGCGCCGAGGCGGTGGGCATGCGCGCGCATCTGTTCACCGACGCAGCCGGCCTCCGCACCAGACTGCGCGCCGAGGGCCTTCTCTGAACCTTCGCTCCGCTCGCGCTTTAGAGCAGGCGATGCGGCAGAGATGGCCATCGCGATTGTGGATCGTCCGGCACGGCCAAAGCGCCGGCAACGTCGCGCGCGACCTCGCCTCGCAGGCCGGCGAGCACCGCATCGACATTCCGACGCGCGACGTCGATGTGCCGCTCTCCCAGCTCGGCGGCGGCCAGGCGGACGCGGTCGGCCGCTGGTTCGCCTCCTTTGCGGAAGAGGAGAAGCCAGAGATCGTCCTCTCTTCTCCCTATGTCCGCGCGCGCGAGACGGCGCGCCGGATCTGCGCGGCGGGCGGTACCGCAGCGGGCGCCAAGGGGCCGGTGATCGACGAACGGCTGCGCGAGCGCGAGTTCGGCATCCTCGATCGCCTGACCACCGCAGGCATCCGCCAGCTCCACCCGGACCAGGCCGAGCACCGCGCCCTGCTCGGCAAATTCTACCACCGTCCGCCCGGCGGCGAGAGCTGGGCGGACGTCATCCTGCGCCTCAGGAGCGCGCTCGACACGGTCAGCCTTCATTATGCCGACCGCCGCGTGCTGATCGTCTGCCACCAGGTCGTCGTCCTGTGCCTGCGCTACATCCTCGAGGAGATGGACGAGGCGGAGGTGCTGCGCATCGACAAGGAGGGTGACGTGCTCAATTGCGGGGTGTGCGAGTATGAGTTCGAGCCCGACGAGGAGCGCCACTGCGTGCCGCGGCTGGTGCGCTACAATCTCGCCGCCCCGCTGATCGAGGATTCGCAGGCCGCCGTCACTTCGGAGCCCGACGCGATCACAGGAACGCGATGAGCGGCGTGGAGCAACTCGACCGGGCTTTGCTCGAGCGCTTTCCGCTCCCGGATCATCCCGAGGATTCGAGCAAGGAGGATCGCGGGCGGCTGCTCGTGGTGGCGGGCAGCCGCGAGCTTCCCGGCGCGGCTCTGCTCGCCGGCATCGCCGCGCTTCGCGCCGGCGCAGGCAAGCTCCAGATCGCGACGGCCCGGAGCATTGCCGTGCAGCTGGGCGTGCTGATCCCGGAGGCGAGGGTCGTCGGGTATGCGGAGACCGCAGCGGGCGACATCGAACCCGAGGCGATCGAGCCGATCGTCGCGCTGGCGCGCCAGGCCGCCGCGGTCGCGATCGGCTGCGGGCTCCAAAGCGGGACGGCGCTGGAACGGCTGCTCGACGCGTTGCTCGCCTGCGGCGCCGAGCAGCTCCCGCTCGTGCTCGACGCGGCGGTCCTGGGCTGCCTGGCCGCGCGGGCGCCGAGCTTGCGTGCCTGGCCGGGCGGCGGGGTCATTCTCCCCCATGCCGGGGAAATGGCGCGGCTGCTCGATTGCAGCCGCGACGAGGTCGAGGCCGACGCGGAAGCGGCCGCACGGCGGGCGGCGGAGACGCTCGGCATCGTCAGCCTGATCAAGGGCCCCTGCAGCTATATCGTGGCGCCCGACGGCCGCACCTTCCGCTTCGAAGGCGGCGGCGTGGGCCTCGCCACTTCTGGGTCGGGCGACGTCCTCGCTGGCGTCGTCGGCGGACTGTGCGCCCGCGGTGCCGATCCGCTGACCGCAGCCTTGTGGGGCGTCTACACCCATGGCGAGGCCGGCCGCATCCTCTCGCAAAGGATCGGCCGCGTCGGTTTCCTGGCGCGCGATCTGCTCGATCTCGTGCCCGGCATCGTAAACCGCTGACGCGCCGGCCAGTGCGATCAGTGCTTCGTCGCTCGGGCGGCCTCGTTCCTCGGCTTGTGGCGTTCGAGCTCGTCGCCCACCAGGCGGACGATGTGGATGACGTTGGTGGAACCGGGCGTGCCGAACGGGACGCCGGCGATGATCACGATGCGGTCGCCGGCCTTGGCGATGCGATGCCGGATCGCCATGCGCTTGGCCTTGGCGATCATCTCCTCGAAGCTGGCGACGTCGCGGGTGCGCACACCGTGCGCGCCCCAGAGCAGGCCGAGCTTGCGCGCGGTCTTGAGCTGCGGGGTAAGGACGAGGAGCGGCACGGCCGGCCGCTCGCGCGAGATGCGGCGGGCGGTCGAGCCCGACATGGTGAAGACGACGATCGCCGCCGCGCCCACCGTGCCGACCATCGAGTTCGCCGCCTGGGCGATCGCATCGGCGGTGGTCGCGTCCGGCAGCGTCTCGGTGAAATGGACCCGGGCGAAGTGGCTCGGATCGTTTTCCACGCTGGTCGCGATCCGGTTCATCATCGACACTGCCTCGCAGGGATACTGGCCCGACGCGCTTTCGGCCGAGAGCATCACTGCGTCGGCGCCGTCATAGACGGCGGTGGCGACGTCCGAGACTTCGGCCCGGGTCGGCGTCGGGGAGGTGATCATGGATTCCAGCATCTGCGTCGCCACCACCACCGGCCGGCCCATGCGCCGCGCCGCCTCGACGATCCTCTTCTGGAACGGCGGCACCTGCTCCGGCGGGAGCTCGACGCCGAGGTCTCCGCGCGCGACCATCACCGCGTCCGAAAATTCGAGAATGCCCTCCAGCCGCTCGATCGCGGCGGGCTTCTCGATCTTGGCGAGCAGCGCCGCCCGGCCCGCGATCAGCCGCCGCGCCTCGGCGACGTCCTCGGGCCGCTGGACGAAAGACAGAGCGATCCAGTCGACATGATGGTCGAGCGCGAAGGCCATGTCGGTGCGGTCCTTGTCGGTCAGCGCCGCGAGCGGGAGGACGACGTCGGGGACGTTGACGCCCTTGTTGTTCGAGATGCGGCCGCCGACCTCGACCACCGTCTCGATCCGGTCGGGCGTGACGCCGACGACGCGCTGGACGAGCTTGCCGTCGTCGATCAGCAGGCGCGTCCCCTCCTCGACGGCATTGAAGATCTCGCGGTGGGGGAGGTTGACCCGGTTCGCGTCCCCAGGGTCTGGGCTGCGGTCGAACGAGAAGAGCTGGCCGCGCGACAGCTCGACGCCGCCGTCGGCGAACGTCCCGACCCTCAGCTTCGGGCCCTGAAGGTCGGCGAGGATGGTCGTCGGCCGCTCGAGTTCCTTTTCGAGGCCGCGGATGGTCTCGATCGCCTTCAGATGGTCGGCGTGGGTGCCGTGGCTCATGTTGATCCGGAAGGCGTCGGCGCCGGCTTCGGCGAGCCTGCGGATCATCTCGGGCGTATTGCTCGCCGGGCCCAGCGTCGCCAGAATCCTTACCTTGCGGGTACGCGGGACGAATTGACTGTGGAGCGTTTGCGGGTTCGCCATTGCTGCCGCGCATAGCCGTCCCTAAGGGCGTGGCTCAACCCCAAGAAGACGCGCTGGAAGGACCGATGGCGGAAGGATCGATCGCGGCCGACGAACTCAGGCTGCTCATCGAGCGCATCGAGCGGCTCGAAGAAGAAAAAAAGGCGATGGCCGACGACGTCAAGGATGTCTACGCCGAGGCCAAGGCGCGCGGCTACGACACCAAGACGATGCGTGCCATCGTCCGCCTGCGCAAGATGGAGACCCACGTCCGCCAGGAAGCCGACGCCTTGCTCGAGACCTATCGCGCCGCCCTCGGCATGGCCTGAGCGGCCGAGCGGGGACCGGCACACCGCTCCCTTGCTTGCGCCGTTGCGGCCGCCAGGCTAGGCTGCGCGCTGGGGAGCGATATAACATGACCGAAAGGTTTGAAGCTCGGGCCGGTGGAGGCGGCCTCCTTGCCTTCCTCGCGGAGGCGCGCCGTACGATCACGCCGAGCATCGCGCTGCCGGCCGCGATGCTGTTGGTCGTGCTCACGGCCTCGAACGTCGTCCTCCTTCTCAACATTCCGGCACCGGGCGAGCGGCCCGGCGCCGCGGCGATGCTGGCGGGCCTTGCGCGCCTCGCCGGCTTGCTGGTTTTCCTCGTGCCCCTCGTCCGTATCCTGGCGGGGAGCCCGCGCCCGCCGTGGAAGCCCGACGGCGCTTTCTTCCTCTTCGTCCTCGTTGTGATCCTCAGCCTCGCGCTCGCTTTCGGCCTCGCCCTGGCGTTCGGAATGCCCTCCGACCCGCTTCGGCTCGCGCTCAGTACCGTCGCGACCACCCTCATCCTGACCCCGCTCGCCCCTTGGATCGTCGGGGTGGCGGCGGCGGTCCCGCTCGGCGCCAATCCCACGCGCTTCCTGCGTGATTTTCGGCGCTGGCTGCTGCCGCTGGCGGTCTGGAGCCTCGCCGTCGTGACGCCGCTCGCCTTCGTTCACGCCATGATCGACGTGGCGCTGCTCGAAGGCCGCGTCTCCTGGTTCTGGACCGCTGCCCTGCTCGATGGCCTGCTCAGCGCCGTGCTCGTCGTCCTCACCTACGCGCTCTATGCGGCGGCCTACAGGCGCGTTGCGCGAGGCTGAGCCTCTCGGCTATCGCTCTGCAAGTCTCCCAACAGCGAGGGCGTAACCGGGACCATGGCCGGCCACAGCAAGTTCAAGAACATCATGTACCGCAAGGGCGCGCAGGACAAAAAGCGCTCGGCCATGTTTTCGAAGCTGAGCCGCGAGATCACCGTCGCGGCCAAGGCCGGCACGCCCGATCCGGACATGAACCCGCGCCTGCGCGCCGCGGTCCTCGCCGCCAAGGCGCAGTCCATGCCCAAGGACAATATCCAGCGCGCGATCGACAAGTCGGCGGCCGGGGAGGGCGACGGATACGAGGACGTTCGCTACGAAGGCTTCGGCCCGGGCGGCGTGTCGCTGATCGTCGAAGCCTTGACCGACAACCGCAACCGCACCGCGACCAACGTGCGCACCATCTTTTCGAAGAACGGCGGCAATCTCGGCGCTTCGGGCTCGGTCAGTCACGGCTTCGATCGGATGGGGCTGGTGCGCTACCCTGCCACCGCGGGGACCGGCGACGAAGTGTTGGAGGCGGCGATCGAAGCCGGCGCCGACGATGTCGAGTCGGACGAGGACGGCCACGAAATCTGGACCGCCCAGGACGCGCTCCACGAGGTCGCAAAGGCGCTCGAGGCCGTGCTCGGCGAGCCGGAAAGCACCAATCTCGCCTGGCGGCCGCAGACCCCGGTCGAGGTCGGCGGCGGCGATGCCGAGCAGCTCGTCCGCCTGATCGACGCGCTCGAGGAGGACGACGACATCCAGACCGTCTGGGGCAATTACGAGGTCTCCGAAGAAGCGATGGAGAAGCTCTCTTGATCCTCCCCGGGACGGGGAGGGGGACCGCACGAAGTGCGGTGGAGGGGGCTCTATGCGGGTCTCGGGACCCCCTCCACCACGCCGCTTCGCGCCGCGGCCCCCCTCCCCGTCCCGGGGAGGATGCGGCGCAATGATCATCCTCGGTCTCGATCCTGGCCTGGGCTGCACCGGCTGGGGCGTGATTGCGGCCGACGGCAACCGGCTCAGCCATGTCGCCAACGGCCAGGTCCGGACCGATACCAAAGCCGCCCTGCCGCAGCGACTGCTCGACCTGAGCGAGCGCCTGTCGGCGGTGATCGTCGAGCACGATCCCGCCGGCGCCGCGGTCGAGGAAGTTTTCGTCAACGACAATCCGCGCTCGACGCTGAAGCTGGGCCAGGCACGGGGCGTCGTCCTGCTCGCCGCCGCCGCGCGCGGCATCGAAGTCGGCGAATACGCGCCCAGTCTGGTCAAGAAGGCGGTGGTCGGGACCGGCGGCGCGGCCAAGGCGCAGGTCCACGCCATGGTCCAGCGGCTCCTCCCCGGCGTCCGCATCGCGGGACCCGACGCGGCCGACGCACTCGCGGTCGCGATCACCCATGCCCATCATCTCGCCAGCCGCCGCGCCTTTGGCAGGAGTGCGGCATGATCGCCAAGCTGACCGGGCGCCTCGATGCGTTCGGCGCCGATTTCGCGGTCATCGACGTCGCCGGCGTCGGCTATCTCGTCTCGGCCTCGACGAGGACCCTGTCGTCGCTGGGCCCGGTCGGCGGCGAGATCGTCCTCCATACCGAGATGCAGGTGTCGGACGATGCGATCCGCCTGATCGGCTTTGCGAGCGCCGAGGAGCGGGACTGGTTCCGGCTCCTGACGTCGGTCCAGGGGGTCGGCAGCCGGGTCGCGCTCGGCATCCTCTCGGCGCTGACCGGGGACGAGCTGCACCGCGCCATCGCCAGCGGCGACAACGGGATGGTGTCGCGCGCCCAGGGGGTCGGGCCCAAGCTCGCGCAGCGCATCGTCAACGAATTGAAGGACAAGGCCGGCGGCATCGTCCTCGGACCGGGCGGCGGCGCAGCGCCGCGCAGCGGCGGTCCCGGGGCCGACGCCGTCTCCGCCTTGCTCAACCTCGGCTTCCGCCCGTCCGAGGCCTCGTCCGCCGTCGCGCAGGCGGAGACCGAGCTCGGCCCGGAGGCCACGCTCGACGCGCTGGTCCGCACCGCGCTCAAGAAAGCGGCGCGCTAGGGCGGGCTAGTCGAGGACGGAAAGGTCGAGCGTTTCGCTCGGGCCGAACCAGAGGACGTGGTCGCTATGATCGGCGCGCTCGTCGCCGGTGGTCGGGTGGACGAAGAGCGTCAGGCCACGTCGATGGAGCATCGCCCAGCGAGCGAAGTCGCCGAAGCGCTCCGGCGCGAGCGTCAGCTGGCAGCTTCCGCGCGGGTGCGGACCCACGGGGCGCTCGTGAAGGCGGCCGACGGCCGCGCCGAAGCGCTCCTGCGCCTGCGCCGCGAGGGCGCGCGCGGCACCGATTTCGTCGGCGTCGAAATAGATGTGGGCGTGGAAGTTCAGGATCTTCGTCATGACCGGTAGATCAGCACGGCGCGTCGGCGCTTCAAGTCCGGGCCTTGACGATGACGCCGCCCACCGCCGCGATCCGCTCGACGTCGTCGTAGGCGGGCTTCGCCAGCTCCTCGCCGAATATGTCCGGGTCGATCTCGCGATAGTCGATGGTGCAGCCATGCGCGGGAAGCCGTTCCTCGAGGTCCTCGCGCAATGCGTCGCGGCCGTCGACGACGGCGCTGCCCGTGTAGAGTAGCATGCGGCCGCCGGGCGCGAGCTTTTCGGCGGCACCGAGCGCCCAGTCGAGCGAGAGCTCGGCGCCGTGCATGTCGCCGCCGGCGCGGTAGGCCGGGCCGTCCTCGTCGATGATAAAGGGCGGGTTGGCGATGGCGAGGTCGAAGCCCGGCGGCACTGCATCGACGCCGTCGCTGACATAGATTGCGGCATCGACGCCGGCATGCGCGGCATTGGCGCGGGCGAAGGGCAGCGCCGCCTCGTTGAGGTCGACCAGCTCGACGGTCGCGCCGGGGACGAGCGCCGCCGCCAGGATGCCGCCCACGCCCGCACCCGCGCCGATATCGACCAGCCGCCGGACCGGGCCGGCACGACTCAGCTCGGCCGCCAGGAACGCGGCGAAGCGCATCGTGTCGGGACCGAGGAAGACGCTGTCGTCCGCGTCGGTCGGGAAGGCGGAATGAAGGAAGTTGTGCCTGCCGATCGTGGACACGCGGACCTTGCTCTTCGAACCCTCGCATGTGTCTTCCACGAGGCCGCCGTCCCGCATCGCCGCGACGAGGTCGGCCGGGAGCAGCGCGTCGTCGAACGGCAGGCTCCAGCCGAAAACGTCGCGCAGGTCGCGCGCGCGCTGCTTCGCCGGCCGGGCGACGACGCGCTTGTGCGTTGCGGGCGTGACGGTGACGAAGCCGTAGCCGAGCGCGTCGAGCGCCCGCAGCAGAGCCAGTCCCGCTTTCTCGTCCACTTTTGCGCCTCCGCTCTCGCCGGACAAAGCGGCGAGCGTGCAATCGTTCCGGCGGCGTCCCTTCAGCCGCCCCAGACCTCGCCGAACAGGCGGAGGAAATTGCCGCCGAGCACCTTTTCGATCCGCGCCGTGCTCCAGCCGCGCCGCCGCAGGTCGGCCCCGATCCGGTCGTAGCGGTCGCCGCCATTATAGCCTTCGACGAAGAGCAACACCTCAGGGTCCTCGCCCGGCGCGGCGATGCCGCGGCGGATGCGGTCGGCCGTGTTCTCGCGGTGGCGCCGCCGCGTCTCGTCGTCGACCTCATAGCCGAGCAGCGGATTGTCGGTGCCGATGCCGACATGGTCCTCGCCGCAGACGTTCACCGCATGGTCGAGGTGGCGCAGGAGATCCTCGCGCTGCGGCTGGCCCGGCAGCTTCAGGAACGGCATCAGGTAGACGCCGAAGACGCCGCCTTTGTCGGCGAGGGCGCGCATCTCGGCGTCGAAGGTGTTGCGCGGGTGGTCGGTGACGGCGCGGCAGCCGCTGTGGGTGATCGACGGCGGCGCGCTGCTCGCGGCGATGCCTTCGGCCTGGGTGCGCTGGCCGGCATGGCTCAAATCGAGGAGGACCCGCGCGCGGTTGATCCGCGCGACGACCTCGCGGCCGAATTCGGAGAGGCCGGCATTGGAGCGCTCGAGGCAGCCGTCGCCGGCGAGGTTGCGCTTGTTGTAGGTGAGCTGGATGCACCGCACGCCCAATGTCGCGAAGGTGTCGACATTGGCCGCGTCCGCCTCGAGCGGGGTCGTATCCTGGAAATTGTAGACGATGCCGACCTTGCCGGCAGCGACGGCGGCGCGGATGTCCGCGACGCTCTCGATCTTCGCGAGAAGGTTCGCATGGGTTCCGAGGAGCCGGTCCCAGCTCGCCACCGCGGCCGCGGCGTTGCGGAACCGGTCGGGCCCGTTGCCGACGTCGCCGATGGTCGCGTTGATGACGTCGATGCGTCGCTCGCGGATCGCGGTCAGGAGGCGCGCGGTCGGCACGTAGCGGCCCGGCTCCGGCTCGTCGAACCCGTCGATCGCGCCCTGCCCGTCGACATAGATGGAGCGCGCGTCGCGGGGACGCGCCGCCGCCGCCCGCTCCTGCGCCAGCGCCGCTCGGGGCAAAGCGAGCGCCGCACCGGCTGCGATCAGGAACTGCCGTCGATCCATGTGCTCCCCGTCCCTCCGCCGCAGAATGCGTCGCCCGGCCCGCTCTGGCAAGAAGCGGGTGGACGGCGACTCCGCTTGGGCTAAAGCTAAGGGCCGATGGAGCAGGAGCGCATCCTTTCCGGCGATCGGCGCCCCGAGGACGTCGATTCGGCGCTGCGGCCCAAGACGCTCGACGATTTCGTCGGCCAGAAGGCTGCGCGCCAGAATCTGCGGGTGTTCATCGAAGCCGCCAAGGGGCGCGGCGATGCGCTCGACCACGTCCTCTTCTTCGGCCCGCCGGGCCTGGGCAAGACCACGCTCGCGCAGATCATCGCGCGCGAATTGGGCGTCGGCTTTCGGGCGACCTCGGGGCCGGTCATCGCCAAATCGGGCGATCTCGCCGCTCTGCTGACCAATCTCGAGGACGGCGATGTCCTGTTCATCGACGAGATCCACCGGCTCGCGCCGGCGGTCGAGGAGATCCTCTATCCGGCGATGGAGGACAGGGCGCTCGACCTCATGATCGGCGAGGGGCCTTCGGCCCGCTCGGTCCGGATCGACCTTCCCAAATTCACCCTGGTCGGCGCGACGACGCGCCAGGGGCTGATCACGACCCCGCTGCGGGACCGTTTCGGGATTCCCATTCGCCTCGCTTTCTATTCGGTCGACGAGCTCGAGCAGGTCGTCCGCCGCGCCGGCCGCCTGCTCGGCATGGCGCTGACCGCGGACGGCGCCTCGGAGATCGCCCGCCGCTCGCGCGGGACGCCGCGCATCGCCGGCCGGCTGCTGCGCCGGGTGCGCGACTTCGCCCAGGCGGCGGGCGCGGCCGAGGTCGACGCCAGGGTGGCGGACGCGTCCTTGAATCGGATGGAGGTCGACGGCCTCGGCCTCGATGCGATGGACCGGCGCTATCTCCACATGATCGCCGACGTCTATCGCGGCGGTCCGGTGGGGGTGGAGACGCTCGCGGCGGGGCTGTCGGAGCCGCGCGACACGGTCGAGGAAGTGATCGAGCCCTATCTCATCCAGATCGGCCTCGTCGCCCGCACCGCCCGCGGCCGCTGCCTCAACGGCGGTGCCTGGACCCATCTCGGCCTGCCGCCGCCCAAGACGGCGCAGACCGGCCTGTTCGACGCCTGAGGGATTTTCAATGCGCCTGAAGCTGCTGTTCGCAAGCCTGTCGCTCGCAGCGGCCGCCATGCCGGCCGAGGCCTCGCAGGATATCGATTATTCGAACGAGGCGGCCTGGCTCTGCCTGCCCGGGCGCAGCGATCCCTGCTCGCAGCCGCTGCCGACCACGGCGCTCGATGCGAACGGCTACGGCTCGACCGGCCTCGTGCGGCCCGCCGCGGACCCGCCGATCGACTGCTTCTACGTCTACCCGACGGTCTCGCGCGACCCGCACTCCAATTCCGACATCGAGATCGGCGCGGAGGAGCGCGCGGTGGCGATGGTCCAGTTCGCCCGCTTCGCGTCCGTCTGCCGGACCTTCGCGCCGATCTACCGCCAGGCGACGCTCGCAGCGCTCCTGGGCATGGTGAACGGCGGCGCCAGCCGCGAAGAGATGCTCGAATTCGCCTATTTCGATGTCGCCAATGCCTGGCGCCACTATCTCGAGCGCCACAACCAGGGCCGCCCCTTCGTGTTGATCGGGCACAGCCAGGGCTCGATCCACCTGACCCGGCTCCTCGCCGAGCGGATCGAAGGGCGCCCGGAAGCGGAACGAATGCTCTCGGCGCTGCTCATCGGCTCCAACGTCGAGGTGCCCGAAGGCGGGCTGGTAGGCGGCACCTTCCGCGAGACGCCGCTCTGCACCGCGCGCGGACAGACCGGCTGCGTCGTCACCTACGTCTCCTACCGCGCCACCAACCCGCCCCCGGCGGGAGCCCTGTTCGGCCGCGCCGCGCGGCCCGGCATGACTGTCGCCTGCACCAATCCCGCGGCGCTCGCCGGCGGCAGCGCCCCGCTCGACAGCTATTGGTATGCCGGCCCCTCGGTGACGGCGACGCAGAACCCGATCCAATGGTCCTCGCAGGGCGCGGCTCCGACGCCTTTCCTTCGCACCGAGGGCCTGGTCTCGGCCGCCTGCGTCAACCGCGGCCCGGTCGGCTATCTCTCCGTCCAGGTGAACGCCGACGCTGCCGACGCGCAGACCGACCGCATCCCCGGCGACATCACGATCGGCGGCCGTCTCCAGCCCGGCTGGGGCCTCCACCTCGCCGACATGAACCTCGCCATGGGCGACCTCCTCGCGCTCGTCGAGATGCAGACCGTCCTCTACCTCGCCACGCGCTAGCCCTGGAGGAAGAAGACCTCCTCGACCGGACGGCCGAGCGCGCGCGCGATCTTGAGGGCGAGCAGGGTCGAGGGCACGAAGACGCCGTTCTCGACCGTGTTGATCGTCTTGCGGCTGACGCCGACGATCTCGGCGAGCGCGGCCTGGGTGAGGCCGAGCTCGCCGCGCAATTCGTTCAGCTTGTTGCCGAGCCCGTCAGACATCGCCGAGCGCGCGCCGCTCCAGATAGCCGAAACGGATCAGCGCACCGGCGATCCCGACCGTCATGAGCAAGTGGATCGCTTCCCGTCCGGAGACCGGCTCGAACAGGCTGATGACGTACAAGGTCATGCCGCCGAGCATCGTGGCGATGAAGCCGAGCCGGAGCGCCTCGGACCTGTTGGCGCGGGTGACATCGTCGTTGAGCAGGTTGCGCACGTTGCGCGATCGCAGCAGCGCTCCGCCCGTGATCAACAGCACGAGGAGGACCGCCGAAAGAAACAGCCAGGCGCCGATCCGCACCAGATCGACCGTCCGCGTCCCGTCCTCGCTGCCGGCCATGAAGTAGGCGCCCTGCTGAGCAATGAAGATGACCGCCAAGGCGGGGAGCAGCCGCGCTCGCCAGCGGCCAAGCCGGTCGGCCGTCTCGATGTCGTCGGCGGTCATGTCGCTTCCTTCTGTAACCTGTAGGTGACATGTAACCTTCGCGTTACAGAGCTGTCAACGCAAAAAGCGCTCGGCTCGTCCTGCTCCGGTGAAAAAGCATGGCGCCACCGACAGATGCGGGGTTGCGGGGCGGATTCGCCCGCCGGTACAGCCCTTTGGGTGGGTGGGAATTTGGACATGCCCTATCGCGGCGGCTTCGTGGGCAGGACCCACCGTTTCGCCCTGCGCGTCTATTTCGAAGACACCGACGTGGCCGGCATCGTCTATTATGCCAATTATCTGCGCTTCATGGAGCGGGCGCGCTCGGACATGCTGCGCGCGGTCGGCATCGACCAGCGGGCGGCGATGGAGGCAGGCGAAGGCGTCTATGCGGTCGCCGAAGTCGCCATCAAATATCGCGGCTCGGCGAGACTCGACGACGAGCTCGTCGTCGTCAGCGAGCTGAAGCGCGTGCGCGCCGCCGCCTGCGTCATTCAGCAACGCGTCATGCGCGGCGAGGACATTCTCACCGACGCGATGGTGACGGCCGCGTTCATCACGAGCGAGGGCCGGCCCAGGCGGCAGCCGCGTCCCTGGGCGCAGATCTTCGAGCGGCTGGTCGTGGAAGGGGATGTGGAGTGAGTGGCGTCAACGGCGGCGCGGGCGAGGTGATGTCGCCGGTCGCTTTGTTCCTGCAGGCGGACATCGTCGTCAAGGCGGTGATGGTCGGCCTGATCCTGGCGAGCGTATGGACGTGGGCGATCATCCTCGTCCACGCCTGGCGGATGCGGCGCCTCGCGGCCGAGAACGAGCGCTTCGAGCGCGACTTCTGGAAGGCCGGGGACATCGACAGCTTCCACGAGACGCGGGGCAAGGCGGACATTCCCTCCGCCAAGGTGCTCGCCGCCGGCGTCGCCGAGTGGCGGCGCTCGACCGCGGGCAAGAGGATCGACCGCGACGGGACGCGCGGCCGCCTCTCGGTCGCGCTGCACAGCGCCGTGACGGCCGAGGTCGACAAGCTCGCGGGCAAGCTCAACATCCTCGCCACCGTCGGCTCGGTGGCGCCGTTCGTCGGCCTGTTCGGCACGGTATGGGGCATCATGAGGAGCTTCAGCGACATTGCCGGGGCGCAGAATACCAGCCTCGCCGTGGTCGCGCCCGGCATCGCCGAGGCTTTGTTCGCGACGGCGCTCGGCCTGTTCGCGGCGATCCCGGCGGTGATCGCCTACAACCGCTTCAGCTACGGCATCAACCGCATGGAGGCGCGCCTCGGCCGCTTCGCCGACGGCTTCCACGGCACCTTGTCCCGCGAGCTGGAGATGGAGGGATGAGGCTAATCCTCCCCGGGACGAGGCTCTAGATGGCGATGGGCCCCATACTCGGGCCGGGGCGGCGCGGGCGCAGGACGCCGATGGCGGAGATCAACGTGACGCCGATGGTCGACGTCATGCTGGTGCTGCTGATCATCTTCATGGTGACGGCGCCGCTGCTCGTCGCCGGGGTCCAGGTCGACCTTCCCGAGGCCAAAGCCGAAGCGCTCGAACAGGATCGTGCGCCGGTCGCCGTCTCGATCGACGCCTCGGGCGCGATCTTCGTCGAGGATGCGCCCGTCGCGGACGCCGATCTTCCCGCCCGCCTCGCCGCGATCGCCGCCTCGTCGCGCGAGCCCGGCGGCCCGCGCATCTTCCTGCGCGCCGACCGCGGCCTCGAATATGGCCGGGTCATGCAAGTGATGGGTGAGTTGAACCGCGCCAAGCTGCGCCGCGTCGCGATGGTCAGCACCGGCACCGCCCCGGGAGCGCCGCAATGATCGACAAGGCGGACGCGACGGGCATCGGCCTCGCGTTCATAGGCCACGCGGCCCTGCTTGCGGCGTTGCTCTATCTGATCGACCGCACGCCCAAGGCAATGCCGTCCCAGCCGGCGATCGAGGTCTCCTTCGTCGACGAGACCGGCATGGTCTCCGGCGGCGAGACCACCGAGCCCGCGGCCGCGAGCGTCGCCCCCGAGCTCGGCGCGCCGGAAGACGCCGCGCCCGCACCCGATCCGGGCGCGGAGCCCGCGCCCGCACCGCCTTTGCCGGCGCCGAGCCCGACGCCGGCTCCGAGCCAGCCCCAGCCGCGGGCGGCGCCCCAGCCCCGATCCGCGCCCACGCCGACGCCGCCGCGCGAGCAGCGCAGCGCCAGGGGCGCCGCGCCGACTTCGCGCGGCAGCCGCCTCGGCCCGAACTTCCTCGACGGCCTCGGCAGCGACCCCGCGAGACGCTCCGACCGCCCGAGCGGGGCAGTCGTCACCAGCCAGGTCCGCGCCAGCCTCGACGCCGCGATCCTTCGGGCCCTGCTTCCCTGCCAGCGCCAGGCCCTCCCGGCGCCCGAGGCGCGCTCGATCCGCGTTCGCGTCGAAGTCACTCTCAATCCCAATGGCGGCCTCGCCAGCGCGCGCGTGATGTCGGTTGCGAACGGCAATCCGGACCTGCGTATCTACGAGCAGCGCATGCGCGACCTTGCCGTCAACGTCGTCGAGCAGTGCGCGCCGATCCGCGGCCTGCCGGCCGAATATTACAATGTGCCGAGGGGCTGGCGGCAGTTCCGCTACGTCTTCCCGAATTCGTGAGGCCAAGCCGATGAGAAAAAGCAGTATGCGTATCGCTCTCCTTGCCGCCGCCGCGGCGCTGGTGCCGCAAGGCGCGCTCGCGCAGGAGACCCAGTCGCCCGCCGCCGAGGTGCAGCCCGCGCAAAGCGACGACGACGTCATCGAGCTGCGGGTCGGCGAGGGCGTCTTCACCGAGGTCTCGATCGCAGTGCCCGCGATGCCGACGCCCGCATCCGCCGCGACGTCGGCTGGGGAGACCGGCGCGCTCGGCCGCCAGGTCGCGCAGATCGTCGCCACCGACCTTACCAACAGCGGCCTGTTCAGAGCGAGCGGGCCGGGCGGTCTTCCGCCCGTCTCCTACCCGCAGGTCACCTCGCCCGATTTCGGCACCTGGTCCGGCACCGGCGCGCAGACCCTCGTCCAGGGCTTCGTCCGGTCGAACCCGGACGGCACCTTGACGGTCGGCTGCTACCTCTACGATGTCGCCGCCGAGCGCGCGCTCGCCTCGGAAGGCTTTACCGTCCAGCCGCAGCAGTGGCGCCGCGCCGCGCACCGCTGCGCCGACATGATCTACGGCCGGCTGACCGGCGAGAGCGGCCTGTTCGACAGCCGCGTGGTCTACGTGGCCGAGAGCGGGCCGCCGGGGCGCCGGGTGAAGCGGCTCGCGATCATGGACCAGGACGGCGCCAATCACCGCTTCCTCACCAACGGCCAGTTCACCGCTCTGACGCCGCGTCTGTCGCCGGACAATCGAACCCTTACCTACATGATCTACACCGAGGATCAGCCGCGGGTCTTCGTCTACGATCTCGCCTCGGGCCGCTCGCGTCCGCTCGTCGCGGCGCCGCACATGACCTTCGCGCCGCGCTTCTCGCCCGACGGGCGCCAGATCGTCTTCTCGATGGCGGTGAACGGAAATACCGACATCTACCGCGTCTCGGCCGCCGGTGGGACACCGGTGCGGCTGACGAGCGCGCCCGGCATCGACACCGGCGGCAGCTTCTCGCCCGATGGCAGCCGCATCGCGTTCGAGAGCGACCGCTCCGGCGGCCAGCAGATCTACGTGATGAGCGCCGACGGCTCCGGCCAGCGCCGCATCAGCTTCGGCGGCGGGCGCTACGCGACGCCGGTCTGGAGCCCGCGCGGCGACCTCATCGCCTTCACCAGGATCGCCGGCAATTTTCGGATCGGCGTGATGCAGACCGACGGCTCGGGCGAGCGCCTGCTCACCAACGGCTGGCATGACGAAGGCCCGAGCTGGGCGCCCAATGGCCGCGTCCTGATCTTCTTCAGGAGCGCCCAGGGAAGCGGTCGCGGCTCGATCTGGGCGATCGACGCCGCCGGCGGCAACGAGCGCCGCATCGTCACGCCTCTGGACGGCTCCGACCCCGCCTGGTCGGCGCTCAACGATTGACCCCACGCTTCGACGGAGACTCAAGATGAAGACCACAAGCCTCACCGCCCTCGCCGTAGCGCTCGCTCTGACCGCCGCCTGTTCGGCGCGCCGCCCCGCCCAGCTGCCGCCCGCCCCGCCGGGGGACGAAGCCGGCGACGCGACCGGCGACACGGCCGGCGCCGATCGCGCGGACGGCGTCGCCGGCGCGATCGTGCCGGGGAGCCAGGCCGACTTCCTCCGCTCGGTCCCCTCCGACCGGGTCTTCTTCGACACCGACGAGTTCGCGCTCACCGCCGAGGACCGCTCGATCCTCGACGCGCAGGCCGAATATCTGCTGCGCTATCCGGCGGTGACGGTGACCATCGAAGGCCATGCCGACGAGCGCGGCACCCGCGAATATAATCTGGCGCTCGGCGACCGCCGCGCCAACAGCGTCCGCAACTATCTCGAGAGCCGCGGCGTCGGCGGCAGCCGGATGACGACGATCAGCTGGGGCAAGGAGCGGCCGGCCGTCGAAGGCTCGAGCGAGTCCGCGTGGAGCCAGAACCGGCGCGCGGTGACGGTGCTCCCGAATTGAGGGGGGCGGTAAATCGGACGAACATCCCCGTTCGTCCTGAGTAGGGACCGAGTAGGCGAAGCCGTAGCGAGGGCCCGTATCGAAGGACCGTCGCGGCTCCCTCGATACGCCGTCTCGACAAGCTCGACGGCTACTCGGGACGAACGGGTCTGTTCCGCGTCACGAAGCGCTGGGCGCGAAAGCCTCCTCGATCGCCTGCGCCAGCCTCATGCCGCCGCGTGCGACCTGGCGGCGGACGATGGGGACCAGCCGCCGCGTCGTCTCCTCGCCGATCACCGGCCGCTCGGCCGGCACCGGTCCGCACGGCTCGGCAAGGACGGTGCCGTAGGCGAATTCGCGGCTCGCCTCCCAGCTCTCGCGCGCCCAGTCGGTGACCGTGCCGGCGCGCATCGCCGCGAGCTCGGTGGGTGCGAACTCGGCGAGGATGCCGGCCGGGCCGCCGATCGGGTTGGAGATGCCGCGGTCGGCGAAATAACCGTCCCAGACGCTGTGCAGGTTGGTGCGTCCCGCGATCACGCCGTAGGACACGGCGAGGCGGTTGCCGCCGAGGTCGCCGCGGTCGCCGGCGTGGAGCGGCTGGTGGAGGTCCCCGACGAAATGGACCAGAAAGGCGAGCGCCATCACCCGCTCGCGCTCCGGCAGCGCCCGGTCGGCGAGCAGCCGCGCCTGGCGCTCGATCTGGGCGGAGACGCAATTGCCGTCGCGGCACGCCGCCTCCTGGTCGAACGGCCGGCAGACGTCGACATTCTGGTAGTGCCAGGGCGAGGCGTAGCTGAAGCGGTCGCGCAGCTGCTTGATGCAGTCGGGCCAGACCGAGGCGTCCTCGATCGTCCGCGCCGGGCAAGTCGGCGTCTCGAGCAGGTGCGACCGCGCGAGCAGCCGGCGCACCTCGCGACGGGCGCCGGGCGACAGGTTCGTCTCGGCGATCGTCGCCACCGTCTCGTGGCCATATTCCCACCAGGCCGCGGCCGGCGCGGGCGCGAGCATCGTCGCTAGCAAGGCGATGAACGCTAAGTGCAGGCGAGCTAGCATGACTCGTCTCCGTAGATTGCGATCGTGCGCCCCGCCGGCGAGGCGAGGCCGCGATACATTCCGGCCGAGTTGAACGGGAATGCGGTCGTGCCGTCCGCCGCCACCGCGATCACGCCCCCCGTTCCCCCCAGCGCCCCCATCTCCGCGACCGCCGCCTCGGCGGCTTCGGCGAGGCCTTGACCTGCATAAAGCAGCCGCGAGGCGATGTCGTGGGCAACCGCGGCGCGGATGAAATATTCCCCGGTGCCGGTCGCCGACACCGCGCAGCTGCGGTCGTCGGCCCAGGTGCCGGCGCCGATGATCGGCGTATCGCCGATCCGCCCCCAGCGCTTGCCGGTAATGCCGCCGGTCGAGGTCGCCGCCGCGACATGGCCGTGCGCGTCAAGCGCGACCGCGCCGACCGTGCCGTATTTCATCTCCTCGTCGAACCAGCCACCCGGCGTCGCGCGGATCTCGTCGAGCTGCCGCAGCCGCTCCTCGGTCGCGAACCATTCCGGCGGCACCTGTTCGAGATCCGTCTCGCGGGAGAATTGGTCGGCGCCCTCGCGGCTGAGCATGACGTGCGGGCTCTTCTCCATCACCGCGCGGGCAAGGCTGACGGGATTGCGCGTCGCGGTGACGCCGGTGACGGCTCCCGCCGCGCGGGTGCGGCCCTCCATGATCGCGGCGTCCATCTCGTTCGTGCCCTGGAAGGTGAAGACGGAGCCGCGGCCGGCGTTGAAATGGGGGTCGTCCTCGAGCTCGCGCGCCGCCGTCTCGACCGCGTCGAGCGCGCTGCCGCCGCCGGCGAGAATCGCGGCCCCGGTGGCGAGCGCATGATCGAGCGCGGCGCGGATCGCGCGGTCCGTCTCCGCCGTCAGCAAATGCCGTTCGAGCACGCCCGCGCCGCCGTGGACGAGCAGCTTCCAGCCGGGTCTCTCGGTGGTATCGGCCATCGTCACGTCCGGCTCCTCGTCCGCCTCCTCGGCCGCCCCTTAGCGTCAAGCCGGACGCCGGACCAGCGCTTCGACGATTCCGCTTGCGCCGCGTGTCCGATATAATTATGATATCATCATTAAAGGGAGGCAGACATGGACACGATCGAAATGCGTTCGGATCACCAGGCGCTCCGTTTGTCCCGCGAGCGACCGGCCGGCACGTTCAGCGGCTACGTGATGCTCGCCGTCCTTCTGGCGGCGCTCGCCCTCGTCATCTTGGGCCTGACCATGGTGCCGGCCAAGGATCCGATTCCGGGCTTGCTGCTCGCCGTCGCCGGCCTTCTCGGCGCGCTCTTCGTCGCGGCGGGCTTCTACCTGCTCCAGCCCAACCAGGCGGCGGCGATCCTGCTGTTCGGCGACTATCGCGGCAGCGACCGGTCGAGCGGCCTCCGCTGGCGCTGGCCCTGGCTGACCCGCACCAAGATCCTCACCCGCGTCCACAACGTGACGTCGGAGCGGCTCAAGGTGAACGACCTGCGCGGCAATCCGATCGAGATCGCGACCAACGTCGTCTGGCGCGTGACCGATACCGCCCAGGCCCTGTTCGACGTCGACGATTATGTGAAATTCGTCTTCGTCCAGATCGAAAGCGCGGTGCGCGCGATCGCGGCCAAATATCCCTATGACGACATCGAGCACCAGGAGACGACCCTGCGCGGCCATGCCGAGGTCGTCAGCCACGAGCTGATGGAGGAGCTCCAGGAACGCGTCGCGGTCGCCGGCATCACCATCGACGAATGCCGCCTCACCCACCTCGCTTATGCGCCCGAGATTGCCCAGTCGATGCTCCGCCGCCAGCAGGCCGAGGCGGTGATCGCCGCCCGGCAGAAGATCGTGATCGGCGCCGTCTCGATGGTCGAGAACGCGCTCCAGCTCCTCTCAGAGAAGAACGTCGTCGAGCTGGACGACGAGCGCCGCGCGGCGATGGTCTCGAACCTGATGGTCGTGCTCTGCTCCGAGCGCGACACGCAGCCGATCGTCAATACCGGCACGCTCTACCAATAGGCCGGCCGCGATGCCGCCGCCTCCCAAGAAGGCGTTCCCGCTGCGCGTCGAGCCGTCCTTGTGGGACGCGCTCGAGCGCGCGGCGGCGGCCGACCTCAGGAGCGTCAACGCCGAGATCGAATGCCTGCTGCGCGAGGCCCTGCAGCGCCGGGGCGTCAAGGTCGCGCCGCCGGAGCAGCGGAAGCGCGGCCGGCCCGTGAAGGATGGAAAGGACTAGGCGATGCCATTCGATCTTCCCGGCGAAGCGGCGAGCCTCGGCTTCTTCTCCCTCCTCCTTGCCATTGCGATGACGGTCGCCGTCCGGCGCCGAGGCTCGATGAAGGCGGACCGGGTCGTGCCCGCGGCGTGCCTGGCGCTGGCGGTGCAGGCGCTTCACGTCGCCGAGGAATTCGCGACCCGCTTTCATGTCGTCGCACCGGAGTTGTTCGGCCTCCAGCCCTGGTCGGACGCCTATTTCATCTGGGTCAATATGGCCGCCATCGCCGGCTGGGCCCTCGCCATCGCCGCGGTCGCAAGCGGGCGCGGCCACGCCTTCTGGGCGGGCCTCCTCTGGTTCCTCGCCCTCGCCTCGCTCGGCAACGCGCTCTGGCACCCCGCCGCGTCGATCGCGCTCGGCGCCTATTTCCCGGGCACGATCACCGCGCCGCTTCTCGGTATTGCAGGCTTTGTGCTGGCGCGGCGTCTCGCCGAATCATAGCTCGCCTTGGTCTCGGAGGCGTGAGCGTCTATATCTCTGCCATGTCCATCCGCCCGTGGCGCGACATTGCGCGCCGACCCTCCCGCCAGATCATGGTCGGCAACGTGCCGGTCGGCGGCGGCGCGCCGGTCACCGTCCAGACCATGACCAACACCGCGACCGCCGACGCGGCCGCGACGCTCGACCAGATCCGCCGCTGCGAGGAGGCGGGCGCCGACATCGTCCGCGTCTCCTGCCCGGACGTCGAGAGCACCGCCGCGCTGAAGCAGATCGTGCGCGCGTCGCGGGTGCCGATCGTCGCCGACATCCATTTCCACTACAAGCGCGCGCTCGAAGCCGCCGACGCGGGCGCGGCGTGCCTGAGGATCAATCCCGGCAATATCGGCTCGGCCGAGCGAGTGCGCGAGGTCGTCAATGCCGCCAAGGCGAACGGCTGCGCGATCCGGATCGGCGTCAATGCCGGCAGCCTCGAGCGCGATCTGCTCGAAAAATATGGCGAGCCCTGCCCGGAGGCCCTGGTCGAAAGCGCGCTCGACCATATCCGCATCCTCGAGGACCATGATTTCCGCGAGTACAAGGTGGCGGTCAAGGCGTCCGACGTCTTCCTCGCCGTCGCCGCCTACCAGCAGCTCGCCGAGGCGGTCGATTGCCCGCTCCATCTCGGCATCACCGAGGCCGGCGGACTGCGCGGCGGCACGGTCAAGTCGGCGATCGGCATCGGCTCTTTGCTCTGGTACGGCATCGGCGACACCATCCGCGTCTCGCTCTCGGCCGAGCCGGAGGAGGAAGTCCGCGCCGGTTTCGAGATCCTGAAGAGCCTCGGCATCCGGAACCGCGGGGTGCGCGTGGTCTCCTGCCCCTCCTGCGCGCGCCAGGGCTTCGACGTCATCCGCACCGTCGAGACGCTCGAGGAGCGGCTCGCCCATATCCGCACGCCGATGTCTCTTTCCGTGCTCGGCTGCGTCGTCAACGGCCCGGGCGAGGCGCGCGAGACCGACATCGGCATCACCGGCGGCGGCAACGGCACGCACATGGTCTATCTCTCCGGCGTCACCGACCACCATGTCCGCGACGACGACATGGTCGACCATATCGTGAAGCTGGTCGAGGCCAAGGCCGCCGAGATCGAGGCGAGCGGCGCTTTGCCTGCTGCGCAGGCTGCCGAGTAGCGCACCTTTCGCCGCCGCGCCCTTCAACCATTCCTTCACTGTCACCGCTTAGCCTGCGAGCCATGATGAAGGCGTTCCTCGTCGTGGTCGCGATCGGTACCGGCATCGGCATCATGATGCCCGCCGGCGACGGCGGCGCGCCCGACGCCGCTGCCAAGCCGAACAATGCCGGCACGGTCTCGCCGACCGCGCCCCTCACCGAGCTCAGGATCGATCGTCGGGGGGACGGGCATTTCTATGTCGACGGCTTGGTCAACGGCCACGAGACCCACTTCCTGATCGACACCGGCGCGACCCATATCGCGCTGACCATCGATGACGCGAAGCGGCTCGGTCTGCAGGTCTCGCCGGACGAGTTCGAATATGTCGCGCGCGGCGCCGGCGGCCCCGTGCGAGGCCAGATTGTGATGCTGGACCGGGTCGCGGTCGGCGGCCGGGTGGTGACCAACGCCCGGGCGACGATCTTGGAAGGTCTCAGCGTATCGCTGCTGGGCCAGTCGGTGCTGATGCAGTTGGGCACGCTCGAAATGACGAGCGAGCGGATGATCGTCCGCTAATTCCTTCCCAGTGAGCGGGAGGATTTGCACCCGCGTCGCGGCCGGCGCTATGCGCCGCCTGAATGGCACGCAGCGATCCCGCCAAGACCTCGACCGCGATCGCCTTCGGCGTGGCGACGCTCGGTATCGCCTTGTTCTCGGGAATGGACGCCCTGATGAAGGGCCTCGCGCTGGCCATCGGCACCTACAACGCATTGTTCTGGAGGACACTGGCGGGCAGCCTGCTCGCCGCAGCCTTCTTCTTCGGACGCAGGACGGCCTGGCCCGGCAAAGCGGCCATGCGGGTTCACCTCACCCGCGGCCTGATCGGCGTGCCGATGGCTGTGCTCTTCTTCTGGGGGCTTGCCCGCGTACCGCTCGCCCAGGCGATCGCATTGGCTTTCGTGGCGCCGCTCATCGCCCTCTATCTCGCCGCGCTCCTCCTCGGCGAGAGGATCGAGCGCCGCGCCATCCTCGCCTCGCTGCTCGGCTTCAGCGGCGTCCTGCTCATCTTCGCCGGGCAGCGCGAGGCCGATCTCGGACCGGACGCCTTTCGCGGGTCGCTTGCCATCCTCGCCTCGGCCAGCCTCTACGCCTACAACATCATCCTGATGCGCCGTCAGGCCCTGCTCGCCGCGCCCGTCGAGGTGGCCTTCTTCACCAGCGGCATCATGGCAACCTCGTTCCTCCTCGCCGCCCCGTTCCTCGCGACGCCGCCTCCAGCCGGGCAGTGGCCCGCGATCCTCGGCGCCGCCTGCCTGGCCTTCGGCTCGCTGATGCTGCTCTCCTGGGCCTATGCCCGGGCCGAGGCGCAGCACCTCGCGCCGGTCGAGTACAGCTCCTTCGTCTGGGCGGCGGTCCTCGGCTGGCTCGTGTTCGGGGAGGCGGTGCAGCCCTTCACCCTCGCGGGGGCGGCGACGATCGTCTTTGCGTGCCTGATCGCCGCCACCCGCCGGCCGCCGCCGGACCCGGACGTGGAAGCGGGAGTGCGCGGCTGATGGCCTGGGTCTGGCTGATCCTGGGCGGACTGTTCGAAGTGGGCTTCACCACCGCGATGCGCTTCGTCGACGGCTTCCGCAACCTCCGCTGGACGCTCGCCTTCCTCGCTTCTGTGACGATCTCGATGGGCCTCCTCGAACATGCCGCGCGGACGATCCCGATGGGGACGGCCTATGCCATCTGGGGCGGGATCGGCGCGATCGGCACGGTCGCCGTCGGCATGCTCTGGTTCGGCGAGCCGGCGACGACCGTGCGCATGCTTCTCATCCTCGTCATCGTCGCCGCCATTGCCGGCCTGAGGCTGACCGCATGAGCGTGGACGAGGGCCTCTACGCCTGGGTCCAGGAAGCGTTGGAGCCGCGCGGCGCGGTGACGAAGCGGGCGATGATGGGCGGAGCGACGCTCTATCTGGACGGCACCGTCTTCGCGATCCTCGACGAGGGCGAGATCTGGTTCAAGTCCGATGCGGAGGCCGACGCGGCCTGGGACGCCGCCGGCTGCGAGCGCTTCACCTTCGACATGGGCGGCAAGCCCGGCTCGATGAACTACCGCCGCGCTCCCACCGACGTCTACGACGACCCGGAAGCGATGCGGAAATGGGCGGCACTGGCGCTGGAAGCGGGCCTCAGGGGCGCGGCGAAGAAGAAACCGAAGGGTGCGAGACCGTCATCCCGGCGAAGGCCGGGATCTCAGGACGAGAAGTCGTCGGACTAATTGCAATGCTTCCTGGGTGCGTTGCAGGACCGCTCCCGCCGTTCACCCGCTGAGGTCCCGGCCTTCGCCGGGACGACGTTATCGCGCCGCCGGCTCGAAGCTCCGGCGGATCTCCGACTCGTCCTCGATCGAGGACAGGAATCGCGGCGCGATCCTTTTCTGCGACGCCTGCTCGTAGGCATAGCCGATCGAGAGGATGAGGCCGTCCGACCATTTCGGGCCGAGGAAACTGAGGCCAACCGGCAGGCCGCGGACATGACCCATCGGGACGGTGAGGTGCGGATAGCCCGCGATCGCCGCCAGCGAGCCGCCGCCGCCGCCCGATATGACGTCGCCGTGGACGGCGTCGATGAACCATGCCGCGGGCATGGTCGGCCCGACCAGAGCATCGATATTATGTTCGCGCACCAGCCGGTCGATGCCTTCCGCGCCGGCGAGGCGCTGCATGGTTTCGCGGTTGCGGCGATATTCGGCGCCGAGCCCGGTCGTCGCCTCGGCCTGCTCGAACAATTCCTGGCCGAACAGCGGCATTTCCGCCGCCGCATTGGCGCGGTTGAACGCGATCACCTGGGCGAGCGTGCGCGTCGTCACCGTCGGCGGCGTGGCCGCGAGATAGCGGTTGAGGCCGTCCTTGAATTCGTGGAGCAGGACCTGGAACGAGGCCGCGCCCATCTGCGCCCGGTTCGGCATCTCGGCAATGTCGACCAGCACCGCGCCCTGCGCGCGCAGCGTCGCCAGCGCCTCCTCGAAGGGCACGTTGGTGCCGAAGCCGGCGGCGAAGCGCATCACGCCGATCCGGCGCCCGCGCAGCGAGGCCGGGTTGAGCTGGGCCGCATAGGGCTGGCGCCTGCGGTCGGCCTCGGCGGTGGCGGCGTCGGCGGGGTCGCTGCCGGCGATGGCGTCGAGCACCATCGCGGCCTCGCGCACGCTCCGCGCCATCGGCCCGGGCGTGTCCTGGGTCTCGCTGATCGGCACGACATGGGTGCGGCTGACGAGGCCGACGGTGGGCTTGTAGCCGACGATGCCGTTGATCGCGGCCGGGCAAGTGATCGAGCCGTTGGTCTCGGTGCCGATCGCGGCGGGCACCATTCCGGCCGCGACGGCCACCGCGCTGCCGGTGGACGAGCCGCAGGCATTGCGGTCGAGCGAGTAGGGGTTGCGGGTCTGGCCGCCGACCGCGCTCCAGCCGGAGATCGAATCGTTGGAGCGGAAATTCGCCCATTCCGAAAGGTTCGCCTTGCCGACGATCACCGCGCCCGCCGCGCGCAGCCGCGCCACCAGCGGCGCGTCGCGGTTGGTGACATTGCCCGCGAGCGCGAGGCTGCCCGCCGTGGTCGGCAGCGGCCCGAGCGTCTCGATATTGTCCTTGATCAGGATCGGCATGCCGAACAGGGGGCCGCGCGCGCCGCCGCCCGCGTCCAACCGCCGGGCCTGGTCGAGCGCGGTCGGATCGGCGGCGATGACCGCGCGCAGGCGCGGGTTGAGGGCCGCGATCCGCGCCAGCGACGCCCGGGTGCGCGCGACCGCGCTCTCTGTCTCGGCGAAAACCGGCGCGGGCGGGACGGCTTGGCTGGTTTCGGGTGACGGGCGAGTGGCGCAGCCGGCGAGGGCGAGCGCGCTGGCAAGGAGGAGGAGACGCATCATGGCGCCAAGCGAATAACGCCCGCCGCGGTTCCGTCCAGCGCTTCCCCGACGCCTCGCCTCACTCCGCTCGTATCGCGCCTTAAAATGTGTCAGAATATTCGTGAGCCGCGGCCTGTCGCGGCACGCTTTGGGGGAGGCGGCGATGAGGGTGGTTCGCGAGTCGGGCGGGCTCAAGGTTTGCGCGGTGGCCGGAACCCATGTCGTCTCCCTTGGCCTCCACATGGCCGAGTCGGATTGCGACGGGCTGCTCGGCTTCTCGGTCCATCGCACCGACCACCAGAGCAACGAGGCAGGTTTTCTGAGCGGGATGAAGGCGTTCGAAGAAACAGATCCGGGCTTCGAGCCGGGGTCTCGCTACTCGACCGAACACCATCCCGTGCAGAGCTTCCAGTGGGCCGACTACGCAGCCAAGCCGGGTCACCGCTACACTTATCGGGTCGCAGCGCGCAAAGGGACCCCGCAGCGGCTCGAGACGGTGGCGGAGGTTTCCGTCACCCTGACCACCGAAAGCCCTGAAGGCGGCGATCACGACGTCCACTTCAATCGCGGCGTCGCTGCCTCGCAGGAATATGCAAGGCGCTTCGGCAATCGGCCGCCCGACGTGGTGCCGAACCGCAAGGCCTATGAGTGGCTGTCACGCGGCATTTACGAGGCCCTCGAAGCCTTCCTCGCTTCCGCACGTCCTGGGCAGGACGAGCTCCGCATCGCCGCGTACGAGTTCAATTACGACGAAGTCCTGGCGCTGCTCGCGGCGACCCGGGAGCGCGGCGTGGGAATGCGCATCTGCTATGATGGGCGCACCGGCGGCAGCGCGCCCGGCGTAAAGAACCGCGAGGCGGTCGAGGGGCATGGGCTCGGCGACGTCAGTGTCGCGCGTACGACGCCCGCGACGGGTGCGATTTCCCACAACAAATTCATCGTGAAGCTCATCGATGGCCGCCCTGCAGCGGTTTGGACCGGCGGTATGAATTTCTCTGAAGGCGGCATCTTCGGCCATTCCAATGTCGCCCACATTGTCGAGGACGAGGCCGTGGCCGCTGCCTTTCTCGCCTATTGGGAGGTGCTGGAACGCGATCCGGAGCGCGCGGAGCTGGCGCGCGAGGTCGAGCGCCTGTCGCCGCTGCCCCGGTCGTCGCAGAGCGGCCCGCCGTCACTGCCTCGCGGGACGACCTTCATCTTCAGCCCTCGCTCGAATCTCGACGCGCTGCGCTGGTATGCCGATCTCGCCAAGCGCGCGCGCGAAGGTCTGATGATGACCTTCGCATTCGGCATGAACGACCTCTTCAAGGAGGCCTATGCGAATGGAGACGCCCCTTTCCGTCTCGCGCTCATGGAGAAAGCTACGGCGAACTTCGAGGACCCGACGCGGCGCGAGGCCGAGGAGCGGCGCATCCGGGAACTTCGCGCCATGCCGGAGAACGTATTCGCCATCGGCGCCTTCGTCCCGGCCAACGCCCTCGACGGTTGGCTTGCGGAGCGGCTGTCCGGCCTCAACCGGAACGTCCGTTACGTCCACAACAAATTCATGCTGATCGATCCGCTCGGCAACGACCCGATCGTCGTTGCCGGTTCGGCCAATTTCAGCGCCGCCTCAACCGAAAAGAATGACGAGAACATGATTGCGGTTCGCGGCAACAAGCGCGTGGCCGACATCTACCTCGGCGAGTTCATGCGTCTTTGGAGTCACCACGCCTTCCGTGAGTCGCTGGGCTGGCGGCGCGCGGGGGAGGCAGGGGCGACGAGGTGGCTCTCTACCGGCGACTGGTGGCGCGACAGTTTCGGCAACAGCGAGCGTTCGGTGCGGCGACGCTTCTTCGCGAGAGTGGAGTCGTAGCGAACGCTTCCCCGCCTACCCAAAGCTGCTATGGGCGCGGCCATGGCGAAGGGACCGCAAAGGATCAGAGGAACCCAGGACATTTGGGGCGAGGAGGCCGACCGCTTCCAGGCGGTCGTCGCCGCGTTCGAAAGGGTGCGTCGGCTCTACGGCTTCGGACGCGTCGAGATGCCGGTGTTCGAATCGACCGCGGTCTTCGCCCGCACCATCGGCGAGACCACCGACATCGTCTCGAAGGAGATGTACAGCTTCGAGGACCGCGGCGGCGACAGCCTCACCTTGCGCCCGGAATTCACCGCGGGCATCTGCCGGGCCTATCTCTCCGAGGGATGGCAGCAGCATGCGCCGCTCAAGATCGCGACGCACGGACCGGCCTTCCGCTACGAACGGCCGCAAAAGGGGCGTTACCGCCAGTTCCACCAGCTCGACGCCGAGATCATCGGTGCGGGCGAGCCGGCGGCCGACGTCGAGATCATCGCGATGGGCGCGCAGCTGCTCGACGAGCTCGGCATCTCCGCCCGCGTCGAGCTCAAGCTCAACACGCTCGGCGACCCGCAGACCCGTGACGCCTGGCGCAGCGCGCTCGTCGATTATTTCCACAGCCGCCGCACCTATCTTTCCGCCGAAAGCCGCGCGCGCCTAGGCAAGAACCCGCTGCGCATCCTCGACAGCAAGGAGCATCAGGACTGGCCGATCGTCGACGGCTCGCCGGTGGTCGACGAGTTCCTGACGCGGGAAGCCTCCGATTTCTTCGCGAGGGTCACGGCCGGCCTCGACGCGGCAGGGATCGCCTGGGTCCGCGATCCGCGATTGGTCCGCGGCCTCGATTATTACCGCCACACCGCCTTCGAGTTCGTCACCGAAGACCTCGGCGCGCAGAGCGCCGTCATCGCCGGCGGCCGCTATGACGGGCTGATCGAGAGCCTCGGCGGACCGCCCACGCCCGCGGTCGGCTGGGCGGCCGGCATCGAGCGGCTCGGCATGCTGATCCACCCGCCCCGGCCTTCCGGCCTCGACGCCGTCCTGGTGCCGCTCGGCGAGGCGGCGGAAACCGCTGCTCTGGGCCTTCTCGCCCGACTCCGCCGCGCGGGCATCGGCTGCGATATGGCCTATAAGGGCAATATGAAGAAGCGCATGCAGAAGGCCTCGGCCTCGGGCGCGCGTCATGCGGTGATCCTCGGCGAGGCGGAGCTGGCGGGCGGCGAGGCCGCGGTGAAGGCGCTCGCGACGGGCGAGCAGGTGAGTGTTCCGTTCGACCGGCTGGCCGAGGCGTTGCGCGGCCGGTGACCGCCATCTCCGCGGACAGGATCGCGCAGATCGAGGCGCGGCGCGACGAGCTGCAGGCCGCGATGTCGGCGCAAGACCTTCCCGCCGACGCCTTCGTGCGTCTTTCCAAGGAATATGCCGAGATCGAGCCGGTCGCCTTCGCCGCCGCCGAGCTGCGCCGGCTGCGCGCAGAGCTCGCCTCGCTCGAGGAGATGCGCGCCGATCCCGAGATGCGGGCCATGGCCGAGGAGGAGATCCGCGCCGTCGAGCAGCGCCTCCCCGAAGCCGAGCGGGCCCTTGCGCTGAAGCTGCTCCCGCGCGACGCCGCCGACGAGCGCTCGGCGATGATCGAGATCCGCGCCGGCACCGGGGGCGACGAGGCGGCGCTCTTCGCCGGCGATCTCTTCCGCATGTACCAGCGCTTTGCCGAGACGCAGGGCTGGCGCGTCGAGATCATCTCGGCGAGCGCGGCCGAGCTCGGCGGTTTCAAGGAAGTGGTGGCGAGCGTCGCCGGCCCTAGCGTGTTCGCGAGGCTGAAGTTCGAGAGCGGCGTCCACCGCGTCCAGCGCGTGCCGGTGACCGAGAGCGGCGGCCGCATCCACACTTCCGCCGCGACCGTCGCGGTGCTGCCGGAGGCCGAGGACGTCGATGTCCAGATCGACGAGGCCAAGGACCTCAGGATCGACGTCTACCGCTCGTCCGGACCCGGCGGCCAGTCGGTCAACACCACCGACAGCGCCGTCCGGATCACGCATTTGCCGACCGGGCTCGTCGTCATCCAGCAGGACGAGAAGTCTCAGCACAAGAACAAGGCCAAGGCGCTCAAGGTGCTGAGGACGCGCCTTTACGAGCTGGAGCGGGACCGCCTCGCGTCCGAACGGGCCGGCGCGCGCAAGTCGATGGTGGGCTCGGGCGACCGCTCGGAGCGCATCCGCACCTACAATTTCCCGCAGGGCCGCGTCACCGATCACAGGATCAACCTCACGTTGCACCGGCTGCCGGAGATCCTCGAGGGCCCGGGCCTCGAGGAGCTGCTGTCGGCCCTCGCCGCCGAGGACGAGGCCGAGCGCCTCGCGCAGATCGATGAGGGGTAGGGGGTGGAGCGTTCGGTCCGCGCCGCGCTTGCCGCCGCAACTTCGCGCCTCGCCGCGGTCTCCGGCACGCCGCGCCTCGATGCCGAGCTGCTGATGGCGGAGGCGCTCGGGGTGACCCGCGAAACGATGCTGCTTTCGCGCCTCGACGACGCAGCGCCGGCGCTTTTCGAAACCCTGCTCGCCCGCCGGCTCGCGCACGAGCCCGTCGCCTACATTACCGGCCGCCGCGGCTTCTGGACGATCGAGCTCGAGGTGGGACCCGCGGTGCTGATCCCGCGTCCGGACAGCGAGACGCTGATCGAGGCCGCGGTCGAGCGGTTCGGCACGGGCGGCCCGCGCACGGTGCTCGATCTCGGCACCGGCTCCGGCGCCCTCCTCCTTGCCGCGCTCGATGAGTGGCCCGCGGCGACCGGCCACGGCCGCGACGCCTCTCCGGACGCCCTCGCGGTCGCGGCACGCAATGCCGCTCGCCTGGGCCTGGCGGAGCGCGCGACCTTCAGCCTCGGCGACTGGGGCGCAGGCCTGGACGGGCCGTTCGACCTCATACTGGCCAACCCGCCTTATGTCGCGGCGGGTGCCGAGCTTCCGGCGGACGTCGCCGGGTGGGAGCCGGAGGCCGCCCTCTATGCGGGGACGGACGGCTGCGAAGACCATCGCCGCCTCGCGCCCGAAATCGCGCGGCTGCTCGCGCCCGGCGGCCTCGCCTGCGTCGAGATCGGATTCACCCAGGCCGAGGCGGCGGGCATTTTGTTCGCACGGCAAGGCCTTGAGGTCGTGGTCCGCAAAGACCTTGCCGGGCGCGACCGCTGCCTCCTTCTTCGCCGCTAACCTGCTTCATCATCTTTCCACTTGGATTTCTTCCTTGGGCCAGCTACATAGCGGTTCAGGGACGGGGACCACTCACAGCATGAATGCGTGAGGCTCCCCGGGCCGACCCCCGATTGCTCATATCGCCAGGGCAGGGCGATTTCGGCGTGAGGAGGCGGAAGCTGCTTGGCGGCTTCCTCCCCGGGCGGTCGTACAAAACAAGCGGCCGGGAATGCCTGGCCGGCGGAGTGGCGAAACGAGACCCACCTTTTGGCGAGGATTTGCGTTTGATCAACAATCGTCAGGGCGGCCGCAGACGCGGCCGCGGCGGCAGCGGCAGCGGCCGTCAGCAGAGCGGCGCGCCGGGTCCCGGCAACCGCCAGGACAACCGGCAGCGCGGCAATGCCGCCCAGCTGCTCGAGAAATACAAGTCGATGGCGCGCGACGCGCAGATGGGCGGAGATCGCGTCCAGACCGAGTATTTTCTCCAGTTCGCCGATCATTATTATCGCGTCTTGAACGAGAATCGCGCTCGCTTCGAGGAACAGGCGCCGCCGCGGCGCGGCCGCGACGATTTCGGCTATGACGAGGACGAAGGCGACGAAGAGTCGCTGGCGGCCGACGGCAATGACGAGGAGGGCGACCGCGACGAGCGCGACGAGCGTCCCTACCGCGAAGAGGCAGGCGACCGCTATGGGCGCGACGACCGCCCCGAGCGCCAGTCCCGCGACGATCGCGGCGCGCGTCCGGAGCGCCAGCCGCGCGACGATCGCGGCGTGCGTCCGGAGCGCCAGCCCCGCGACGACCGCGGTGAGCGCCAGGAGCGCCAGTTCCGCGACGACCGTCCCGATCGCCAGCCCCGCGAGGAGCGCGCCGAGCGTCCGCAACCGCGCGAGTTCCGCAACGGCGGCGAGGCCGCGCCCCGCCGCGGCCGGCCCCGGCGCGACCGCATCGAAGGCGGCGCCGAGGAAGGCGAGGAGCGGATCTCGCTCGACGTGCTGCCGCCCGCCATCGCTCCGCTTGCCGCAACGGATGCCGACGGCGGCGACGAGCCGGCCAAGGCGCCGCGCCGCCGCAGGGCTCGCCCGCGCGACGAAGGCGACGAGATCGCGCCCGCCGCCTGACCGGCGACGAGTTCGCTATCCATGATCGAGGCGGTCACTCCAGCGGAGCGGCCGCCCCTTTTCGTTTCAATAACTTGACACTTGGACCGCTCGCGTAACATCGTCACCCGTCAACCCCGGGGAGGAGCCGCCCGAATGCGCGCCAACGTCCTGCTCGCCGCCGCCGCCGCCGCCGCCCTCGCGCCTCCGGCTTTCGCCCAGCCGCAAATCCCGCCGCCCAGCCAGTCGTCGCAAGGCGACGTTGCGGTCACCATCTACAACAACGATCTCGCTTTGGTGCAGGACCGGCGCCAGCGCGACATCCCGGCCGGCCGCTCGCGCCAGGAATTCCCCGACGTCTCCGCCCAGATCCGGGCCGAAACCGTAACCCTCGCCGGCGAGGGCATCGGCATCGTCGAGCAGAACTTCGACTATGATCTGCTCTCCCCCCAGGCGCTAATCCAGGCGGCGGTGGGCGAGACCGTCACGCTCGTGCGCACCAATCCCGCCACCGGCGCCGAGCAGCGCGAGCGCGCGCGGGTGCTGGCGGTGAACGGCGGCGTCGTCCTCCAGATCGGCGACCGGATCGAGGTGCTTCGCGACGACGGCCTTCCGGTCCGCGTCATCTTCGATCGCGTGCCCGAGAATCTGCGCGCCCGGCCGACCCTGTCCGTCACCATCGAGAGCCAGCAGGCCGGCCGCCGGCCGATGACGCTCACCTATCTCACGCCCGGCTTGGCCTGGCAGGCGGACTATGTCGCTTTGTTCGACGAAACCGCCGGTCGCATGGACGTCCAGGGCTGGATCACGCTCACCAACAATAGCGGCACGCCCTATGTCAACGCCAACGTCCTGCTCGTCGCCGGGTCGGTCGGCCGGGGCATGGGCCGGTCGCTGCGGCCGCCGTCGGACGAGACCCTGGAGCGCGCCGGCACCGAAACGGCGGGCCGGGAGCGGCTCGGCGACTTCTATCTCTATCCGATCGCCGAGCGCACCACGATCGCGCATCGACAGGTCAAGCAGGTGAGCTTCCTCGACGTCTCCGGCACGCCGGCCGCGCGCGCCTACGAATATTCCAATCCCTGGCTCGGCACCCTCACCGAGCCGCAGAGCGTCAGAACCGTGCTGCGCTTCTCGACCAGCCGCGAGCAGGGGCTCGGCGACGCCCTCCCCGCCGGGACGGTGCGCGTCTACCAGCGCGATGCGCGCGGCAACCCGCAGTTCGTCGGCGAGGCGGCGATCGGCCACACGCCGATGGGCTCGGAGCTCGGCCTCGTCACGGGCGCCGCCTTCGACGTCCGCGTCCAGCCGGTGGTCGAGCGGCGCGAGCGCGTTGCCGCCGGCCGCTGGCGCACGAGCATGCGCTACACGCTCACCAACGCCTCGCCCCAGCCGGTCGTCGTCCTGCTCAGCCAGGACGGGCTGTGGGGCGACACCCGCATCGTGGAGGAAAGCCAGCCGAGCGAACGGGTCTCCGCGGACGCGGCCTTGTGGCGCGTGAGCGTGCCTGCCAATGGCGAGACCGTCGTCACCGCCACCTTCGACACGCGCTATTGAGGCCGCTTCGATGGCGCCGAGGCTGATCCGGCTCGCCGCGACCGCGCTCGCCGCGCTGTTGGCGGCCGGCGCGGCGGCGCAGTCCGTGGTCACCTCGCCTCGCCCCGACGACGTCGACGTCACCATCTACCGCGATCCGGACCGCTCCCCGGGCGACCCGCTCGAGCGGGGATTTCCCACCGGCTATGCGTTGATCAGCGAGACCCGCCGGATCGACATTCCGGCCGGGGATTCGGAGATCCGCTTCGAAGGCGTCGCCGCCGGCCTCGTCCCGCAGAGCGTGATCGTCTCCGGCCTTCCCGACGGCCTCGTCGAGCGCAACCGCGACGCCTTCCTGCTCTCGCCCGGCACCCTGCTCGATCGTTCGACGGGGCGCCGCGTCACCTTACGCCGGACCTCGGTCGCGACCGGGCGCGTGCGCGAGATGGACGCAGTCATCCGGACCGGAGCCGACGGCGCCGTCGTGATCGAGACGGCGGACGGCTTCGAGGCGCTGCGTTGCACGGGCCTGCCCGACACGATCGTCTATGCCGAGGTTCCGCTTGGTCTTTCGCCGCGGCCGACGCTCTCGGTCCGCACCCGCGCGCGCCAGCCGGTCTCGGCGACCGTCACGCTCGCCTATCTCGCCACCGGCTTCGACTGGCAGGCCGATTATGTCGCGACCCTGTCGCCCGACGGCAGCCGCATGGAGCTGTTCGCCTGGCTGACGCTGGCGAGCGGCGACGAGACCAGCTTTCCCAATGCCGACACCCAGGCGGTGGCCGGCCGCGTCAATTGGGAGCGTACCGAGCCCCAGGAGGTCGAGGCCGCACCGATCGAGCTGCGCTGCTGGGCCCATTCGACGACCAGCGACATCCCGCTCGAGGGGTTCGAGCGGACTCCGCTCGCGCCGCCGCCGCCGGTAGTGATGCAGAACGAGGAGTTCATCGTCGTCACCGGCAGCCGCATCGAGAACCGCAACCTCGAATCGTTCAGCCCCGTCATGACGCTCTCGGCGCAGCAGGAGACGCTCGGCGACGTCAAGCTCTACCGCATTCCCGAGCCGGTCACGATCGCCGCTCGCTCTCAAAAGCAGGTCGCCTTGCTGCAGCGGCCGGACGTAACCGTGGAGACCATCTATCGGGGCGGCATCTTTTTTCACGCCGCCGGCAACGGTCCGCAGGCCGCACGGCGCTATGTCACCGCACGCAATCATACGGAGCAGGGGCTCGGCCTGCCGCTGCCGTCGGGCAGCGTTTCCTTGTTCGTCGAGCGCGAGGGTCGGCCGCTGCTGATCGGCGAGGGCGCGATCGACGATCTCGCGGTCGGCCAGGAGCTCGAGATCGACTTCGGCGCCGTCCCGGGAATCACGACCGAGCTGCGCGAGCTGCCGCGTCCGGCGGGCCGCAGGCCCGGCCCGATCGGCCAGTTCGAATATGTCGTCAGAAGCGACCGCGCCGAGACGATTCGCTTCGAGGCCGAGGTCGGCATGGAGGATTTCCGCGCGGGTGAGCGGCTGGGGCGCCGCGACGGCCGGCCTCTCTGGTCGGTGACGCTCCCGCCTCACGGCACCGCCATTCTCCGCTTCCGCGCCCGCCGGTCGCACTGATCGCAAGCCGCTGGAAAACGGGCGGATTCGGCTGGGCGGCGGATCTCGCTTAAGGTCCGTCCTTGAACGGCCGCCGATTCGTGCGCGCCGGCAATGGGGGGAAAGGGAAAATGGCTGAGAACATGCCGATCGCGACCGCCGCGACCAACTGGCTGGACGGCAGCGGACAGGTCCACATTCGGGTCTATTCGAGCGACGGCTACAACGTCACCGAACGCTGCTGGGACGGCTCGGGCTGGACCGACGGCTCATTCGCCCAGCAAGGCGAGGCGGTCTCGGTAACCTCCTGGATGGGCAGCGGCGGGCTTTCCATTCGCGTCTATTGCACGTTCGAGGACAAGACGGTCGAATGGTGCATCGATCAGGGCGGCGGCTGGTACCAGGGCGCCTATACCACGACCTAGGAGGCCCGCTTCACCGGCCGCGGCCGGTGGTTCTCGTCCAGAGCGACGAAGGTGAATAGGGCTTCGGTGACCTTGACCTCGCGCCGGCCGCGGTCGCGGCTGGCGATCACCTCGATGCGGATTGCGATCGAAGTGCGGCCGATCCGCTCGACCTGGGCATGGACCGAGATGAGGTCGTGCAGCAGGATCGGCTCGAGGAACTGCATCGCATCGATCGCGACGGTGGCGACCGGCCCTTCCGCCTCGCGCGAGGCGACGATGCCGGCGGCGATGTCCATCTGGCTGAGCACCCAGCCGCCGAAGATGTGGCCGTTGGCGTTGATGTCGCCCGGGCGCGGCACGACGCGCAGGATCGGCTCGCTTCTAGGTTCCGCGCTCATCACGGTCTCCTCCGGCGGCACTCTCGTCGTGGCCGCTTTTGTTCGAGAGAAAGACGAGGCCCATGAGCGCCGTGCCGAGCATGACGCTGAGGCCGACGCCGGCGATGGTGGCGATCGCCATGTGGATCGGGACCGGCTCGCCCGAACCCTTGAGGTAGAGGAGCGCGAGCAGGACCGCGGCGAGGGCGGCGAGCGCCATCCATCGCATCAGCGCCTTGTAGCGCGCCCAGGCCGCCGCGGCCCGTTCGTAATCGGCCTGGCTGCGGCGCGTGGGGACCGGATCGCGGGGCGGCATGACGCCCATGTGGCGGGCCGCGCCGCGCGCATCAAGGGCGCCTGCGCGGCTCCGGCTTCCCTTCGCGCGCCGTAAGTGGGAGAATCGTCCGCGAGTCGGCGTCGGCAGCAACGAAGGAGCCGCGGCAATGAACATCGAAGCGATCCTCAACTCCAAGGGCGGCGAGGTCGTGACCGTGCGCTGCGACACCAAGGTGGCCGAGGCCGTCGCCATCCTCGCAGATCGGCGGATCGGCGCCCTGCCGGTGATGAAGGACGATGCGGTCGCCGGCATCATGTCCGAGCGCGACGTCATCTACTGCGTGGCGCGCGACGGCGCCGCCGCCCTCGACTGGCCGGTGGAGCGCGTGATGACCTCGCCCATCTTCACCGCCGAGCCCAAGATGCCGGTGCTGGCCGGCCTGTCGCTGATGACCGAGCGGCGGGTCCGGCACCTGCCGGTCGTCGATGGCGGCCGGCTGGTCGGCCTGGTCTCGATCGGCGACCTCGTCAAATATCGCATGGACCGGATCGAGGCCGAGGCGGCGGCCCTGCGCGACTATATTCAGATGGCCTGAAGATCGGAGGGGGCCGCCGGCGGGCGACTCCTGACGATCGCCACCGCTTCGTCGACCGCGCCGCGCGCGAAGGCGAACAGCAAGGCGGCGTAGGCGGCGATCCCGAACGAGACGAGCAGGCCGAGCCGGGCCGCCGGGCCGAGCGGCGGCAGCAGCGCGTCGAGACCGGCGACCAAAGCCGCCATGGCGACGGAAGCGGCGACGCCGGGTGCCGCGGCTTCGGCCAGCTCGGCGCGGGTGACGCCGATGGCCGGCAGCGACATGGCGACGGTGACGGCCGTGAGCAGCATCATGCCGCCGAGCCAGGCGAAGGTCAGGCCGGCAATCCCCCAGGAGAGGCCGACGACGAAGGCGGCGGGAAGGATGAGCGCGCCGGCGATCCCGGTGCGCAACGCCAAGCCGGGCCGCCCCATCGCGTTGGTTGCCGGCGCGAACAGGATCTGGAGGGTGAGGAAGGGCATGGTCAAGGCCAGCACCGGCACGATAGCGACGGCCTCCGCCCATTTCGGCCCGAGCACGCTCAGCACGACCGGCTCGGCCGCGACCGCGAGGCCGAAATAGAAGGGGCAGGCGATGAGCAGGATGAGGCGCACCGCCTTCAGGAAGGCGGGTCCGAGCGCATCGGGCCGGTCCTGCATCCGCGAATAAGCGGCGAAGGCGACCTCGTTGACCGGCGGCACGAACTTGGCGGCGAGGATCTGGGTGAGGAACAAAGCGGTCGTGTAGATGCCGAGGTCGTGGGCGCTCAGCATGCGGGCGCCGATGAAGACGTCGGCCTGGCTCTGGACGAACCAGCAGAACTGCACGGCCACCATCGCCCCCCCGTAGCGGATGAGCGGGGCCGCGCCGCGGAAGCGGAAGCTCGGCCAGACCAGGGCTTTCGCGGCGATCGTCATCCCGATCGCCCGGCTCCACCACAGGACGATCGGCGCCCAGACCAGGGTCCAGACGCCCCAGCCGGCATAGGCGCAGGCAAGGGCGGTGACCGCGCCCAAAGCGGCGGAGACGAGGTTGACGATGCCCTGCCGCCGGAAGTCGATCTCGCGGCCGAGCAGCGCGCTTGGCAGCGCGATGAGCGGCGTCGAGAAATAGAGCACCGCCTGGATCCGAAGCAGATCGGCGACTTCCGGCTGACGGAAATAGGCCGCGGCGAGCGGCGCGGCGAGGAACTGGGCGGCGGCGAGCGCCGAATTGACCAGGATGAGCAGCCCGAAGACCTGGCGCACCTCCTCGGGCTTCACCGACTCGCGCTGGATGAGCGCGCTGGCGAAGCCCCAGCCGTTCATCAGGTTGAGCAGGACGAGGACCACCTGGGTCATGGCGAACAGGCCGTAATCGGACGGATCGAGCAAGCGGATGACGAGGAAGGTCGAGGCCCAGGTGAGGAGCTGGGCGACGATCTGGCTCCCCGAGCGCCACAGGACCGCGCCTTTTACCCGCTCGGCCAGCGGCGCGGGCGCGGTCGCCGGTGCGGCCGGCTTCGTCTCGATGTTCGGATTTGCACCCACGTCGTCGGCCGGTCCCGTCCTCGCCTCTTCGCTGCCGTCCTAAGGCAAAGTCGTTAAGCTGCCCTTAGGCAAACCGTCCCCGGCGCCGTTTTTTGGGGCCGCGCCGCCACCTCCCGAACGGGCGGGGGAGGGCGCGGCGAGGCCGCGCGAAGAGCCGCGCGATCGGCGAGCTGCCAGCTTCGGGCCCTGGGATCCGGCAACCCGTTGAAAAGCTCGGAAAATCCTGGCCCTCCCCTTGAACGGGTGCCGGCGCCGCCTATCTTGGGCGGACCGGGAACGGGTGGCCGCGAGGCGGCCTCGCTGCCGGCACTCTTTGAAATTCGAGGAATGAGGAAGCGGGCGGCGGCATTTGCCAACGCCCGGCGCGAAGTCCGCAACAATCGGCGGAATTTCGCGAAAAAAGCCATTGACGGCGGCGAAAGCCGGCCATATATGGCCCTCACCGGCGGGGCACTGCTTTGTGCTCTTCCCCGCTTGCGTCTCTTAACGATCGCTAACCCGGTTGCCCCGGATCAAGGGGATGGAGACGTGTCGGCTCTTTGACATTGTTGGTTTAGATGAAGGGACATGTGGGCGGCGGCTCCGGTCACCGATATCCTCTGGGTATCGGCGGATCGGTAAAAGCCAAGCCGTTCCAATGAGTCTTCGGCGCGAGGTTCGCCTCGACCGGAGGCTTCATGTCCTCATACGCAAACACACCAGTTTGTATATTTGTGCAGGAACGGCTCCCAGAGATGCCGGCCTGCCGGTCCGGATTCCACCGGGACGGCTTGTCGGACATAAACTTGAGAGTTTGATTCTGGCTCAGAACGAACGCTGGCGGCATGCTTAACACATGCAAGTCGAACGAGACCCCATCTTCGGGTGGGTGTCTAGTGGCGCACGGGTGCGTAACGCGTGGGAATCTGCCCTTAGGTTCGGAATAACAGTTAGAAATGACTGCTAATACCGGATAATGACGTAAGTCCAAAGATTTATCGCCTAGGGATGAGCCCGCGTAGGATTAGCTTGTTGGTGAGGTAAAAGCTCACCAAGGCGACGATCCTTAGCTGGTCTGAGAGGATGATCAGCCACACTGGGAC
>DASVVQ010000043.1:0-33258 GCA_036386475.1 Allosphingosinicella sp. | reverse complement strand
GGTGATCCACACGAGCAGCCCGGTGACGCCGAGGCCGATCATCATGCACCAGAACAGGTCCATGCCGGTGAAGCTGGGGCCGGCCGCGACGGCGGCGGTGAAGGGATCGCTGCCGGTGGTGTCGGCCAGCGCGTCGCTGAGGCCGCCCGCGCCGCCGATCACGGCGTTCATGTCGCCCAGCGCGTATTGGGTGGCGAGGTAGATCGCGGGAACCGAGAGGCCGACGGTGACCCAGAAGCCCTTGTAGAGCGCGCCCATGATCGACTGGCCCTTGCCGAGCCGGACGAAATAGGTGCCGATGATGGAGGTGATGATGCAGACGCCGCCGATGATCAGCGGCAGGCTCATCAGCGCCGTCATCTGCTCCGGCGACCCGCTTATGAGCAGGGCGATCAGCACCATGGTGGCGCCGACGGTGACGACATAGGTCTCGAACAGATCGGCGGCCATGCCGGCGCAGTCGCCGACATTGTCGCCGACATTGTCGGCGATGACGGCCGGGTTGCGGGGATCGTCCTCGGGGATGCCGGCCTCGACCTTGCCGACGAGGTCGGCGCCGACGTCGGCGGCCTTGGTGAAGATGCCGCCGCCGAGACGGGCGAAGATCGAGATGAGCGACGCGCCGAAGGCGAGGCTGACCAGCGAATCGACGACGAGGCGCGAATTGGGCGCCTCGTCCCAGACCTCGACGAGGAGGTAGAAGAAGACGGAGATGGCGAGCAGGGCGAGGCCGGCGACGAGCATGCCGGTGATCGCGCCCGCGCGGAAGGCGGTGGTGAGGCCGGACTGGAGCGAGTTGCGCGCGGCCTCGGCGGTGCGGACGTTGGCGCGCACCGAGATGTTCATGCCGATATAGCCGGCCGCGCCCGAAAGGACGGCGCCGATGACGAAGCCCGTCGCCTCGGTAATGCCCAGGAACAGCCCGACCAGGACCGCGACGACCACGCCGACGATTGCGATCGTGGTGTACTGACGCCCGAGATAGGCCTGCGCCCCTTCCTGGATCGCGCCCGCGATCGTCACCATGCGCTCGTTGCCCGGCGACATGCGCAGCACCTGCATGCTGGTGAAGATGCCGTAGGCGACGGCGACGACGCCGCAGGCAATGGCGATGAGCACGACGGTCATTTGCTTCCTTCCGATTGAACCCGCGGCGGAGCGGCCTGCCGGGCAGTACCCCTGTTCGCCGCGCAGGATTCGCGGCACCCGGCGCGGACGCGCCCGGTCGTGCCGGGGCGCTTAGCGGCCTTCGGGCGATGATTCAACCGCTGCGGAATCGCGACGGGGGCCGACCATGGGCGCACGATCAAAGACATAGAGCGACGACGTTTTCAGCCATGCTCCCAGCCGAGCCGCGGCGGCAATGGCAGCGCCGCTCCCGCGTCGCCGAGGTACAGCCCCGAGCCCGCCTCGACGACGCCGATCCGGGTCAAGGGAAGCTCGAGCAGATCGGCCAGCGCCGCGATCGTCGCCGTGCGCTCCGGCGGCGCTGCGAACAGCAGCTCGTAATCGTCGCCCGCCGTCGCAGCGGCCAGCCGCGCCTCGCGGCCGCCGCTTTTGCATTGGCGATAGGGGGCCGACAGTGGCAGCAGCGCGAGATCGATGGCGATCGCCGCCGCGCTCGCGGCGGCCAGGCGCGAGGCGTCGATCAGCAGCCCGTCCGAAACGTCCATCATCGCCGAGACGAGCGGCGCCAGCGCCTCGCCCGCATGCACCCGCGGCGAGGGCCGCCGGTAGCGGTCGATCAAGGCGGACTGCCCGGCAAGCTCGCCCTTCAACATGCGCAGCCCGGCGCCGGCGTCCCCGATCCATCCGGTCACCCACAAAGCGTCGCCGGGGCGCGCGCCGGCCCGGGACGGCACCGGCCCCGCCGCCTCGCCGACCGCGGTCATGCCCAGCATGCGCGGCGCTCCGGGCGGGGCCGAGACCGTGTCGCCGCCGAGCAGCGCGACGCCGAAGGCGGAGAGCGCCGCCCCCAGCCCCGCGACGAACGCTCTGTCCCACGCCTCGTCGCCGAGCACATAGCCCATCAACACCCCCACCGGCCGCGCCCCTTTCGCGGCGAGATCGGAAAGATTCACCGCCACCAGCTTCCACGCGACGTCCTGCGGCGGATCGGAGGGAAGGTAGTGGATGCCCTCGACGAGCATGTCGTGGGTGAGGACGAGGGTTGCGCTGCCGATCTCGAGGACGGCGGCGTCGTCGAGGAGGCCGCGCGCGGCTGGGGATGCCGCGAGGCCGCGCAGCGACTCGATCAAAGCGGATTCGCGAGACACGCCTGCGTCAGTGGCGCGCGCGCGGCCATCGCACAACCGCCGCCGCGATCAAGGCGTGATCGCGACCTTGAGGACGCCGTCGCGCTGGTTGGCGAAGAGCTCGTAGGCCTCCTCGATGCGGTCGAGCGGGAAGCGGTGGGTGACCATCGCGCCGAGATCGACGCGGCCCGATTCGATCACGGCCATCAGCCGGCGCATGCGCTCCTTGCCGCCGGGGCAGAGCGAGGTGACGATGCGGTTGTCGCCGAGCCCGGCCGAAAAGGCGTCGGCCGGAATGACGAGGTCGCCCGAATAGACGCCGAGGCTGGAGAGGGTGCCGCCGGGGCGCAGCACCCGCAGCGCCGACTGGAAGGTCGCCTGGGTGCCGAGCGCCTCGATCGCGACGTCGACGCCGCGCCCGTCGGTCAGCCGCTTAATCTCCGCCACTGGATCGGCGGCCGCGAAATCGACGACGTGATCGCAGCCGAGCTTGCGTGCCGCCGCGATCCGGGCTGGAACGGTGTCGACGCCGATGATCCGCGTCGCGCCCATCAGCTTCGCGCCGGCAACCGCGCACAGGCCGATGGGGCCGAGCGCGAAGACGGCGACGGCGTCCCCGATCCTGACGCCGCCGCTCTCCGCGCCGGCGAAACCGGTCGACATGATGTCGGGGCACATCAGCACCTGCTCGTCCGTCAGCGCGTCGGGGATCGGCGTCAGATTGGCCATGGCGTCCGGCACGAGCAGATATTCGGCCTGGCAGCCGTCGATCGTGTTCCCGAAGCGCCAGCCGCCGAGCGCCTTGAAGCCGTGCGGCGTGTCCGGGCCGTCCTGCGAATGGCATCCGCACAGGGACGCGTAGCTATGCCCGCTCGGCGTGATCGCGCCCGCGACGACGCGCTGGCCTTCGCGGTAGCCGGCGACCGCGGACCCGAGCCGCTCGATCACGCCGACCGGCTCGTGGCCGACGGTGAGGCCTCTGGCGACCGGATATTCGCCCTTCAGGATGTGAACGTCGGTGCCGCAGATGGTGGTCGTGGTGATCCGCATCAGCGCATCGGTGGGGCCGACTTCGGGGATCGGCTTCTCGCCAAGGACGATGCGTCCGGGTTCGACGAAGATGGCGGCTTTCATTTGGGGGATGTCGAAGTCCTTGCGTCTTGAGGGGGCCGCCCGTCTCGGCGGCAGGGCCGTCAGGTTCGCCGCATCCGCGCGACGATCATGACGAAAAAGGCGGTCGACCAGCCGATCAGGACGATGCCGTTGATGCCCTCGATCGCGGAGACCAGCTTCCAGCTCTCGGCCATCGCCGCATCGTCATAGCCGATCGCGCCGTAGGTCACGGTCGAAAAATAGACGGCTTCACGAAGCCCGCCTTCGACCGCGCCGAGCATGTGATAGAGAAAGGCGTAGAGCCAGATCTCCGTGCCGTGCAACGCGATCAGGCTGAGGATCACGACCAGGGTGGTGCCGAACCCCCGCGCCGACAGCGGGTGGACATGGGCCGCCGCTTCCTCGCGCTCCTCGATCCTGAGCAGGCGCGCGACCGCGTAGAGGCCCAAAGCGTGGATCACCACTGTCGACAGCACCATGGCGGTCGCGAGCGACAGCTCGGCGATCATCCGCTCACCGCGGCGCTCGTGGGCATGAGAGAGTCACTCCCCGCGGTCAGGCGGCGAGGGGCAAGTGCGAGGCGGCGCGCGCGTGCCTGACCGAGACCCGCAGCCCGCCGTCGCTCGAAACCTCCTCGATCACGGCGTCGAGCTGCCTTGCAAGCGCGGCGACGATCGCCGTTCCCAACCCGCTCGAAGGCGTCGGGGCCACGGCGCGCCTGCCGATGCCGTTGTCGCCGACGGTAAGCGTCCAGTCGGACCGATCGAACTCGAAGGTCACGAGGACTCGCGCCCCCGCCCGGGCCGTGGGAAAGGCATATTTGATGGCGTTGATGATCAGCTCGGTGACGATCAGGCCCAGGCTCACCGCCTCGCTAGTCGGCAGCGTGCCCTCGTCCGCTTCGACGTCGAGCTCGATCCCCTGGTGCGGCCCGATCATCGACGCGGCGAGGCCCGCGCTCAGCTTGGTCAGGTACGCCGCGACATCGATCCGTTCGATCCCCTCCACGGCGTGGAGATGGCTTTGCACCGCCGCGACCGACATCACCCGCTGGTGGGCGTCCCTCAGCTCGTGCCGCGTTTCTTCGGAGCCGACCGCGCCGGCCTTGAGCAGCAGGATGCTGGCGATGATCTGGAGGCTGTTGGCGATGCGGTGCTCCATCTCGCTGAGCAGGATCTGCTGCTGCGCGAGCAGGCGCTCGGTCCGCTCGAGCAGCGCCTGCTTGTCCCGTTCGATCGCGCGTCGCGCGGTGATGTCCTTGAAAGCCAGGAGAATCGTCGGGCTCGAGCTGTCCTCGTAGCGCACCAGGCGGGCGTTGAGCAGCAGGATGCGCGGCCCGAGGTGGAGGAAGTCGTGCTCGACCTCGAAGCCGTCCATCGAGCTGTGCTCGGGGATGATGGTCTCGATCAGGAGGCGCAGGGCGGGGATGTCCCACTGCCCGCCGCCCAGCTCGAAGAAGGGCCGGCCGCGCGTGCCCGCCGCGTCCTCCCGGAAGAATTCGTAGAAGCAGCGGCTCGCGGCGAGCACGCACAGGCCGTCGTCGAGCACGACGAAGGGCTCGGGAATCGTGTCGACGATCGCAAGGGCGAGGGTCTGCGCGTCCGCTGGATTATCGAACTGTTTCATCTGCATGCTCCACCGGGCGGGAGCATGTCGCGGCTCTCAGCCACCGGAGCGCCAAGGCAAGGCCGGTGATGCAGCCACCATACAGGCTTTCGACAAAAAAACTAACCTAATCAGCGAGCTTTCGGTCTCGTCGACGACCCACAGGAAACGATCCGGCCGGTTAAGGGTCCGGTTCGACCTCCGGCCGATCCCCCAGCAGATAACGCGCCCCCGCTCCCTTCGCCCCCGCCCGGTCCCCCGGATTGTACAAAGCGCATTTCTCCATCGAGAGGCAGCCGCAGCCGATGCAGCCGGTGAGCAGGTCGCGGGTGCGCTCGAGCAAAAAGATGCGCTCGTCGAGGCGGGCGCGAATGCGTTCGCTGACGCGCTGCCAGTCGGCCGCATTCGGGGCGCGGCCCAAAGGGAGAGCGGCGAGCTCGGCCTCGATCTCCTTCAGCGACAGTCCGAGCCGCTGGGCGACGACGGCGAAGGAGAGGCGGCGCAGGTCGGCGCGCAGGAAGCGCCGCTGGTTGCCGGCGGTGCGGATCGGGCTCAGCAGACCCTTCGCCTCGTAGAAGCGGATCGCCGAGACGGCGAGGCCGGTACGGCGAGCGAGCTCGCCGATGGTCAAAAGGCCGCTCATCTTTTTCGGTCCTCGAGAAAATGCTTGACCTCAACTTAGCTTGAGGTTGCACGACTCGGCAAGACGCAAGCTCGAAGGGAGGCGCAGCCGATGAATGCCCGATTGGAACATGTGAACGTGACGGTCGCCGATTGCGACGCCAGCGCCGCCTTGATCGAACGGCTGTTCGGCTGGCGGGTGCGCTGGGCGGGCCCGGCCATGGCCGGCGGGCGCACCGTCCATATCGGCACCGATACGCAATATGTCGGGCTCTACACGCCCGCCGACCTGGCGCGCCACGCACCGGGCTGGCCCAAGGGCATGCCGCTCAACCATATCGCGATCGAGGTCGACGATCTCGACGCGGTCGAGAGCAAGGTCGCGGAGGCCGGCCTGACGCCGTTCGGCCACGGCGATTACGAGCCCGGCCGGCGCTTCTATTTCTTCGACCCGAACGGCATCGAGTTCGAGGTGGTGAGCTATGCCGCAGCCGAGGCCGGAGCGGGCGCGTGACCCTGTCCGCGCTCCTCGTCCTGGCGCAGAACGGCTTCGTCGAGCGGCAGGTCCGCGCCCGGCGATCCGTCCTTCGACAGGCTCAGGACTAGCGGCATCCTGGTCCGACTCTCCCCCCGCCAGGGCTGAGCCTGTCGAAGCCCGGGACCGAGCGCGGCGACCCGTCCCTCGTCGCCGCCGCCCTAAAGCACTTCGCCAAACATCTGCCAAAGAAGGACGAACCATGCCGCCACGGCAGCGATCCCGATCGCCCAGGCCGTGGCGCGTCCGTCCCCGCGCGGGGTCTTGTCCTCACCCATGCTTCCGCGACCGCGCGGCGGCGCCCCCGATCATGCGCCGCCCCGCACGTCCTTCGCGACCGCGTCGAGCAGGCCGTTGACGAAGGCGGCTTCCTTCTTGTCGTAGAAGGCTTTGGCGACGTCGACATATTCGGAGATGATCGTGCCGGTCGCGACGTCGATCCTCGCCACCAGCTCGTAGGCGCCGGCGCGCAGGATCTGGCGCATCGGGCGGTCGAGCCGGGAGAAGGCCCAGCCTTGCGCGAGACGCGCGGAGATGAGGGCGTCGAGCTCGGCCGCGCGCGCGTCGACGCCGCTCACCAGATCGTCGAAGAAATCGACCTCGGCCTCGGCATATTGGTCGCCTTCGATGGTGGCGCCGAGGCGATGGTGATGGAATTCGTGGAGAAGGACCGCGATCGGCGTCTCTTCCATCTCGCGCTGGTAGAGGGCCTGGACGGCGGCGAGCCGGGCGGCGGAGCGGGAGCGGGAACGGGCGGGAGCGGACGGCATCGGCCGGGCCATAAAGGAGGGGGCGCGGCGGTGGGAAGCCCCTATGGCCGGGCCGCGGTCGCGGCGACGAAGTCGCGGATGGCGGCGGTGACCGTGCCGGGCTCCTCCCAGGGAATGAAATGGCTCGCGGTCGGGGACGTCACGATCCGCAAATCCTGGACCTGGTCCGCAAGGCCTTCGAGCTGGACCGGGAGCAAGGCGGGATCCTTGAGCCCCCAGACGACGAGCGTCGGCATGGGCAGCTTCGGGAAGGGCGCATGGGTCCAGAGCGGCGCCTTCGCGTCCTCGCCCGGCTTCGGGACGACTAGGGCGGAGGCGCGGTACCAGTTCAGCATCGAAGTCAGCGCGCCGGGCTGCCGCCAATCCTCCAGATAATGCTGCCGCTCCTCGGCCGGGAGCTTGGTCGGGTCGGCATGGCTGAGGAGGACCTTTTCCATGAAGGCCTCGAGGCCCATGGCGACGATCGCGGCCTCGGCCATCTCGCTGCGGAAGAAATTGATATATTGCGAGGCCTCGCGCTGGGCCTCGTCCTCGATCAGCGACTTCTGGAAGAGGAGCGGGTGGGGCGCATTGACGATGATCAGGCGGCCCACGCGCTTCGGGTGCTGGAGCGCCGCGGTCCAGGCGACGGCACCGCCCCAATCGTGGCCGGCGAGGGTGAAATGATCGATCCCGAGCGCGTCCATCAGCGCCATTGCGTCCTGGACGATCCTCGCCGTCTCGTAATTCTCGACCCCTTCGGGCCGGTCGGAGCCGCCGAAGCCGCGCTGGTCGGGGGCGACGACACGGAAGTCGCGGGAGAGATCGTCGATCTGGTTGCGCCAGGTGCGGTGCGATTCCGGAAAGCCGTGGAGGAAGAGGATTGCCGGCGCGCCCTCGGGGCCGCCGTGGCGGGCGTTGAGGGTGACGCCGGTCGAGAGAGGGATGCGCTCGGTCCTGAGGTCGGTCACGGATAGCTCACCGTCTTGGGCACTTCGGGAAGCGGGATCCATTCGTCCCCGTCGTCGGGCGGCAAGGGGAAATTGCCGGCCTTCCAATCCTCCCGCGCCTGGCGGATGCGGTCGCGCCGCGACGAGACGAAATTCCACCAGACGTGGCGCGGGCCGTCGAGCGGGGCGCCGCCGCAGAGCATGACACGGGCGCCGCGGGCGGAGCGCAGGGTGGCGGAGATGCCGGGGCGCAGGACGTAGAGTGTGCGCAGTTGAAGGTTCAGGCCGTCGAGCGACGCCTCGCCCTCGGCGAGATAGAGGGCGCGCTCGTCCGCTCCGGGGTCGACCGGCATGGCGCCGCCGGGGGCGAGCTGGATGTCGGCGTAGATCGTCTCGCTGTGGCAGGTGACCGGCGAGGTCTCGCCCCACAGGCTGCCCATGATGATGCGTGCGCTGGCGCCGCCGGCGTGGACGAGCGGGAGGCCGTCGGCCGGGACGTGCTCGAAGGCCGGGGCGAGCTCCTCCTTCGTCTGCGGCAATGCGAGCCAGGTCTGGATGCCGCTCAGCTCCGGGCCGTCCGGCCGCAAAGCGGCCGGCGAGCGCTCCGAATGGCTGATGCCGCGGCCCGCCGTCATCAAATTCACCGCGCCCGGCTCGATGGTCTGGAACGTCCCCAGCGAGTCGCGGTGGTCGATCGCGCCGGCGAACAGATAGGTGACGGTGGCGAGGTTGATGTGCGGGTGGGGGCGGACGTCGATGCCGCCGCCGCGCGGAAGCTGGGCGGGGCCCATCTGGTCGAAGAAGATGAAGGGCCCGATCGTCGTGCGCGCCTTGTGCGGAAGCGTGCGATAGACCTTGAAGCCGCCGAGATCGTGGCTGACGGGCTCCAGGGTCTGAAGGATCGGCTCGTCCGGCATCGCGGCGCTCTAGCGCATCCTTCCCGTGTCGGGGAGCGTCATTCCCCGGGCGCCTTCGCCTCGATCGCCAAAGCGTGGATGCGCGCCGCCATCAGATCGGCGAGCGCGGCGTTGACGGCGCGCTGGCGCTCGAGCCGGGATCGGCCGGCAAAGGCCGCAGATACGATGCGGACGGTGAAATGGCTTTCGCCGGTGCCGTCATGGCCGGCATGGCCGCGATGCCTGTCGCTGTCGTTGACGACCTCCAGGCGCACGGGAGCGAGAGCGGCGCGCAGGCGCCGGTGGATTTCCGCAGCGAGCGGGCCGGTGCAAGAATCGGGCATCGCGCCTATATAGAAGCTTTGGAAGAGAAGGGCAGAGACGCGTGGCGAGTGCGGGAAGACGCGAGACCAGGTTCCACGGGCGCACCCAGGCGCAGGGCCATTGCGACCATCCCGGCTGCGAGTCGCCCGGCGAGTTCCGTGCGCCCTCTGCCCGCGGCCCCAGCTTCGACGGGCCGGGGCAATGGCGCTGGATGTGCCTCGATCACATCCGCGCGTTCAACGCCGGCTACAATTATTTCGAGGGCATGAGCGCGGAGGAGATCTCGGCCTCGCAAAACGCCTATGGCGGCTGGGACCGCGAGACCCGCGCCTTCGCGACGGTCGGCGGCGGCGAGCCGCCGCGCTGGGCCGAGTTCACCGATCCGCTCGACGCGATCGGCGCCCGCTTCCGCCGCTCGGCCGCCGAAGGGCCGCGCCGGGATGGCCGCGAGCTCAGCGAGAGCGACAGGAAGTCGCTGCGCATCCTCGGCCTCGGCACCGACGCCGACCGCCGGGTCCTGCGCCGACGCTACGCGGACCTGCTGCGCCGCTTCCACCCAGACCATAATGGCGGCGACCGCGGCCATGAGAAAGCGTTGCAGGCGGTGATCGACGCCTATACGCAGCTCAAATCCCGGCCCGCCTTCGCGTGACCTTCCCGTGACCTTTCGCGTTTCCAAGAGAGTGTGATGTCCGACCTCGCCAACGCCAATCCCGCCAGCCGCGCCGCGACGGTGCTCGCCACGCCCGACAAGATGGCGAAGGTGCGCGATCTGTTCGGCATCGACAGCGACATGGAGGTGCCGGCCTTCTCGGAGGCGGACGAGCGGGTTCCGGACCTCGATCCCGCCTACGTCTTCGATCCCGATACGACGCTCGCCATTTGCGCGGGCTTCGGCAAGAACCGCCGGGTCATGATCCAGGGCTATCACGGCACCGGCAAGTCGACCCATGTCGAGCAGGTCGCCGCCCGGCTGAACTGGCCGCTGATCCGGATCAACCTCGATGCGCATATCAGCCGCATCGATCTCATCGGCCGCGACGCGATCGTGCTGCGCGACGGCCAGCAGGTCACCGAGTTCCGCGAGGGCCTCCTCCCCTGGGCGCTGCAGACGCCGACGGCTTTGGTCTTCGACGAATATGACGCCGGCCGCCCGGACGTCATGTTCGTCATCCAGCGCGTGCTGGAGACGGAAGGGAAGCTGACCTTGCTCGACCAGAACCGGGTGATCCGCCCCAATCCCTGGTTCCGCCTGTTCGCGACCACCAACACGATCGGGCTCGGCGACACGACCGGCCTCTATCACGGCACCCAGCAGATCAATCAGGGCCAGATGGACCGCTGGAACATCGTCGTCACGCTCAACTACCTCCCGGCCGAGGTCGAGGCGCGGATCGTCCTCGCCAAGTCCGGCGAGTACGACCATGAGGGCGGCCGCGAGGAGGTCGAGAAGATGATCAAGGTCGCGGAGATGACCCGCGCCGGGTTCGTCAACGGCGACATCTCGACGGTGATGAGCCCGCGCACCGTGATCAGCTGGGCCCAGAACGCTCTCATCTTCGACGACGTCGGCTTCGCCTTCCGGCTCACCTTCCTCAACAAATGCGACGAAGCCGAGCGCGCGGTCGTCGCCGAATATTACCAGCGCGTCTTCGGCAAGGACCTGCCCGAGAGCGTGGTGGCGCGGGCCTGAGCCCGATGGCCGAACGCGACAACCCGCTCGAAGCCTTCCGCCAGGTGCTGGGGGGCGCGGCGCGGGCGATCGCGCGGGATCCGGAGGTCGAGCTCGGGCTGACTGCGGAGGCGCCGGGGACGGCGGGGAAGGCGATCAAGGTGCCGATGCCGGGGCGGACGCTGCCGGAGCGCGAGGTGGCCGAGGCGCGCGGGTTCGCGGACGCAGCGGCGCTCAAGCTGCGGCACCACAACGCCCAGCTCCATGCCCGCGCCACGCCGCAGGACGAGGTGGCGCGGGCGGTGTTCGATACCGCCGAGCAGGCGCGGGTCGAGGCGCTCGGCGCGCGGGCGATGGACGGCGTTCGCGCCAACCTCGCGCGGCTCACCGACATGCGTCTCAGGACCGATCCGCTGGTACGGGCGCGGGCCGCGGAGGAAGTGCCGCTGGCGACCGCGCTCGGCCTCATCGTGCGGGAGCGGCTGACCAGCGAGCCGGTGCCCGAGGCGGCGCGGCCGGCAATGGCGATGGTTTCGGAGTGGATCGAGGAAAAGGCCGGCGCCGATCTCGACGGGCTCGCGCTCGTGCTCGACGACCAGGCTGCGTTCGCGGCGATGCTGGGGCGGGTGCTCCAGGATCTCGAGCTCGTCGAGGGCGATCGCGTGCCCGAGGAGGATGCGGACGGCGACGAGGGCGACGGCGAGGACCAGGACCAGAATGGCGAGGGCGATGAGGAGGACGGCGACGACGACGCCTCGGGCCAGGGCCAGACCGAGGTCCGCCCCGAGCAGGGCGAGAGCGGCGACGGCGAGGCGGAGACGGACTGGGCCGAGGAAGACATGGATTCGGCCGAGCAGGGGATGGGCGACGAAGGCGAGGAGGGCATCGTCCCGACGCGGCCCAACCGCCCGCTCGCCGATCTGCCGCCGCAATTCGATTACAAGGTCTTCACCCCCCGGCATGACGAGACGGTCGAGGCGAAGGAGCTGTGCGAGGAGGAGGAGCTCGGGCGGCTGCGCTCCTATCTCGACCAGCAGCTCGTCCACCTCCAGTCGACCGTCACCAAGCTCGCCAACCGTCTCCAGCGGCGGCTGATGGCGCAGCAGTCGCGCAGCTGGGATTTCGACCAGGAGGAGGGGCTGCTCGACGCGGCCCGGCTGGCGCGGGTCATCGTCAATCCCGCGCATTCGCTCTCCTACAAGGTCGAGCGCGACACCGAGTTCCGGGATACGGTCGTGACCCTGCTCATCGACAATTCGGGATCGATGCGCGGCCGGCCGATCTCGATTGCGGCGATCTCGGCCGACATCCTGGCGCGGACGCTCGAGCGCTGCGGCGTCAAGGTCGAAATCCTCGGCTTCACCACCCGCGCGTGGAAGGGCGGGCAGAGCCGCGAGCGCTGGCTGAACGAGGGGCGGCCGGCCAATCCGGGCCGGCTCAACGACCTCCGGCACATCGTCTACAAGCAGGCCGACGATCCTTGGCGGCGGGCGCGCAAGAATCTCGGCCTGATGATGCGCGAGGGCCTGCTCAAGGAAAATATCGACGGCGAGGCGCTGCTCTGGGCGCACGCCCGGCTCATCGGCCGGCCCGAGGAGCGAAAGATATTGATGGTGATCTCGGACGGGGCGCCGGTCGACGATTCGACGCTGTCGGTGAACTCGGGCACCTATCTCGAACGGCATTTGCGGCAGGTGATCGGCTGGATCGAGGAGCGCTCGCCGGTCGAGCTGATCGCGATCGGCATCGGCCACGACGTCACGCGCTACTACGAGCGGGCGGTGACGATCATGGACGCCGAGCAGCTGGGCGGAACGATGATCGGCCAGCTCGCCGACCTGTTCGACGCGCCTGTCTGATCGTCTTTGCGGTCATTGGGGGGGTGCGGAAAAGTTCGGGGCTGCCACTCTAGAGAAGGGCAGCCCCGCCCTCGTTACGCGACGCGAGGGATCCCGTTCGGTGCGGCGCCGGCGGCGCCCGCTTCGATCTTCGTTGCATGAACCCTGTTGCCGATCCTTCGACCGACATGTGCTTATGGCGCGATTCGCTTGAGTGGCCCCTGAATGACACCGTAAGCGGCCGTTCATGCTGAGGCGGCGCCATCAACCGGACCGGAAAGCGCGGATGGCGACCGTTTTCGCCTGCGGTTTTCTGCTCGCGACCTTCGCCTGGCCGCTCGAGCAGCCGCCGCCGCGCGGTCCGCCGGACACGACGATGACCGCGGAGGCAGTTCCGCTCGACCGCGCCGATCCGGCGCGGCGCCGCGTCGGCGGCCTCGTCTTTCTCGGCGGCTGGCGCCTCGCCAGCCGGGACGTCCGCTTCGGCGGGATCTCTGCCATGCACGTCGAGGATGGGCACGTGCTCGCCTTGAGCGATGCCGGCAGCCTGTTCCGGTTTCCGGTTCCGGAGAGCGCCGGGGCGCTGCCGCTCCACATCGCGCGGGTACGCCGCGGACCCGGCTCGGGCGGGCAAAAGGGCGACCGCGATGGCGAAGCCATGGCGGTGGCCGGCGGCAATGTCTGGATCGCCTGGGAGGGGCGCAACGCGATCTGGCGCTATCGCAGGAGCGATTGGGCCCTCGGCGCCGCAGCCGAGCCCTCGGCGATGGAGCGCTGGCCTTCGATGCGCGGCCCCGAGGCGATGGCGCGGCTGGCGGACGGACGCTTTCTGGTTCTTGCAGAGGGACCGGAGGGGCAGGACGGGACGACGCCCGCATTGCTGTTCCTGGACGATCCGGCTCTTCCGGCGCGCTCGATCGGGCTGCGTTATCGGCCGCCGCGCGGCTATCGCCCGACCGACGCAGCGTTGCTGCCGGACGGGCGCCTGCTGGTTCTGAACCGACGTTTTCGCGTGCTGACCGGCTTTTCCGCGATGCTGACGATCGTGAATCCGGGACGCATCCATCCGGGCCAAGTTCTCGACGGTGAGGAGCTGGCCGCGCTCTCGGGCTCGCTGACGAGCGACAATATGGAGGCGCTCAGCATCACGAGCGAAGGCGGACGGGCGATCGTGTGGATCGCGTCCGACGACAATTACATTGCGCTGCTGCAGCGAACCTTGCTTCTCAAGTTCGCGCTGGCCGAGTGAGGCGCGTCAGGCGGCGGCCTCGGCCTCGCCCTGCTTCCGGGCGATCTCGCGCTTGAGGCGGCGGGCACGCAGGCTCAGCCTATCGTCCTTGGACTTGAGCAGCCAATTGTCGAGGCCGCCGACATGCTCGACCGACCGCAGGCCGTTCATCGAGACGCGCAGCCTGACCGAGCGGCCGAGCGCGTCCGACATCAAGGTCACGTCCTGCAGATTGGGCAGGAAGGTGCGCTTGGTCTTGTTGTTGGCGTGGGAAACGTTGTGGCCCACCTGCCGGCCCTTGCCGGTCAGCTCGCAAATGCGCGACATCTCTTGTCCGTCCTGGATGAAAGCGGGCGAGGCCCGCCGAAGCGGCCGCGAGATAGCTTGAGGGGCGCGCTTCGTCAACCGCCGAGGCCTTTGCCGCCAGTCGTTGCGGAGCTGCAACCAAGTCGATACGCTTTCGTTGTCGGTCGTGAAAGACCTGTACGCCCGGAGGACCCTCGATGCGCAAGTTCCTGTACCTGCTCGCTTTGCTCGTGCTCGCCGCGATCGGGCTGGTCTGGGCGGGGATCGTCGACCTCAACTGGGACGGCAATTCCGAATCGCCGGTCGAGGTCAAGATCAATCCGGTCGAGGTCGGCACCACCAACACGACCATGCCGGTGCCGGTGGTCGGTACCGAGCAGCGCCAGGTTCAGACGCCGACCTTGCGCGTCAAGGACGGCAATGCTCAGCAGCCCGCTCCGGCCCAGCCCCAGCCCCAGCCGCCCGGCAACGGCCAATAGGCGAATTCGGCTTTGCAGAGGCGAACGGGCCGCCGGCGCGCTCCGGCGGCTCTTTTGCTTTTAGCGCGGGGCACAGTTAGCCCGCGCGAATGAGCTTTCCCTTACCCCAGCCGATGCGGATCGCCCTCGACGAGGCGCGTGCCGCGGCGGAAGCCGGCGAAGTGCCGGTCGCCGCCGTGGTGAGTCGCGGCGGCGAGGTGCTCGCGACCGGACGCAACCGGATGCGCGAGCGCAACGACCCGACGGCCCATGCCGAGATGGTGGCGATCAGAGCCGCCGCGGCCGCGCTCGGCCGGCCACGGCTCGACGGCTGCGACCTGTGGGTGACGCTCGAGCCCTGCGCGATGTGCGCCGGTGCGATCGCGCTGGCGCGGATCGGGCGGCTCTATTTCGCGGCTGCGGACCCCAAAGGCGGCGCGGTGCTCCACGGACCGCGCTTGTTCGCCCAGCCGACCTGCCATCACGCGCCCGAAGTCTATCCCGGCATCGGCGAGGCCGAGGCCGCGGAGATGCTGCGCACGTTCTTCCGGGAGCGGCGCTAGCGCCGGCGGCGTCGTTCGTCGGGGATCCAGGTGAAGACGGTGTTGACGACCGAAAGCGTGGGCCGGCCGCCGGCATCGGTGGCGGGGCGGTAGCGAAAGCGTCGCTCGATCAGCGCGCAGGTCGTCGCATCGACGCGCCGGCTGCCGCTGGAGCGAGTCACGGTGCAGTCGCGCACGCGCCCGCCGGCGTCGACCAGAAAGCGGACGCCGACGGTCTCGGCGCGGTCGGTGCGGCCGCGATCCGGATGGTCCGTATAGTCGAACGAGCCGGCGATCCTTTGCGCCCGGACCGGGCGGCCGCCGCCCCCGGTACCGGCGCCGCCACGGCCCGCGCCGGCGCCGCTGCCCTGGCCGCCGGCGCCGGTTCCCTCGCCGGGCGTCGAGGACGCGCCTGCCTTGGTGGCGCTGCCGGTCGGGAGGGGTTCCGCCCTGGGGGCGGCCCGGACCGGCGAGCGCGGCCCCGCGCGCGGCGCGACGACCGGCGAGGGGCGCGATTTGAGGCTGGGCGGCGCGGCGGCGCCTTCCGGGTCCGGGACGCGGACCGGGGCGGGGATCGCAGGGGCGGCCGGTGGCGGCGGGTCCGGCGCGACCGCGAAGACCTTGAGGCGGCTCTCGACCGAGCGCATGAAATCAACGCCGAGCCCGGTCAGGAGGCCGTATGCGAGGAGGAGGTGGAGCAAAGCGACGAGCAGCGCGGCGGGGGCGCGCGGGCTCCTCGAGTGGGCGGCGAGGTCGACCATGGCAAAAGGGCGCCGGGTTCTCCCCGACGCCCCTTCATCCGTTCCGCTGCGAGCGGATCAGTTGCCGCCGGCGTCGGTGGTCGCCGGGACGATGCGGATCTCGACGCGGCGATTTGCCTGGCGGTCGGCCTCGGACTGCTCCGGCCGCATCAGCAGCTGAGACTCGCCATAGCCGCGGGTGGCGATGCGGACCGGCTGCACGCCGCGGCCGCTGAGATAGGCCGCGACCGACTGCGCACGGCGCTCCGACAGGCTCTGATTGTAGGCGTCGGTGCCGGTGCTGTCGGTATGGCCGAGGACGTCGATCAGGGTCGAGGGATAGGAAACCAACGTCTGCGCAACCTCGTTCAGCACCGGCTGGAACTGCGGCTGCACGTCCGACTGGTTGTGGCCGAAGGTGATCCCGGACGGCATGGTCAGGACGAGCTCGTCGCCCTGGCGCTCGACGACCACGCCCGTGCCCTGGGTGCGGCGGCGAAGCTCCTGCTCCTGGCGGTCCATATACTGGCCGACGGCGCCGCCGGCGATCGCGCCGATGCCGGCGCCGATGATCCGCTCGGTGCGGTCGCCGCGCCCGCCGATGAGATCGCCGAGCAGATACCCGCCGACCGCACCGAGGCCGGCGCCGATGACGGTGCGGGTGGGAAATTCGCGCTCGCCCGTCTCCGGATTGGTGACGCAGGCGGCAGTGGTGGCGAGGAGTGCCGCGGCAAAAGCCGCGCCGATACGCTTGGACATACTGATTCCTTTCCCGGTGAGGGGTGAACGACGGACTAACCGCCGTCACGGCGCCTATGTTCCACATCCGTCTTGAACCGGGGCTGAGGAACAGGTTGTCGGTACGAAAGGTATCGCGCTAAACGACCCGCACCCGCTCATGGCCCCCGCTCCCCCATCACTGGCGCCTTTCCCCTGGCTCGATGCGCTGCTCATCCTGCTGCTCGTCGGGATCAACGGCCTGTTCGCCATGTCGGAGCTCGCCATCGTTTCCTCGCGGCGGCCGCGGCTCAAGGCGATGGCCAAGTCCGGCCGACGCGGCGCCCAGACCGCGCTCGACCTCGGCGCCGATCCGAGCCGGTTCCTTTCGACCGTCCAGATCGGGATCACCATGGTCGGCATCCTCGCCGGCGCCTATTCCGGGGCGCGGCTGGGGGGACCGCTCGGCGAGCGCTTCGCGCTCCTCGGCCTCGATCCCGCGACCGCGCAGACGGTCGGCTTTGCCTTGGTCATCGTGCTCACCACCTACGCCTCGCTGGTGATCGGAGAGCTGGTTCCCAAGCAATTCGCGCTGCGGGCGCCCGAAGGGATTGCAGCGGTGATGGCGCCGCCGATGCTGTGGCTCGCGCGTGCGACCGCGCCCTTCGTCTGGCTGCTCGACAAGACCAGCGCCGGCATCTTCCGCCTGCTCCGGCTGCAGCGGGATACCGAAAACAGCGTGACCGCCGAGGAGCTCCATATGGTCGTCGCCGAGGCCCATCACGCCGGCGTCATCGAGGAGAGCGAGCGCGCGATCATCTCGGGCGTCGTGCGCCTCGCCGATCGTCCGACCCGCGAGGTGATGACGCCGCGCACCGAGGTCGACTGGATGGATATCGACGCGTCGGGCGAGGAAATCCGCGCGACGCTGCGCGAGACGCCGCACAGCCGCCTGCCGGTGGCGGAAGGGTCGGTCGACAATATCGTCGGCGTCGTCCAGGCGCGCGACATCGTCGCAGCCCTGATCGACGGACGCCCGCTCGATCTGCGCGCGCTGATGCGCTCGGCGCCGGTCATCCCCGACCAGATGGACGCGATGGACGCGCTCGTCGTGCTGCGCGACTCCGACGTCCCGATGGCGTTCATCCACGACGAATACGGCCATTTCGACGGGCTGGTCACGCCCGCCGATTTGCTCGCCGCTCTCGCCGGCGCCTTCGCATCGAACAACGACAATATGTCGGACCCGCCTTTGGTCGAGCGCGAGGACGGGAGCTGGCTGGTCTCGGGCTCGCTTTCCGCCGACGCGCTCGGCGACCAGCTCGGCATCCCGCTCCCGGACGACCGCGATTATGCCACCGTCGCGGGCTTCGCGCTGTCGGTGCTGAAGCGCATCCCGGAGACCGGGGAGCGCTTCGACTATCGCAACTGGCGCTTCGAGATCGTCGACATGGACGGTCGCAAGATCGACAAGCTGATTGCCCAGATGATCCCGCGGGAGTGACGCAGGGCGCTCAGCCGCCGAGCTTGCCGAACCTTTCCTCGAAGCCGTCGGTATCGCCGCGGGCGAGATAGTCGGCCTGCTCGACGAAGCGGTCGCGGGCGATGCGGCCCCGGAAGGGCCCGAGCCGCTCGTCGAGCCGCGTCACTTCGGCCTCGCCGAGCCCGGCGAGCTGCGCATAGCGGGTGATGCCGAGCTCGTGGAGGCGGGCGACGAGCTTGGGCCCGCAGCCCTTGAGCTTCTGGAGATCGTCGGCGCCGTCCTCGTCGGGGAGATGGCGGTCGACGCCCAGCACTTCGCCGACGACGTCGGTCGTCGCGGTCGAGATCTCGTCGGCGAGCCCGGCGGGCGCGGGCGCCTGGCGCAGATAGGGCCGCTCGTCATGGGCGCGCTCGGTAAGCACGGGCTTGCGGTCCCTGCCGCGGCGGGCGCCGCGGACAAGGAGGAAGGCGATGATCGCCGCCGCGAGGGCGGCGACGACGATGACGATGAGAAGGGAGGCGTTGCCGTCGGTCATGGGGCTTCCGGTCCTGAACGTGGATTGGAGACAGTGGGCCGGCGGAAGGTCCAGCGCGCGGTGACGAGGCCGATCAGGAAGGAGGCGAGGATCGGCAGCAGGTTGGCCTGGATGAGGGTGAGCATCGCGGCTTCCTCAATCCAGATAGGAGGTGCGCTTGCGGCGCGTGAACAGGAACCGCCCGCAGGCGAGCCCGATCGCATAGGCGGCCGCGCACAGAAGCAAGGTCTCGGCAACCAGCGGCATCAACGTTCCTCCCTTTCCCATGCGATGCCGGACACGCCCGGAATCGTCCGCATCCGTTCGTTGATCCCGGGGAAGTCGCGCAGGCCGTTCTTCTGGAACTCGTCGGCCGTGCCCGAAAGCAGGACGATGCGGGCGAGCGGATCGCGCTGCATCCTCACCGTCACGCCCGTAAGCTGCGCCGAGCGCAGGCGCAGTTGCGCGCGGGCCTCGAGCGCATCGACGAACCTCTTGCCGCCGCCATAGGGACCATGGTGGAGCCAGCCCGCCGCCAGCGCGACGGCGAGACCGATCAGCAATTTCAGGGCGGCAGGCATCGGCGCGACAGTCTCCAAGGGCGCGGAATGTCTTATGGAAGAACGCGCGTCTGTCCAGACGCTCCGCGCCTCCTGCCCTTGGAGCGCAGGATTTCGCGCCAGCCAATGTCCCGGCGGCAGAAGCCGCCTCGAAAGTCGATCGCGTCGACAGCCTGATACGCAGCCTTTTGCGCTTTCGCGACGGTGGCGCCGCGGGCGGCGACGGAAAGGACGCGGCCGCCGCTCGCGACCAGCGCGTCCCCCTCCAGCCGGGTGCCGGCCTGAAAGACCGCAGCGCCTTCCACCTCGATGCCGGCGATGCGACCGCCGGCCTCCGGCGTGCCGGGATAGCCGTTGGCGGCGAGGACGACGGCGAGCGCCGCGTCGCCGGAGAATCGCGGCGGCGGAACCGCAGCGAGCCGGCCCTCGGCCGCAGCGAGCATCAGCGCGAGGAGATCGCTTTCGAGCCGCATCATCAGGACCTGGCATTCGGGGTCGCCGAACCGGACATTGTACTCGATCAGCTTGGGCCCCTCGGCGGTCAGCATCAGCCCGGCATAGAGGATGCCGTTGAAGGGCGTCCCTTGGCCGGCCATGAAGCGAATCGTGGGCAGGACGATCTCGTCCATCGTCCGCCGCTCGATGTCGGGCGTGAAGATCGAGGCCGGACTGTAGGCGCCCATACCGCCCGTATTGGGGCCGGTATCGCCCTCGCCGACGCGCTTGTGGTCCTGCGCGGAGCCGAAAGGAAGGACGCACTCGCCGTCGGTCATCACGAAGAAGCTCACCTCCTCGCCTTCGAGAAACTCCTCGATCACCGCCGACCCGGCCTGGCCCGCGAAGATCGCGGCGAGGGCATCGCGCGCTTCGCCCGCGTCCTCGGCGATCACCACGCCCTTGCCGGCGGCGAGTCCGTCCGCCTTGATGACGACCGGGAAGCTGAAATCCTCGAGCGCGGCTTCGGCCGCGAGGCGGTCGCTGGCGCGCGCATAGCGTGCGGTCGGGATGTTCTCGCGGCGGCAAAGATCCTTGGTGAAGCCTTTCGATCCTTCGAGCTGGGCGGGGACCTTGTTCGGGCCGAAAACGCGAAAGCCCATCGTCCTCAGATTGTCGGCGAGGCCGTCGACGAGCGGCGCCTCCGGGCCGATCACGACCAGGCCGATCGAATGGCGGATGCAGAAATCGGCGCAGGCGCGGTGGTCGGCGGGATCGATCGCGGCCAGCTCGGCATGCGCGGCGATGCCGGGATTTCCCGGCGCCGCGTAGAGCTTGCCGAGCATCGGCGATTGCGCCAGCTTCCAAGCGAGGGCATGTTCGCGCGCGCCGGAGCCGATGAGCAGTAGATTCATGACCGATGTCCCGAACGCCCTCGACGCCGGGCTGTTAGCAACCGAGGCGCCGGGCGACAACGCGCCCCCGATTTCGGTCAGCGAGCTTTCGAGCGCGCTCAAGCGCACGGTCGAGGACGCGTTCGGCCATGTCCGCGTCCGCGGCGAGATTTCGGGCTTCAAGCGCCACGGCTCGGGGCACTGCTACCTGACGCTGAAGGATGAGAACGCCTGCATCGACGGCGTCATCTGGCGGGCCAGCGCGGCGTCGCTGCGCTTCAGCCCCGAGGACGGCGTCGAGGTGATCGCGACCGGACGCCTCACCACCTTTCCCGGGCGCTCCAAATATCAGGTGGTGATCGAGCGGCTCGAGCTCGCCGGCCAGGGCGCGTTGATGGCGCTGCTCGACAAGCGCCGCCGCGCGCTCGCCGCGGAAGGGCTGTTCGACGAGAGCCGCAAGAAACCGCTGCCGTTCAGCCCCAGGACCATCGGCGTCGTGACGTCGCCGACCGGTGCGGTCATCCGCGACATCCTCCACCGTCTCGCGGATCGCTGCCCTTGCCATGTCATCGTCTGGCCGGTCCCGGTCCAGGGCGAAGGCGCGGCGGCGCAGATCGCGGCCGCGGTGCGCGGCTTCGACGCGCTGCCCGCGGATGGGCCCGTGACCCGTCCGGACCTCGTCATCGTCGCTCGCGGCGGCGGCTCGATCGAGGACCTGTGGGCGTTCAACGAGGAGGAGGTGGTACGCGCCGTCGCCGGGTCTTCGATTCCGATCATTTCGGCCGTCGGCCACGAGACCGACACCTCGCTCTGCGACTTCGCCGCGGACGTACGCGCGCCGACGCCCACGGCGGCGGCCGAGATGGCCGTGCCGGTCCGCCGCGACCTGCTCGGTCAGCTGCGCGAGCTCGGCCACAGGATCGAGCGATGCGCCGCGCGGACCCTCGAGCGCGCCCGCGAGCAGGTCGAGAATGCAGTGCGCCGCTGGCCCGAGCGCGAGGCCCTGCTCGCCCCCCAGCGTCAGCGGCTCGACGACATGTCGGAGCGGCTGCCGCGCGCGCTCGGCGCCCGGCTCGACCGCGCCCGGGGGCAGCTCGGCCTGGCTGCCGGCGCGCTGCGACCGGGCGTCCTCGTCGCCGCGCACCGGCGGGCGGAGGAGCGGCTGCGGGCCTTGTGGCGCGTCGCCGAGCTCGCCCACCCCAACCGTCCGCTCGCGCGCGGCTATGCCCGCGTCGAGGATCGCGACGGGCGCACCCTCGTCTCGGCTGCGTCAGCGCGCGCGGCGGGGCTTCTCAAGCTCGTGTTCAGCGACGATGTGGTGGATGCGGCGGTCGGCGACCAGGCCAGGCCGCCCGCGCAGCGGGCCGCTCCCACCGCCGGCAAGGCCGAGCAGCCCCGCCTGCTCTGAAGAGGAATGAACGATGCTGATGTCGAGCCGGGGCCGACCCGCCAAGCTCCATTACCTTCCCGGCACGTTCCGGGTGCTGTCGAACGGCGATCACGTCACCTGCGCCGTCACCGGCCAGCCCATCCCGCTCGACCGCCTGCGATACTGGAGCGTCGAGCGCCAGGAGCCCTATGCGTCGGCCGAGGCCTCGCTCAAGGCGGAGCGGCGCGAATGAGGTACGCCGCGCCGGCGCTCGCCGCCCTGCTCGCCTCGCCGGCGGCGGCGCAGGGCCCGGTCGCGCTCGAGGGCCATGCGGTGCAGGGCGGTCTCGTTCGCGGCCGCGCGCCCGGCGGGACGACGACTCTCCTGCTCGGCGCCCAGCCGGTGTCGCTCGCGCCCGACGGGCGCTTCGTCCTCGGCTTCGACCGCGATCACCCGGCCACCACGACCCTCACCGTCCGCTTCGGCAACGGCCGCGACGGCGTCCAGAATATCGCGGTCGCGCCCCGCAGCTGGCGCATCGAACATGTCGGCATCTCGCAGCGATCGCCCGCCGTTCCCGACGAAGCCTACCGGCTGCGGCGCGAGCGCGAGCTCACCCGCATCCGCGAGGCGCGCGCACGGCGTTCGGAGACCGACGGCTGGCGGCAGCCCTTCATCTGGCCGTCCACCGGCCGGATCAGCGGCCTGTTCGGAGCGCAGCGGATCTTCCGCGGCGTTCCCGCCGCCTATCATTCGGGCGTCGACGTCGCCGCCGGCGCGGGTGCGCCGGTGGTGGCGCCTGCCGACGGCGTCGTCGTCCTCGCCGGTCCGCCCATGTTCAGCCTCGAGGGCAATCTGGTCATCCTCGACCATGGCATGGGGCTGAACAGCGCCTTTCTCCATTTGTCGGCGAGCCAGGTGGCGGTCGGCCAGCGCATCCGTCAGGGGGAACGCATCGGCAGCGCCGGCGCGACCGGCCGAGCCACCGGCCCTCACCTCCACTGGAGCCTGATGTGGAATGGCGCGCGGCTCGATCCGATGCTCGCTGCCGGACCGATGGGCGCCGTCCGTCCGTGAGCGCCACGCCGCTCGCCTGGTTTCACCGCGCGCGCGAACAGAGCGCGGCCGGCGACGACGAGGCAGCGCTCGCCAGTCTCGACGAGGCCCTTGCAAGGCAGCCCTATTTCCTTCCGGCGCTGCTCGCCAAGGGCAAGGCGCTGGCACGGCTCGGACGCGGGGACGAGGGCCTCGGCCTCTACCGCGCCTTCCTCCCCAGCCTTCCCGACGACACCGACTTTCCGCCGGCGATCCGCGCCGGCATCGCCGAAGCGCGCGCCGCGCTCGCTGCCGACGCGGAGCGCCGCCGCCGCAGCTATGCCGAGGCGCTGGACGAGGTTGCGGCCTCCTTTCCCGCAGCCGACCTCGCCCGCGCCCGCGCCTTCGCCGAGCAGCGCGCGGGCCGGCGCAAAATCTATGTCCAGCAGCCGACGGCAGGCCACTTTCCCTACCTTCCGGCGATCGAATATTTCGACCGCGCCTTGTTTCCCTGGATGGGGGAGCTGGAGCGCGCGACCGACGAGATCCGGGCCGAGCTGCTTGCGCTCTGGGCCGAGGACCAGCCGGGCTTTCGACCCTATGTCGCCTACGACGCGACCGTCCCCGCCAATCAGTGGGGGGAGCTTAACCACTCGCCGCGCTGGAGCGCCTGGTTCCTGTGGGAGGACGGGGTGCGCAACGATGCCAATTGCTCGCGCTGCCCGGCCACCGCCGCTGCGGTCGAACGGGTGCCGCTGCTCGACATGCCCGGCAAGGCGCCCTCGGTCATGTTCTCGATGCTCCAGCCCCGGACCCGGATTCCCCCGCATACGGGTTCCACGAATGCCCGCACCACGGTCCATCTGCCGCTGGTCGTGCCGGAGGGCTGCGGCTTCCGCGTTGGGGCCGAGACGCGGGCGTGGCGCGAAGGCGAGGCCTGGGCGTTCGACGACACGATCGAGCACGAGGCCTGGAACGACAGCGCCCAGCCCCGCGCCATCCTCATCCTCGACGTCTGGAACCCCTTCCTGACCGAGGCCGAGCGGGCCGCGGTGCGCCTGATCGGCTGAGCGAACCGCCTAGTTGATCCGCCGCACCCGGATCGCAGTCTGGTTGTTCACATTGGCGAGATAGGAGCCCATCGCGGCGCGGCGGATGCGGACCGGCTGTCCCGAACGTGGCGGAATGTTGAGGTTGCGGCTGTCGGTCTGGATCCAGCGGGCGCCGTCGGCGAGCTCGATCGTCCACTTGCCGTTGGCGTTCATCGAGGCCGAGCGCACCGTGCTCTCGATCCGCGACGCTTCCTCCTCGTCGTCATTGTCGTCGCCGAAGATGCCGAGATCGGGGACGGCGAGACCGAACAGGGACCGTCGCGTCCGGCGGACCTGCTGGCGGTCCATCGCGACCAGCTCGCCCGAGGCCCGCGCCTGGTCCATGGCAGCGACTTCGCGGTCGTAGCAGGCCAGCCTTTCCGCCTCGGCGGCGATCGAGCGGCACTGGACGACGCGGCTGAGCGCGGCCGGCGTCTCCGGGGCGGGCCGCTGACGCTGCGCCACGGCGGCGGAGGCGAGGCCGACGAAGAGCGCGGCGGCGGCGATCGCGGCCGCAGCCGGGCGCGTGAGCGTGGGTCGCATGGGCATCGTCGGGCGTCTTTCGGTCTGGGGCGTTGGGCAACAACCTAGGCGCGGAGGGTCGGGCGGCGCAAGGCCGGCGGGCGGTCCGCCGGGACGGGCGAACGGCGCCACAGTCATTGTGACCTTTTTGCTACAGGGGCGTACCAACTTCCTTTGGGAATCCTCCTGCCATTGCCTTGGTCTTCCCCTCTGTCCTACACGGGACGCTGAAAGCGGCTTTGTGGCCGTTTTTGTCGCTTGCGGATCGACCTCCACGAAGAGGCGCCGCCGGCGGGAAAAAAAGAGATCCGGCGGCCCTCACCGTCGTTTGCTAGGGGACTAAAGATGCAATCCACTCTTCGTCAGCGCCTTCTGGCGTCGACTCTCATCTTCGGCGCGGCCGCGGTTGCGACGCCTGCATGGGCCCAGCCCACGGATGACGACATCCAGGAAAACGCCGCTTCCGGCGTCGCCGACCCGACCGACGGAGAGGGCGACGACGAGATCGTCGTTACCGGTTCGCGCATTCAGCGCCGCGACCTGACCTCGACCAGCCCGCTGGCGGTCGTCCAGGACGAAGAGTTCCAGCTTTCGGGCGCGACCAATGTCGAGCAGGTGCTCAACACCCTGCCGCAGGTCATTCCGGGCTCGACCGGCTTCAACAACAATCCGGGCGGCGGCGTCGCCACCCTGCAGCTGCGCGGCCTCGGCGCGACCCGGAGCCTCGTGCTCGTCAACGGCCGCCGCTGGATGTACTTCGACACCACGCAGGTGGTCGATCTCAACACCATCCCGCAGTTCCTGATCGACAGCGTCGACGTCGTCACCGGCGGCGCCTCGGCGGTCTACGGTTCCGACGCTCTTGCCGGCGTCGTCAACTTCCGTCTGCAGACCGATCTCGAAGGCGTCCAGATGGGCGCCAATTACGGCATCACCGAAGAGGGCGACGGTCGCCGCTACGGCGCCAATATCGCGGTCGGCAGCCAGCTCGCCGACGGCCGCGGGCACGTCATCGCCTTCGCCGAATATTATAATCGCGGCTCGATCTTCCAGGGCGATCGCGCCTTCTCGCGCTTCACCCAGCAGGAGAACGCAGCCGGTACCGCCTTCACCCCGGGCGGCTCCTCGACCACGGAGACGACGCGCTTCCAGTATTTCGGCGGCTTCAACGCCAATGCCTCGGCGGCGACGCAGGCCCTTCTGCACAACCGCTATTTCATCGGCGGCAACAGCCGCCTGCGCGTCGGCACCGACCTCTACAACTACGCGCCGGGCAACTATCTGATGGTTCCCCAGGAGCGCTGGCTCCTCGGCGGCTACGGCGAATACCAGATCTCGGACCACGTCACCGCCTTCACCGAGGTGTCGTTCGTCAACAACCGCGTCGCCAACGAGCTGGCGCCGACCCCGGTTACCGGCTTCTTCAACGTCAACATCGCCCAGGCCTGTACCTTCGTGACGGCGGCCGACTGCGCCCGCTTCCAGCAGGCGGATGCGGGCGAGACCGCGGCGAACGCGGCCGACAACGATCCGCTGACCCCGGGCGTGCAGACGCTTCCGGACGATCCCGGCGTGATCAACACGTTCGTCCAGCGCCGCATCACCGAGACCGGCGCGCGTAACGCTCTCGACGAGCGCAACGCGTTCCGCGCCCTCGCCGGCGTGCGCGGACCGATCACCGACACCCTCAACTACGAAGCCTATTATTTCTTCTCCCGGACCCGCAACTCGCAGATCCAGGAAGGCAATATCTCTCAGAGCGCCTTCCAGGCGGGCCTCGACGGTACCGGCACGCCGCTCAACATCTTCGCACCGGGCTTGATTGCGGGCGATGCTCTCGACGCGATTGCGGTTCCGACCCAGAACAGCGACATTGCCAACCTCCAGGTCGCTTCGGCCTCGATCAACGGCTCGCTCGGCGAGACCGGCTGGGGCGGCGCCGATCCGATCGGCTTCGCGATCGGCGGCGAATGGCGTTCGGTTTCGGCCCGGTTCGTTCCGGACCAGGCGCTCGGTTCGGGCGACATCATCGGCTTCAACGCCGGTGCGCCTACCGCCGGCGGCTACAACGTCGCCGAGGTGTTCGCCGAGGTTCGCATCCCGATCGTCGCGGACGTGCCCGGCTTCCACCGGCTCGAGCTGAACGGCGCCGCGCGCTATTCCGACTACTCGCTCGAGGCGGTCGGCGGCGTGTGGACCTATGCGGCGGGCGCCGAATGGTCTCCGGTCCCGGATCTTACCTTCCGCGGCCAGTATCAGCGGGCCATCCGCGCGCCGAACGTCGACGATCTGTTCCAGGGTTCGGCGGTGGGCTTCCCGCCCGCGACCGATCCCTGCGCGCAGGCGGCGGCGGCAACCAACGCGACCGTCCGCGCGCTCTGCGTCGCCACCGGCGTCCCGAATGCGCAGGTCGGTAACCCCAACCTGCAGATCAACCCGCAGATTCCGGGCATCTTCGGCGGCAATCCGGACCTGCAGGAAGAGCGCGCCAACACCTGGACCGTCGGCGCGGTGATCCGTCCCAGCTTCATTCCGGGGCTCAACATCACCATCGACGGCTACGACATCGAGATCGACAACGTCATCTCGACGCTCGGCGGCGGCGCCGCGAACATTCTGAACCTCTGCTATAACGTGGTTCAGAATGCGGCGAGCCCGTACTGCCAGGCGATCAACCGCAACTCGGCGGGCATCATCAGCGGCGACGAGTTCTCGATCGAGGTGCTCAACGCCAACATCGCCCGCCTGACGACCCGAGGCATCGATCTTTCGTTCGATTACAGCATGCCGCTGGGCTTCAGCATGGTCGGCGGCGAGGAGTCGCGGCTCAACTTCTTCTTCCTCGGCACCTATACGGACGAGTACAACATCACGGCGGTCTCGGACCTTCCGGACGAGATCAACGAGTGCGCCGGTCGCTTCGGCGTCCTCGCCTGCGGCGAGCCGATCCCGCGGTACAAGTGGTCGTCGCGTCTGTCGCTGATCGACGGGCCGATGACCCTGACGGGCCGCTGGAGGCACATCGGCTCCGTCCGCGATGACGACGACGACACCGACTATCTCGTGGAGACGATCGGCGCGACCGACTATTTCGATCTCGCCTTCGCGTTCGACGTGTCGGACGGCCTGCGTCTCACCATGGGCGTCAACAACCTGCTCGACACTGGCCCCGAGGTCCTCGGCCTCAACCAGGAGCAGGCCAATACCTGGCCGAACACCTACGAAGTCATCGGCCGCGACTTCTTCATCTCCGCCAACCTGCGCTTCTAAGCGCACAAGGCGCACGCGATCAGGGGCGGCGGACTTCGGTCCGCCGCCCTTTTTCGTTTTCCGCGATGCCCGTGGGGCAGGCGTGTGCCGCGCCAGCTCGCCAGGGCCGCCGCCTGCTTCGGAGAATGATTCCACGGGCGTTTCGCGCCCTTCGCAATTGCTCTATCGAGGCTGGATGGCGGCATCCGACCAGAATGCGCGCGCCGCGGCGCCCGGTCCCCAGGCCGCTGCATTGTTCGAAACGCCGCTCATCGTGGATGAAATGCCCGACTGCACCGCAGTCAATGCGGCGCTTCGCGCGGCGATCCTGAAACGGCGGGAGGAAAGCGAAGGCATCAGCATCTCGAACGTCGGCGGCTGGCACTCGGACACGCAGATGCTCGATTGGGGCGGCGAGGCGGCCCGGTCCTTGAGCCGGCGCATCATCGCTGCGGCGGACCGATTCACGGCCGATATAAGGGGCGGAGACGTGCCGCGCCATAAATGGGCGGCCGAAATGTGGGCCAATGTCTCGCCGCCCGGCGCGTCGAACCGCCATCATTGCCATCCGGGTGCCTATTGGTCCGCAGTCTATTATGTCGATGACGGTTATGATGGCTCGCCGGACCGCGCCCTCGGCGGAGAGCTGGTGCTGTTCGATCCGCGCATGCCGACGGTGCGAATGGCGGCGCCGGACCTGCGCTTCCGCCGCCCCGGCCAGCAGCCGGATCACGATGAGGTCAAATTGCGCCCCTCGACCGGCCGGATCGTGATTTTCCCCGCCTGGCTGTCGCATGCGGTGCTGCCCTATTGCGGACATTCGACCCGGATCTCGATCGCGGTCAACCTCACTGCGGTCGCGCTGGTTTCGCGCGCGCCTACTTGACCTCTCCCATCGACCGATGTCGAAGGCGCGCGTGGCCGATCCGATTCCCCTGTTCGAGATCAACCCGGCGCTCGACCGGCGGGCGCTGGCGGCCGACTTCGCAGCGACGCGCCGCGTCCAGATCCGCGAATTCCTGACGGAGCCGGCGGCGAGGACGATCCACAAGATCCTCTCGCGCGAAACTCCCTGGGGTCTCGCCTGGCGCGCGGGAGACGATGGTCCCCACAACGTCCGCCGCCAGCAGCTCGCCGCCGACCCGGCGGTGGCGCGGGGGATCAGCACCAAGATCGCCGCGGCGGCGCGGACGCGCGACTATGCCTTCGCCTACGCCCAATATCCGCTGCTCACCGCCTATATGGAGAAATGGCGGGAGCACGAGGCGCTCGACCTGTTGATGGAGCATATCAATGCCGAGCCGCTGCTCGATCTCGTCCGCGAGGTCACGTCGATCCCCGAGCTGGTCAAGGCCGACGCCCAGGCGACGCTCTATGCGCCCAACCACTTCCTCGCCGCGCATGACGACAGCCACGTCGCCGAGGGCTGGCGGGTCGCCTATGTGATGAACTTCTGCGCCGAGGACTGGCGGCCGGATTGGGGCGGCTACCTCAATTTCTACGACGAGGACGGCGACGTGATCGCCGGCTTCCGGCCGCGGTTCAACGCGCTCAACATGTTCGCCGTGCCGCAGAAGCACAATGTCAGCTACGTGCCGCCCTTCGCGCCGGTCGGCCGCTTCGCGATCACCGGCTGGTTCCGCGACCGCTAGCGCGTCCCGGAGACGAGCCAGGCGAGCGCGCCGTCGCTCCCGGGGGCCGGCAGCAAAGCGGGCGGATCCATTGCCAGCCCCGCACCCGCAAGGTCTTCGACGAGCGAGGCTACCCCCGTCTCGTCGAGCGCTGCGCCCTCGAGCAAGTCGATCCTGCCGATCTCGCTTTTCGCTTCCCTCTCCATCGCGCCGAGCAGGCCGAGCACTTCGGCGCCGCCGCGCGTGGGAAGCAGATCGAGGCGCTGCAGGATGCCGACCATGAACTCGGCGGCGACGGGCTGGCCGGCGAACCTCCGGCGTGCCGCCATCGGCGCGTCACGGAAGCCCGATGGGACCGGCAAACCGGCGCCGGCGCCGGCAAAGGCCTTCGCCTTCTCCAGCCAGCCTTGCGGACCGGCCGACCAGCGCAGCGCCTCGCGCCGTGCGCGATTATGGGCGACGAGCGGGCTTCGCGCGTGGTGGACGAGCATTCGTACGGGCGCGCCGGGCCGGAGCACCCGCGCGAGCTCGGCCGCGGCAAGCGCGGAATCGCCATATTCGATTCCGAACTGGCTCGTCGCGGCGTCGAAGCTCGAATGCGGGAAGGGCAGGCGTTCGAGCGCGACGCCGGCTTTCAGCGTCACGCCTGCCGGCGCGGGCGGCAGCGCTGCGGCGGAATCGACGCCAACGGCCTTGAGGTCGCGCCGCGCCGCGGTCATCCAGCCGGGCACGATGCCATTGCCGGTCGCCAGGTCGATGACCCGCGCGCCCTTTGGCAGGCTGCGCGCGAATTCCTGCCAAATGCGTCTTTGCGCCTGCTCGACGGGGCCGGCAGCATTGGGCAGGCAGCCGGCGCCGCGGGAACCGCCCGACGCCCAATAATCGGTCCAAAGATCGGTCGCACCGGGTGTCATGCGGCGACGTCGAAGGCGACGGTCAGCCTCTCGCCTCCCGAAAAGGGCCGGGTGCCGTGGAAGAGATAGCTCGGGAACAAAGCCATCCGGCCGGGCGCGGGCTCGATCCGTGCGAGCGGCTCGATCGGAACGTCGAGCCCGCCGGGAGGACCGCCGAGCTCGAGCCAGCCCTCCATCGGCCGCTCCGGCTCGGGCACGACGAAGTAGCAGGCCGACGAGAGAGCGCCTTGCGGATGGAAATGCGCGACGTGGTAGCCGCCGCCGGTCAGCCGCACCGACCAGGAACCCTTGAGCCGGGGCCTGTGGTCACGGAGGCGCAGCAGCGGGTGCTTCGCGTCGGGCGGGGGAAGGCGGCGCCAATAATCGCCGACGGCGGCCTCGATCGCGCGCTTGAGGCGCCGGATTTCCGGTTCCGCACGCTCGAAGAGATGCCCGCGGGTCTGCGTGCCGCCGCGAAGCGACTGGCCGATCGGATGGGCCCGCGTCCGGTGCAGGCCGCGCAAATGCGCGGCGAGCGCATCGATCTCGCCGTCGTCGAACGGAAGCCGGCTTGTATCGACCAGGCCCGGCTGCTCGAGCAGCCAATGCGCGCGCGGATCGCCCGTAAGGCGCCAGAGCAAGCCGGTCAGGGCCCAGGTGCCGATGTCCCAGGGCGTTTCGGCCCGGGCCTGGTCGGTCAAAGCCGCTGCCCGGCCATAGTCTCCGCAGCGTATGCGGTGGCGCGCCTCGAGGGAGTGGCGACCGGCGGTCCCGGCAGGCGCGAGGGCGAACATCCTGTCGGCGCGGTCCGACTGGCCCGCTTCCGATGCGCGCACGGCTTCGAGCAGGACGAGCGTCGGATCGTCGCCGACGGCGGCGCGGCCGCCCGCGGCGGCATCGGCCGCCTCCGCGTTGAGATCCGCCTCGGCGAGCGCGGATGCGTAAGCCACCCACAGGTCGCGGTCGCGCGGCCGGGCCTGGAGCGCTCGTTCGAGGTCGCGGGTGAAGGCCCGGCCCTCGCCCGCTTCCCAGCGCATCCGGGCGAGCGCCTTCTGGCCGTTGGCCCAGCTCGGCTCGGCCGCGACGGCAGCTGCGAGCGTCGGCACCGCATCCGGATCGCCCGCCATTTCCAGCGCCTCGGCGAGGTCGAGCTGGAGATCGCGGCTCCCTGGCCGAAGCGCCAGCGCGCGCCGGTACAATGCGGGGGTCGCGTCCTCGCCGCGTTCCATCGCGACCCGCGCCCGCCCGATCGCGGCGGTCGCACGATCGGGTTCGGCGGCGAGCGCCGCGTCATAGGCTGCCGCGGCCTCGGCAAGGCGATCGAGGTCGCGCAGCACGCTGCCGCGTGCGGAATGGACCCGGGCGTCGCGCGGCCGGGCCGATGCCAATGTGTCGAGATCGGCCAGCGCCTCCGCCTGACGCCCGAGCTTGTGGAGCAGCAGCGCGCGGTTGAGGCGGGCGTCGTGGAACTGCGGCGCCGCTGCCAGCGCGCGGGCATATTGATCGAGGGCTCCGGCGGCGTCGCCGCAATCGGCGAGGAAGTTCGCGAAATTGCCGATGATCTGCGCATCGCGCGGCGCCCCCTTTAGTGCCGCCTCGAACGCCTCCCTCGCCGCCGGGACGTCGCCGCGCTTGGCCTCGACCAAAGCGAGGAGATGGAGCGCGATCGGATGCGGGCCGGCTTGGCGCCGGACCTCGAGGAGGTCCTGGCGGGCGGCGTCGAGCCGGCCCGCGAGAAAAGCCTGCTCGGCGCGCGCGAAGAGGCGGTTGATGTCCAAAGGCGGCTGCATCGCCGCCCTCGATGCCGCCTAGGCCGCGTGCTGTCTAGGCGCGCCCTCGTCCGCCGTCAGGCGCAGAGCGCCGTCGCCTTCGTCGATGCGGACGATCGCCCCGTCCGGCACTTCGCCCTTCAGGATCGCGTCGGCGAGCGGGTCCTGGACGTATTTCTGGACGGCACGCTTCAGAGGCCGCGCGCCGTAGACCGGATCGTAGCCGACCCGCCCGAGCCAGTCGCGGGCGCCGTCCGTCAGCTCGAGGCGCACCTTGCGGTCGTCGAGCAATTTCTGGACGCGGCCGATCTGGATATCGACGATCGGGCCCATATGCTCGGCATAGAGGCGGTGGAAGAGGATGATCTCGTCGAGCCGGTTGAGGAATTCGGGGCGAAAGTGCGCCCGCACCATGTCCATCACCTGCGGCTCGACGTCCTCGACTTTCTGGCCGTCGGCGAGCGAGGTCAGATGCTGGCTGCCGAGGTTCGAGGTGAGGACGATGATCGTGTTGGTGAAGTCGACGGTGCGGCCCTGGCCGTCGGTCAGCCGGCCGTCGTCGAGAACCTGGAGCAACACGTTGAACACGTCGCTGTGCGCTTTCTCGACCTCGTCGAACAGCACGACCTGATAGGGCCGGCGCCGAACCGCTTCGGTCAGCACGCCGCCTTCTTCATAGCCGACATAGCCCGGAGGAGCGCCGATCAGCCGCGCAACGGCGTGCTTCTCCATGAACTCGGACATGTCGATCCGGACCATGGCGTGGGCATCGTCGAACAGGAATTCGGCGAGCGACTTGGTGAGCTCCGTCTTGCCGACGCCGGTGGGGCCGAGGAACAGGAACGAGCCGAGCGGCCGGTTCGGGTCCTGGAGGCCGGCGCGCGAGCGGCGGACGGCGCGGGCGACCGCCTGGACGGCGTGGGCCTGGCCGACGACGCGCCTGCCCAGCGCCTCCTCCATGTGGAGCAGTTTCTCGCGCTCGCCTTCCAGCATCCGCTCCATCGGGATGCCCGTCCAGCGGGCGACGACGGAAGCGATATCCTCGCTCGTCACTTCCTCGCGGAGCATGGCGCCTTCAGCAGCGCTTTCGGCCTCGGCGAGCTGCTTCTCCAGCTGCGGGATCCGCCCATATTGGAGCTCGCCCGCCTTGGCGAGATCGCCGGCGCGCTGGGCCTGCTCGAGCTCGAGCCGAGCGCCGTCGAGCTGCTCCTTCAGCTTGGATTCGCCGGCGATCTTCTCCTTCTCGGCCTGCCAGCGCTGGGTCA
>DASVVQ010000042.1:0-30687 GCA_036386475.1 Allosphingosinicella sp. | reverse complement strand
AACGATTTGTTCGGCACCCCCGGACTGATCTGCACGCCGCATCTCGGCGCTTCGACCAGCGAGGCGCAGGTCAATGTCGCGATCCAGATCGCCGAGCAGATGTGCGATTATCTGTTGCTCGGCGGAATCACCAATGCCGTCAACATGCCCTCGCTGTCGGCCGAGGAAGCGCCGCGCCTGAAGCCCTACATGGCATTGGCCGAAAAGCTCGGCCGGCTGGTCGGGCAGGTGGTCGGGACGGAGGTCCGCTCCGTCGATGTCGAGACCGAGGGCGCGGCGGCCGAGCTCAACATGAAGCCGATCACCGGAGCCGTGCTGGCGGGGCTGATGGGCACCTATTCGGACACCGTGAACATGGTCAACGCGCCCTATCTGGCGAGGGAGCGGGGTCTCGATGTGCGCGAGATCCGCCATGACCGCGAGGGCGATTACCACACGCTGCTGGCGGTCACGGTCGGCACCGCGGACGGCAAGCGCCGCGTCGCCGGCACCCTGTTCGGCAACCGCGCGCCGCGGCTGGTCGACATTTTCGGAATCCAGGTCGAGGCCGAGCTGGCCGGCCAGATGATCTACATCGTCAACACTGACGCGCCCGGCTTCATCGGCTCGCTGGGCACCGCGCTCGGCCAGCACGGAATCAACATCGCCACCTTCAACCTGGGGCGGCGCGATGCGGGCGGCGAGGCGGTGGCGCTGGTCGCGGTCGACGACCCGATCGGGCCGGAACTGGCGGAGGAGCTTTCGCGCCTGCCCGGAGTGCTGCAGGTCGTGCCGCTGAGCTTTTGACAGAGGGATCACAGGCAATGATCGACGAGAAAATCGCCGACATCGGCGGCTGGCGGGGGGCGATGCTGAGCCGCCTGCGCAACCTGATCAAGCAGGCCGACCCGGACGTCGTCCAGGAAATGAAATGGAAGAAGCCGGGGAATCCGTCCGGGGTCCCGGTGTGGTCGCACGGCGGCATCATCTGCACGGGCGAGACTTACAAGGACAAGGTCAAGCTGACCTTCGCCAAGGGAGCCGCACTGGAAGACCCATCCGGCCTGTTCAACTCCAGCCTCGAGGGCAACACGCGACGCGCCATCGATATCCGCGAAGGCGATTCGATCGACGAGGACGCGTTCAAGGCGCTGATCCGCTCCGCCGTCGATTTGAATGTCCCGGGCGCGCGCTGACGCCCTTGGCCTAGACGCACTGGGGCTCGCGCCGTAGGAGCGCGCGGGGCTCCCCGCAGCGAGGAATGATCTTGGGCAACGTCACCGTCATCGGCGCGCAGTGGGGCGACGAAGGCAAGGGCAAGATCGTCGACTGGCTCGCCAGCCGGGCCGACATGGTGGTCCGATTCCAGGGCGGCCACAACGCCGGCCACACGCTCGTCGTCGGCGACCAGACCTACAAATTGTCGCTGCTTCCGTCGGGCATCGTCCGCGGCACCCCGTCGGTGATCGGCAACGGCGTCGTGCTCGACCCGTGGGCGCTGAAAGCCGAGGTCGAGCGCGTCGCCGAGCAGGGCGTGAACGTCACTCCCGACGTTCTGATGATCGCCGAGACCTGCCCGCTGATCCTGCCGATCCACCGCGACCTCGACGCGCTTCGCGAGGACGCCTCCGGAGCGGGGAAGATCGGCACGACGCGGCGCGGCATTGGCCCCGCCTACGAAGACAAGGTCGGCCGGCGCGCCATCCGGCTCTGCGACCTCAGGCATTTGTCGGAGCTCGATCCGCTGCTTGATCGCCTGTGCGCGCACCACGATGCGCTCCGCGCCGGCTTCAAGGAGCCGCCGGTCGACCGTGAGCGGCTGCGAGGCGACCTCGCCGCGATCGCCGATTTCGTGCTTCCGATTGCCCGGCCGGTGTGGCGCGACCTCGACGCGGCGCTGCGGCGTGGTCGGCGCATCCTGTTCGAAGGCGCGCAAGGCGTGCTGCTCGACGTCGACCACGGCACATACCCGTTCGTCACCTCGTCCAACACGGTCGCCGGCACCGCGGCGGGCGGGACGGGCCTCGGCCCCGCCGCGGCGGGCTTCGTCCTCGGAATCGTCAAGGCCTACACGACCCGCGTCGGGTCGGGGCCGTTCCCGACCGAGCTCGACGACGCGGTCGGCCAGCGCCTCGGCGAGCGCGGCCGCGAGTTCGGCACCGTGACGGGAAGGAAGCGGCGATGCGGCTGGTTCGACGCCGTGCTGGTGCGCCAGTCCTGCGCGGTCGCGGGCGTGACGGGCATCGCGCTCACCAAGCTGGACGTGCTCGACGGGCTGGACGAGATCCGCATCTGCACCGGCTATCGCCTCCGCGGCGAGCTCCTCGACCATCTCCCCGCCCATGCCGCAGACCAGGCGTCGGTCGAGCCCGTCTACGAGACGATCGAGGGCTGGGCGCAGTCGACGGCCGGCGCGCGCAGCTGGGCGCAGCTCCCCGCCCGGGCGGTCAAGTACATCCGCCGCGTCGAGGAACTGATCGAATGCCCGGCCGCTTTGGTCTCGACGAGCCCGGAGCGCGAGGACACGATCCTGGTCCGCGATCCGTTCGGCGGCTGAAGGAACGCTCGATGACGACTCGCGAAGTGACCGGATTATTGCCGCGCATGGGCGAGACGCAGGTCGTCGGCGGACGTCGCGCGCGCACGTTTCGCGAATGGGCGGTGCTGCTCGCCTTCGGCGCGATCACCTGGCCCTGGCTGCTGCGCAGCCTCGACGGCGGCCGCCTCAAGGACAAGCATGCGCTGCTCGACCGGCTCGGCCTTCCCGACGACGCGCTTCCCTATCTCGGGAGCTGGAAGGCCGACACCGGCCTGCTGCGCCTGCTCGTCGACCATATCTTCGAGCATAAGCCGCGCCTGGTCGTCGAGTTCGGCACCGGCGCCTCGACCCTCATCATCGCCAAGGCGCTGAAGATGGCGGGCGGAGGGACGTTGATCAGTTTCGATCAGCACGCCGATTTCGCCCAGGCGACGGAAAAGTGGCTGGCGGAGCACGGTCTCGAGGCGGACCTGCGCGCGGTTGCCTTGCGGCCTTCGCCGGGGGGCTGGCCCGGCCTGTGGTACGATCACGGCCCGCTGCCGGCCGACATCGATTTGATGGTGATCGACGGCCCGCCCTGGACCGTCCACCCGATGACCCGAGGCGCAGCCGGCGTGCTGTTCGACCACATCGCCGCCGGCGGGACCGTCCTGCTCGACGACGCCGCCCGCCCGGGCGAGCGCCTCGTCGCCCGGCGCTGGAAGAAAGCGCGCCCCGATTTCGATTTCCGCCTGTGGAACGGCGGGTCGAAGGGGACGCTGATCAGCACGAAGCGCCGCTAGGGCAAAGACGCCCTGCCCCTCATCCGCACTGCGCGCGGTGGAGCAGCTTGTGGTCGGCGAGGACGAGCGCGACCATCGCCTCGACCACCGGCGCCCCGCGCAGGCCGACGCAGGGGTCGTGACGGCCGCGCACGCCCAGCGCGGCGACCGACGCGGTGGGCTTGAACGCGGCCCGCATCACGATCGGATCGCCGGTCGCGATGCCGCCGGTGATGCCGCCGGCGAGCGCCGGATTCGCATTGTCCTCGCCGCGCAGCCTCGCCGCGGCGAAGCCGGCGCCGATCTCGACCGCTTTCACCGCGTTGATCGACATCAGCGCCGCGGCCAGGTCCGCATCGAGCTTCGCGTAGACGGGCGCCCCCCAGCCGGCGGGAACGCCGCTGGCGCTGCATTCGACCAGGGCGCCCAGGGAAGTGCCTTGCTGGCGCGCTCCGTCGAGCAAGGCGTCCCACTGCGTCTCGTCGGCAGAACCGCCGATCTCGACCGGCCGCGCAGCGACGGTCACTTCCGGAATCACGAGCCGCGCCACCGCGCCGGCGGCCACCCGCGCCGCCGTCTCGCGTGCCGAGGCGCGGCCGCCGCCGCGCGGATCGCGCAAGCCGTATTTCGCTTCATAGGCGGCATCGGCATGGCCCGCGCGAGGCGGCATACCGGCATAGTCTTGCGGCCGGGCATCCTCATTGTCGATGACGAGGCTGATCGGCGTTCCCGTCGTGCGCCCTTCGAATACGCCCGACAGGATCCGCACCCGATCGGCCTCCTGCCGCGGGCTGACGTTCTGGGAGAGGCCCGGCCGGCGACGGTCGAGCCAGGGCTGGATGTCGGCCTCCGACAGCGCCAGGCCCGGCGGGCAGCCGTCCACGACCACTCCAATTGCCGGCCCGTGGCTCTCGCCCCAGGTGGTGAAGCGAAAGACCCGCCCGAGGGAATTGACGCTCAAGGTCGTCTCCAGCTTGTCGGAGCGGGCTAGACCGTCGCGATGTCGGGGGCGTCCTCGGCCTTCATGCCGACGACGTTGTATCCCGCATCGACGTGGTGGATCTCGCCGGTGACGCCGCTGGCGAGGTCGGAGAGGAGATAGAGAGCGGCTCCGCCGACGTCCTCGATGGTCACGTTGCGACGCAGGGGGCTGTTATACTCGTTCCACTTCATGATGTAGCGGAAGTCGCCAATGCCGCTCGCGGCCAGCGTCTTGATCGGCCCCGCCGAGACTGCGTTGACGCGGATCCCTTCCGGACCGAGGTCCATGGCGAGATATTTGACGCTGGCCTCCAGCGCGGCCTTGGCGACGCCCATGACATTGTAGTGCGGGATTACCTTCTCGGCGCCGTAATAAGACAGCGTCAGCACGCTGCCGCCCGCGCGCATCATCCCGCGCGCCCGCTTCGTCACCGCGACGAAGCTGTAGGCGGAGATGTTCATCGTGTTGAGGAAGTTTTCGAGGCTGGTGTCGACGAACTTGCCGCGCAGCTCGTTCTTGTCGGAGAAGCCGATGGCGTGGACGACGAAGTCGATCGTCTCCCAGCGGCTCTTCAGCTCCTCGAAGGCGCGGTCGAGATCGGCCATGTCGGCAACGTCGCATTCGATCAGGAAATCGGAGCCGAGCTGCTCCGCGAGCGGCCGCACGCGCTTCTCCAGCGCCTCGCCCTGGTAGGAGAAGGCAAGCTCGGCGCCCTGCTCGGCGAGCGCCTTGGAGATGCCCCAGGCGAGCGAGCGGTCATTGGCCAGGCCCATGATCAGCCCGCGCTTCCCCTGCATCAGCCCCGCCATTTTTCCTCCTCTTCGGTGCGGCCGGCGTCCCTCTCCGCCATCTCCGCGACCGTTTGATCGGTCCCCGTCTCGGCCTTTTCCTCGGCCAGCGCCACCACTTCCTCCTCGGCGCGCTCCGCGACCTTTTCGGCCACCGCTTCCTTGACCGCGGCGGTGATTTCGGTCGGCGTCGGCGTCGGCGTCTCGGCCATCGCCGCATTGAGCTCGGCGCCGATTACCAGACCGAAGCCGATGATGAAGAAGAAAAAGAGCGCGATGACGATGCCGGCGAGGCTGCCATAGGTGAGGTCGTAGCCGCCGAGCTGCCTCAGAACGAGAGGCAGCAGCGCCGTCGTCGTCACCCACCAGACGGCGACGAAGGCCGCGCCCGGCCATTTCGGGCAGCCGGTGATCCGGTAGCGCTTCGGGGTGAGCGCGTAGAACAGCATGTAGAGCGCACCGAACAGGACCAGCGCCGGGACGATCCGCAGCAAGGTGAAAAGCCCTACCACCTCGTCCGCGCCCGGGACGTGCGATACGATCAGCTGCTGAACGCTCGAAAGCAGGATCGACGCGCTGAACGCAACCATCGCGACGAACACCGATGCGATGATCATTCCGATCGAGCCAAGCCGATATTCCCAGAAGGGGCGGCTGTAGGTGACGCCGTAGGCGCGGCGGATGATGTCGCGGATCGTCTCGATGAAGCTCCCCGTGGTCCACAGGCCGACCAGCGCGCCGAGCCAGATGAGATTGCCCGTCCGCGCCTCGAGCACGTCGGCGATCGGCTGCTTCAGCACTTCGCGCACGTTCTCCGGCATGGTCTCGAGCATGCCGTAGACCGCGCTCATCCCTTCCTCGCCCTGGCCCAGCAGGCGGGCCACCGCGGCGGCGACGATCACGAACGGAAAGAGCGAGAGAAGCGCGAGATAGGCAAGGTTGCCGGCATGGATGAAGCCGTCATTGTAGACGCCCACCGCGACCCTCTTCAGGATCTCGTAGGAGCGCGTGCCCTTGTGCGGGGCGACGTGGTGCAGCCTCGCCTTGGCTGTGGCGAGGCGCTTGCGTCTTGCCTCGGGGGATTCGGGTGAGACCTGGAGCATCCGGGTCAGACTCCCAGAGAGGCCCTCGGGTTTCCTCGGCCCTTTCCGCTCCACCCGTCGACGAAGCGGGCGAGCTCCGGATCGTCGGCCGGGACATCGACCATCAAGGTGACCAGCTGGTCGCCGCGCTGGCCGCTTCGGCCAGTGAAGCCGCGGCCCTTGAGGCGCAGGGTCTTGCCGGAGGTCGCTCCCTTGGGCACGCTCAGCATGACCGGCCCGTCGACCGTAGGCACCCTCACCTTCGCCCCGAGCACCGCCTCATCCAGCGAGACCGGCAGATCGAGGCGGATATGGTCGCCCTCCCTCCTGAAAAAGCGGTGCGGCTTGACCGCGATCGTGACGATCGCATCTCCGTTGCCGCCCGGCCCCTTCTGGCCCTGGCCGGCGAGGCGGATCTTCGATCCCTCCTCGACGCCTTTGGGCAGCTTGATCATGATCGTCTTGCCGCCGGCGAGAGTGACGCGCTGGTCTTTGAGCGACGCCGCTTCCTCGAACGGCACTTGGAGCCGGTAGGCGACGTCGGCGCCCTTTTGCGGCGGCGCCGTGCGCCGGCCGAAGCTGCCGGCGGCGGCGCCCGCACCGCCCCGGCGGCCGCCCAAGCCGCCGAACAGGCCCTCGAACAGATCGGAGATGTCGGCGCCCCCGGACCCGAATTCGAACTCGGAGCCGTTCACGGTCCGCCGGAAGCCCCCAGGGCCGGCGCCCGCGCCTGCGCCGGAACCCGCGCCGCCGAAGCCGAAGGGCATGCGCGGATTGCCAGCCTCGTCGATCTCGCCTCGATCGTAGCGGGCTCGCTTGTCCTTGTCGGTGAGGATGTCATAGGCCTGGGTGACGCGGTTGAAGCGCTCCGACGCGGCCGGATTGTCCTTGTTGCGGTCCGGATGGAGCTCTTTGGCAAGCTTGCGATATGCCTTCTTGATGTCGGGCTCGCTCGCACCGCGCGACACGCCAAGCTGTGTGTAGAGGTCCGCCATCGCCTTTCTCGTTCTTTCAGTCCCCGGCAAAAGTCCACTGTTGCCCGTTTGCAACAAGTCCGGAAATGGGAGTGGGCGCGGCAGCGCGCAAGTGCGCTTGTGCGCGCCGGAGCGGGGCGGGTAGAGGCAATCCATGGCCGCCGATCCGCACGCCTTGTTCGAGGAATGGCTCGCCGAGGCGCAGCTCTCGGAGCCCAACGACCCCGTCGCCGTGGCGCTCGCCACCGCCGACGCCGCCGGCCGTCCTTCCGTGCGCATGGTGCTGATGAAGGGCCATGACGAGCGCGGCTTCGTCTTCTACACCAACCGGGAGAGCCGGAAGGGCGCCGAGCTCGCCGCCAACCCCCATGCCGCCCTCCTCTTCCACTGGAAGTCGCTGCGCCGCCAGGTGCGGATCGAAGGGCCCGTCCAGCCGGTCGGCGACGCGGAGGCCGACGCCTATTTCGCCACCCGCGGCCGCGACAGCCAGCTCGGCGCCTGGGCATCTGATCAGTCGCAGCCGCTCGACGCGCGCGAGACCTTCGAGGCCCGCTACCGGGAGATGCGAGACCGCTTCGATGGCGGCGATGTGCCGCGGCCGCCGCACTGGTCGGGCTATCGGGTCGTGCCGGAGCGGATCGAGTTCTGGAACGACCGCGCCCACCGGCTGCACGAGCGGCGGCTGTTCACCCTCGAGACGGGCGGGAGCTGGCGCGAAGGCCTGCTCTACCCGTGACCGCCCCGCTCGACCATGCGGCCCTGACCACGCGGGCGGCGATCGCCAGCGTCTCGATGGCGCTCTTGCTGCTCGCGCTCAAAGTCTTTGCCGCGATCGCCACCGGCTCGGTCGCGATGATGGCCTCGCTCGCCGATACTGCGTTGGACGTCGTCGCTTCGCTCGTCACCTTGCTCGGGGTGCGCGTCGCCTCGGCTCCGGCCGACGAGGATCATCGCTTCGGCCACGGCAAGGCCGAATCGCTCGCCGCTTTGGTCCAGGTCGGGATCATCGCCGTTTCGGCCCTCGGCATCGCCTGGCGCGCGGTCGAGCGGCTGGCCGCGGGCCGGGCGACGCAGGAGGCGGAATATGGCATCGCCGTATCGTTGGTCGCAATCGGCGCGACGCTGTGTCTGCTGGCCTACCAGCGCTCGGTCATCCGCCGCACCGCCTCGGTCGCGATCCAGGCCGACCACGTCCATTACCAGAGCGATCTCCTCCTCAATCTGTCGGTAATCGCAGCGCTCGTCGCCGACCAGTATCTCGGCCTGACCGGCGTCGACCCCCTGTTCGGCATGGCGATCGCCGCCTGGCTGCTGTTCGGCGCGGTCCGCGCATCGCGCGCCGCGATCGACCAGCTGATGGACAAGGAATGGCCCGAGGAGCGCCGCCTCGCCTTCGCCCGCTCGGCCGGCGCGCATCCCGCCTCGCGCGGCGTCCATGACTTGAGGACCCGCACCAGCGGCGCACACCAGTTCGCGCAATTCCATATCTGGGTCGATCCGGCCATGACCGTAGCCGAGGCGCACGACGTCATGGAGGAGATCGAGACCCGCCTCGCGCGCGAATATCCGGGGGTCGAGGTCCTCATCCATCTCGACCCGGAAGGCCAGGTCGATCAGCCCGGCAACCCCCTCGCCGAAACCAACCTCACGCCCAGCAGAGGATAGACATGCCCGAATACCGCATCGTTCAGGTCGACGCCTTCGCCGACCGGCCCTTCACCGGCAATCCGGCCGCCGTCGTGCCGCTCGAAGAGTGGCTGCCCGACGAGACGCTCCAGGCGATCGCGGAGGAGAACAACCTCTCCGAGACCGCCTTCACCGTCGCGGCGGCGGGCAGCGAGGCGGACCACGAGCTGCGCTGGTTCACGCCGACGACCGAAGTCGCCTTGTGCGGGCACGCGACGCTGGCCAGCGGCTTCGTGCTGATCGGCGACCGGGATGAGGTGCGCTTCTCGACCCGCAAGGCCGGCCTGCTCGCGGTACGCCGCTGCGCGGCCGGGGTGCTCGAGCTCGATCTGCCGCTGACCCTGGTCCGGCCGGGAGACCATTCGGAGCTGCTCGCGGCGCTGGGTACCGAGGGCGCGGAGTTCCACCTCTCTTATGAAGGCGCCGAGGCGACCGCGATCGTTGCCGTCGAGGACGAGGCCGCAGTCAAAGCGTGCGCGCCGGACATGGCGCGCCTGCGCGACATCGACCTGATGGCGATCGTAACCGCCCGCGCGGCGCCCGGCTCGAACTACGAAATCGTCAGCCGGGTCTTCGTGCCGGCCTGGGGGGTGGACGAGGACCCGGTGACGGGCTCGGCCCATGCCGCACTGGCGCCCTTCTGGGCCGAGCGGCTTGGCCGCCCCGCCTTCACCGCCTTCCAGGCGAGTCGGCGGGGCGGCCACGTCTCCTGCCGAGTCGAGGACGGCCGGGCCGTCCTCGGCGGCCGCTGCGTCCAGGTCATCGAGGGGACGCTGCGGCTCTAGCGCCGATGCTTACTCGTCGTCGCCCTCGTCCTGCCCGAGCGCTTCTTCGAGGACGAGATAGCCGACGATGAGTCCGCCCACGACCAGAGCGGTGACGATGAGGCCGCCGCCGCCGGTGATGTTGGCGCGGCGCGCCTCCTCGCCGGTGACCGGGCGGCCGGCGGCATAGAGGGTCGGTCCGTTCGCGCCGGTGAGGCGCAGGTCGAACGCATCCGCCTCGACGACGCGCGCGCCGGGCGCCTGCCCGCTGCGGTAATCATGTTGCATCGAGAGCCGGAAGCCCACCTGGGCCGGGCGCGCGCGGCCGCTGCCGTCGCGGCTCAGCGGCACGCGGAAATAGGCGCCGACGGCGGCGCTCGAGCGGCGAGCGCCGGCCGGCTCGTGATTCGGGATTTCGGCGGCGAGGCAAGGCGTCGCGGCCATGGCGAAGACGGCCGTCGCGGCCAGCATGCGTGCGATCATTGGACTTCCCCTGTTGCAGGCGGCACCCCGCCGCCTGGGGAAAATGCTAGCATGCCGGAAGCATGGCGCAACGGGTCCGGAACGATCCCGCGCGATTTCAGGCCGGCTCTAGCTCCGCTGCAACAGTCTCCTCGATCCAGCCCCCGCCGAGCACTCGGTCGCCCTCGTAGAGTACGGCCGCCTGGCCGGGCGCGACGCCGAATTCCGGCTGATCGAAGCGCAGCGAACGTCCGTCGAAACTCGCCGCCGCGGGCCTCGCGAGCGAGCGGACCTTGGCCGTGAGGCCATCGCCTTGCGCTTCGCCGAGCCAATTGACCTCGGAGAGATGCGCCGCCCGCACCGCCAGCGCGCTCTTGGGCCCGGCGACGACTCGGCGGGCGGCGGGCTCGAGGCGCACGACGTAGAGCGGCTCGGCGCGCCCGCCGATGTCGAGCCCGCGGCGCTGCCCGACGGTGAAGTGGATGAGGCCGGGGTGGGCGCCGATCACCCGGCCCTCCATGTCGACGATCTCTCCAGGCTGCGCGGCCTCGGGCCGGACCTTCTTCACCACCGCAGCATAGTCGCCGTCGGGGACGAAGCAGATGTCCTGGCTGTCCTTCTTGTCGGCGACGAGCAGGCCGAGATCGCGCGCGATCTCGCGCACCGCCGGCTTGGGCAGTCCGCCGAGCGGGAAGCGCAGAAACTCGAGCTGTGCTCGCGTGGTGGCGAACAGAAAATAGCTCTGATCGCGCGCCGGATCGGCGGCGCGGTGCAGCTCAGGCCCGTTCGCCCCTTCGACCCGCCGGACGTAATGGCCGGTGGCGAGACAGTCGGCGCCGAGATCGCGCGCGAGGGCGAAGAGGTCCGTGAACTTCACCCCCTGGTTGCAGGAGATGCAGGGCACGGGCGTGCGTCCCCGCGCATATTCGTCGGCGAAACGCGCGACGACGCTGTCGCGGAACCGGCTCTCATAGTCGAAGACGTAGTGCGCGATGCCGAGCTTGGCGGCGACCTCGCTTGCGTCGTATATGTCCTGTCCGGCGCAGCAGGTCTTGGAGCGGCCGACAGCCTTGCCGTGATCGTAGAGCTGGAGCGTGACCCCGATCACCTCGGCGCCGCTGCGGGCGGCGAGCGCGGCCACGACCGAGCTGTCGACGCCGCCCGACATGGCGACGACGATCCGTGCGCCCTTGAGCGGCCGCCCGAGCTGAAAATCCGCGTCCATGGGGCGGGATATAGGGGATGGGGCGAGGCCCGTCATCCCGGCGGAGGCCGCGAGCTCGGGGAGGAGTGGGTCGGAGCGTCGATGCAGCGCTCCACCCGCTTTTACCGGACCTTCAGCCTTCCCCGCTAGACGAGCGGGCGATGGACCTCGCTTTTCTCAGCCGCGCCGAACGGATGCTGGCCCGCGATCAGGCGGCGCACGGCATCGATTATGGCGTGCTCGTCGCGACGCTGGCTGCGCACCAGGCGGCGAGCGCGACGGCGCGCGCGGCGGCCGCGTCCCATCGCGGAAGCTGGGACCGCCCGAACGATGCCCTCGCCGAGCTGCTCGCCGCCGGCCCTGCCTGGCGCGCCGCCGCACGCGCGCAGAGCGGTTCTTTCAATCCCCGCGCCGCCTCCGCGGCCGTAAACGCGGCGTAAAGCGGTGTCACTGCGCCGTTTACCATCGCATTTTAGCCTTCTTTCAACGCTCTCCCGCTACAGCCGGGAGATCGAGGCACGATCTGCCTGGCGGGCAGGGCATTTTTTGAGGACCGAATGATCGAGAACCAGACCATCCGCCCGGCACAGGTGATCGGCCCGCTCGGCGAGCCTTTGACCATCGATTCGCTGCCGCCGCCTTCGACGACCCGCTGGGTCGTGCGGCGCAAGGCGGAGGTCGTCTCGGCCGTCAACGGCGGCCTGCTCAGCGTCGACGAGGTTTGCGAGCGCTACAGCCTCACGCTCGAGGAATTCGCAAGCTGGCAGCGCGCGGTCGACCGCTCCGGCATGCCCGGCCTGCGCGTCACGCGCATCCAGCATTACCGCTCGCTCTACGAGCGCCAGCAGAAATACTGACGCCTCTTCCAGCGCGTCCTCGGCTGTGACACACTCCGCCGCCGGCACCGCCCGGCGGGGGGCGAGGGAGAGCGCGGGGTGGCCGTTTTGATCTGGCTCGTCATCGGCGGTGCGATCGGCATCGCCGCGATCATCGCCCAGCGCGTCGAGACGAGCCTGGGGCGCATGCTCAACCTCGCCGCCGGGATCGTCGGCGCCGTCGCGGGCGGAATTGCCGCCGGTCGCGGAGAGATCGGCCCGGATCCTTGGCGAACGACCGCTTTGATCGTCGCCGTGGCGGGGGCCGTCATCCTCGTGGGAATCGTCAATCTGTTCCGCCACCGGCCGCCGGCGTGAAGGGGGCGGCTTTCCCGCAAGCCCTCCCGACGACTTATTCCAGCTCGAAGCTGACGGTGAGCGCGATCGACAGGCGCTGCTCGCCGGGATCGATCTGCATCGAATCGGCTACGGCTGCGCCGCGCGCGACCGCCATCGGCCGCGGATAGGGCATGCTCGGAATGCCGGCCTCGCTGACCGAAAGGACGCGCGTGACGCGCATGCCGAGCGAGCGAGCGTAGAGATCGGCGCGGGCTCGGGCATTGGCCAGTGCGGCCAGGCGGGCCTCATCGAGCGCCGCTTCGGGGCGATCGATCTCGAGCATCGGCCCGTTGATCTGGTTCGCGCCCTGGGCGACCAGCGCGTCGAGGATCCTGCCGGTCTGGGCGATGTCGCGGAAGCGGATGCTGACTTCGTTCGAGGCGCGATAGCCAGTGAGCTGCGGCGGCTGGTTCTCGATGTAGCGATAGTCGGGCTGCAAGCTGATATTGCTGGTCTGGATGTCGCGGTCGGCGATTCCGGCGCGGCGCAGCGCGTCGCGGACTGAATTCATCCGCGTCGAGTTGAGGCGGATCGCCTCGCTTGCAGTCTGCGCCTGGGTGACGACGCCGGCGCTGATCCGCGCGACGTCCGGGACGCGCGTCACCTCGCCGACGGCGACTATGTCGAGCCTGGTGCCGGATATCGCCTGCGCTGCGATGGGCTGCGCCTGCGCCGCGACGGCAGGCAAAGCAAAAGCGAGTGCGGCGGCGGTGCCCAGGATCCTGATCATGGCTTCTCCTTCACGTGACAGAAGCGCGGCAAGGCGCGCCCGGCGCCGATAGACGCGGGCGGCCCTGCATCGTTGCTGAACCGAAGGAGCGGCGCCCTCAGGCGCCGCGGCGGCCCGCGATCAGCCGATAGATGAAAAGGATGACGAGGGCGCCGACGATCGCGGCGATGAAGCCGGCGCCGGTGTCGTCCGCGTCGTACCAGCCGAGTTGCCGGCCGATGAACCCGGCGACGACGGCGCCGCCGATGCCGAGCAGGATGGTGACGATGCAGCCGCCCGGATCCTTGCCGGGCATGATCGCTTTGGCGATGAGGCCGGCAAGGCCGCCGACGATGATCCAGGTCACCCAGCCGTAATTGGCAAGAAGGTCCATATCGTCTTCTCCTGTCTTGCCGGGCGCGTCCTTCGCGCCGGCGCCGCCGCGCGGCGGTTCATCTGCCGTTCAGCGGTGGTAAAGGCTCAGCCGAGGATGTACGGCTGCGGTTGTCGGGGGGCAAGCGAAGATTACGGCTTGAGGAGGGTGACTTATTCGGCTAACACACGGCCGGATAAGCGGACACCCGTTGGATTTGAGTGGGGACGATGAAAGCGATGAACCTCGAAGGTGCGAAATGGCGCAAGGGCGCAGTCGAAGACGTCGTCGTGATCGACGATGCGGCTAGGGCGCGCCGCCGCCGCAACCGCATCATCATCATCGTCGCCGCGCTGCTGGTGATCGTCGCTGCCGTCGCTTTCTACATGATGGCGGGCAGCGGCGGCGAGGAGAAGGCGGGGGGGGCGAAGAAGGAAGGCGGCTCGACGCCGGCGGTGACCGTGATCGTGCCCGGCCGCCAGGACATTCCGGCCGTGCTTTCCGCGACCGGTTCGCTCGCCGCCCGCCGCGACCTTCCGGTCGGCGTCCCCGGCGAAGGCGGCCAGGTCGAGCGCGTGCTCGTCGAAGCCGGGCAGTGGGTCCAGGCCGGCCAGACCCTGGCCGTCATCAATCGCTCGGTCCAATCGCAGGAAGCGGCCCAGCTGGCCGCCTCGATCCAGGTAGCCCAGGCCGACCTGCGCCTGGCGCAGCAGGAGCTCGACCGCGCCCAAAGACTGGTGTCGCGGGGCTTCGTCTCGGCCGCCGACGTCGACCGCAAGCGCGCCGCCCGCGACGCCACCGCGGCGCGCGTTCGCGTCGCCCAGGCGCAGCTTGGCGCCGCCCGCGCCCGCATCGGCCGCCTCGACGTCCGCGCGCCCGCCGCCGGCCTCGTCCTCGACCGCAACGTCGAGGCGGGACAGGTCGTCGGCCCCGGCTCGGGCGCCCTCTTCCGCATCGCCCAGGGCGGCGAGATGGAGCTGATCGCGCGCTTGCCGCAGACCGACCTCGCCCGGCTCGGCGTCGGCGTGCCGGTGACGGTGACGCCGGTGGGCTCGACCCAGACCTATCAGGGCACCGTCTGGCAGATCGCCCCTTTGATCGACGCGCAGACCCGCCAGGGCGAGGCGCGAATCCTCGTTCCGTACAGCCGCGAGCTGCGGCCCGGCGGCTTTGCTTCCGCGCAGATCCGCGCCGGATCGACCACCGCGCCGCTGCTACCGGAATCGGCCGTGCTGACCGACGATAGCGGCACCTACGTGCTGATCGTCGGCGCGAACGACACCGTCCAGCGCCGAGCGATCAGGATCGGCACGGTGACCGACCGCGGCGTCGTCGTCGCCGAGGGCCTGAACGGCACCGAGCGCGTCGTCGAATCGGCCGGCGCCTTCCTCAATCCGGGCGAGCGGGTTCGCCCGGAACGCGCGGTCCGCCGCTGATCCGGTGCCCGAACTGGAGCTGAACTACGATGCGTAACATCTCGGCCTGGGCGATCCGCAATCCGGTGATCCCGATCGTGCTGTTCACCTTCCTGCTGGCGATGGGCCTTTTCGCCTTCCTGCGCATGGACGTGAACCTCAATCCGGACGTCAGCGTGCCGATGGCGAACGTCTCGATCAGCCAGCCCGGCGCGGCGCCGCCCGAGCTCGAGATCCAGATCACCCGCCGCGTCGAATCGGCGGTGCGCGGCATCAACGGCGTTACCGAGATCAATTCGAGCATCCGCGAGGGCAATAGCAACACCTTCATCATGTTCGAGATCGGGACCCCGGTCGACCGCGCCGTCACCGACGTGCGCGACGCGGTCGCGCGGATCCGCGGCGACCTTCCGGACGGCATTCTCGAGCCGCGAGTGGAGCGGGTCGACAATGACGACGAGCCGGTCGTCTACATTTCGGCCGAGAGCACCGCGATGACGGTCGAGCAGTTGAGCTGGTTCCTCGACGATACGCTCAACCGGCGGCTGATGGGCATCGAAGGCGTCTCGATCGTGAGCCGCACCGGCGGCGTCAGCCGCGAAGTCAGGGTCGAGCTCGATCCGGTCCGCATGCAGGCGCAGGGCGTGACCGCCTCGCAGATCAACCAGCAGCTGCGCGCGACCAATCTCAACGCCGCGGGCGGCCGGGCCGAGATTGCGGGCTCCGAGCAGTCGGTCCGCGTCCTCGGCAGCGCGCTCACCGCGCACGCGCTCGGAGAGACGCAGATCGCGCTGGGCGGCGGCCGCACGATCAGGCTCAACTCGATTGCCACCGTGCGCGATCAGTGGGCCGAGCAGACCAGCTACGGAATCCAGAACGGACGCCAGGTGGTCAGCTTCATGGTCCAGAAGGCCAAGGGCTATTCCGACGTGACGGTCTATCACGCGGTCCGCAACGCGCTCGACGAGCTGCAGCGCGAGGATCCGCGGGTTCGGTACACGGAGCTGTTCACGCCGGTCAAATATATCGAGATGCAGTACGAATCGTCGATGCGGGCGCTGGTCGAGGGCGCCGTGCTGGCGGTGATCGTGGTCTTCCTGTTCCTGCGCGACTGGCGCGCAACCCTGATCTCGGCGATCGCCATCCCGCTCTCGGCGATTCCGGCCTTCTGGTTCATGGACCTGATGGGCTTCACCCTCAACATGGTGACGCTGCTGTCGCTCAGCCTGGTGGCGGGCGTGCTCGTCGACGACGCGATCGTCGAGATCGAGAATATCGTCCGGCACATGCGGATGGGGAAATCGGCTTACCAGGCGTCGATCGAGGCAGCGGACGAGATCGGGCTGCCGGTCGTCGCGACCACCTTCTCGATCGTCGCCGTGTTCCTGCCGGTGGCGATGATGGGAGGCATCATCGGCCAATATTTCATCAGCTTCGGTCTCACCATCGTCATCGCCGTGCTGATCAGCCTTGCCGTGGCGCGGATGATCACGCCGATGATCGCCGCCTATTTCCTGAAGTCGAAGGGCCAGGCGAAGCACGGCGAAGGCTGGCTGATGGATCGCTATATCGGCCTTTTGCGCTGGACGCTGGTCCATCGCTGGAAGTCGGTCTTCATCGGCATCGCCTGCTTCGTTCTGCAGATCGGCGTGTTCATGATGCTGCCCAAGACGTTCCAGCCCAACACGGACGAGGACACGGTCCAGGTCTCGGTCGAAATGCCGCCGGGCGTGACGCTCGACCAGACGCGCGCCATCGCGGACCGCGCCGCCGCCGTGCTGCGCGCCCAGCCCGACGTCGCGTCGGCCTTCGAATCGGTGCGCGCCGGCAATTCCACCATCTACGTATCGCTCAAGGACCGCGGCGAGGGGCGCGAGCGCACCAGCACCGAATTCCAGCGTCAGGTGGCGCCGGAGCTCCAGCGCATCGCCGATGCCCGCGTCGGTTTCCGCAACGCCCAGCGCGTCGGCGGCCGCGACGTGTCTGTGCTGCTGTCCGGCTCCGACCCCGCCAAGCTGCAGACCGCTGCGCTCCAGCTCGTCGAGCAGATGCGGCAGCGGCCGGAGCTGGTCGCTCCGCGCATCGCCGGCGATCTGCGCCGGCCGGAGATCACGATCACGCCGCGGCTCGACCTGATGGCCGACATGGGCGTCACCACCGCCGCGATGAGCCAGGCGATCCGGGTCGCGACGATGGGCGAGATCGATCAGGCGAGCGCGCGCTTCTCGCTCTCCGACCGCCAGGTGCCGATCCGCGTCAGCCTGACCGAAAGCTCGCGCCGCAACCTCTCCACGATCGAGAACATGCCGGTGCCGACGACCGGCGGCGGCTCGGTCCCGCTCAAGGTGGTGGCGCAGATCAGCTTCGGCGCCGGCCCCTCGGTCATCCAGCGCATCAATCAGGAACGGCGCGTGATGGTCGGGGCCGACCTCGCCCCCGGCATCGTCGACGGCGAGACGATCATCGACCAGCTCCCGCTCATGCAGAACCTGCCCGAAGGGGTCGAGCGCGCGCGCTCCGGCCAGCAACGGGAAGAGGCGAAGCTCATGTCCGAGTTCATGGGCGCGCTGATCTCGGGCACCTTCCTGGTCTTCGCGGTGCTGGTCCTGCTCTACAAGAGGCTGATGGCGCCGTTCGTGAACATGGGCTCGCTGCTGCTCGCGCCGCTGGGCGGGTTCATCGCCTTGTGGATCAGCGGGCACGCCGTCTCGATGCCGGTCCTGATCGGCATCTTGATGCTGTTCGGCATCGTCGCCAAGAATTCGATCCTTCTCCTCGACTTCACGATCGAGGAGATGGCGAAGGGCGTGCCAAAGAACGAGGCGATCATCGACGCCGGGCACAAGCGCGCCCAGCCGATCGTCATGACGACGATGGCGATGGTCGCGGGCATGGTGCCGACGGCGCTGTCGCTCGAGGGCGACGCCAGCTGGCGCGCGCCGATGGCGGTGGTGGTGATGGGCGGCCTGCTGCTCTCGACTCTGCTGACCCTGGTCCTGGTGCCGGCATCGTTCAGCCTCGCCGACAGCTTCGAGAAGTGGCTGGCGCCGAAGGTCGCGCGAATCCTCACCTACCGCGGACAAAGCGACCACGGCCCCGGCGACCGTGCCGTCCAGCCGGCAGAATGAGCGCGTTGAACCATCGCGAGAGCGGGCCATTGAGGCTGTATGAGCCTCGTCGACAGGACCGGCCTTAGCCGCTTCAATCCCGCGCAGAAGGGCGCGCGCGGCATGCGCGCTTTCGCAACGGCGATGCTGGCCGGCATGGCGGCTCTGTTCGTCGCCGCCTCGAAGCTCGAGGACCTCCACCCCGCCTGGGGCTTCGTCCGCGCCTTCGCCGAAGCCGCCATGGTCGGCGGCATCGCTGACTGGTTCGCGGTCACCGCCTTGTTCCGCCATCCGCTCGGCATCCCGATCCCGCACACCGCGATCATCCCCAGGAACAAGGACCGGATCGGCGAAACCCTCGCCTCCTTCCTGCGCGACAATTTCCTGACGCCGTCGGTCGTCGCCCGCCGCATGAAGCGGCTCGACGTCGCGGCCGCGGCAGGTCGCTTCCTGTCGCGGCCGCCGGGCGCCGGGCGGCTTCGCGAGGGCGCCTCGCGGCTGATCGCCGACATCCTCCAGGCGCTCGACGAGGAGCGGCTCGGCGGCATGGTCAAGAGCGCGGCCGCCCAGCGGATGAAGGCGATGGAAGTGGCGCCGGTCGCCGGCAAGTCGCTCGAGGCGGCGATCGGCGACGACCGCCACGTCCCCATCCTCGATGCGATCGTGGTCTGGACGGGCCGCAGCATCGACGCCAACGAGGAGATCATCCGCCAGATGGTCCACGACCGCGCCGGCTGGATCGTCCGCCTCGCCGGGCTCGACGCCAAGCTCGCCGACAAGGTCGTCGAGGGTCTGAGGAAGCTCACCATCGACATGGCCGCGGACGAGAAGCATCCGCTGCGTGCCAAGGCCGAGGAGGGCCTGGCGCGCCTCGCCTGGAGCCTCCAGCACGATCCCGACACGCGCGCCAAGGTCGAGGCGTGGAAGAACGAGCTCATCGCCCACCAGGCGGTCGGCGACTGGGTCGAAGGCCTGTGGGAGAATGCCCGCGCCGGCCTGCTCCGCGCCGCGCGCGACCCCGACGCCGCCATGGCCGGGCGCTTCGGCGACGCCCTCCGTCAATTGGGCGACGCCCTGCAGCAGGACGAGGCCCTGAAGCGCACGATCAACCTCTTCGCCCGCCGCGTGGCGGTCGGCGCCGTCGCCTCCTACGGCAGCGGCATCGTCGCTTTGGTGTCCGAGACCGTCCGCTCCTGGGACGCGCGCACCGTCACCGACCGCCTCGAAGCCGCCGTCGGCCGCGACCTCCAATATATCCGCATCAACGGCACGATCGTAGGCGGCCTCGTCGGCCTCTTCATCCACAGCGTGGAAGTGCTGGGCTAGCCCGCTTTACCCGTCGCTCGAGCGCTCGATGTCGGCGCCGACGGCCTGCAGCTTCTCCTCGAGCCGCTCATAGCCGCGGTCGAGATGGTAGACGCGGTTGACCTCGGTCTCGCCGTCGGCGGCGAGGCCGGCGAGGACGAGGCTCATCGAGGCGCGAAGGTCGGTCGCCATCACCGGCGCGCCGACCAGCCGATCGACGCCGCGCACCACTGCCGAGCGGCCGCGCACCTCGATGTCGGCGCCCATGCGCTGGAGCTCGGGGACGTGCATGTAGCGATTCTCGAAGATCGTCTCGGTCAGGAGGCTGGTCCCGTTCGCCTTGGCCAGCATCGCCATGAACTGCGCCTGCATGTCGGTCGGGAAGGCCGGGAAGGGCGCGGTCGAGAGCGAGAGCGGCCGGATCTCGCCGTCGGCGCTGACCCGGATGCCGCCCTCGACGTCCTCGACGATCGCGCCGGCGTCCTCGAGCCCGGAGAGGATCGAGGGCATGGTCTCCTTGCGCGCGCCGACCAGCTCGAGCGAGCCGCCGGTGATCATCGCCGCGCAGGCATAGGAGCCGGCCTCGATCCGGTCCGGCATCACCGAATAGGTCGCGCCGTGCAGGCGCGTCTTGCCGTGGACGGTGAGCGTGTCGGTCCTCAGGCCCTCGATCTCCGCGCCCATCGCGATGAGGAGCCTGGCGAGATCGGTGATCTCGGGCTCGCGCGCCGCATTCTCGATGACCGTCGTCCCGTTCGCGAGCGCCGCCGCCATCAGCGCGTTCTCGGTCGCGCCGACCGAGACGAAGGGGAAGCGGATGGTCCCGCCCTTGAGGCCGCCGTCCGGGGCGCGGGCCTTGACGTAGCCGGCCGCGATCTCGATCTGCGCGCCGAGCGCCTCGAGCGCCTTCAAGTGCAGGTCCACCGGCCGCATGCCGATCGCGCAACCGCCCGGCAGCGACACCGTCGCCTCGCCCGCCCGCGCGACCAGCGGGCCGAGCACGAGGACAGAGGCGCGCATCTTCCTGACGATGTCGTAGGGCGCGACGGTCGAGCCGATGCGCGAGGCGCGCAAGGTCATCACCCGGCCGAACTCGTCGCGCCGCGCGCCCTCCACCGTGGTCGAGACGCCGAGCTGGTTGAGGAGGTGGCCGAAGCTGTCGACGTCGGCGAGGCGCGGCAGGTTCCGCAGCGTCAGCGGCTCGTCGGTGAGGAGGGCGCAGGGGAGCAAGGTCAGCGCCGCGTTCTTGGCCCCCGAGATCGGGATGCGTCCTTCGAGGCGCTTGCCGCCCTGGATGACGATGCGGTCCATGGCGGGGGTTTAGTGGTTTCGTTACGGGGTGCAAGCGGGGGGTGTGCGTCCTTCGAGACGCCGCTTCGACAAGCTCAGCGGCGCCTCAGGATGAGCGGATCGGTGTCGGCTCCCCACCGCTCATCCTGAGGAGGGGCTGAGTAGCGCGCAGCGCGTAGCGAAGACCCGTCTCGAAGGACCGGCGAACGCTACGCCTTCTCCAGCGTGCACTGCAGCGGGTGCTGGTTCTGGCGCGCATAGTCGATGACCTGGGCGACCTTCGATTCGGCGACCTCGTAGCTGAAGATGCCGCAGACGCCGACGCCGCGCTGGTGGACGGCGAGCATGACCCGGGTCGCATCCTCGAGGTCCATCTTGAAGAAACGCTGGAGGACGTGGACGACGAACTCCATCGGCGTGTAGTCGTCGTTGAGCATCAGCACCTTGTAGGGCGAGGGCGTCTTGGTGCGCGTGCGAGTGCGCGTGGCGACGCCGAGGCCGGTGCCGCCCCCTTCGTCGCCGTCGCCTCCCTGGTCCTTGCCGTCACCGGCCATCCGGATCCTCGCCTCGTTCGTCCGCATCCCAACGCCCGTGAATATGGCATGGTGCCGCGAGCGGGCAAGGGCCGCGCGCACACGAAAAAGGGCGGCCGCGCCGGAGCGGGCCGCCCTTCTTTTCGGTCAGCGTAGTCGCTTAGGGGATCCCGCCAAAGTAGTACTTTGGCGGGTGCCCTTAGAACGCGACGGCGCTGCGGACGCGCTCGGCGGCGACCGAGTAGCGGCCGGTGATCGGCTCGGCGACCTGGCCGGCGAGCTTCAACATGGTCTCGGAGAGCTTCGAGCTCTCGGCGACGATCATGTCGAACTGGCTGCGGGCGAAGTCGCTCTGCAGGCGGAAGAGGTCGGTCGGCGACTTGACGTCGGCGAAGCCCTTGAGCGCGGCGGAGGCGTCCTCGAACGACTTGCGGCTCATTTCGGCGACTTCCTGGCCGATCGTCTCGACGCCCTTGGCGGCGACCTTGGTCGAAGCGACGAGCGCCTCGACATTGCCCTTGGCGAGCTCGGTCATCTCTTCGGCGAGACGGCTGTTGCGCTCGACGGCGGTGCGGGCGCGCTCGTTGACGTCGCCGAAGACCGCCTGGATGCGGTCGGCGGCCTGGTTGGCTTCCTTCTTCATGGTCTGGGTTCCCTGGTTGATGGCGTTGGTGGTGGTGGTCTTTGCGGAATTGAGGCTGCGGGTGACCGCCGCCTTCTGCACAGCCGCCTTCTGGGCGGCGGTCCGGCGCGCCGGAGCGCGCTTGGCCGGAGCGGCCTTGGCGGCACGCTTGGTCGCCGAGCTTTTGGCCGGAGCCTTGGCGCTGCGCTTGGCAGCGCGCGCGGCGGCCTTCGCCGGAGCGACGGCGGCCTTGGCGGTCGCGGCGGCGGCCGGCTTGGCAGCCGCCGGAGCGGAAGCCGGGCTCGCCTGGGCCGCAGCCTTGGGAGCGGCGTCGGCCGCATTCTCGACCGCGCGCGGAGCGGCGGCCGGGGTGTCGGCCTTGGGAGCCGTGCTGGTGGTGTTGGTATCGGCCATAAGCTGTTCCTTCGATCTATGCTGCAATGCAACATAGTGGAGGGTGCGCGGCGTTTCAAGCGATTTTTGTGCAGTGCAGCACGAGGGTGCCGTCAGGGGTTCAGGCGCGAAAGGTCCCAATGTTCGCACTCACCATGGGGAAAATTTCGATCGGTCCCAGAGGCTTTTTCGGCGACCAGACCGATCGACGGCCGGCGACGGCGCGGGGCGGAGAGCAGGACGCGGCATGGCTAGAACATAATAGGCACAGAGGCGCGTTTCAAGCGCGCGGCGGTCGACGCGCGGAGCGCGATCTTCCCGTCATGCCGGACTCGATTCGGCATCCATATGTCTCCGTTGGCATGGATAAGAAGCGGAAAGGCCGCGCGGGCGCCCCCGGCCCGGCATCGGGAGCGTCCTCTCCCTGCGCCTCTAACCGGAGCAGGAAGCCGCCCTCAGCGCATGGATCGCCCGCCAGCCGGGCGCGAAGCCGTCCTGAGCTGGTTGAAGGGCCGTCCCGCGAGGATGCGCTGCGGCGGCTGGTGGAGAAGGGGCTGGAGGGGGAGGGAGCGCAATCCTTACCCCTAGAGCCGCTATCCCGGATCATCGACGTTGGCGCCCTGGCCCCCGCTTCTTGCGCGACTTCGGCTTCATCACCGTCACAGTCGGCGCGATGAGCTTTGTCGCGTTGGGATCTTTCAAAATCTGGAGGAGAGTCACGAGCTTCAACAGCAACTCGTCGAAGGTGAGGATCAGAACCTCGTTCAAGCCGTTACGGTAGAGCTCGAAGGACTTCTGAAGGTTCGGCTCCTTGGGCGAAGTTCCGATGATCACTACGCAATGAACAGCGTAGGTCTCCGGCCTTGGGCCTCGATCGGGAGCTTTGCCAGCGGAGTTTCGCCAATGCGCATTAGCCAGTCCCACGTTGTTTTGTTGCAGCTGCCATCGCTGATCGAGCACTTGGGCGACAGCACCGCTCAGCTCCTGATGCGGTGGGTAAATGCCCCCTCGATATTCACGCTTCGCGAGCAGCTCGGTCTGCGGCGTCTTAATCTCCACAATTGAGAGGTTCCCGGTCTTGGCGGCCTGCATGAGGAAATCCGATCGCTTGTCGCCCGACCCGTTGTAAGTACGACCGCCCACCGTCGCCTGCCCCTCGAAAAGCAGAACGGGTACGCCGAAGGCCAATCGCAGGATAAAGGCGTTTGCCGTCAGAAACTGCTGCCAGCTTTCCTCTCCATGATTTGCCCTGACACGTGCGCGCATATGGGCGATCATCGCTTCGAGCGTGACTGTCTCAACGGCTTCGGTGAGCTTCAGGAGCTGTACCGGTTCTCGTTGCGCTACCTCGCCGATCATGCTTGCCGTCGCCTCGACTAGGATCGCCGCATCCGCTGATGAGAGGGTTAAGCCACGACGAAGCCCGTCGCCCACCGCCCGGACAACCGCGTCGGGTTCATAGGGCTGGCCGATCAACGGGTAAGTTTGCGCATCAATAGGCGTGAGCAACTTGTCGTGAAGACGGGCGCCCTTTTCGATGCGTGCTGCGGCCAACGCCTTGGCATGGACGCGACCAATGTCCCGCCGAACCTTGTCAAAAAGAGCAAAGGGAATCACATAGCTGTTACCGTTAACGGCGGCATCGCCCCTAGCGCCTCTAACCATGCGCAAGTCCGTGAGATTGAGTTCCTCGATCGTTTCGACGATCAGGCGGATGTCGAAGTTGAGACCGAGCCCGTAGTACGGGTCTCGGACAAAGCCTGTCGGCAGGCGTTCAAGATAGCTCGTAACGCCATCCAGGTCGTCGATCTCTTCTAGGAAGCCGAATCCCTCAAGGCTGATAGTTCTGATTGTCTCGTAACGTGGCTGTAGGAACCGAGGACTCGTCGCGTCTAGATTGTGGGGATGAAGTGTGACCAACTCTCCGTCGCGATCCCCGCTAAGTAGAAGCACGGGATTTGACGGAGGAACAAACTCTGTGCGATATTGCTGTGCTAGCTTAACAGCTTCACGGGCAGGCGAATAACGCACGTCCCAGAAACGACCCAACCTGCGTCGCTTAAACTCGAGGCGTGCGCCTTGGTCAGCCGTCGCGACGAACCCAGGCCCAAATCGGCGCGCCATATCGTCCTTCTCCCTCCAGGCCACCAACTATTCGTGCTCGGTGGCGTCGGCTATGCATTAGCCGAGGATCATCACTTTCACCTCGTTAATCCAATCCGGCGAGGTGGGGACAGTTACCGATAACTGTCCCCAGGTACCGCGAGCGCCCGATTAGCTGTCGGCCAACACGCTCGCAATTGTCTCAGTGTAAATACTAAGCGCGTCGTAGGCAGCCTCGCTGCGGCCCATGACCGTAACTTCGCGATTGAGAGCGCGGAACTGCTGCACAGCTCGTCGGATCAATTCATCTTCTTTGAAGAGATCCGGCTGGGCTAACGACCAGCCCTTGCCGTCGTGCACGATGAACGCGGAAAGCGCGGACATTAATGGGAACATAATCCCTGGGGCGACCCAGTTGACCTTCCCGGTCTTTGTGTCGCGGCGCACTGGCCGGCCACCGATCGGCTTGTCGTTAAACCGGCCGCGCTCGTGGAGGCGATGGCCGTTCCAACCTTCATGCTTTTCCCACCGACGGTATTCTCTCACGGCGATAGGAGCAACATCAACGACGAAGTCGTGAAGGGCTTTTGCACAAGCGTCAACACTCCGATCACGAGCCCAATTGCTAAAATCGGTTAGACACTTACCGCCCTGCTTATAGGCGAAATTCCTCGCCGGCGCTTTGTCACCGAGGAGGTGATCTGGCATCAGAAGACGTGCATATTGCAGAACGCTCTGAGTATTCAGTCCGCCCGTGTCAGTCTCGCTCATTTGCAGGGTTTCACCAGGCAGCGCGCGCTCGATCGACTGCTTTAGTTCGGTGAGGTAGCCGCGTGCGCTCGCTTGCGAGACGCTGCGAACCGACGTGGCCGTGTTGCGGGCTATTGCGATTTCGACAATCGACTCGTGCGACGGATCCATGATGATCTCGGCGCGAATCTGAAAATCTAAGTCATCGTCCTCGTCCAGCATGGTGAAGAACCGCTTCAATTCGCCCTGCGTTTGGGCGCCGTTGATGATGCTGGCGTTGACTAGCTTCGCTACCTTCCTCGCGTCATCAACCGTGCATTCCGTACAGGTGATTGTAATACCGGAGTTGCGGTTGATGAACCGATCAGGCAGTTCCACGATCGTGTTTTCGATCTGCTTATGGACAGCGTTTCGCTTTGAGGCGGAGTGCTCGGCGATGTACGAACGGAGATTATCCCTTGTCCCAATCGGAATAATCTCGCGTGCGCTCAGGTTTGCAAACCACGTTTGGACGCCGTTTGCTTTTTCAGCCGGAGATGTAAGATTTCGGATAACATCGTATCTGAGAACGCACGGTTCATCAGTGCCATGACCCTTGGTCATTGCTCTTCCTTTCACTTTGCCCTTGCCATGACAGCCGACGAACACCTGCTCGCAGCCCAACAAAGACCCCCCGACCTTAGCGCCCAACCAGATGACCGTCAACCGCGGCTGGGACCCTCAATGCTGTCACTTTGAACGCAAGCTAGTCGCGGCCAGCGCGGCCAGCGGCGCTAGCGGGAGCCAGCCGGTCGCCCCCGTCGGCGGCCTCAAGGACTCCTATCGCCCCCGCACATAGGGCCCAGGCGCGTCCTCGATCGCCTTGAGCTTGCCTCGCCCCGGCACCCGCGCGCCCCTTCGCCGGCACCTTCTTCTCCCCCTGGGCGCCGATCCACTGGATCCAATCCGGCCCCCAGCTGCCGATCTCCTGACTCCACGACGGCTTGACCGGCTCTCAGACGTTATGTTGTAACAACCCGCGGATGCGCGGCGGCCTGATCCTCGCCTTCGCGGCGGAGAAGCTCGAATGCTCACCAATCTCCAAGCTCTCCGCGCCCTCGCCGCGATCGGGGTCGTCGTGTTCCACTTCGGGCTGCTGCCGGCGACCAGCGTGCCGTTCACGGTCGGGGCGGCGGGAGTGGACCTGTTCTTCGTGCTGAGCGGGTTCATCATCGCGCACAGCTCGGCGCGGAGCGCGCGGCATTTCCTCGCCCACCGGCTGATCCGGGTGCTGCCGGCCTACTGGATCGCGACGGCGATCGCGGCGCTCTTCACGCTGCAGGCGCTGGCCGGGGGGGAGGCGCTGGACTGGCTCGTCCAGTCGCTCTTCTATTTGCCGGGGCCGGGGGGACGGCCGGCCCTGATCTTCGTCGCCTGGACGCTCGTCTACGAGCTCGTCTTCTATCTGCTCTACTGGGTCGCGCTGCGCTGCGGGCCGGAGCGGGCGCCGTTGGTGGCCTTGCCTGCGCTGCTCGTCCTCGGCCTCGCTTCGCTGCCGGGGGCGCCGGGGCCGTGGCCGTTGCTGCTCGAGTTCGCGATCGGTGTCGGCATCTTCCTCCTCGCCGAGCGGACCGGCGCGCTGCGCAGGGTCCCCGGCGCTGCCGGCCTCGCTTTCGCGGCGCTCGGCCTTGCGTTGCTGCCGGCGCTGCCGCTCCTCGGCTACATTCCCGTCGACTATGACAGCGGCGCGCGGGTGCTGTGCTGGGGGCTGCCGGCGGGCGCGGTCGTCCTCGGGCTGGTCGCGGCCGAACGCGGCGGCCTCGCGATCCGGAGCCGGTTCGTGCTGCTGCTCGGCGCCGCCTCCTACGCCATCTATTTGCTCCACCCGATCGCGGTCGGCCAGCTGCTGCAGCTGCCGCCGCCGACGCCGCCGCTCAACTGGCTCTACTGCGGCGCGGCGGTCGTGGTGACGGTCGGCATCGCCGTGGTCTTCCATCTCTGGGTCGAGGCGCCGATGCTGCGCGGGCTGCGCGCTCTGCTGCGCGATCCGCCGCCGGTCGAGCAGCGGATAGTCGAAACGCCGGTTGCCGAAGGCGGAGGGCTCAACCGGCTTCCGGAGGGGACCTAGGGCGTATCGCCATTCAATTCTGGGAGTCATCAATCCTCCCCCAGCTTGCTGGGGGAGGGGGACCATGCCTGTCCTGAGCGACGCCGCAGGCGGCGTCGAAGGGCGAAGCATGGTGGAGGGGGCCGCAGCAAAGCGGAGGGTCAGTCTTCGCGCTTCGCGCTCAGCCCCTCCACCGCGCTTCGCGCGGTCCCCCTCCCCGAGACGAGCTCGGGGAGGAATTGCAGCGCGGCGTTCCTGGCCGCTGAATTTGATACGGCCTACGCGCCCCTCACATAGCTCCCCGGCGCGTCCTCGATCGCTTTCAGCTTGCCCTTGCCCGGGACGCGCGCGCCTTTCGCCGGGACCATCTTCTCGCCTTGCGCGCCGATCCACTGGATCCAGTCCGGCCACCAGCTGCCCTTGGTTTCGGTCGCGCCGGCGATGAATTCGTCGAGGGTGCCGACCTTCTCGTCGTTGGTCCAATATTGGTACTTTCCCGCCTCGGGCGGGTTGACGACGCCGGCGATGTGGCCCGAGCCGGCGAGGACGAAGCGCAGCGGGCCCTTGAAGTGGTTCGTGATCTTCCAGACGCTCGCCGCCGGCGCGATGTGGTCCTCGCGGCCGGACTGGACGTAGGTGGGGGTCTCGACCTTCGTGAGGTCGATCGGCGTGCCGTCGACGGTGATCGCGCCCGGGCGGACGAGCTTGTTGTCGCGGTAGAAGTCGCGCAGGTACGCCTGGTGCCACTTGGCGGGCAAGTTGGTGGTGTGGCCGTTCCAGTGGAGGAGGTCGAAGGGGGGATAGTCCTCGCCGAGCAGATAATTGTTGGCGACGTAGTTCCAGATGAGGTCGCGGCCGCGGAGCATGTTGAAGCTCGCCGCCATGTAGCGGCCGTCCATATAGCCCTTCTCGGCCGAGGCCTGCTCGATCAGCTGCAGCATCTCGTCGGTGACGAACAGATTGAGGTCGCCCGCTTCGGAGAAATCGACCTGGGCGGTGAAGAAGGTCGCCGAGGCGACCTTGCCTGCCTCGCCGCGGGCGGCGAGTAGAGCGAGGGTGCAGGCCAAGGTGGTGCCGGCGACGCAATAGCCGATGACGTGGACGGACGGCACTTTGAGCAACTCGCGCACCGTGTCGATGGCGTCCAACTGGCCGCGCAGCACATAATCGTCGAGTGTGGTCTCGCGCAGCGTCTCGTCGGCCGATTTCCAGGAGACGACGAAGACGGTCAGCCCCTGCTCCACCGCCCAGCGGATGAAGCTCTTCTTCGGATTGAGATCGAGGATGTAATAGCGGTTGATCCAGGGCGGGAAGATGATCAGCGGCGTCTCGTGGACCTCGCCGGTGGTCGGCGTGTACTGGATGAGCTCGTAGAGCGGCGTCCGCTTGACGACCTTGCCCGGCGTCACCGCGATGTTGCGGCCGATCTCGAACGCTTCGGGATCGGTGTGGGTGAGCTGGCCCCTCGCAAGATCGCGCAGCATGTTGGCGAGGCCCTTCAACAGGCTCTCGCCCTTCGTCTCGAGCGCGCGCTCGATGACCAGGGGATTGGTCGCCGCGAAATTGGACGGCGCCATCGCATCGACGAAGGCGCGGGTCGCGAAGCGCAGCTTCTCGCGCTCCTTGTCGTCGATCCCCTCGAGCGCGTCGACCGAGCCGAGCAGCCGCTCGGAGATCAGCAAATAGCTTTGCCGGATCATGTCGAAGACCGGGCTTTCGCTCCATTGCGGGGCGTTGAAGCGCTTGTCCTGGTCCGCCTTGCGCTCCTCGCCGGTGGGCTCCCTGCGCTGGCCGAGCGCGCGCTGCCAGATCGCCAGCCCCTGCGTCCACATGTCGACCTGCGCCTGCGCGATCTTCGCCGGATCGGGGAACATGCCGGCCCAGGGAAGAGGCGCGTCGAAGCCGGACGCGGGCGGCGGGCTCGCCGCCGCCGCGCCGGCCTGCTGGACGAGATGCTCCATCATCATCTGCTGGGCGCGGCCCATGACATGGGTCCAGTGCTGCATCTCCTCGAGCGTCGGCAGCGGCGGCATGGCGGCCGCCGACGGCTTGTCGCTGCGTGCGGCGCTGTCCTGCTCGGCCATGAAACGATTCCTCTCTCGAAGCTGCTCTAGCGAACCGCGGGCCGCGCCGAAAGTGCCGCGGCCAATGTGGCATTTGCCACAGACGCGGGCGCCGGGTGCGGCGAATTTGCGCCGATCCGGGCCGCGCGGCGGCCGGCCGCGAGGGTGCGCTGCGCACCGGCAGGCGCCGGTCCGGACCTGAGGGGGCGGCTGTGCGGCGGGGCCCGGGGGGAGCTCCGCCGCCGGTTGCGCGCTCAGTCGCGCCGGGCGCGGAGCGCCTGGACGATGCGGACGGCGCCGAAGACGACGGCGAGGACGTCGACCCCGCCGCTGCACCTCTGATTGGGGCCGACCGTCGAGCAGCGGTCGTCATTGGCCTCCATCGCGTAGAGCTGGGCGCCGCCGGCGGAGTCGCGGGGGCCCGAATAGTCGCCCGGCGCGACCCGGTAGCGGCGGCTGCGCGCTTCCTCGGCGCGGCGGCCGCAGACGACGATCTCGTCCCCCTCGGCGTCGCCGCAATCGTCCAGGACCGCCGCGCGCACGATCTCGCGCTGGGCGGCGAGAGCGTCCGGGGCCGCGTCCGGTTGCGCCGCTGCCGGCGCCGCGGCCGCCGCGAGCGCGGCCGCAAGAGCGATTCTCGACAATGCCACGCGCCTCTCCTAGGGCAGCCGGACCCGCATCCAAGACAAGGAAAGATGAACCGATGGTGACCGCAAGCCAGGTGCTCGATCGCGTGCTGGTGCTCGAAATGGTGCGCGTGACCGAGGCGGCGGCGGTCGCGGCCTCGAAGCTGATCGGCCGCGGCGACGAGCGCGCCGCCGACCAGGCCGCCGTCCACGGCATGCGCGACGCATTGAACCAGCTCGAGTTCGACGGCACCGTCGTCATCGGCGAGGGCGAGCGCGACGAGGCGCCGATGCTCTATATCGGCGAGAAGGTCGGCGCCGCGCAGGGCAGCGGGCCGAAGATCGACATCGCGCTCGACCCGCTCGAGGGGACGACGATCACCGCCAAGGGGGCTCCGAACGCGCTCGCGGTGCTTGCGATCGCGGAGGAAGGCGGTCTCCTCAACGCGCCCGACGTCTACATGGAGAAGCTCGCCGTCGGGCCGGGCTATGCCGAGGGCGTGATCGACCTCGGTCGCTCGCCCACGGAGAATATCCGCTCCGTCGCCGCCGCCAAGGGCGTCGATCCGTCGGACATCATCGTCTGCGTCCTGGACCGCGAGCGCCACCAGGGGCTGATCGCCGAGCTTCGCGGGCTGGGCTGCGGGATCGTCCTCATCCCCGACGGCGACGTCGCCGGAGTGATCGCAGTGACCGATCCCGACACGACGATCGACGTCTACATGGGCTCGGGCGGGGCTCCGGAGGGGGTGCTTGCGGCGGCGGCGCTGAGGTGCGTCGGCGGCCAGTTCCAGGGACGGCTGATCTTCCGCAACGACGACGAGCGGGCGCGCGCCGACAAATGGGGCGTGACCGACCTCGACCGGATCTACAAGCT
>DASVVQ010000041.1:0-36832 GCA_036386475.1 Allosphingosinicella sp. | reverse complement strand
TCGTCGAAGCGGCGGCCGATCAGGCGCTTCACCGCGAACACCGTATTTTCGGGGTTGGTGACCGCCTGGCGCTTGGCCGGCTGGCCGACGAGCCGCTCGCCGTCCTTGGCGAAGGCGACGATGGACGGCGTGGTGCGCGCCCCTTCCGCATTTTCGACGACCTTGGGCTTGCCGCCTTCCATGACGGCGACGCAGCTGTTGGTCGTGCCGAGGTCGATCCCGATTACTCTAGCCATAATATCCTCATTCGCCCCAGTGTTTCTCTCCGCCCGGGGCCTTCTGGCGAGGCGCGCGAGCGTTTCGGGTTCGATATAGGAGCGGTTCGAGTTGCGACAAGAAGCGCGTCGCGCCTAAAGGCCCGTCATGCCGCGCCGCCTCCTCGCCGCTCTCGCGCTTGCCGCCGCGGCCTGCGGGCAAAGCGGCGGCGGCGCGGCGCGGGTCACGGCCGAGCGGGTGGTGGTGACGCTGCCGGCGGCCGCCGGGCGGCCCGGCGCCGCGTACTTCAGGCTGGACACGAACCGCGACGATACCCGCCTGGTCCAGGTCTCAAGCCCGTCCGCGCGGCGCATAGAGCTGCACGAAGCCGGGATGCGGCCGGCAGCATCCTTCGCCTTCTCGCCGGGCGAGCCGCTCCACTTCCAGCCCGGCGGCCGCCACGCGATGCTCTTCGACCTCGATCCGGCGCTGAGGCCGGGCGCGCGCATCGCCCTCACCTTCACCTTCGAAGGCGGCGCGCCTCCGGTGAACGCCGAGGCCGAGGTCCGCGCGGCGGGCGACGTCCGCGCACCACACTGAGCCACGGGCACAGCCTTACCAACCCGTTCGGTCCGAGCGAAGTCGAGGACCGCCGTCGAGCGGAGCGAGACATGGCACCCAGGCCCTCGCTTGCGCTCGGGAGCGGTTCTCGACTTCGCTCGAACCGAACGGTGAGGGGGTCTCTTTCGTCGAGCCCCAATGAAAAAGGGCCCGGCCGAAGCCGAGCCCTTTTCTTCTACCCTGTTTGCCGACTCAGTTGCCCGAGCCGCCCGCCGGGCGGCGCGCCAGTGCCTCCTGCAGGCCGGGCACGTGCTGGGCGCCCTCGAGCACCTGGAGGGTCGAGCCGTTGAAATCGTCGCCGATCGGCTGGACCCGGCCGCCGAGGCACGGCTGGAGGAACGCCTCGGTGATCGCCCAGAAGCTCATCGAATTGGGCGGCCGCACGAAGCCGTGGCCCTCGTCGGGATAATTGACGTAGGTCACCGGCAGGTTGCGCGCCCGCATCGCGGCGACGATCTGGTCGGACTCGGCCTTGACCACGCGCGGGTCGTTCTGGCCCTGGCCGATGAGGAGCGGCACCCGGATGCGGTCGACGCGGCTGATCGGGGACTGCGCCATCGCCCGCGCGCGGCCCTCCGGCGTCGCCGGATCGCCGATATGCCGGTAGAAGGTGCCGGCGAGGATCGGCCGCCAATAGGCCGGGAAGCTCTCCATCAACGTCACCAGGTTCGACGGGCCGACCAGGTCGACGCCGCAGCGGAAGCGGTCCGGCGTCCAGGTGAGCCCCACCAGCGTCGCATAGCCGCCGTAGGAGCCGCCCATGATCGCGACGCTGTCGCGGCTTGTGACGCCGCGCTCGACCGCCCAGTCGACCGAGTCGATGAGGTCGTCGTGCATCGCGCCGGCCCACTGGCCGACCGCCGATTCGATGAACTGCTTCCCGAAGCCGGTCGAGCCGCGATAATTGACCGAGAGCACGGCATAGCCGCGGTTCGAGAGCCACTGGTGAATGGCGTTGTAGCCATATTGGTCGCGCGCCCAGGGCCCGCCATGGACGTAGAGCACCATCGGCACGCGCCGTTCCGGGCGGCCGTCATTGTTGGCGTCGGAGCCGGGCGGGAGGGTGAGGTAGCTCACCAGGTCGTTATTGTCGCGCGAGCGGATCGCGACCGGATGCATCGGCTGGAGCTGGTAGTTGGAGAGATCCGGCCGGGTCTGGAACAGCAGCCGCAAATTCCGGTCGCCGCGGTCGTACAAATAGAAGGAGGCCGGGCTCTCGGCCGCGCTCGCCGTGACGATGAGCTTGCTCATGTCGTTGGTCGCGGAAACGATGTTGATGTCGCCCTGGAGACGCGAGCGCAGATATTCCAGATCGGCCTGGATCTCGCCGTTGAGCGGCGTCCATTCCTGACGCAGATGATTGACCGAATAGGCGACCGGCTCGAACGTGCGCGGATCCATCATCACGTTGCTGATGTCTGACCTGGGATTGGTCGCGATCACCTGGGTCTGGCCGTTATTCGGGTCCATCCGCACGAGCGCGGCAGTGTTGCGACCGCGCGAATCGATCCAATACAGGGCGTTGTCCGCGCGGTTGAAGCCGATCGCGTTGGTGGTCTGGAAATCCTCCGTGGGAATTTCGAAGGCCTCGGTCCATGTGCCGGTCTCGGTCCGGCGGAACACCTTGGTAGCGCCGCCGGGGACCTGCTGCGTGGCGAAGCGCGGCCGCAGCTGGTTGTCGACGATCCAGCCGCCATAGCCCGGATTCTCCTGGACGAGGCGGCGCTCGCCGGTGCGGTAGTTGATCTCGTAGAGGTCGAAGAATTGCGGATTGCGCTCGTTGAGGCCGACGAGGACGACCTCGGGCCGCAGCGGGCTGACGCCCTGGATGACGGCGCGGACGGTGGCGGCGACCGGGGTGAGGTCGCGGCTCGCGCCCCCGGTGGCGGCTACCGAATGGACGTGGAAGTTCTCGTTGCCGCCCGAATCCTGGAGGAACAGGATGTGGCGGCTGTCCGGCGCCCAGAAATATTGCTGGAGGTTGCGGCGCGTTTCGCGCGTGACGGCGCGTCCCGCGCTCGGATCGGAGGCCGGTGCGACGAAGATGTTCAAGACGCCGTCAACCGGCGCTAGCCAGCTCACATAGCGGCCGTCGGGGCTGATCCGTCCGGCGGCGCGGACGGGGTTGCCGAAAATGGCGCTGCGCGGAATGAGCGGCGCGGCAATGGCCGGGGCCGGCGTCGCCTTGGTGCTCGCCACCTCCTCGCTGCTGCGCGTGCAGGCGCCGAGCGTCGCGGTGCCGGCGACGAGTGCGATTGCGGGCAGGGTCCAGTTGATGCGCATTTCCAGCTTCCTCCTGTTTGTTATGGGGCGCCAATAGCGCCTTCGCGGGGCGCGAGTCGAGACGGACAGGAATGAGGTCGGCGGCAGGGCCCCGAGCCCTTCGCATCGTTCCGGAAGCCGCGCCGAGATGAGGACGACGGAAAGACTTTAGCAAAGACTGTTGCTTAGACAGTATTCATGACTGCCGCGATGCGAGCCGAGGAGCCGGAACAGGGCGGCCATCCATTGCCTCCGCGGCACGCCGTATCGAATGATCGTCTTCATCCGCATGAACGACGGGACCGCACTTTATCAGGTGGCCGGCTCCGATGCTGCGCCGATGGGTGCAGAGCGGGCGCTGCGAACGGCGCACGGGATCCACGGCGGCAACTGCTTCTACTGCAAGGAGCCGGTTCCGGTAGCAGCCTTGACGATCGATCATGCAGCTCCGCGGGCGCGCGGCGGCGGGAGGAACTTGCAGAACCTGCTGGTCTCCTGCCGGCCGTGCAATCAGCGGAAGGGCGCAAATCCGATCGAGGTCCACAACCCCGAAGCGGGACGCGAATGGCTCAGCGCGGTCGTCAAGCAGATGCTCGAGCGGCTGAACCGCCTCTGAGCCTCAGCCCGCCTTCGCCACGCCCACCAAAGCCGGGCGCAGCAGCCGGTCCTTGATCATATAGCCGGCCTGCATTTCCTGGACGATCGTGCCCGGCTCTTTCTCGGAGGGGATTTCGACCATCGCCTGGTGGCGGTTGGGATCGAGCGGCTCCCCCAGCGCCTCGATGCGCACGATGCCGTGGCGCGCGAAGACGCTGTCGAGCTCGCGCGCAGTGACCTCGATCCCGGTGATGATGCCCTTGAGCCGGTCGTCCTCGCGCAGCTCGTCCCCGACGGCGGCGAGCGCCCGCTCGAGATTGTCCTTTACCGACAACATGTCGCGCGCGAAGCTCGTGGCCGCATAGGTCGATGCGGTCTGCTTCTCGGCCTCCAGCCGGCGGCGGACGTTCTGCGTCTCCGCCTGGGCGTAGAGGACGTGCTGGCGCACTTCCTCGAGCTCGCGCACGAGCTCGGACAACCTGTCCGGCTCCGCCGCCTCGCTCTCGGCCGCTTCGCCCGTCTCGTCCTGCAATTCCTGTTCTTCCTCGTTCATGCCATCAATCTCGAAAGTGCCTGTGCCGTGAAATCCACCATGGGAACGACTCGCGCGTAGTTCAACCGAGTGGGCCCGATCACGCCGACGACGCCGACCACCTTGCCGTCATGTCCGCGATAGGGCGCGGCGATAACGGAAGAGCCGGACAAAGCGAACAGCTTGTTCTCGGAGCCGATGAAGATCTTCATCCCCTGGCCGGCCCGTGCGCTGTCGAGCAGGCGCACGATCTCCTCCTTGCCCTCGAGCTCCTCGAGCAGCTGGCGGACGCGGTCCATGTCGGCCTCGGCCCCGGTCTCGAGAAGGTTCGCCTGGCCGCGCACGATCAGCACCGGGCGGCGGTCGCCGTCCTCCGACCAGATTGCGAGGCCGCGGTCGATCAGCTGCTGCGCGACCGCGTCGAGTGCGGCCTTTCCTGCATTGATCTCGTCCGCCAGCCTCGCCCGCGCCTGATGGAGCGTAAGGCCGGCGAGGCGCGAGCTGACGTAATTGCCGACTTCCGCCAGCGCAGTCGCGGTGGCGCCGGGCGGCAGCTCGACGACGCGGTTTTCGACCGTACCCTCGCTGCCGACCATCACGGCGAGCGCCTGCGTCGCCGAGAGCTGGACGAAGCCCAATTGCTTGAGCACCGGCTCCCGCTGGGGGACGAGGACGATGCCGGCGCAGGCCGAAAGGCCAGAGAGCGCCGCGGTCGCCGCCGACAGGGCCTCCTCGATCGGCCCGCCGCCGCGCTCGAGCCGTCCCTCGATCGCGGCCCGCTCCTCGGCGCTGGGCTCGGCTGCCTGCATCATCCCGTCGACGAACAGGCGCAGGCCGGTCTCGGTCGGCACGCGCCCGGCCGAGGTGTGCGGATGCCTCAGCAGGCCGAGCTCTTCCAGGTCCTGCATGACGTTGCGGATCGAGGCCGGCGACAGGTTCATGCCCGGCAGCTTGGAGATGGTGCGCGAGCCGACCGGGTGCCCGGCTTCGAGATAGGATTCGACGACGAGGCGGAAGACCTCGCGGGCGCGGTCGGAAAGCTCGCTGACGGGAGTCATCGTCTTCATCTAGTCGCCTCGGCCCGTCCCGTCACGTGAAGCGGGAGCGACCGGCTCAGGAACAACCGGAGCCGCGGCTGGTTTCGCATCAATACCAAAGACCTGCGCGCAAGGATCGCTCATTTGGCTACCCGTCTGAACGGCGACCCGCTTCCCGCGCGGTCGCAATTCCTCAACGACGACTTCCAGCGCGCGCTCGCGAACTGGAACCGGCGCCGCCTCGCGCCCGGCTTCCCCGAAGCGGACTGGCAGGCGCGGATCGACGACGATGCGCGCATGCAGCGCCTCGAAGGCGCTTTCCTCGAAACCTTGCGCGGCGAGATCGCCGAGCGCGCCGCAGCTGCGCCCGACGACGCCGATGGCTTCGTCGCCTGGTTCGAGGCGCTCCAGCAGGACGGCCCCGGCCAGGGCGACCCGCTTTTCCCCTGGCTGGCCGCGGAGGCCACGATCGAGGATTTCCGCTGGTTCCTGGCCCAGGAGGCGGCGGGCGAGGCCGGGTTCGAGGACCTGACCGCGATGGCGCAGGTCAAGGTCCCCGCCGAGGCGAAGCTCGAGCTTGCCAACAATTATTGGGACGAGATGGGCCGCGGCAATCCCAAGGGGATGCACGGTCCGATGCTCGCGTCGCTGATCGAGGAGCTCGGGCTCGAGGCCGAGATCGACGACACGGTCTGGGAGAGCCTCGCGCTGGCCAATTCGATGACGGCGATGGCGATCAACCGGCGCTATGCGTGGCACGCGATCGGCGCTCTGGGCGTGATCGAGCTGACCGCGCCGGGCCGCAGTCGTGCCACCGCCGACGGCCTCCGCCGCCTCGGCCTCGGCGGCAAGGCCCGTCGCTATTTCGAGCTCCACGCGACCCTCGACGTCCGCCACAGCCGCGACTGGAACGACAAGGTCCTCCGCCCGCTCGTCGCCGGCGACCCGCGCCGCGCCCGCGCCATGGCCGAAGGCGCCCTCATCCGCCTCGCCGCGGGCGCCCGCTGCTTCGCGCGCTACCGCGCGGCGCTCCGGGCTTAAATCCTCCCCGAGCTTGTCTCGGGGAGGGGGACCGCACGCAGCGCGGTGGAGGGGCAGTTCGGACTCACCATCGCCCCTCCACCACGGCGCTTCGCGCCGCGGTCCCCCTCCCCCAGCGAGCTGGGGGAGGAATTAAGGAACCGGTGGCGTCTTCGCCTCGGTGCGTCTAGGTGGCGCGGCGAACCTCAGGAGACCCACCCATGCGCCCATCCGGACGCGCCCCCGACCAGATGCGCGAGATCGTGATGGAGCCGGGCTTCACTCGCCACGCCGAAGGGAGCTGCCTCATCAGCTTCGGCGACACGCGCGTCCTGTGCACCGCCAGCGTCGAGACCCAGCTCCCGCCGTGGCTGCGGGGCAAGGGCCAGGGCTGGGTCACCGCCGAATATGGCATGCTCCCGCGCGCCACTCACACGCGAGGCCGCCGCGAGGCGGCCGGCGGCAAGCAGTCCGGCCGCACCCAGGAGATCCAGCGCCTGATCGGCCGCAGCCTGCGCGCGGTCGTCGATCTCCAGAAGCTGGGCGAACGCCAGGTGACGCTCGACTGCGACGTCATCCAGGCCGATGGCGGCACGCGGACGGCGGCGATCTCCGGGGCCTGGGTCGCGCTGCGCATCGCCATCGACAAGGCGATCGCCGCCGGCCAGCTGGCCGAGGACCCGATCCGCCGAAAGGTCGCGGCGGTGAGCTGCGGAATCCACCAGGGAGGGGCCGTGCTCGATCTCGATTATGTCGAGGACAGCGGCGCCGGCTGCGACGGCAATTTCGTGCTCACCGACGACGGCAATATCGTCGAGGCCCAGGTCACCGCCGAGGGCGAATGCTATGACGAGGAAGGCCTGCTCCGTCTCCTGCGCCTCGCCAGGATCGGCTGCGCGGAGATTTTCGCGGCCCAGGATCGGGCGACCGGCCGATGAGGAAGCTGGAGCCCGGCAGGCTGGTCATCGCCAGCCACAATGAAGGCAAGGTCCGCGAGATCCGCGACCTGCTCGGCCCTTACGGCATCGAGCCGGTCTCGGCCGCCGAGCTCGATTTGCCCGAGCCGGACGAGATCGGCGTCGACTTCATCGAGAATGCGGACCTGAAGGCGCGCCAGGCGGCGGACCTCACCGGCCTGCCCGCATTGGCCGATGACAGCGGCCTGTGCGTCGAGGCGCTGGGCGGCCGGCCGGGCATCTTCTCGGCGCGCTGGGCCTATGCGAACCCCTCGGTGCAGGCGGCGGGCGATGCCGGCGAGATCGAGGGCGAGCGCGACTTCGGCCTCGCCATGCGCCGCGTCCAGGAAGAGCTGGAGGCGGCGGGGCCCGAGGCGAGCCGCAACGCCCATTTCGTCTGCGCGCTCGCATTGGTCTGGCCCGACGGCCAGGCCGAATGGTTCGAAGGTCGGGTCGACGGCACCCTCGTCTGGCCGCCGCGCGGCGACAAGGGGTTCGGCTACGACCCGATGTTCGTCCCTCATGGCGGCGACCGCACCTTCGGCGAGATCGACCCGGCCGAAAAGCACGCGACCAGCCACCGCGCGGACGCCTTCCGCAAGCTGGTCGAGCGCCTGCTGGGGTGATGGTGTGACGGAGGTCCTGGGAGACCCCACGAAACCGTTCGCGGCGAGCGAAGTCGAGACGCCCGGTCGAGCGGAGCCGAGACCTTCTCCGACCCAGCCCCTCGGCTTCGCTCAGGACCGGTCCTCGACTTCGCTCGGACCGAACGGCGGTAGCGGACGGCTCACCACCCTCGCCCTCTACATCCACTGGCCTTTCTGCGTCTCGAAATGCCCCTATTGCGATTTCAACTCGCACGTCCGCGAGGGTGTCGACCAGGAGGCGTGGCGCGAGGCCCTGCTCTCCGATCTCGCACATGAGCCACGCCAAACGGAGGGCATGAAGCTGTCCTCAATCTTCTTCGGCGGCGGCACCCCCTCGCTGATGGAGCCGCGCACCGTCGCCGCGCTGATCGAAGCCGCCGACCGGCACTGGGGCTTCGCCGACGCCATCGAGATCACGCTCGAGGCCAACCCCTCGTCGGTCGAGGCCGCCCGCTTCGCCGACCTCGCCGCTGCGGGCGTCAACCGGGTCTCGCTCGGCCTCCAGTCGCTCGAAGACAAGGCGCTGCGCTTCCTCGGCCGCGCCCACTCCGCCGCCGAAGGGCTTGCCGCGCTCGAGATCGCGCAGCGCAGCTTCGCGCGCGTCAGCTTCGATCTCATCTACGTCCTCCCCGCCCAGACCGAGGGCCGGTGGCGCCGTGAGCTCGCTCGTGCCTTGTCTTTCGGCACCGGCCATCTCTCGCTCTACCAGCTCACCATCGAGCCCGGCACGCGCTTCGCCGCGCTCGCCGCCAAAGGTGAGCTGGCGCCGGCAGACCCCGATTTCGCGGCGTCCCTCTACGAGCTGACGCAGGCGATGACAGAGGCCGCCGGCCTCCCCGCCTACGAAGTCTCGAACCACGCCCGGCCCGGCCAGGAAAGCCGGCACAATCTCGCCTACTGGCGCTACGGCGCCTATGCCGGAATCGGCCCCGGCGCCCACGGCCGTCGCGGCGGCGCCTTCACGAGGCGGCACAGGAAGCCGGAGAACTTCCTCTCCGCCCTCGCCCGCAACGGCCACGGCATCGAGGAGGAGGCGCCGATCGCTCCCGACGAGGCGGCGACCGAGGCCCTCCTGATGGGCCTGCGCCTGCGCGAGGGGGTCGCCCGGGAGCGAATCGAAAGCGCCGTCGACTGGCCCGCCGCCACCCGCCTCGAACGCCGGGGCCTCCTCGCGATCGACGACGACCGCCTGCACGCGACGCCGGACGGCATGCTCCTCCTCGACGGAATATTGCGAGAGATCGCGCTCGGTTGAATCCGAGACCGTCATCCCGGCCTCCGCCGGGATGACGGCGTTGCATGTCCGTCCGCGGCACCGCTCCTACCGGAAGCCCCCCGGTGCGGGCGACAGCACATTCGTCCCCGCCGCCGTCACTTCCTCCACCTGCAGCGCCCGCTCGGCGATGCCGGAGCGGGCGAAGCGAAAGGCGCCGTCGACGCCGGTGAAGCCGTCCTCGCCGCGCAGCGCCCGCGCCGGGAAGCGGCGGCCGATGCGCCAGTCCTGGGAGATGCGCACGGCCAGCAGCGCCGCGTCATAGCCGAGGCTGCCGAGCCGATAGGGGTCGGCCCCGAAGCGGGCCCGGTAGCGCGTGCGCAGCTGGGCGAAATTGGCATTGGACGGTCCCGCGAACCAGGCGCCGCGCAGGGCCGCCTGCGCACCGACATTGGTCTCGCTCGACCATAATTCCGTGCCGAGGATGCGCAGCTGCGGCGAGCCCCGGCGCAGCGGCGCGGCGGCGGCAGCGGCGAGGCGCGCGCCGTCGGCGACCAGGACTGCGTCGAACGGTCCCTCCCCGCTGAGCTCGGCGGCCGCGGTACGCAGCGTCTCGGCGCTGCGATTGTAGCTGCGCACCGCGACGAGCGAGCCGCCTGCGCGCTGGACGGCGTCGGCCAGCGCGCGGCCGGCGCGCTCGCCATAGACGGTCGCGGGAAGCAGGGCGCCGAAGCGCATCGCGCCGCGGCTGCGTGCAAAGGCGACGACGCGATCGATCGCTTGGCTCGGATCGAGGCCGAGCAGGTAGACGCCGTCGCCGGCAGTGCTGACATCGTTCGAAAAGGCGACGACCGGCACGCCGGCGGCACGCGCGGCGGGAGCCACCGCGCGCACGTCCTCGGCGAGCAGCGGGCCGAGGAAGAGGCCGCTGCCGTCGGCCAGGGCCTCGTTGGCGGCGACGAGAGCGCCGCGAGCGCTGTCATAGGCGGTGATCCGGATCGTCTCCGATCCGCTGTCGGCGAGAGCGAGGTTGGCGGCATTGGCGATCGACTGGCCGACGGCGGCATTGGGCCCACTGAGCGGGACGAGGATGGCGACGCGGTTGCGGGTTTCGCCGGGCGGCAGGTTGAGGCGGGCCTCGTCGGCGTCGGCGGAGCGCGCCGGCCCCTGAACTTCCGGCACGCCGGCCCCTTGCTTCCGGCTCTGCGGAACGAGCTGGCACCCGGCGAGAGCGAGGGCTCCCGCGGCTGCAAGGCCGAGGCGCAGGAATGAGCCTCCTTGCGGCTGGAGCGACTGCAATGCCATGACGACCCCCATGAGCGACAAACTCGCGCCCGGCCTCTACATCGTGGCGACGCCGATCGGCAATCTCTCCGATCTCAGCCCGCGCGCGGCCGAGATGATCGCGAGTGCCGACGTCCTGGCGGTCGAGGACAGCCGCGTCACCGCCAAGCTGCTGCGCCATATCGGCGCCAGGCGGCCGATGCTCCCCTATCACGATCACAATGCGGACAAGGTCCGCCCCGCTCTGATCGCCCGCATGGCAAGCGAGGCCGTCGCCCTGGTCTGCGATGCCGGGACGCCGCTCATCTCCGATCCGGGCTACAAGCTCGTCCGCGACGCCCGCGCAGCCGGCATCGCCGTCACTACTGCGCCCGGACCCTGCGCCGCGGTCGCGGCGCTGACGCTGGCCGGCCTGCCGACCGACCGCTTCGCCTTTTACGGCTTCCTCCCGCCCAGGGCCGGCGCCCGCGCCGCGGCCATCGCCGAAGCAGCCGCCTTCCCGGGGACCCTCCTCTTCTACGAAAGCGGCCCGCGCCTCGGCGCCGCCCTCGCCGCCCTTCGCGACTGCCTCGGCGACCGCCCCGCCGCCATCTGCCGCGAGATCACGAAGCGCTTCGAGGAGACCGTGGCCGGATCGCTCTCGGAGCTGGCGGAGCGCTATGCGAAGGCGGCGCCGAAAGGCGAGATCGTCGTCGTCGTCGGGCCCGCGCGCACGCCGGCGCCGGCGCCGGATGCGCAGATCGATGCGTCGCTCTCCGAAGCGATGACCCGGCTCTCGCCCTCGCGCGCCGCGGCCGAGGTCGCCGAACGTCTCGGCCTCAGGCGCCGCGATGTCTACGAACGGGCGCAGCAGCTCAAATGAACGACCGGCGCCGGCGCGAGCGCGGCGGCCGGCGCGCCGAGACCCTCGCCTGCTGGTGGCTGCGCCTCAAGGGCTGGCGCATCCTCGCGAGGCGGGTGCGGACGCCGCTCGGCGAGGTCGACATCGTCGCCCGGCGCGGCCGGACCGTCGCCTTCGTCGAGGTCAAGGCGCGGGCCGGTGCGGACGAGGCGGCGATGTCGCTCGACGAATATCGCCTGCGGCGTGTCGCGGCGGCCGCGGGCGCCCTCGCCCACCGCTTCGCGCGCGAGCGCGACGTCACCCGCATCGACGCCTTGTTCATAGTCCCCCGCCGCCTGCCGCGCCACATGGCGAACGTCTGGCACGGGTGACAGGGGCGGAAAGCCGACTGGTCGTACGTAGCCACAACCGCTAGGGCTGAGCCTGTCGAAGCACGGGTTCCGCGCACTGCTGCCCGCCCTTCGACAGGCTCAGGGCTAGCGGTGGAGAGAAAATGCCCCTCACGATCGCCGTCCAGATGGACCCGATGGACAAGATCGCGATCGGCGGGGATTCGACCTTCGCCCTCATGCTCGGCGCGCAGGCGCGGGGTCATCGGCTGTTCCATTACGCGCCCGCGGCGCTCAACTACCAGTGCGGCAGGGTCTGGGCCGAGGCGCGGCCGGTGAGCGTGCAGCGCGTCGAAGGCGATCATTACCGCTTCGGCGATGCGGTGAAGCTCGATCTCGGCGCCGAGACCGACGTCGTCCTGATGCGCCAGGACCCGCCGTTCGACATCGGCTACATCACCGCCACCCACCTCCTCGAACGCATCCAGGGGCAAACCCTGGTCGTCAACGACCCGGCCAGCGTGCGCAATGCGCCCGAGAAGCTCTGGGTGCTCGATTTCGCCCGCTTCATGCCGCCGACGCTCATCACCCGCTCGCTCGAGGAGGCCCGCGCCTTCCTCGCCGAGCATGGCGAGGCGGTGGTGAAGCCGCTGCACGGCAATGGCGGCAAGGCGGTCTTCAAGGTGGGGCGCGACGGCGCCAACCTCTCCTCGCTGATCGAGGTCTTCAATGCCGCCTGGCGCGAGCCGCACATCGTCCAGGCCTTCCTTCCGGAGATCGCCGATGGGGACAAGCGCATCGTCTTCATCGACGGCGAGGTCGTCGGCGCGGTCAACCGCCTCCCCGGCGAAGGCGAAATCCGATCCAACCTGGCCGTCGGCGGCAAGGCGGCGAAGACCGAGCTTTCCGACGAGGAGCGGGAGATTTGCGAGGCGATCGGCCCCGAGCTCAGGGCGCGCGGCCTGTTCTTCGTCGGCATCGACGTCATCGGCGGCAAGTGGCTGACCGAGATCAACGTCACCTCGCCGACCGGCATCGTCGCGATCGACCGCTTCAACGGCAGCGACACGCCCGCTCTGTTCTGGCAGCGGATCGAAGCGCGCCTCGCCTGAGTTACCGCCCCGATGTCAGACTGGGTGATCCGCCTCATCGATTCGACCGGCTATGCCGGCATCTTCTTCCTGATGCTGCTCGAGACGGTCTTCCCGCCGGTCCCGTCCGAGGTCATCATGACCGTCGCCGGCCTGCGCGCGGCCTCCGGTCCGATGAGCCTCGGCGGCGTCATCGCGAGCGGCACGGCGGGCGCGATGGCGGGCAACCTCTTCTGGTACCTGCTCGCGCGCTGGATCGGGCTCGCCCGCTTCCGCCCGTTCATCGAGCGCTACGGCCGCTGGCTAACCATGGACTGGTGCGACGTCGAGAAGGTCGAGAAACTGTTCGGCCGCTTCGGCGGCGGCGTCGTCATGGTCGGCCGCATCATCCCCACCATCCGCTCGGTCGTCTCGCTCCCCGCCGGCATGGTCCGGATGCGGCTCCACCGCTTCCTGATCTGGTCGACCGTCGGCACTGCCGTCTGGAGCGCATTGCTCGCGCTCGGCGGCTACATTCTCGGCCAGAGCTTCGACCGCGTCGAGGAGGTGATCGGGCCGCTCTCCTCGGCCGTCTTCGCGATCATCGTCCTCTTCTATCTCTATCGCCAGGCCACCTGGCACCGCCGCCACAAGGACGCGGATCAGGCGCGCGGATGAGCGTTGCGGTAGACGTCCATCAGGTGGGCGGCGTCGACGGCGGTGTAGATCTGGGTTGAGGACAGGCTGGCATGGCCGAGCAGCTCCTGGAGCGAGCGCAGGTCGGCGCCGCGGCCGAGCAGATGGGTGGCGAAGCTGTGCCGCAGCGCATGGGGCGTCGTCCGCTCGGTAAGGCCGAGCCCGGTACGCGCCTTGCGCACCGCGCGCCGGACGATCTCGCCCCGCAGCGGCCCGCCGCGGGCGCCGCGAAAGATCGGCTCGTCTCTGGCAACGGTCCACGGACTGAGCGCGACGTAGGTCTCGATCGCCTCCCGGACCGGTGCCAGCAGGGGCACGATCCGCGTCTTGTTCCTCTTGCCGGTGACGCTGAGCGCCTCGCCGAGCGGCAGCGCGGCGCCGGTGAGGCCGAGCGCCTCGGCGACGCGCAGGCCGCAGCCGTAGAGCAGCATCAGCACCGCATAATCGCGGGCCGCGATCCAGGGCTCGGACGCATCCTCCTCGACCGCTTCGGCAAGCGAGACCGCCTCGTCCGGCGAGATCGGCCTCGGCACGCTGCGCGCCTTTCTCGGCGCCCTCAGCCGCGGCAGCGCGGCGGCGCTCCCCGCCTCGGACGCGGCAAAGCCGAGAAAGCCCCGCACCGCGCTCAGCTCGCGCGCCGCGGAGCTGTTGCCGAGCCCCTCGCCGCGGCGAACGGTGAGGAATGCGCGCAGGTCTGCCGGCGACAGCCCGGCGAGTGCTGCTGCATCGACGCTCGCGCCGAGATGGCGACCGAGAAAGTCGATCAGTCGGTTCGCGGTCGCGACATAGGCGCGCACCGTATGCTCGGAGCGGCGCCGGCTGTGCAGCAGATGATCGTGCCAGCGGGCCGCCAGCGCCCGCGCCGGATGCTCTTGCGTCAGGGGATCAGCCACCGGCCCATGCAGCGCGTCAGCACGCGGCCGAGGAAGACGAGAAGCTCGGAGCCGTGACGGGTCTCGAAACCCTGCGCGCTCCTCTGCCCCAGAGCGAGCAGGCCGCTCGGAAGCGGCGCCTCGCTGTCGATCCGGACCAGGGCTTCGGCGCGGATCAGCTCGCACGCCGGGCCGAACAGGGGATGGCCGCGCTCGACGCCGCGCAGGACGACGCCCTCGAAGCCGTCGATCGACTTCTTGATGACGCGGGGATCGACGAACTGGAGGCCGGACGCGTCGGCGCGCACGCCCATCTCGCCCGCGAACAAGGCGACGGCGACCGCGTCGAGGCCGAGGATCTGCGGCCATTCCTGGGTGACGATGTGGATGAGATGGTCGAAGCCCTCGGCCTCCACCGCTGCCAGCACCGCCTCGTGGATCGATGCCACCGCCCCCGAATGGCCGCGCGCGAAGGCGATGAGGTCCTGATTGGCCTCCTCCGCCGCCGCGACCCGCGCCCGCAGATTGGCGAGCGCCCGGTCCTCGAAGTTGATCACCGTTCCCATCCCGCCGAGCGTAACCCGGATGTGGTTAAGAAGCGATGCTAAACAGATCCTCACCGAGCTCGCTCGGGGAGGGGGACCATGCGGAGCATGGTGGAGGGGCCGAGCGAAGCGAGGAGGTTGCCCCGGCGCATGAGCGCCGCCCCTCCACCGCGCTGCACGCGGTCCCCCTCCCCTAGCAAGCTAGGGGAGGAATTCAGCCGATCTTTTGCCCCGTTTTCCCCCAGTCCGCGAGAAAGCTCTCCATGCCCTTGTCGGTCAGCGGATGCTTGAAGAGCTGGCGGATCACCGCGGGCGGCGCCGTCATCACGTCGGCGCCGATCTTGGCGGCGTCGTGGACGTGGATCGGGCTGCGCACCGAGGCGACCAGGATCTGGGTCGGGAAGTCGTAATTGTCGTAGATCAGGCGGATGTCGGCGATCAGCTCCATGCCCGGATAGCCGACGTCGTCGTGGCGGCCGACGAAGGGCGAGATGAAGGTCGCGCCCGCTTTGGCGGCGAGCAGGGCCTGGTTCGCCGAGAAGCACAAAGTGACGTTGACCATCGTCCCGTCGGAGGTCAGCGCCTTGCAGGTCTTGAGCCCGTCGACGGTCAGCGGCACCTTGATCGCGATATTGTCCGCGATCTTCCGCAAGACCTCGGCCTCGCGCATCATCTCATTGTGGTCGAGGGCGACCACCTCGGCCGAGACCGGCCCCGGCACGATCCCGCAGATCTCGCGGACCACCTCGAGAAAGTCGCGCCCGGCCTTGTGGACTAAAGACGGATTGGTCGTGACCCCGTCGATCAGGCCGGTCTCGGCCAAATCGCGGATTTCGCCGGTATCGGCCGTGTCGACGAAGAATTTCATATGCGCTCGCCCTCGATTCGAAGCTGGAGTCGGGCGCTCTATAGCCCTTTAGCCGAGGACCCCGAACACCCCGATCAGCACCGGATCGTTTGTGGCGCGGGGATTGGCGCGGATCGCGGCTTCCTCGCGGCCGATGGCGCGGTAGATACCTCGCGACGCGCTGTCGGTGACGTGGCGCTGGAGGCCCGAGAAGTCGATGCCGGTGGCGGTGCGCACGACCTGGTTGAGGACGCCGTCGTCGAGCGAGCGCAAGGCGCTGCCGACGCCGGGAAACATCGCGTCGACGATGGCATTGCCCATCGAGCGCTCGAGGAAGTCGGTCGCCGCGGTCGGGCCGCCGCGGACCAGCGAGACGGCGTCGCCGAAGCTCATCGATCGGATCGAATCGTAGACGATCGGCGCCGCCACCTCGGCGGCGTTGGCGGCGGCGCGGTTCATCAGCCGCAGCAGCTGGTTCTGGACGAGTCCGCTGCCGAGCAGGGCCGAGGCGATGCCGCCGGCACGGTCGAGCTGCGGCGGCAGCGGGATGCGCGCGACCTCGTCCTGGAAGAAGCCGTTGTCCTGGAGCAGGCTCGCAAAGGCGCGCTGCGACGAGATGGTGAGCAGGCGGCGCAGCGCGTCGACCATGCCGAAGCCCGGGATCGAATTGCAGCCGGGCAAAGCGAGCAGAGGCAAGGTGCAGCCGGCGACGATCAGGCTGCGGCGGGTAAGCAACGGGTCCATGGATTCACTCCGAACCGGGAAGGGACGGACGTGAAACGGTCCCGCTGCCGGTATGTTGCACGCCTGCGCCCTGCAACCCGCCCTTCGACAGGCTCAGGGCTAGCGGCTTTGGACAGCCCCACGGCCGCTAGGGCTGAGCCTGTCGAAGCCCGGGTCCGCAAACCACCGTTCCTGTTGCGTTTCGAGCGCGGAGACTCGATCTACGCAGCGTGAACCGCGTCCGCATCATCTTGCTCAATGCCGCCCTCGGGCCGCTCGACTACCGACTGCCCCATGGCGAAGCGGCCGAGCCGGGCGCGATCGTTCTCGCGCCTCTCGGACCGCGGCAGGTGACCGGCGTCGTCTGGGAGCCGGAGCGGCTGCCGGCCGAAGATGTCGCGGAGAACCGCCTCCGCCCCCTTCTCCACGTCTACGATTTGCCGCCGCTCGCGGAGCCGCTGCGGCGCCTGATCGAATGGACGGCCGACTATTATCTGGCGCCGCTCGCCGCGGTGCTGCGCATGTCGCTTGCCTCTTCGAGCGCGCTCGACGGTGCCCGCACCGTCACCGAATATCGCGCCACCGGCTTCGTGCCCGAGCGGCTGACGGCCCAGCGCGCCCAGGCGCTCGAGCGCATCCAGGGCCGCCAGGGACTGGTGCGCGAGCTCGCCATGGCCGCCGACGTCTCGGACGGCGTCATTCGCGGCCTCTGCAAGGCCGGCGCGATCGAGGCGGTCGAGGTGGCGGTCGACGATCCCTTTCCGGAGCCCGACCCCGACCATGCGCCGCCCGCGCTCGAGCCCGCCCAGGCCGAAGCCGCCGCCACCTTCGTCGAAGCGGTCCGCGCGCGCGCCTTCGCGCCGTTCCTGCTCGACGGCGTCACCGGATCGGGCAAGACCGAAGTCTATTTCGAGGCGGTCGCCGAGGCCGTCCGCGCCGGACGCCAGTGCCTCGTCCTCCTCCCCGAGATCGCGCTCACCGAGCCGTTCCTGAAGCGCTTCTCCGCGCGCTTCGGATGCGAGCCGGTCGCCTGGCATTCGGGCCTAAGGCAGTCGCAGCGGCGCCGCGCCTGGCGGGCGATCGCGACCGGCGACGCGAAGGTGGTCGTCGGCGCCCGCTCGGCCTTGTTCCTGCCCTATCGCCGGCTCGGTCTGATCGTCGTCGACGAGGCGCACGAGGCGAGCTTCAAGCAGGAGGACGGCGTCCAGTATCATGCCCGCGACGTCGCCGTGATGCGCGCGAAGATGGAGCAGGTGCCGGTCATCCTCGCCTCGGCGACCCCGGCGATCGAGAGCCGCCACATGGCCGAGATCGGCGTCTACCGGGAGGTTCGCCTGTCCGGCCGCTACGGCGCCGCCGAGCTGCCCGACATTCGCGCCGTCAACCTGATCGAGGAGCCGCCGCCGCGCGGGCGCTGGCTGGCCCCGCCGCTGCTGCGCGAGCTCGAGGACAATCTCGAGCGCGGCGAGCAGTCCCTCCTCTTCCTCAACCGCCGCGGCTACGCTCCGCTCACTTTGTGCCGCCATTGCGGGCACCGCTTCCAATGCCCCAATTGCACCGCCTGGATGGTCGAGCACCGCCTCACCGCGCGTCTCGCCTGCCACCATTGCGGCCACATCATGCCGCCGCCGCGCGCCTGCCCCGAATGCCATGAGGAGGACAGCCTCGTCCCCTGCGGCCCCGGCGTCGAGCGCATCGCCGACGAGGTCCATGCCCTCCTCCCCGCGGCGCGCACCGCGATCGTCACCTCGGACACGATCTGGTCGCCGCTGAAAGCCGCCGAGTTCGTTGGGCGCATGGAGGCGGGCGAGATCGACATCGTCATCGGCACCCAGCTCGTCACCAAGGGCTATCACTTCCCGAACCTCACCTTGGTCGGCGTCGTCGACGCGGACCTCGGCCTGACCGGCGGCGACCTGCGCGCGGCCGAGCGCACCTTCCAGCAGATCATGCAGGTCTCCGGCCGCGCCGGCCGGGGCGACAAACCGGGCCGCGTCCTCATCCAGACCCACGAGCCCTCGGCGCCGGTCATCGACGCCCTGGTGCGCGGCGACGCCGAGGGCTTCTACGCCGCCGAGACCGACGCCCGGCGCGAGGCGGCGATGCCGCCCTTCGGCCGCCTCGTCGGCATCGTCGTCTCTTCGGAGGATCTGCACGAGGCGACCGCGACCGCGCAGGCGATCGGCCGCGCGGCGCCGCGCATCGAGAACATGGCGGTGTTCGGCCCTGCCCCGGCTCCGCTCGCCATGCTCCGCGGCCGCCACCGCCAGCGCCTCCTCGTCCACGCCGCGAGGAGCCTCGACGTCCAGGACGTGATCCGCGACTGGCTCGCCACGGTCGAGCGCCCGCGCGGCGTCCGCGTCGCCGTCGACGTCGACCCCTATTCCTTCCTGTGACGGCGCGCTTATGATCGCGGTCGTCCTGCCGGAGTTCCCCTGACATGTTCGCCGAAGCTCTCGCCGCCTGGCTCGCCTTCCTTGCATCGCTCGGCATCGACATGCAGCTCAACCCGCCGGCGAGCGCGCAGCAGATCGCCGCCGCCGAGTCCGAAATCGGCTTCCGCCTGCCGGACGACCTGCGCGCGCTCTACGGCGTCGCCGACGGACAGCGCGAACCGTTCGAAACCGTGCCGGGGACGGGCTTCACCGCGACGGGCTTCTTCTTCGGCGGCTACGCTTTCGCCTCGCTCGAAGAGGCGTTGACGGAATATCGCAGCTGGCGCGAAATCCATGAGGAGGCGGGCGCCGATTTCGCGGCCACCTACGACTGGACGCGGGCGCGCGCGGGCGATCCGGTGCATCCCGATTATTGGCGGCCGGGATGGTTTCCGTTCGCCACCGACGGCGGCGGCAATGCCTATGCCGTCGACCTTTCACCGCCGCCGGGCGGCACCTACGGCCAGGTCATCGTCATCGGCCGCGACGAGGACGAGCGCCGCGTCCTCGCGCCGAGCCTGACCGAGTTTCTGCGGCGGACCGCGCAAACGGCCCCGAGGATCGACGGTCGCGACGGGCGCTTCGTTTCGTTCGACATGGAGCCGCGCCCCTGAAGCGGCGTGAAGCCTCGAGCCCGTGAGCGTGCCTTGCACGCCTTGCCAGCGCCCGGCGAATTTCACATGTCATGGCTGTGATCCGCTTGCTCCTCCTCCTCGTCGCGCTCTTCGCCGCCGCCCCGGCGTCCGCGCAGGGCGACGACATCTCCGCCGCGAGCCGCAGCGTGGTCCGCGTCGTCGTCGTCGCGGTCGAGGAAGGCGAGGTGGTCGGCTTCGGCCATGGCAGCGGCTTTGCGATCGCCCCCAACCGGATCGTCACCAACGCCCATGTCGTCGCCCTCGCCGTCCAATATCCCAAGGACGTCATCGTCGGAATCGTCCCGTCCGAGGGTAATCGCGGCTACGAGGCCCGCGTCGTCCGCGTCGATCCGCAGCGCGATCTCGCCATCCTCGAAATGAACGAAGGCACCCTCCCCGTCGTGCCGCTCTTCCTCGGCCCGGTCCGCGACGGCAGCACGGTCGCGGCTCTGGGCTATCCCGGCAATGTCGACCTCGCCACCGCCCGCTCGGCCAACGACTATATCGTGCCGCTGCCGCCGACCCGCTCGATGGGCAATTATTCGAACGAGCGGCCGATCGGCGGCGTCGCGGCTCTCCTCCACACCGCCAGCATCGCGCGCGGCAATTCGGGCGGGCCTTTGCTCGATCAGTGCGGCCGGGTGATCGGCGTCAACACCTTCATCACCCGCGCCGACGAAGGCGATTCGACCTTCGCCTTCGCCATCGCCAATCGCGAGCTCGTCGCCTTCCTGCGCGCCGCCGGCCAGGTCTTCCGCACGGTGACGAGCGAATGCGTCAGCATGGCCGAGCGGCTGGCCCAGGACCGGGAGCGGACCCAGGCCGAGGAGCGCGAGCGCCTCGCCGCTCTCGCCGCGCAGGAACGCAGCCGCCAGCAGCAGATCGAGCGTGCCCGCGCCCAGATCCAGGAGAGCCGCGAGAACCGCGTCGCCGTCGCCATCCTGCTGATGGCGCTCGCTCTGGTCGCGCTGGGCGGCGCCCTCGTCATGCTGATGAAGGACAGGCACAAGCCGGCTTATGCTCTCGGCGGCCTCGGCCTCGCCTTCATCGCCGCCGCGGCCTTCGTCTTCGTGACGCGCCCTGGCTATGACGAGCTCGCGGCCGGGCCCGCGGCGCCGGCTGCGGACGCCGCCGCCGGACCGGGCGCCGCCTTCGCCGGCCGGCATATCTGCCGCCTGGTGCCCGACCGGAGCCGGATCACCGTCTCGTCGGTCGAGCGGGTCGAGCTCGAATGGTCGGAGACGGGCTGCGTCAACGGCCGCACCCAATATGCGCAGGAGGGCGAGGTCTGGCGCCGCATCCTCGTGCCCCAGGGGGACCAGACCGTCTCGGTCCTCGAAGTGCGGCCGGAAAGCCGCCAATATATCGTCAACCGCTATCTGCTGGCGGCCGAGGCGATGGCGCGGGCGCGCGCCCTGCGCCAGCGCATCGCCCTTGCCGCCTGCACCGCCGAGGTGCCGCGCGTCGCCGCGCTTGCCGAGGGCCAGGAGCAGATCAGGCGGATCCTCCCCGAGCTCCCGAACGAGCGTCTCGTCTACGATTGCTCGCCGCCGGCCTGACCGCAGCGCGCCGCGCAGGTTGCGCTTTGACTCAAGGGCTTGCGAGTGGGACAGTCGGCGCCAACCGATCGGGAGCAATCCATGCGCCATGCCCTTCTCTTCGCCGCCGCGACCGTCGCCCTGGCCGGGCCCGCCTCGGCGCACTGGCAATATACGAGGTGGGGAATGAGCCCGGAGGAAGTGCAGGCCGCCAATCCCGCGCTCCGCGCCGGCGAGGATCGGCACCACAGCTTCGCAGGCAGCCTCGTGCGCCTGTCCGGCACGTACCGCGAAGGCGGCCGCGACTTCGTCGTGCGCTTCGGCTTCAACGGGGAGAATCGGCTCAATACCGTCTATGTCCAGCCCGCCGTGCCGCGCGACTGCCGGCGCATGGTCGCCGCGGTCGAGGCGCGGCTGGGGCGGGGCACGCCCCGCAGCCAGATCCGCAACATCCTCGACATCCGGGTCTGGCAGGACAGTGCCGCCGGCAACCAGCTCCAGCTGATCGCGATCGGCAATATGCGCGCGCCGCAAAGCTGCACCATCCGCTATCATCCGCCCGAAGGCCCCGGCGAGCCCGATCCCCCGGCCGGAAAACCCGGCTCCGACATCTAGGCCCGATCAACGTAGTTCCTCCCCGAGCTTGCTCGGGGATGCCCGGGCCGCCCGTCCCCCGGACGGGCTGCAATCTGCCGGGGGCAGATTGCACCCGGGCATGACCGCGCGAAGCGCGGTGGAGGGGCTGAGCGCGAAGCGCGAAGACGAACCCTCCGCTTCGCTGCGGGCCCCTCCACCATGCTGCGCATGGTCCCCTCCCCCAGCGAGCTGGGGGAGGACTGGAGAGCTTACGGACGATTGAATGTCGGTTCGGCCTGGCCCCCGCCTCGTTCCGCCTCGATCAAAGCCGCCTTGACCGGCAGGCCGTAGGCATAGCCCCCGGCCGAACCGTCGCTGCGGCGGGCGCGGTGGCAGGGGATGAGGATTGCGACATGGTTGGCGCCGCAGGCCGAGCCCGCGGCCCGCGCCGCGCCCGGCTTGCCCGCTCTGGCCGCCAGCGCGGCATAGCTCAGGCTCTCGCCCGGCGGGATCCGCGAGAGCTCGCGCCAGACCGCTTCCTGGAAGGCGGTGCCGCGGACGTCGAGGGGCAGATCGTGCGGCCGCTCCGGCGCTTCGACGGCGGCGACGGTGCGGGCGAGGAGGCCGGCCATCGCCTCGCCGCCCGGCGCGATGGCCGCATGGGGGAAGCGCCGCCTCAGCGCCGCCTCGTCCTCGTCGAAGGACAGGCGGCAAATGCCCTTGTCGGTCGCCGCGACCAGCATCCGCCCGAAGCGGGTCTGCGCCGTCGCCCAGCCTATCGTCTCGCCGCGCCCGCCGTCCCGCCACGCCGACGGGGTCATGCCGAGCCGTGCCTTCGCCTCGGCATAGAAGCGCGCCGGACCCGAAAAGCCGGCATCGTAGATCGCGTCCGTGATCCTGCAATTCGCACCCAGCGCCGCCTGCGCCCGCTTCGCCCGCAGGCTGCGGGAATAGGCCGCCGGGGTGATTCCGGTCGCGCGGCGGAAGAGCCGGTGGAAATGGTGCGGCGAATAGGCGGCAGCGGCCGCCAGCGCTGCGAGGGAGGGAGCCTCCTCGGCCTCGGCAAGCAGCGCGAACGCTTTCTCGAGCGCGGCCGCCTCGCGCGTCACCTCGTCGGGCAGGCAGCGCAGGCAGGGCCTCAGCCCGGCACCGCGCGCGGCCGCGCCGTCGGCGAAGAAGCGGACATTCTCCCGCTTGGGATGCCGCGCGGCGCAGGACGGACGGCAATAGATGCCGGTCGTCAGCACGCCGGTGACGAAGCTCCCGTCGGCGCCGCGGTCGCGGGCCAGCACGGCGCGCCAGGCGGCGGCTTCGTCGAGGGTCGCGGCATCGTTCACCGCGCGAGGATGAGGCGCCGCGGGCGCCGGGGCAAGGCTCGCCATGCTCAGGCCCTCCCGATCCGCGCGAGGAAGCAGCCATAAGCCGCACTGTGCGCATGCACGCTCTCGACCTCGGCGTCGCCGAGCAGCGCCTCGATCGCCGCTTCGGCCTCGCCGGGCTGGGCGAGCAGCGCGCGCCGCATCATCCCGCCCGCATCATAGGCCCTCAGGCTCAGCACGCGCGCCTCCAGCACCGGCGGCAGCCGCCCCTCATAGGCCGCCGCCTCGCCCGCATCCTCGCGCACCAAGATGGCGAATGCCGTCCGATAGGGCGTCGGCGCGTCGTGCGAGACGTGATTGACGAGGATCAGGCTCTCGCCCGGCGCGGCATGGTCGAGCGAGACGCGGCAGGGATAGCCCGCTTCCGAATCCGCTCGCACCCGCACCGCCCCGCGCTCGGCCAGCGCCGCCGCGGAAAGTCCGAACAGCGGCGCGAACCGCTCCCGCGCCAATCCTTCGATCCTGTAGCTCATCGTCGCGCTCCCCTGCTGCCGCACCCGTACCTGGCGTCCGATTACAGCGTCATCCCGACGAAAGTCGGGACCCATGAACACCGCCCCCGAGACCAAGGCGATCCGATCCGCGCCTTTGCGACGATTCCGAGTCCATGGATCCCGGATCCAGTCCGGGATGACACCTTGGCCGCTCCGAGTCCGTTTCCAATCGAGTCCCGACCTACCCGGGGCGGCGGTGCCGCGCGTCCCGGTCCTTGCGTTCAAAGCGCGTCAGTCCCCAAAGCGCCCTTCGTCGCCCTCCCTGCAGGGAGATTGAGGCAGGTAAAGGCGGCCCCGCCCGAATCCGCCTAGACTCGCTTGTGACAGGGGAGGCGAAGATGCACCGGGAAGATCGCGACTACCACATGCAGCGCGCGCGTGCGGAGATGGACCAGGCCTATCAGGCGCGATGCGCCCGTGCCGCCGACGCCCACATGAAATTGTCGTCGCTGCACATGCAGGTCCTGAAAGACGTCGATGAGCGGTGCAGCGGCTCGAACCTAGGTTAAGTCGAGAATTCGAACCTAAGATAGGGTTCCTCCGCCCTAAAGGTGTTACAAGAGATGATCGTTGGCCTCCCATGGCCTACCAGCGACTGAGAGACATCGTGCTCCCGCCTCGCGGAGACGCACATGTCCACCCAGTTCGACTCGACTTTGCAGCCCATGGTCGCCAGGCTCCGCTATTGGGCCGGGCTCGATGAAGCCGACGAGCAGGCGATCCTCGCTCTTCCCTACCGGGCGAAGACGATCGAGCGGCACGGCTATATCGCCCGCGAGCGCGAGAAGACGACTCACTCCTGCCTGCTCGTCTCCGGCTACGCCTTCCGGCACAAGATCGTCGCCGACGGCGCCCGCCAGATCGTCGGGATCCACATGAAGGGCGACCTCGTCGATCTCCAGAACTCGTTCCTGGGCACGGCCGATCACAGCGTGCAGGCGCTGACCGAAGCCGAGGTGGCGATGATCCCGAGCGACGCGGTCCGGGAGCTCGCCTTCGCGCGGCCGCGGGTCGGCATGGCGATGTGGTTCGACACGCTCGTCGATGCCTCGGTCTTCCGCGAATGGATCGCCAATGTCGGCCGGCGCGATGCGCGGACGCGGATCGCGCACCTCCTCTGCGAGTTCGCTCTCCGCTTGCGAGTGGCAGGGCTGGGCGAAGCGACCGAATATGAGCTGCCGATGACGCAGGAGCATCTCGCCGATTGCACCGGCCTCACCCCGGTCCACGTCAACCGGACGCTGAAGCTGCTCGAATCGCAAAATCTCATCCAGCGCAGGACCGTGCGGTCGGTGACGATCGGCGACTGGCGGAAGCTCGCGGAAGTGGGCGATTTCGACAGCAACTACCTGCACCTGCACGAAAACGAGCCGGCGCTTGCCTGACGCGAGGTTTCACTCGGCCCGCAGGATCCTTGCCTCGAACGTCATCCTCGCTCTCAGAACCGGTCCGCGCCCGTCGCGGACCTCGGCCATGAGCACCCGCTTCAGGCTTCCGGGCAAGACGTCGCGCGCGAGCTCGGCCAGCGATCTGGCCGCCTCGGCCGCGACCGCTTCGAGATCGGGATAATCGATGCCGAATTCGTCCTCGACGAAATCGTCATCGTCGCGCGTGTCGAAATAATATCGCGGCATCGATCCGGCTCCTCGCCGCGCCGGGAGAGGGGAGCGCACGGGTCTCTCAGCCGCCGGATGCCCAGCGCACGTCGGCGATGCGCCGCCATGTAGCATCCGCCGGCGCCGCCGACACAAACCTATGTCAAGCTACTCGGCGGTCGTTGACATCAGTTAGACGTTTAGCTAAACGTCGAATCATGAGTGAGATATTCCGCGCGCTGGCCGATCCGACACGCCGCAAGGTGCTGCACCTTCTGCGCCAGCGGGCAATGACGGCAGGCGAGTTGAGCGCCTGCTTCGACGTCTCGAAGGCGACGATGTCCGCACATTTCTCGGTGCTGAGGGAAGCCGGGCTGATCGAAGCCGAGAAGCAGGGCAGGTCCATCACCTACTGGCTGAAACTGTCGGTTCTCGAGGATGCTTTGCTGGGTTTCTCGGAAGCATTCGGCATTGGAGTTCAGCGATCGAATGCGCCTGCCAACGCCAACGCCAACGCACGGAAGGAAGATCGCAGTGTTCAATAGGCAAATCGGGTTTGCGCTGGGTCTCGCGGCATTCGTGGTGGCCGCCGCTGCCGCCCTGAGCTTCGGCGAGCGTGCCGGCATGGACCCCGAGACCGGTCGCAGGATCATGCAGGTCATCATCGGCCTCGTCCTCGTGAGCTACGCCAATCTGATGCCCAAGCAGATCGGCCGGCATCGGAACGGTCCCGAGGCTCAGAGGCGAGCCCAGGCCACGCTCAGGGTCGGCGGCTGGAGCTTCTCGCTGGCGGGTCTCGCCTACGCAGCCCTCTGGGCCTCGGCACCGCTCCGCGTGGCCGACGTCGCGTCGATGGCGGTGGTCGCGGCCGCAATGCTCGTCACGCTCGCTTATGCAGGCTGGTCGTTCATGGCCTGCCGGCGTTCAAGTGCGGCGCCGGTCGCCGGCTGAGCGATCCGAAGCGTCGGCGGCCAATGTCCGCTTTCGACCCAAAACCGACGTTCAGAAATCGAGCCGCCCGCTCACCACACCAGAGTCCTCGTTTGTTACCAACCCCTCTTCCATATCCGGATGCCTTGTAAGGCAAGCTAGGAAGTCGTCGCCGCTCTCCCAAGCGAACACCAGCGAACGGGCATCGTCGAGCATTAAAACTTTACCTGCTCGAGGGGAGATGCACAGCAGATCGTGCCAATCTCCATAAAAGGGGATCAGGTCGCCCGGAACATCCCATTCGCCCTTGATCTTCAAACTCTTTGCAACCTCCTCAGAAGACCAAAACGCATGGACAAGCGGGATGATTGTATCACCGGCTCTTAAGCCCGATCGGTTGCCTGCAGCGGCCTCTACACGGCTCAGGAATTGCTCAACAGGCGTTTCAATCGCCATCCTTACGCTCCCCGCAAGATAGAGAGAGTGTAGCAGGATCTAACGTCCGTTCTCCACCCATTGCGGACGTTGGCCCACTGCTTAAACTGCCCTGATGAGCCGCCTGCGCCGAACCGGGGTACTCGTTGTCTCTTCGATCCTGCTTGCGGGCGTTATTCCGCTGTCACAGCCATTCCGGCACGCGGCGGCGTGGCGAATGCCGCCTGAACACACGCCTTATGTAGATCGGGCGCTTACGAGGGCCGCAGCCGCGCACGGCTCGAGCCGCGAAGCGTATCGCCGCATGACACGGCCCCGCGTCGACCAGGATCAACGTCAAACCTGTGTGACGCTCGCGACGCATCTGAAGGACGAGGGGGGCTATCGTGGCTGCTACGATAGCCAGACAGGCGCTATCATCTCCGAACAGGCACCGGGATATTCTTTCAGAGCCGAGCGGCTATGGGACCGCCTCGGACCTTGGCTCTGGTGACACGGTACATCCCTCGGCGGTGCGCTAGGCCTCATTGCCTCAGTCCGAAGTCGGCGGGTCCGAAATTGCCGGCGGTGATGTCCGCGCCAGGTCTCATCAACACGCACATCCCGTACAACTCAGACACGCGGCGATTCTTTTCCGCGAACGTCACCGGAACCGCATTCGCCCTTGTGCAGGCCCGGGTCGCGAGATTGGCCCGCACTTCCGCACTATATTCCGGCGGCCTGTAGCCGGGGTAGATCAGGCTCAGCGGGCTGCCGGTACGCGACGGCGTGAGGTAGAGCGTCCTCATCGCGTCGAGCCAGCTGATCAGCGCCATGGTCCGATGTTCCTCGCTCCCGGACCTGTCGACGAAAGCCCATTTGAGGCCGGGGGGCGAGTTCGTCCGAAATGCTTCCACCAGCCTGGCGAGCCATTGTCCCGAACGGTTGCCGACGCCCTCGTCACCCATCGTGAAATAGAAGCGCCGATCCGAGCGGCCGTGACGGCTCAGCCGGCGTGCGGCCTCGTCGACGATCCGGCCTTCGTCCCACCAGACGCTGGGCGTGAGCGCGATATAGTCGTCGAACATTTCGGGCCGCTCCAGAAACGTATCCAGCACGAACAACCCGCCGAGCGAAGCCGCGGTGAGGCTCTTGCGCCCGGTACGGTAGCGGCTCGTCGCCCAGGGGACGACGTCGCGCGCCAAATAGTCGCGGAAGGTGGCGGCGCCGCCGGGACGCATCCGCTCGCCGAAATTCTCGCGCAGCCGCTCGAGCGGGAGACGGGTCATCTCCGGCGTCAGCTGGCTGTAGCGATCTTCCGTCTTCACGCCGATGAGGATGAAGGGCTCGAAGCTGCTCGAATGCTCGGCCTCGGCCGCGATTCCGGCCAGCAGTTCGAAGTCCTGATCCGGTCCTCCATCGACCGAGAACAGGACTGGATAACGTCGTTCCGGATGGTCGGCATAGCCTCTTGGCAAGCGGACGCTGATCGTCTGCTCATTTCCGTAGACGCTCGACCGGATGCGGTGGATCGACCCAACGACGATTGGCTCCCCCTCGGGGTCCGCGAGAAGCGCATGGGCGGACGTCGTCTGCGCGCGGGCGGCCGATGGCTCGGCCACAATCAGGCTGATCACGCCGAGCAGGACGAGTATCACGGTCGATATCCTTTATTTGATGCAGGCTCGCAGAGCAGAGTGCCGTGCCGGCAGGCCGTGAGCAACCGCTCAATGGGCCGTGGCGGCAGCTGGACTGAAAAGCGCATCAAGCTTTTGAACGCGCACGCTGAGTCGCCGCCAATGCCCGCTTTCGGCCCGTTGCGGGCAGTAGGCGGCAGCGTCCGCGGTCACGCAGGAACGTAAGTCAGCCTGATGACATCCTCGGCAATGCTGTCATGCGCCACAAGACGGAGCGGTGGCCGGGGTCCGGCGAAGAAAGGCGTGCCCTGCCCGAGCACGACCGGGTGCAGGTAGATTCGGTACTCATCGATCAGTCCAAGGTCGGTCAGGCTTTTCGCCAGCCTGGGGCCGGCGATCTCGAACTCCCCTTCGCGCTGCGCCTTCAACCTGCGGATCGCGCCTTCAAGATCGCTTTCGACAAGCGTGGCATTGGGGCCTACCGACTTCAGCGAGCGCGAGACGACCCATTTCGGCTGCTTGCGCCATGCGCTGGCGAACGCCCGTTCCTCTGCGTCCCACTCAGGACGATCGTCGTCCCAGTAGCGCATGGTCTCATACATCCGGCGGCCGTAGACGCTGCCCGCCTGCGCTTGGGCTTCCTCGATGAAGTGGCGGAAGAGCCTGGGGCCCGGCGCGAACGCCATGTGATCGACATAGCCGTCGAGCGATTGGTTCATTCCAAACACGAGCTTGGCCATGCTGTATGATCTCCGCGGCGGGCGCATTCGGAAATAGCGTGAGGCAATGCCCGCTTTCCACCGAAGCGGGCAAGTGGACCGGCGCACCCCCCGCGGCGAATTTCTCTGCCTGGCCGCAATCCGACGGCCTGCACGAGGCGGTCCTGCCGCCGATTTTCACACTGGCCCGCCACCCGCATTTCGCTCGCCTTGCATCGCAGCAAAGCCCCCTTTGATGCAGTCGTCTGGTGAGGGATCGGATCGAAATTCCCGTGAGAGGCCAATGTCCGCTTTCGACCCATTGCGGACATTCGGCTCAGCGTCCGCACAGCCCGTGCAGCCAGAACTCCGTTTGATTAGAAGCTCTAAAAACCCTGGATGGATCGGGCCTTGCCGGGGCTCATCCCCGTCCACCGCTTGAACGCTCTTGAGAAAGCGGCGCGGTCTGAAAAGCCGAGTCGATGCGCCACATCGGCTGGGGTGAGGCCGGACCTGAGCTGCGCGACCGCATGCCGACAACGGATCTGGTCGTGCAGCTTCTCATAGGTAACACCCTCTCGCCTGAGCCGCCTGTACAGCGTCTGACGGCTCATCCCCATGTCGGAGGCGATTGTCTCCACGGCCGCTCGGCCGTTAGCCAAGGCGCGTTCAATAGCCGCCGTGGTGCGCGTGCAAAAGGTCGTTTGCTCGTCCAGGCGCCGCAGCAACGCCTCGGCATGTCCCGCCGCCAGGTGATGTGCGTAAGTGGGTTCGACGCCTGCGGGCAGCAGCTTGAGGAGTTCGTCACCTAAGCAAACGGCGTTCCAGGCTGCTCGAAACCGAACGGGCACGCGGAAGATGCGGTCGTACTCGGCGTCGTACGCCGGCCTCTCATGGGTCACGTGCAATTCGGATATCGGCGAGTGGACGCCCATCCGTCGGGCCGTGCTGGCCATCCGCGCGAACGTACTCTCGGTTAATTCCGGAAACGCATTCGGGTTGGGTCGCGCATCGACGATCCACAGCGCCGAGCCCGCTTGGTGCAGCCGCAGCCGGTCGGACGCCTGCCCAGGGGTCTCGATCAACAATCGTGTGTAGCGGTTGACATAGTCGATGACCTCATGGGGCGACCCTGGAGGCGGGCCAAGCAGTCCCACGACTGAGAAGCTGGACATATCCACCTCCTCGCCAAAGCGCAGCGCTAGCGCGTCATCGCCCGTCAGCCGCTTCGCGGCTTGGAAAAGCGCAACATAGGCGTCGTATGGTAGCCGATCGTCCGGCTGGCTCCGTCCCGGCTCGAACCCGGCTACTTCGGCAAGCTCCCATCGATCACCGCCCTTCGAAACTGCGAAGGCGAACAGCGCGTCCATCATTCCGGCGGCGACCGTCGGTTCTCGCATCTCAGGCCTCTGCAACGAACGGCTACATTTCTGACACCTGTCGCTCTCCCCGCGCAACGCCTTTCCGGCATTATTGCGGCTCAGACTTGGAAGGTGCAACGCGGGGTTGAAGCATGACTAGGGGACAGGACACACCGCTGGTCCAAACCTACGCGCGCATTGGCGGCGTGCTGGGGCTCGTATCCGTCGCCGCAGGGGGGTTCGGAGAGGCTTACGTTCCGACGATGGTGATCTCCGCAAACGACGCGGCGGCGACAGCGACGAACATCGTTCAGAACAGCGTGCTGGTTCGCCTCGGCTTCGCAAGCTACCTCCTCGAGGCGCTGTGCGACGTCGCGCTGGCGCTGATATTGTACGCACTCCTCCGGCCGGTGCACCGAGATCTCGCGCTCCTTGCCACCTTCTTCCGCCTGATCGGCACAACTGGCTTCGCCGTCGCACAGGTTTTTCACTTCGCCGCATTGCCGCTCGCGCAGCGCCCAGCCAACCTTGCGGGCCTGTCGTCGGAGCAGCTCGATGCGCTGGCGCTGCTGTCGATCAAAACCGGACAATACGGCGCCACCGTCTTCATGATGTTCTATGGTATGGGATTTCTGATCACCGGATGGCTGATGCTCGGCGCAAATTACCTCCCAAGATTCGTCGGCATCCTGATGATGATGACGGGCGCGGGTTTTGTCGCCCGTACCTTTCTGTGGGCACTTGCGCCTGCCTATGCATCTCCGCTGCTCCTCCTGCCGGCGGCGTTCGCAGGGTTGGCACTCGGATTCTGGCTGATCCTCAAAGGAGTTGACGTCGAAAAATGGCGCGAGCAAGTGGCAGCGGGTCAGTTTCGGAGCCTTTGACGGGCCGAAAACGCCGTCTCGACGCCTGGTTCACTCCCGTCAGCCTGAGGCCCGCGGCGCGGGGCTTACCCGCAACATCACGGCCATCTGCGGGTTGTTGCGTCAGGTTTGGCCGTGTCTAACTTCCACCCGCGTCCCCGGATTTGCATTGAGCACGGTCACACTCGCGTCGAGTTGCCTGGACAGGGCCTCAACAATCCCGGTGCCGAGACCTGGCTTCCCGAGCTTTTCGCCGACGGGCATTCCGGCTCCATTATCCGACACGGACAGCAGCCAGGCTCCTTCGTGCTCCGCAAAAGAGACCGTAATCCTACCGCCAACGGTTTGCTCGGAAAATGCGTGCTTTATCGCGTTTATTACCAACTCGGTGACGATCAGGCCCATGCTCACCGACACGTCAGAGTTCGTGGTCGTGTCGTCCACGATTGCCTCGAGAGTGAGCCGCTGCGGATCATCAATCATGGAAGCCGAAATGCTTCGGCACAGGTCCGCGAAATAAGGCCGTAGCTCAACGGATTTCAGCTGGGTGACCGCCAGCTGTTTTGAAGGGTCGCAATCGACATGACCCGGCTGTGCGCGTCGTGAAGGTGCACACGAGTCTCCTCGGACTGAACCCGGCGCGCGCTTTGCATCAACACGCTTGCAATGATCTGCAGGCTGTTGGCAACGCGGTGCTGGAGCTCCTGCAGCAGGACGTGCTTCTCGCGAACGAGGTCGTCTTTTTGCTTTTCGGCCAGCCGCGTTGCCGTGACGTCGGTCGCAGCAAGCACGACGCGCACCTTGTCGGTATCGAAATAGTCGAGTTTGTGAGCGCTCAAAATGAGGCGGCAGGTCGCCTTGCCTTCGCGGACCAGGTCCATTTCATAAGCGTCAATCTCTGCGGCTCCTGCAACCGTTGCCAAAAGCAGTGAATTGAGTTGCGGGACGTCCCATTCGCCGGCACCCAGATCGGCCAGTCTGCGGTGGGCCATGGTCGCTGGATCGAGATTGAACGTGTTACAAAATGAGGTGCTTGCACCAATCACGACCACATCGTCATCGAGCAGGAGCAGCGGCGCCTTCGACGACTGGACGAGAGCCATGGCGAGGCTGGTCACGGTCTCGTTCGGGAGCGGCCTTGGCTCAACCATCTCTGCTCTCCATGGCAACCTTGATCGCCTGCATGATGCAATCGGCGCTGAACGGCTTCTCTACCAATGTATGCGCAGGCATCCTCATCCTGACCTGAGCTGGGCTCCCCGTGATGAAGAGGACAGGTACCGGCTGTTCAGAACAAATCGCCTGGACCGCTGTGATTCCGCAGCCCGGCCTTAGTTCGACGTCGGCGGTAATCAGATCCGGGCATTTGCCGGCGGCCGCCGTGACCGCCTCCTCGGCCGAAACGGCAAAGGCGAATGAAGTGAAGCCGCAATCGCGCAGCGCGTCCTCTATCGCTATGGCAATCAGGGATTCGTCTTCGATTATAAGTGCATGCATGGCGGCGCTCCGTGAGCGGGGAGCGTGCCATGTCTCTCCAGCACCAAGGCCCACTAAGTGACTGGTGATAGGGTCTCAACGGATTGAAGCATCATTCGTTGCAGTTTGCGCGTTCCGATGGAGCGCGGCGACCCCACAGCGGTGCCGCAATGTCCGCTTTTCACCCGAAACCGACATCCCGTCGGGCGCGCTCGTCGTGGTGCCTCCTCCGGGGTGGCCGGCCTCCCCGCCAGGCGGTCCTCCCGCCGATTTCGGATCGAGACCCTACCGCCTTTTCGCTCGCCTTGCATCGCAGCAAAGGCCCTGCTAGGGCCCCCGCGACCCATGGGGGCGCCCTCGCGCGCTCGACCTCTTATGGGCCGAAAATCCGATCCGGGAGTTGAGGGACGCGTGGATATTTCCGGCGGCATTCAGGCAAGCTTGGCGGGCCGCTATGCCATGGCATTGTTCGAGCTCGCCCGCGACGAGCGCCAGCTCGAGGCGGTCGGCGCGAGCGTCGACGCGCTGAAGCGCGCTTTGGCCGAGTCCGAGGATCTGCGCGCCTTGACGACCAGCCCTCTGGTCGGCCGCGAGGAGGCGCTGCGCACCGTCGCCGCGACCGCGGACGCGATGGGCCTCGATCCCCTCACCCGCAATTTCCTCGGCGTCCTCGCCCGCAACCGGCGCCTCTCGCAGCTCTCGGGCGTCATCCGCGCCTTCGACCTGCTCTCCGCCCGCCACCGCGGCGAGGTGACCGCCGAGATCGTCTCGGCCCACCCGCTCGACGACGACCAGATCGAGGCGGTCAAGGCGAAGATCCGCGCCGAGACCGGCCGCGAGGTCGTCGTCGACCTCTCGGTCGATCCGTCGATCCTCGGCGGGCTCGTCGTCAAGGTCGGCAGCCGCATGATCGACGGCTCGATCCGCACCAAATTGAACACGCTCGCGCACGCAATGAAAGGATGACGGCGGAAACGCCGTCTTTGAAAGGCTGAATATGGATATCCGCGCCGCAGAAATCTCGAAGGTCATCCGCGACCAGATCGCCAATTTCGGCACCGAGGCCCAGGTCTCGGAAGTCGGGACCGTGCTCTCGGTCGGCGACGGCATCGCCCGCATCTACGGCCTCGACAACGTCCAGGCCGGCGAGATGATCGAGTTTCCCAACGGCATCAAGGGCATGGCGCTCAACCTCGAGGCCGACAATGTCGGCGCGGTGATCTTCGGCAATGACAGCGCGATCAAGGAAGGCGACACCGTCCGCCGCACCGGCACGATCGTCGACGTCCCCGTCGGCAAGGGCCTTCTGGGCCGCGTCGTCGACGGTCTCGGCAACCCGATCGACGGCAAGGGCCCGATCGAAGGCGCCGAGCGCAGCCGCGTCGAGGTCAAGGCGCCCGGCATCATTCCGCGCAAGTCCGTCCACGAGCCGGTCCAGACCGGCCTGAAGGCGCTCGACGCGCTCGTCCCGGTCGGCCGCGGCCAGCGCGAGCTGATCATCGGCGACCGCCAGACCGGCAAGTCCGCCGTCGCGCTCGACACCTTCATCAACCAGCGCGCCGCCAATGCCGGCGACGACGAGAGCCAGAAGCTCTATTGCATCTACGTCGCCATCGGCCAGAAGCGCTCGACGGTCGCCCAGATCGTCCGCGCGCTCGAGGAGAACGGCGCGATGGAATATTCCATCGTCGTCGCCGCCACGGCCAGCGAGCCGGCCCCGCTCCAGTTCCTGGCGCCCTACACCGGCTGCACGATGGGCGAATATTTCCGCGACAACGGCATGCACGCCGTCATCGTCTACGACGATCTGTCCAAGCAGGCGGTCGCCTACCGCCAGATGTCGCTGCTGCTCCGCCGTCCCCCGGGCCGCGAGGCCTATCCGGGCGACGTCTTCTATCTCCACTCGCGGCTCCTGGAGCGCGCGGCGAAGATGAACGACGAGAACGGCGGCGGCTCGCTGACCGCTCTGCCGATCATCGAGACCCAGGCGGGCGACGTCTCGGCCTACATCCCGACCAACGTCATCTCGATCACCGACGGCCAGATCTTCCTCGAGACCGAGCTGTTCTACCAGGGCATTCGCCCGGCCATCAACGTCGGCCTCTCGGTCAGCCGCGTCGGCTCGGCCGCGCAGACCAAGGCGATGAAGAAGGTCGCCGGCTCGATCAAGCTGGAGCTCGCCCAGTATCGCGAGATGGCGGCCTTCGCCCAGTTCGGCTCGGACCTCGACGCCTCGACGCAGCGCCTCCTGAACCGCGGCGCGCGGCTGACCGAGCTCCTCAAGCAGCCGCAATTCCATCCGATGCCGATCGAGGAGCAGGTCGTCGCGATCTTCGCCGGCGTGAACGGCTTCATCGACGAGGTGCCGGTCAATGCCGTGACTCGCTTCGAATCGGCGCTGCTCAGCCACGTTCGCACCGATCATGCCGGCGTCCTCGGCAGGATTCGCGACACCAAGACGCTCGACGACGACACGTCCGCCGAGCTCAAGACGATCGTCGGCGATTTCGCCAAGTCGTTCGCGTAGCGGCGAGGAAGAAATGGCCTCTCTCAAGGCGCTCAAGGGCCGCATCACCTCGGTGAAGTCGACCCAGAAGATCACCAAGGCGATGAAGATGGTCGCCGCCGCCAAGCTTCGCCGCGCCCAGCAGGCCGCGGAGGCCGGGCGCCCCTATGCCGAGCGCATGGCGGCGGTGATGGCGAGCCTCGCCTCGCGCGTGACCATCGGCCCCGAGAGCCCGAAGCTGCTCGCCGGCACCGGCCGCGACCAGGTCCACCTCCTCGTCGTCGCGACCTCGGACCGCGGCCTCGCCGGCGCCTTCAACACCAATATCGTGCGCGCCGCGCGCCGCCGCGCCGACGAGCTCATCGCGGAGGGCAAGACCGTCTATTTCTACCTCGTCGGCCGCAAGGGCCGCGCCGTCATCCAGCGCCTCTTCCCCAAGCAGATCCTCCACCAGCACGACACCTCCGCGATGAAGTTCGCGAGCTTCGCCGACGCTTTGGCGATCGCCGACGACCTCGTCGAGCGCTACCTCACCGACGGCATCGACGTCGTCCACCTCTTCTACGCCCGCTTCCGCTCCGCCCTCGTCCAGGAGCCGGTCGGCCAGCAGATCGTCCCGGTCCCGCTCGCACCGTCTGCGGCACCTTCGCCAACATCCGGCGCCGAAGCCGCGGTTGAATACGAGCCCGACGAGGAGGAGATCCTCGCCGAGCTGCTGCCGCGCAACGTCGCCGTCCAGATCTTCCGCGCTTTGCTCGAGAATGCGGCGTCCGAGCAGGGCAGCCGCATGACCGCGATGGACAATGCGACCCGCAATGCCGGCGACATGATCCAGCGCCTCACCATCGAGTATAACCGCACCCGCCAGGCCGCCATCACCACCGAGCTGGTCGAGATCATCTCGGGCGCGGAGGCTCTGTGATGCGCCGAGCCGTGCTCCTCTCCAGCCTGTCTGCGCCCGTGGCCTGCGTCGGTTCAGAGTCGCGCAACCGGCAGCGCGCCAGGATTGCCCGACCAAAAGGGGAGGCATGACATGCAGATGATTTTCGCCAGGACGATTCTCACCGCCGCCGCTTTCCTCGGCCTCGCCGCGGGCGCCGCCGCCCAGGCACCCGGCGCATTGCCGACCGAGGAGGAGGTCCGCCAGGCCCTCGCCGACGAGCAGGGCGCGCGCTGCGGCGACGACGACGCCTGCATCGCCCGCCAGCCCGCCGTCGAAGTGCGCTCCGTCGCCTGCGAGGCCGCCGGCGAGGACATGGCCAGTTGCCGCTACGAGACCCGCGCCGGCGCCGCCGCCTGGCGCGCCGCCACATCCCGCTTCCGCTTCGACATCGAGACCCAGCTTTGGTTCATCGACGATGGCGAACGCGGCTGATCGATTGACTGAAGGAAGAGAGAGAATGGCCACCGCCGCAGACACCGCCAACGCCGCCAGCACCGGCAGCACCAGCGCCGGGCGCATCAGCCAGGTGATCGGCGCCGTCGTCGACGTCAGCTTCGACAGCGATCTCCCCGAGATCCTCTCGGCGCTCGAGACCGACAATAACGGCTCGCGCCTCGTCCTCGAGGTCGCCCAGCATCTCGGCGAGTCGACCGTGCGCACGATCGCGATGGATTCGACCGACGGCCTCACCCGCGGCCAGGAAGTCCGCGACACCGGCTCGCAGATCCGCGTCCCCGTCGGCCCCAAGACGCTCGGGCGGATCATGAACGTGATCGGCGAGCCGATCGACGAGCGCGGCCCGATCGGCGCCACCGACAGCGCTCCGATCCATGCCGACGCTCCCCTTTTCGTCGACCAGTCGACCGACAATTCCATCCTCGTCACCGGCATCAAGGTGATCGATCTGCTCGCGCCCTACGCCAAGGGCGGCAAGATCGGCCTGTTCGGCGGCGCCGGCGTCGGCAAGACCGTGCTCATCCAGGAGCTGATCAACAACATCGCCAAGGGCCATGGCGGCACCTCGGTGTTCGCCGGCGTCGGCGAGCGTACCCGCGAGGGCAACGA
>DASVVQ010000040.1:0-101775 GCA_036386475.1 Allosphingosinicella sp. | reverse complement strand
CCGATGCCGCGCGACGAGCCGGTAATGACCGCGACTTTGCCGCTGAGGTCGAAAAGGTTCATTCTTTTCTCCGTCATTCCCGCGAAAGCGGGAATCCAGCCTGACTTGGTACCGCCTCGGACGCCGTCTGGATCCCCGCTTTCGCGGGGATGACGTCAATCCGCGGCATGCTTGGCGAACTCCAGCCGGGCGATGGCGCGGTTGTGCACTTCGTCGGGGCCGTCGGCGAGGCGGAGGGTGCGGATGCCGGCCCAGCTGTAGGCGAGGCCGAAATCCTGGCTGACGCCCGCGCCGCCATGGGCCTGCACCGCGTCGTCGATGATCCGCAGCGCCATGTTGGGGGCGAAGACCTTGATCATCGCGATCTCGGCGGCCGCGGCCTTGTTGCCGGCCTTGTCCATGAGGTCGGCCGCCTTGAGGCAGAGGAGCCGCGCCATGTCGATCTCGATCCGGGCCTGAGCGACGCGCTGCTCCCAGATCGAATGCTCCATCAGGCGCTTGCCGAAGGCGACGCGGGACTGGAGCCGCTTCACCATGGCTTTCAGCGCTTCCTCGGCCGCGCCGACGGTGCGCATGCAATGGTGGATGCGGCCCGGGCCGAGCCGGCCCTGCGCGATCTCGAAGCCGCGGCCTTCGCCGAGCAGCATGGCGGAGGCGGGGATGCGGACGTCCCTCAGCTCCACCTCCATGTGGCCGTGCGGCGCATCGTCATAGCCGTAGACGGTGAGCGCGCGCTCGATGGTGACGCCGGGCGCGTCCAAGGGCACCAGCACCATCGACTGCTGGCGGTGGCGGTCGGCTTGCCTGTCGGTCTTGCCCATCACGATCGCGACCCTGCAGCGCGGGTCGCCGGCGCCCGAAGACCACCATTTGCGGCCGTTCAAGACATAGGAATCGCCGTCCCGGGCGATGTCGCATTCGATATTGGTCGCGTCGGACGAGGCGACGGCGGGCTCGGTCATCAAAAAGGCGGAGCGGATCTCGCCGTTCATCAGCGGCCGCAGCCATTCCTCCTTCTGCTCGCGCGTGCCGTAGCGGTGGAGCACCTCCATGTTGCCGGTGTCGGGCGCCGAGCAGTTGAACACTTCGCTGGCCCAGGAAACGCGGCCCATTTCCTCGGCGCACAATGCATATTCGAGGTTGGTGAGCTGGGTGCCTTCGAATTCGAACGTCTCGTCGACATGGCGCAGCGCCTGGCCCGGCGGCATGAACAGGTTCCACAGGTCGGCCGCCTTCGCCTGCGGCTTGAGCTCCTCGATCACTGCCACAGGCTGCCAGCGGTCGCCGGCGGCGAGCTGCTCCTGATAGTCGCCGGAGCGCGGCCGGATCCGAGTCTCGACGAACTCGCGCACCCGGTCGCGGTAAAAAGCCTGCCGTTCCGTAAGGTCAAAGTCCATGGCCGGCGAATTCCTCTCCTGAAGCCGGCTTCCCCGCTGCCAGAAACCGCGGCTGCGCGCCAGAGCCGCGCCGCGACAGGAACCGGGCGCCGCCTTCCTGCGCTCCAGAAAGAATTAGCAAGAATCTTTATGCCAGTAGATGGATTTATACGCGAGTGTGCGAAAATGCACATACAATGAAATTCGAAAATTGCAGATAAGACCATATCGAGTCGCGCAATCGAAAAATGGCGGCAGAAAGATTTATGTATCTCAACTTTCTAAAACTGATTGGCACCGCCCATAATCGGTAACTTCTTTCACTCAGCGCACGCTCATTCGTATTGTAGCTTCCGCGTCCTAACCATTTGAGCAATGGAGAAAGAAAATGGTCAAGAGACCAACCAGAGAAGGAAGTGCCGGTCAGGGTCAGGATTCGCTTTCGGTCAGCCCCGTAGATGAAATGCTTCTCAGAGCTGCGGAGCGCGGCGACGAATCGCTTCAGACCGGGCGGTTCATCATCTCATTCAAGGAGAGCCGGGAAGAGGAAGCGGCAAATTACCTTTCGTCTCTCGATTTGCGCTCTGCCGACGCACGAGATTTCGGTGAGCGAGGCGCGTCCATGGAGGACGCTGGCGATGCCGATGCCATGTTCTTTCCGGAGCTCGGTGTCGCCGTCGTGACCGCGGATGCGGCGGAGTCGCGCTCGCTCGGCACGCAGGAGGAGGAGTCGAGCGACAGCCCGGTCCAAGCCGTCGAGCCGGACCTCTTCATGTTCGCAGAAGGGCTCAGCGACGATTATCTGCGCGGCTTTCGCAAGGCGGTGGAGACCCTCGCCGCGGAAGGCGGCCAGGCCGCCTATGAGCCCGAGCACGAGATCGATCCGCAAGTGCTCGGCGCGACTTGGGGCCTCACCGCCTGCAAGGTGCCGCCGAGCACGCGCACCGGAGCCGGCATCAGGGTGGCGGTACTCGATACCGGCTTCGCCCTCGGCCACCCCGATTTCGTGGGGCGGTCGATCTTCGGTGCGACCTTCGTCGGCCAGCCGGTCCAGGATCTCAACGGGCATGGCACCCACTGCACCGGGACCGCCTGCGGTCCGAAGGCACCCCCCGGCTTCACGCCGCGCTACGGGATCGGCCACAACAGCCAGATCTTCATCGGCAAGGTGCTGACCAACGCCGGCGGAGGCACGTCGGCTTCGGTGCTTGCCGGGATGAACTGGGCGATAGCGAACCGGTGCGCCGTGATCTCCATGTCCCTCGGGGCACAGGGGGTTCCGCCGCAGCTCTACTACACGCAGGCCGGACAGCGAGCGCTCAACGCCGGCTGTCTGATCGTCGCCGCCGCGGGGAACAACTATCCGGGCTTCACCAACGCCCCGGCCAATTCCCCGACGATCATGTCGATCGCCTCCGTCGACCAGAATCTGGCGCCGTCGGCCTTCTCGTGCCAGGGCAAGGTCGAACTCGCGGCGCCGGGGCGCGACGTCTTCTCGAGCTGGTTCATGCCGCCGCGCTACAGAACGATCAGCGGCACCAGCATGGCGACGCCGCACGCGGCGGGATGCGCGGCGCTGTGGGCGCAGACAAGTCCGGCATTGCGCGGCCCGGCTCTGTGGCACAAGCTGCTCGCCACGGCGAGGCCGCTCTCCTATCCTCCGACGCGGGTAGGCAGAGGATTGGTCCAGGCGCCGCTCTGACGTGACGGGACCGGCGGCGGGCAGGAGAGAGCCATGACGATGACGAAACGCTGGATCGTGACTTTGTCCGATGAGCGGCCCGCCGCCGAGACCTGCCGCCAACTTCGCGCGGCAGGTCTCGCCGACCTCGAATTGATGAACGCCATCGGCATCGCGACGGGCACGGCCGACGAAGCGGCCGCCGCGAGGATGCGCGCCCTTCCCGGCGTCGCCGACATCGCCCCCGACATGCCCGTCGACATCACGCCTCCCGGCGAAGACGGGCCCTTCTGACCGAGACCCCGGGCGAAGCGTCGCAGCGGACCAGGCCATCCGCCCTGGACCCACCGGCTTTCCCGATCGCCGATCCTGCGCCGCGGCGGGCAATGCGCGCCGCCTTGCGGGGCGGGCCCCGTCCCGCCTAGCGTCCGGCGATGGGCGCGCCGGAACATCTCGACCTCCTCATCGTCGGCGCCGGCATTTCCGGGATCGATGCGGCCTATCACGTCCAGCACCGCCTGCCGGGAAAGAGCTATGTCATCCTCGAGGGGCGCGAGCGGATCGGCGGGACCTGGGACCTGTTCCGCTATCCCGGCGTCCGATCGGACAGCGACATGTACACTTTGGGCTTTCCGTTCCGGCCGTGGCGAGGCGACAGGTCGATCGTGGAGGGGGCGGAGATCCGCGACTATGTCGAGGAGACGGCGCGCGAATTCGGCATCGACCGGCGCATCCGCTTCCGTCACCGCGCGACGAAGGCGAGCTGGTCGAGCGCAGAGGCGCGCTGGACGGTGGAAGCGGGGACGCCGGACGGCCCGCGCCTCTTCACCTGCGGCTTCCTCTATCTGTGCGGCGGCTATTACGATTACGAGCAGGGGTACCGGCCGCGCTGGCCCGGCGAGGAGGATTTCGCCGGACGCATCGTCCATCCGCAGCATTGGCCCGCGGACCTGGATTTCGCGGACCAGCGGGTCGCGGTAATCGGCAGCGGCGCCACGGCGGTGACTCTCGTCCCTGCAATGGCGGCGACTGCGGCGCATGTGACGATGGTCCAGCGCTCGCCTTCCTACGTCGTCTCCCGCCCGTCGCGCGACGCGCTGGCGCCGCGGATCGGCCCGGCGCTGACCCGCCTGAAGAACGTCGCGCTCGGCAGCTTCTTTTTCCACCTCGCGCGCAGGCGGCCCGAGCGTACTCGCGAAAAGCTGCTCGACCTGGTCCGGGGCGAGCTTCCCGAAGACTTCGACACCGACCGCCATTTCGGCCCACGCTACAATCCCTGGGAGCAGCGTCTCTGCCTCGTGCCGGACGGCGACCTGTTCGGCGCCATCCGCGCGGGCAAGGCCTCGGTTGCGACCGGCGAGATCGAGCGCTGCACGCCCTCCGGCCTGCGCCTTGCGGGCGGCGAGGAAGTAGAGGCCGACATCATCGTCGCAGCGACCGGCCTGGTCGTCAAATTGATGGGCGGGGTCGCGCTCGATCTGGACGGCACCCCTGCCGACGCGGCGGGGCGGCTGGTCTACAAGGGCATGATGCTGGAAGGCGTGCCGAACCTCGCCTTCGCCTTCGGCTACACCAATGCCAGCTGGACGCTGAAATGCGACCTCGGCGCGCGCCATCTGTGCCGGCTGCTCAAATATATGGACGACCGCGATTATCGACTCTGCATTGCGCGCGTCCGAGGCGAGGCTGTGGAGCCAAAGCCGCTTCTCGATTTCAGCTCCGGCTACATCGCCCGCGCCGCCGCGGTCCTGCCGAAGCAGGGCGACCGCAAGCCGTGGCGCGTGCCCCAGAATTATTTCCGCGACGTCTGGACGCTGGGTCTCGGGCGGGTGGCGGACAAAGAGATGGAGTTTCGGTGAGGTCCTTCGAGACGCCGCTTCGACTTCGCTCAGCGGCTCCTCAGGATGAGCGGAGGTCGGCTGGTCACCTCAACCGCTCCTCCTGAGGAGGGACTGAGCCTGGCGAAGGCCCGCCTCGAAGGACCGCACCGTTGACTCCCGAGCCCCTCGGCGTCACTTGACGTTTACGTAAAGGAGAGACGATGGCCGACCTCGACACGTTCCGCCTCGAGACCCGCGCCTGGCTGGAGGCGAACTGCCCCGCCGAGATGCGCGAGCCGATGCGGGACGAGAGCGACGCCTGCTGGGGTGGGCGCGACTTCCGGTTCAAGAACGAGGCGCAGAAGCTGTGGATGGAGCGCATGGCCGAGCGCGGCTGGACCGTGCCGGACTGGCCGAGCGATTATGGCGGCGGCGGGCTTTCGGCGGCCGAGACCAAGATCTTGAAGCAGGAAATGGCGCGGATCGGCGCGCGCAATCCGCTGATGAGCTTCGGCATCTCGATGCTCGGCCCGGCGCTCCTCAAATACGGCAATGAGGAGCAGAAACGCCGCTTCCTGCCCGAGATCGCGCGCGGCGAGATCCGCTGGTGCCAGGGCTATTCGGAGCCCAATGCCGGCTCCGACCTCGCCTCCCTCCAGACGCGCTGCGAGGACAAGGGAGACCATTGGCTGGTCAACGGCCAGAAGGTGTGGACGTCCTATGCCGACCAGGCGGACTGGATCTTCTGCCTGGTCAGAACCGATTTCGAGGCACCCAAGCACAAGGGCATCAGCTTCCTGCTGTTCGACATGGCGAGCCAAGGTGTCTCGACGAAGCCGATCCTCCTCATCTCGGGCTATTCGCCATTCTGCGAGACCTTCTTCGACGACGTGAAGGTGCCGAAGGACCAGCTCGTGGGGGAGGTCAACAAGGGCTGGGACGTCGCCAAATATCTCCTCGGCCACGAGCGCGAGATGATCAGTGGAATGGGTCTCGGCGGGGGCGCCGGCACCTCGCTGGGCGAGGCGCTGAAGGACCGGCTCGCCGACGATCCGGTGCTGCGCGCGGACGTCGCGCGCTTCGATGTCGACGCCATGGCCTTCCGGGCGATGTCGGAGCGCTTCATCGACGAATTGAAGGCGGGCCTCGCCCATCCCGCATTGCCCTCGATGATGAAATATGCGGGCACCGAATTGAACAAGGCGCGCCACGAGCTGGTGATGGCGGCCGGCGGTTCGAACGCGCTGGAATGGGAGAGCGAGCGCAGCAAGGGCGGCAAGGCGGCGCGCGAATGGCTCCGCACCAAGGCCAATTCGATCGAGGGGGGCACCAGCGAGATCCAGCTCGGCATCGTGGCGAAGAGGATCCTGGATCTGCCGGGGGCCTGAAGCCCTCTCCCCTCTGGGGAGAGGGTTGGGAGAGGGGCAGTCTCCCGATCATCACAGGGCCGGAGACTCCCCCTCTCCCCGGCCCTCTCCCCGGAGGGGAGAGGGAGAATGGAATGCCGCTCTATCTCAACGACGACCAGGCGATGCTGCGCGAGACGGCGCGCAGCTTCATGGCCGAGGAAGGCGCGATCGCGAAGCAGTTGCGCCACTGGCGCGACAAGGGCTGCAGCGACGGCTTCGGCCACGCCTTGTGGAAGCAGCTCGCCGAGCTCGGCTTCACCGGCATATTGATCGGCGAGGAGGATGGCGGCCTCGGCCTCGGCCACGTCGAGGCGGGGGTCGTCATGGAGGAGATCGGCCGCAACCTGACGCCGTCCCCCTTCCTCGTCACCGCCGTCGCCGTCGTCGAGGCGCTCAAGGGCACGGCGCAGGGCGAGCGCTGGTTTCCCGGCATCCTGGCGGGCGACACGGTGGCCGCACTGGCGGTGGACGAGGGCCCCAAGCACCGCCCCGAGGCGATCGCGATGGAAGCAAAGCGGTCGGGGAACGGGTTCCGGCTCACGGGGAAGAAGCAGTTCGTCATCCAGGGCGCCTCCGCCGATCTCATCGTCGTCGCGGCGCGGGCCGCGGAGGGGCTCACCTTGTTCGCCGTCGAGCAGGACGCGTCCGGTCTCGACGTCGAAGGCGTGCGCCTCGCCGATTCGAGCATCGGCGCACGGATGAGGTTCGAAGGCGTCGAGGTCGACGCCGATGCGGTGATCGGCGAGGTCGGCCAGGGCGAAGGCGTTCTCGCCCGCGTCCTCAATGCCGGGCGCGCGGGCGCGGCTTCGGAGATGGTGGGGGTCGCCTCCGGCGCGATGGCGATGACCGTCGACTATCTCAGGCAGCGCAAGCAATTCGGCCGGGCCATCGGCGAATTCCAGGCGCTTCAGCACCGCGCCGCGCATCTCTATTCGGAGATCGAGATCGCCCGGGCCGCGGCATTGAAGGCACAGCAGCTCCTCGATGAAGGCAGCGAGGAGGCGGATGCGATGGTCTCGGTCGCCAAAGCCAAGGCCGGACGGGTCTCGACGCTGGCCGTGCAGGAGGGGGTCCAGATGCATGGCGGCATCGGCATGACCGACGAATATGATATCGGCCTCTACATGAAGCGCGACCGCGTGCTCAACGAGCTGTTCGGTGATTCGGCCTACCATGCGGACAGGCTGGCGCGGATGCGGGGCTATTAGATCCTCCCCCAGCTTGCTGGGGGAGGGGGACCATGCGTAGCATGGTGGAGGGGCGGCGGCTCAGCCGCTGACTACGTCCTAGCGAGCTGCGCTCGCGCCCCTCCACCGCACTGCGTGCGGTCCCCCTCCCCGAGGCGAGCTCGGGGAGGATTTGGAGAAGCAAGCAAATGCCCCTCGACCCAGAATCCTTCGATCTGCTCCTCGACACCGTCCGCCGCTACGTCGCCGAGCGTCTGCGGCCTCTCGAGGAGCGCGTCGCCGAGGAGGACGAGGTTCCCGAAGAAGTCGTCGCCGAGATGCGGGAGATGGGGCTGTTCGGTCTCTCGATCCCCGAGGAATATGGCGGCCTCGGGCTCGATATGACGGAGGAGGTGCGGGTCGCGCTCGAGCTCGGGCGGACGACGCCCGCCTTCCGTTCGGTGTTCGGCACCAATGTCGGCATCGGGTCGCAGGGCCTGGTCATGGCCGGGTCCGAGGCGCAGAAGCGAGGGTGGCTCCCGCGCATCGCCAGCGGCGAGATCGTCACCAGCTTCGCTTTGACCGAGCCTGGCGCCGGATCGGACAGCGCCTCTGTCCAGACCCGCGCGGTCCGGGTCGGCGACATCTACCGCCTTAGCGGGACTAAGCGCTTCATCACCAATGCCGACAAGGCGTCTCTCTTCACCGTCATGGCGCGCACCGGCGAGCCCGGCGCGAAGGGCGTCTCGGCCTTCCTCGTCCCCGCGGACCTCGCCGGCGTATCGGTCGGCAAGCCCGAGAAGAAGATGGGGCAGCAGGGCGCCCATGTCTGCGACGTTCATTTCGACGAGGCGCCGGTCCCCGCCGGGAACCGCCTCGGCGAGGAAGGCGAGGGCTTCCGGATCGCGATGCGCGTCCTCGACCGCGGCCGGCTGCACATCGCCGCGGTCTGCACCGGCATCGCCGAGCGGCTGATCGCGGACGCGGTCGGCTATGCCTCGGAGCGCCGGCAGTTCGGAAAAGCGATCGCCGACTTCCAGCTCGTCCAGGCGATGATCGCCGATTCCAAGACCGAGACGATGGCCGCGCGCGCGCTCGTCATGGAGGCTGCAGCCTTGAAGGATGCGGGCGAGCCGATCACGCTCGAGGCCGCGGCCGCCAAATATTTCGCGAGCGAGACCGTGGGGCGGGTCGCGGACCGCACGGTTCAGATCTTCGGCGGCGCCGGCTACATCGCCGATTACGGCATCGAGCGCCTCTATCGCGACGTCCGCCTGTTCCGCATTTACGAGGGCACCAGCCAGATCCAGCAGCTGGTCATTGCGAGGGAGACGCTGAAAAGGGGCGGGTGAGGGGGAGCGGAGAGCTACCCAACGAGCCGCTAGGGCTGAGCCCGGCGAAGCCCGGGTCCGCGCGCTGCAAGCCGCCCTTCGACAGGCTCAGGGCCAGCGGCTTTCCTGGTCGCCCCTCCTCAGCAGCAGGTTCATCCGCGCCGCCGCGATGGGTTTGGCGCGGTCCTGTTGCCAGGCATGGGCCTCGACATTGGCGACGCGGCTACCGAGGCGGGTCACCCGCGCGGCGGCAAAGGTGTCGTGATCGGTGCCGCCGCGCATGAAATCGACGGTGACGTTGATCGGCTTGAGGCTCGTCTCGTCGTCCGGCCCGAGCTGGTCGTAGAGCGTTCCGAGCGCCGCGAATTCGAGCAGGCCGGCAATCGCGCCGCCGTGAAGGAAGCCCGGGCGGCCCACCACCTGCTCGCGGAATGGCATCACCCAGACGAGCTCGCCGTCCTCAGCGCGCTCGGTGCGCAGGCCGAGCAGCTCAGCATATGGCGGCAAAGCTTGGGTCATGCGAGGCCGGTTAGCCCAAGGTCCGCCGGCTCGTCCACGTCCCGCAGAGTCTCGCGCACGTCGACGCTCCAGCCGATCGCCTCGATGCGTTCGATCGTCGCGGCGCAAACCGAAGCGGTGCTCCAGGCGATGCCGGCGAAGATTGCCGCGTCGAAGCGGCGGAGGCCGAGAAGGACATAACCCCCGTCCTCGGCGGGGTGGAGGACGGCGTCGTGTGTGTCGAGCGACGCCGCGGCGGCTGCGAGGCGCTCCCGCTCCAGCGCCGGACAATCCGAGCCGATGAGCAAAACCCGCCCGCCGGCCCGCTCCGCCGCCCGCGCCAGCCGCTCGCCGAGGGTTCCCGGGCCCTGCGCACTGCGCGCGACCGGCGTCCCGGACCAGAAGGCCGCGTCCGGCTCTCCGCACAGCTCGACCTCGAGGCCGGTCGCCAGCGCCTCCTCGATCGTCCGCTCCAGCATTTGGGCCGCGAGCCGCGCGGCGCCGTCGGCGCCGAGCGCCGGGATGAGCCGCGTCTTGACCCGCCCCGGCACCGGCGCCTTGGCGAAGACAAGGATCCGCGTCACCGCCGCCGCCAGCCATGGTAGCGCTCGATCCAGGCGAGGAGCCGCTCCGGCTTGTGCGCCTTCTTCCACTCCCCGGCGGCGTATTTGTTGGCTTCGGCCATGGTCGGATAGGCGTGGATGGTGCCGAGGATCTGGTTGAGGCCGATCCCGTGCTTCATCGCCAGCACCAGCTCGGCCAGCATCTCGCCGGCGTGAGTTGCGACGATGGTGGCGCCGAGGATGCGGTCCTTGCCGGGCGGAACCAGGATCTTGACGAAGCCGCCTGTGGCGCCTTCGGCGACCGCACGGTCGAGATGGCCAAGATCGTAGCGCACGACTTCGTAGGCGATCCCCTGCTCTCGCGCCGAGCGCTCGTTGTGGCCGACATGGGCGACTTCCGGATCGGTGAAGGTCACCCAGGGCAATATGCGATAGTCGGCGCGGAAGCGCTTCAGGCCTCCGAACAAGGCGTTGACCGCCGCGAACCAGGCCTGGTGGGCGGCGAAATGGGTGAACTGATAGGGCCCGGCGACGTCGCCGACCGCGTAGATGTTGGGAAAGCGCGTCTCCAGGAACTCGTTGGTCGCGATCGTGCCGTCCGTCTCGATGCCGAGCGTCTCGAGACCGTAGCCGGTAAGCCTCGCCTCGCGTCCGACGGCGACGATGAGCTCGTCGAACGGGATGCTCTCCTCGCCGCCCTCGCAGCGGACGACCAGGTCCCTGCCGTCCACGCGGGCCGCCGCGCAGCCGGTGCGTACGGCCACGCCGTCCGCGCGCAGCACCTCTTCGACGAGCGCGGAGACCTCATCGTCCTCCTTTTCGAGCAGCCGCTCGCCATGATTGACCAGTGTCACCTTGCTCCCGAAGCGCGCGAGGGCCTGGGCGAGCTCGGTGCCGATCGGGCCGCCGCCGAGGATGGCGACCCGTTCCGGAGCGCGCGCGCGGCCTCGCAACGCGCCCCACATCGTGTCGCTGGTGAGGTAGCCGCTCTCCGCCAGGCCCGGTAGATCGGGAACGGCCGGCTCCCCGCCCGCGGCAATGACGATGGCACGCGACGTCAGACGCTCGCGGCCGTCGATCGCGACGGTCCAGGGATCGACGAGCCGGGCATGACCCTGCCGCACGTCGACGCCGAGCGCATGGTAGCGCGCGGCGCTGTCGTTGGGCGCGATCGCCGCGATCGCCGCGTGGACGCGCTCCATCGCGGCTGCGAAGTCGGGCGCATGGTCGATGCCGGCGCCGCGGATTGCGTGCGCAGTGCGCGCCGCGGCGATCAGGGTCTTGGACGGGACGCAGCCGGTGTTGAGGCAGTCGCCGCCCATCTCGCGCGCCTCGATCAGCGTCACCTTCGCCCGGACCGTGGCGGCGATGTAGGACGTGACCAGTCCGCCGGCGCCCGCGCCGATCACGATCAGATTGCGATCGAACCTTTTGGGCCGAGTCCAGCCGCGATAGACGCGTCGCCGCTTCAGCCAGCCGGTCGCCGCCTTGGCCAGGAGCGGGAAGATGCTGAGGAGCAGGAGCGAACCGAGCAGCTCGGGGGAGAGAACGTCGCCGAGGCTCTCGATCCGGGCGAGCTGGGTGCCCGCGTTCACGTAGATGATCGTCGCCGGCAGCATGCCGATCTGGCTGGCCAGAGCGTAGCGGGCGAGCGGCATGCGCGTCAGGCCCATGGCGAGGTTGACCATGAAATAGGGGAAGGCCGGGTTGAGCCGCATCGTCAGCAGATAGAAGATCCCGTCGCGCTCGATGCCGCGGTCGACCGCGTCGAGCCGGGCGCCGAAGCGGGCGCGGACCCAGTCGCGGAAGAGATAGCGCGAGCCGAGGAAGGCCAGGCACGCGCCCGCGGTCGAGGCGAAGGAGACGATGAGCGTTCCGAGCCACAAGCCGAAGACGGCGCCCGCGGCGACGGTGAACAGCCCGGCCCCTGGGAAGGAGACCGCCGTCGCCGCGACATAGAAAAGAAAGAAGCCGCCGATCAGGAGCAGCGGGCGCGTGGCGAGGAGATGATCGAGCCAGGCCTGCCGCGACTTCAGTGCGTCGAGCGTCAGCCAGTCGCCGAGATCGAAAAGGAAGGCGGCGGCGACCGCGGCGGCGAGGGCCGCCAGGAGGGCGATCCTTCCCGCATTGCCCTTCGCCATCGCCGCCCTTTCCTGCCGCCTGCGATGCGCCTAGACCGTCCGGCAACCGGAGAGAAGCCATCGCCACTGCCGCTTTCCCCGCTCCGTCCCCCTTCGCGCTGTGCGAGGCGCCGCCGCTCGACCCGGCCAAGTTCCGCGATCCTTTCGTCACCTCCAAAGGAGAAAGACGCGCGGCGGTCGCGCTGGAGCGGCTGGAGACGCTGTGGATCAACACCGGGACGCTCTGCAATTTGGCCTGCGCGAGTTGCTATATCGAAAGCTCGCCGACGAACGACGCGCTGGTCTACCTGAAGCTCGCCGAGGCGGAGCAGTATCTCGACGAGGCGCAGGCGCTCGTCGCGCGCGAAATCGGCTTCACCGGCGGCGAGCCGTTCATGAACCGCGACATCGTCGCCATGCTCCGCGCCGCGCTCGCGCGCGGCTTCGAGCTGCTCGTTCTCACCAATGCGATGCGGCCGATGCGGCGCTTCGAGGCGGCGCTGCTCGACATCCCGGCCGAAGAGCGGCGGCGCATCGTCTTCCGGGTCAGCCTGGACCATCACTCGCAGGCGCTCCACGATGCCGAACGCGGGCCGGGCACTTGGCACAAGGCGCTCGACGGGCTCCGCTGGCTCGCCGCCCACGGCTTCCGCGTCGCCGTCGCCGGCCGCCGCTCAGGCGAAGGTGGGGAAGCGGGCTACGAGCGCCTGTTTGACGCGCTCGGCATATGCCTGGACCATCTCGTCCTCTTCCCCTCGATGGACGCGTCCGCCGACGTGCCCGAGATCAGCGAAGGCTGCTGGGAGGTCACCGGCGTCGCGCCCGCATCGCTGATGTGCGCGACCAGCCGGATGGTCGTGAAGGCGAAGGGCGCGCAGCAGCCCCATGTCGTCGCCTGCACTCTCCTCCCCTACGATCCGCAATTCGCGCTCGGCCGGACCCTGGCCGACGCCTCGGCGCGGCCGGTGCCGCTGAACCACCCCCATTGCGCCCGCTTCTGCGTCCTCGGCGGGGCGAGCTGCAGCGGCTGACATGCTCTCGGTGGTGATCCCCACGCTCGATGCGGCCTCATCGCTCGCGGCCTGCCTCGAGCGCCTGGCGGGGGCGGACGAGATCCTCGTCGCCGACGGGGGGTCGACCGACGCCACTACAGCGATCGCCGAGCGCTGCGGCGCCCGCTTCCTTTGCGCGCCGCGCGGGCGGGGCACCCAGCTCCGCGCCGGCGCGGCGGCGGCGCGGGGCGACTGGCTGCTCTTCCTCCACGCGGACACGCTCCTCGGCGCCGCGTGGCGCACGGCCCTGGAGAACCACATCCGCGCGGCGCCCGACATCGCCGCCTGCTTCCGCTTCCGGCTCGACGATGCGGGCTGGCAGGCGCGGCTGATCGAGCGCGGCGTCGCCGCCCGGCGCTTCCCCTATGGCGACCAGGGCCTGCTCGTCTCGCGCGCTCTCTACGAGGAGGTCGGGGGGTACCGGCCGCTGGCGCTGATGGAGGACGTCGATCTCGTCCGCCGCATCGGCCGCCGCCGCCTCCTCCTGCTCGAGGAAGCCGCGACCACCTCGGCCGAACGGTGGCGCCGCGACGGCTGGCTCCGCCGTTCGGCGCGCAATCTCGGCCTTCTCCTGCTCTATCGGCTCGGGGCGAGCCCGGAGCGGCTGGCGAAGCTTTATGGCTGAGGCCGACGCTCTCTTCGATCGCGCCGCGGCGGCGCTGTCCGGCGCAAGCGGCACGCGGGACCTGGCCGGGGCGCGCGAGCTCTTCCGCCAGGCGGCCGTTGCCGGCCGGCGCGACGCAGCGGTGATCTTCACCAATCTCGTCGCCAGCGGAGTCGGCGGGATGCGCGACTGGCAGGCCGCGCTCAAGTTCCTCGAGAGCCTGGCGCCGAGCGGACGCCGCTCGCAGCGCGAGCTCGAGACGGTAAAGGCGATGAAGCTGACGCCCGGCGGCGATCCGCTCGACGTTCCCCGCGGCGAGCGGATTTGCGAGAGCCCCGAGATCACGCGTTTCCGCGGCCTCTTCACCGCCGCCGAATGCCGCTACCTGATCGAGGCCGCCGAACCGATGCTCGAGCCATCCGTCGTCGTCGACAATGTCACCGGGCGCCAGGTCCGCGATCCGGTGCGCACCTCGGACGGAACCGGCTTCACCTGGCCGCTCGAGACCCTCCCCGTCCACGCGCTCAACCGCCGGATCGCGGCCGCGAGCGGCACCGCGCCGGAACAAGGCGAGCCGCTGCAGGTCCTGCGCTACCGCCCGGGCGACCAGTACCGCACCCATTTCGACGCCATTCCCGGCTTCGCGAACCAGCGCGTCTTCACCATGCTGGTCTGGCTGAACGACGATTTCGAGGGCGGCGAGACGCAATTCCCGACTCCCGGCCTGTCGCTGCGCTTTCCCGCCGGCGACGCGATCCTGTTCCGCAACACCGGCGCCGACAATCGCCGCGATCCGGCCGCGGCCCATGCCGGCTTGCCCGTGACGCGCGGCGAGAAGCGCATCGCCAGCCGCTGGATCCGGGAGCGCGCGTTCGAGCCGCCGATGGGCTCGCGCGCGACCGGCTGACTCGCGTTCGAAGCAGCCGGACGGCCGCCGCCGGCGCCCGCCTCAGAGGAAGAAGTCGGTCGCCTCGAGGCTCTGGCCGGGACCGACGGTGCCCGAGATGATGAGATCGGCATTGCCGTCGCCGTCGACATCGCCCTCGATTGTCCAGCGGTTGGTGGGTTCGTCGGTCAAGGTCGCGCGAAGCTGCCCCGCGCCGGTGAACGCGGCGCCTCCGATGAAGGTGAAGGCCTCGTTCCCTGGCGTCGCCGCAATGGCGTCGATCCGGCTCAGGTCGATCTTGTCCTCGCCCTGGACGAATTGGAGGATCTGGTCGATCGCGCTGGTGGTCGAGTCCGAAACGGCCTGGTAGCGGAAGACGTCCGCGCCGCCATTGCCTGCGAGCGTATCGCCGCCGCCGCCGCCGTAGAGGAGGTCCGCGCCCGCGCCGCCGGCCAGATCGTCCGCCGCCGCGCCGCCGAACAGGCGGAACGCGCCGGCGCTTTCGTCGCTGCCGTCGAACGCCATCGTCTCCGACGCGCCGAGCCGGCTGCCGTTGACGCTGATCGTCTCGCCCGCGCCGAGCATGGCATCGTTCCAGACGAGATCGTAGTCGAACTCGCCGTCGCCGCTGCTTGTGAAGGTCTGGTCGGCGAAGGCGAGCAAGCCGATCGATTCGACGCCGACGAAGGTGGACGCGTCATAGCCCGCCGCGTTGAAGTCGATCGCATAGTCGCCGCGCAGATAGACGATGTCGGAGCCGCCGCCGCCGTCGACGCTGTCGCCGGCACCGAAGCGCCCGTCATGGCCGAAGAAGAAGACGTCGCCCTTGGCGCCTCCGGTCAGATCGTCGATGCCGCGCCCCGCGAAGACCTCGAACGAGCCGTCGCTCTCGGCGGCGCCGTTCAGCGTCATGTTCTCGCCGGCAAGGAGCGCAAAGCCGTTGACCCGCGTGCGCGTCCCCGCCGCGACGTTGCCGTCGAGCATATTGAGGACATAGCTGTAGCTGGCGCCGGACGTGTCACCATAAGCGGCAGTGCTTCCGGAAAAGAGCGAGATCGACTCGATGCTGATGATGTTGCTGGTCGTGCCGGTGCCGAAGGTGACGCCCGCGCTGTAATCGCCCTGGAGGCCGAGAATGTCCGCCTGCTCGCCGCCGTCGACGGTGTCCGCCGCGGTGAAGGCCGCGCCGAAATAGAAGACGTCGCGCCCGCCGAGGCCGTAGACCGTGTCGTCGCCGCCGTCCTGGAGACGGAAGACGTCGTTGCTCGGGCCGCCGGTGATGACGTTGTTGCCCGAATTGCCGCGGAAGTCGCGCGGCGCGGCGGTGCCCACGGCGGTCGCGTTCTCGACATTGGGCCCGAGCACGTAGGTGGTCAGGCCGACATTGACGTGGTCCGTCCCCTCGGAGGCATTTTCGGTGACGACGTCGCCGGCATCGTCGACGAAATAATTGTCGTCGCCGGCGCCGCCGATCATGGTGTCGGCGCCGCCGAAGCCCTGCAGCAGATCGTTGCCGGCGCCGGTCTCGATCCGGTTCGCAGCGTCGGAACCGTAGACGTAATCGTCCTTGCTGCCGGTGATGACGTTCTCGATCGAAATGAGCGTGTCGTAATTGTCGAACCCGTCCAGCGCCTCGTTCGGCGCGACGTCGCGCGGCGCGTCGGGATGGCCGGTCGGCGGGAAGGACTGGGCGGCGGTCAGGTTGACGACCACGCCGAGCGGCGCTTCCTCGGAATAATCGGCCGTGTCGATGCCGTCGCCGCCATCGAGCGTGTCGGCGCCGTCGCCGCCCTGAAGGCGGTCGTTGCCGCCGAACCCTTCGAGCGTGTCGTCGCCGGCCGTGCCGGTGAGCCGCTCGCCGAGGCCGCGGAAGTCGAACGATGCCACCGCCGGATCATGGTCCGAAAGCGACGGATCCGCATCGGCGCCGGTGCCGCGCGAATTGTAGCCGGTGTTCATGTGGACGATGTCGTAGGTCGCCGCCGCCGCCAGGGTCTGGCTCGAGATGATATGGTCGAGCGCCTGGCTGCGGCCGTCGAAATTGTAGCTGAAGCGCTCCGCCTCGGGGAGGAGCAGGGTCAGATTGTCGAAGCGAGCGCCGCCGGTGCGCGGCGTTCCGTCCGGCAGGACGTAGCCGGTGACGACCTCGAGCGGCCGGTAGAAGTAGAAATCGTTATAATCGCCGCCGCTGACCACGCCGGCCCCCGGGCCGCTCGCCTGGATGTAGTTGATCATCGCATAGACGTCGTGCGCCTGCTCGTTGCGCCGGTCCCAGCTGTCGTTGACGGGCTGGCCGGCTTCGAGATTCTGGTCGACCTGCCAGATGTCGCCCGAGCCGCTTTTCGCGGTGAAATGGTTGGCGACGAGGAAGATCTCGTTGCCGGCGAAGGTGAACTGGGCGAGCAGCGACTTGCGCGTATTGGTCCAGTTGGCGGGCTCGATGTCGGCCGCGACCATGTCGTCCGAATAGCGGATGAGGTCGCCCGCATCGCGCATCTCGTCGCCGATGCGGTCGGTATATTTGCGGCGCTCCTCGATCGGCGCGTCCCAGGCGAGGTCGCCCAGCTGGACGCGGTTGGTGTCGTAGAGGAAGCCGACGCGGATGTTGCCGTTGCCGACGCCGCCGTCCTGATTGGCGGCGGTAGGGGGCTGGTCGACCCACTGGTAGCGCGAGCCCGGCGAGGCTGCGTTGAGCGCGTTGACGAGCATCTGCCAGGTGAGCGACGCGTCGGTCGTGCCGGAGCCGGTGCCGTTATTGTCCTGAATCTCCTCGATCATAATGATGTCGGGAGAGTTGAGGTTGGTGGCGATGGCCTGTGCGATCGCGTCGAAGCGAGAAGTGTCGCTCGGATTGGCGGTGTTGGGAGCAAGATTCTCGACGTTGAAGGTCGCGACCGTCAGCGCCCGCCCGTCGCTGCCGAGCGCCGTCGTCTCGCGCACCGGCACCTGGTTGACGAAGCCGGCCGGGTCGTACTTGGTGACGAGGAGCTTCAGATCCGTGAAGTTGAACTCGACGATGCCGGTGATGTCGCCGAGTTGGTCGCCCATCGTCGCCTGCGTCGTCAGCGCCGCCGGCGCGTCGATCGCGGGGCCGGTGAAATCGATCTCGATGAGGTCCGGGTTGATGTCGCCGTCATGGACGTGGCGGCCCCCGGCGATGGTGTCGTCGTCGGGGTCGGCCGTGGTCGGCGGCGAATTGGGCGGGTCGCCGGCGATGGTCAGGCCGCCGCGCGAGTTGATCTGGTCGGCGTCGGCATGGACGGCCGAATAGGCCTTGAAGAAGGGCTGGCCGCCCGCCGTATCGACGAAGCCGTCGGCGACGACCATGTCGGGCATCGTCACCACCATGTGCTCGACCGTCTCCCAGAAGGACAAAGCGTAGCGGCTGGCGTCGAACGTGTTGCCGACGCTGTCGGTCAGATCGGGCGTGACCAGGGTCAGGATCGAATTGGGGATCGGCCGCCCGGCGTCGAGCACGAGCTCGGGAACTGCGTTGCCGGTGGTGCCGACGGTGATGGCCGAAGGATTGACGAGCATCGTCCGCGGCAATGTGTCGAGATACTGATATTCCATCACTTTCGCGCTGACCGTGACGAGATGGCCGGGGGAGAGGTCGGTAATGCCGAAGAGGACCATCGCGGCGGCGAGGTCCATGCCGTTGAGGTCCTCGTCGCGGGTCATCACGAAGATGCCCTCGGAGGTCAGCGAGTTGGCGTCCCAATGGCCGCTTTCCTCGGTGATGTAGAAGCCCTGGAGGTCCCCCTCATTGTCGATCGCGGAGATGACGCCCTGGATGACGACCGTGGTCGTCGAGGCGGTGTTGAAAAGGCTCAGGCCCTCGGACTTCAGGATCGGGCTGTAATAGGACGAGCCCTGGATCTGATGGATGAAGAGGAGATCGTCGTTCTGGATGGTGCCGGTCGCGGTCGGATCGGCGAGGACGGCGAAGTTGGTCGCGTTGGAAAGCTGGACGCCGAACGTCTCGGCGAGCTCGCCGGCCGTGTCGCCGTTGACGGTGACGGTGAAGGTCTCCGAATTGTCGCCCGCCGCGAACGTCAGCGTGCCGCTGGTCGCGACGTAATCGTCGCCGGGCGTGGCCGTGCCGGTCGGCGTCGTCGCATAATCGACCTGGAAGGCGCCGGTCCCGCCGGTGCGCGTCACGGTGAAGGTGAAGATCGTGGTTCCGAGATTGCCTTCGGCCTGGACGACGTCGGCAATGGTGACGAAGGGCGGCGCGCCGTCGTCGTTGACGATGGTGCCGGTGGCGGTGCCGTCCGCAATTGACCCGGCCGACGGCGCGGAGAGCGTGACGATGAAGGCCTCGTCGGCCTCGGGATTGCCGTCTGCGATGATGTCGAGCGGGATTGTCTTCGAGGACTCGCCGGCGGCGAAGGAGATGGTGCCCGAAGTCGAACCGGAGAAGTCGGCCGCGTCGGCGCTGAAGCCGCCGCCGGGGAAGGTGACGGCGTAATTGACCGTGCTCGGCGCGCTGGTGTCGCCGGCCCGGGTGACGGTGAACGTGATCGGGGTCGGGCCCGCGCCGGTTCCTTCGAACGCGGCTGCGTCGGCGACCGAATAGCTCGGCGCCGACTGGGCGCTCGAGACAATGATGTCGTCGATCCCGACCCATTCGTCGTTGCCGCCGGCGTTCGTGGTCATGATCCGGATCTGGAGCGTCGGCGCATTGTTCGCTCCCGCCGGAAGCGTGACGTCGAGCGCCGTCGTCTGGGTCGCGGTGCCGGGCGTGGTGACGTCGGCGAAATAGCCGCCCGGCGCGTTGATCCACGGGCCGTTCGGGTCGGTCCGGTACTGGACGTTGACGGCCTGGGCCGCGTCGTCGGCGCTGCCGTCGATGTCCCGAAGCGTCGCCTGCACGCGGATGCCGGTGCGCCCGCTGGCGTCCATGTAGAGGACGATGCTCGGGGAATCGGCCGTGCCCGAGCCCTGGATGGCGATGGTCGGGTTGGCGATCTCGAACTCGGCGACGCCGCCGGACGACTCGCCGGCCGGGTTGGTCCTGTTGGCGATCACGTCGACCGCGCCGAGCGTCGAGGCGGCGGTCAGCGTCCGCGGGTCGACGCCAGTCGGGGTGTCGCCGCTATAGTCGCCGAGATAGCCGACGATGTAGGGGACGCCGCTCCAATTGTCGTTGACGGTGATACGGGCCGTGTTGGTCCAATATTCCTCGAAATTGCCCGATGCGAGCGGGAAATAGGCCGAGCCGTCGTCGTTCGTGATCGTGCCGGTCGCACTTGAGTCGGTCGGCGTCGCGCCGGAGAGGTTGGACAAGGTGACGGTGAAGGTCTCGTTGCCTTCCGGCACCGTGTCGCCGACGATCGGCACCGAGATCGTCTTGGTCGGCGGATCGCCCGCGGCGAAGCTGATCTGTCCCTGCACCGCGAGATAGTCGGACCCGGCCGTCGCGGTCCCGTTGGACGTCGCGTAATCCATCGTCACCGGCGAGGTCGGCGAGAAGCTCAAGGTAACGGTGAAGACCATGTATGAGACGCCCGAGGCGCCCTCGACGATCGCCGCATCGCCGATCGACACGCCCGGCGTCGGCGGGTTGTCGTTGTTGGTGATCGTGCCCTGGCCCTGCGTGTCCCCGGCCGTCGCGCCGGTGATGTTGGTCACGTTGACGAAGAAGGTCTCGTTCGGCTCGACCACCGCGTCGCCGTTGACGGTGACCTGGAAGGAATAGGTCGAGCTGCCGGCCGGGATGGTTTGGCCGGTCAGGATCTGGGCGACATAATCATTGTCCTCGGTCGCCGGATCGTCGTCCTGCGCCGTGCCGTCGGCGGTGGCGATGTCGAAGGTGACGCCGCCCGGTCCCGCCGGCGCGCTGAGGCTGACCGTGAAGAAGTAGGTGACCGTCCCGGCATCGCCCTCGACCGCCGTCACGTCGTCGATGCTGAGCGTCGGCAGCACCGGTCCGAGCGGCTGGCTCGAAATGGTGATGTCGTCGATGCCGACCATCGCGTCGTTGCCCGGCGCGTCGTTGGTGATGACGCGGATCTCGACCAGCGACTGGTTGTTGGCGCCCGCGGGCAGCGTCACGTCGAGCGCGACCGTCTGGTTGCCGACGGCGTTGAAGACGTTGCTGACCGCCCCGGCCGGCAGGTCGATATAGTTTCCCGTCCCGCCGACCCGGTACTGAACGGCGAATTTCTGGTCGATCGTCGTCGCGTCGAGCTCGCGCAAAGTCGCCTGGAAGCGGATGTTCTGAACGCCCGTACTGTTGAGGTAGAAGACCATATGAGGAGCATCAGCCGTCCCCGAGCCCTGGGTGGCGACGACGTCGTCGTTGATCTCGTGGAGGCCGCCAGTGGCGCTTGACGATGCGCTCGCATTGACGAGGCTCTGCGGCGTCCCGCTACCGTCGGCGAGCGTCGTCTGTGGGTTCGTGGCGGTGTTGTTGGTCAGGCCGTCTCCGCGATAGCCGACGATGCTTGCGATGCCCGCCCAGCTGTCGGTCGTGAGGGCCGCGCTGGTGCCCGCCCAGGTCTGGACGAAATTGCTGCTGCTGAGCTGGTGCGGTGTCGTCGTCATGCTGGTCCCCCTCGCGCGCCGGGCGCGGTTGCCGGTCTCGTTCCAAGCGGAAGAGCGCGGGCGAATCCCCCGCGAAGATCGTTAACGATGTCAGGGCTTTGTTAAGGATGCAAGACAAAGGCCCGGAAAACGCGCCGAACCGTTCGGCGCGCTCCGGGCCTGTCTTTTCAAACGCTTAGGAGCGCCCCTCGCAAGGCGCGCTCCCGGGCGCAGCCGGTCAGAGCAGGAAGTCGCTCGCGACCAGCGGCTGGCCACTCTCGACCGTCACCTGGATGACGAGGTCGGCAGTGCCGTCGCCATTGGTGTCGCCCTCGACCTGCCAGACGTTCGCCGAGACGTTGGTCGCCCGCAGCTGTCCCGCCGCGGTAAAGGCCGCAGCGCCGATGAAGGTGAAGGTGTCGTCCGCGTCGGTGCCGGCGATCGCGTCGATCCGGCTGAGGTCGATCTTGTCGGCCCCGGTCTGGAAGTCGAGGATCTGGTCCTTCGCGGCCGCGGTCGAGTCCGCGGTCGATTGGTAGCGGAAGACGTCCGCGCCGGCATTGCCGATCAGCCGGTCGGCGCCGCCGCCGCCCGAAATGAGGTCGTTGCCGCCGCCGCTGTTGAGATAGTCCCCGGCCGCGCCGCCGAACAGGCGGAAGATGCCGCCGCCCTCCTGGCTGCCTTCGAACACGAACGATTCGTTCGCGCCGAGGCGGCTGCCGTTGATCGTCATGGTGGCGCCGGTCGCGAGCATGGCGTCGTTGGCGACGATCACATAATCGAGCTCGCCGTCGCCGCCGCCCACGAACTCGGTGTTGGCGGCGGTCAGCAAGGCGATGCTCTCGACGTTGGTGAGCGAGTCGCCGTAGCCCGGCGCATTGAAGTCGATCACATAGTCGCCGCGCAGGTAGACGACGTCGTAGCCGCCGCCGCCGTCCACCGTGTCGACCTCGCCGAACCGGCCGTCGGGGCCGAACACGAAGATGTCGTTCTGGGCGCCGCCGGTCAGCAGATCGCGGCCGAGTCCGCCGTAGATTTCGTACTTGCCGTCCGTCTCCGCGGCGCCGTTGAAGGTGAGGTTCTCGGTGGCGCGGAGGTGATAGCCGTTGACCTTCAATACCGCGTCGGCCGCGACGTTGCCGTCGAGCATCGTCAGATTGTAGCTGTAATGGTTGCCGGCCGTATCGCCGTAGGTGGTGAGCGAGCCCGGCACGAGCGACAGCGAATCGATGCCGGTGATGTTGCTCACCGTGCCCGTCCCGAAGGTCACCCCCGCGCTGTAATCGCCCTGGAGGATCAAAGCGTCGCGGTTGGCGCCGCCGTCGATCGTGTCGGCCGCGGTGAAGGCCGCTCCGGCATAGATGCTGTCGACGCCGTCGCCGGCGACGACAATGTCGTTGCCGCCGAGATGGATCTTGATGAGATCGTTGCCGGCGCCGGAGGTGAGGACGTTGTTCGCCGCATTGCCGGTCAGCGTGTCGTTGCCGCTGCCGGTAGTGGCGTTCTCGATGACGGCGCCCTTGGCGATCGTGAAGCCGCCGTGGATCCCCCAGGCATAGGAGACCCAGCCGCCGCCGCCGATTTCATAGAGGAGCGAAGCCTCGCGCAGGTCGATGTTCGAATCCTTGGCGCCGGTATAGCGGATCTCGTCGGTGCCACCGCCGTCCCAGATCGAGCTGTAATAGGTGCCGGCGGCATTCTCGTCCTTCAGCACGTAGACGTCGTTGCCGGTCGCATATTCCTCGTTGACGCCGTATTTGGACTGGATGACGGCGATGTCGAGCGCCATCAGGCTGCCGAGATAGCCGTAGCCGACATTGGTCGGCGCGCGCCCGTAGGGCGAGGTCTCCCAGCCGTCCTGGTAGGACATCATCGTGAACACGCCTTGGTTGAGGTCGTGGTCGCCGCGCGTGTAGTTGGGATAGACGCCGCTTGGATCCGGAACCGGCCCTGCAGGCGAGTTCACGACCCCCTTGACGCCGGGCATGATCGTCGAATTGCCGCCATTGTCGTGCGGGTGGGCGAGGCCGTGGCCGTGGCCGAATTCGTGGATCAGGGTGACGAAGGAGAAGCCGCCCTGGGCGAGGTTGGTCGCGTTCCAGCGCTCGTCGCCCGAGTTGAACTGGGCGAGGCCCTCGTCGGCTTCCTGCGGCGGGTTCATCGAGCCCAGCAGGCTGATGCCCGGCCCCGGCGTGCCCGAATAGGTCACATAATGGAAATCCGCCTCGTCGCGATTCTGGGTCTCGACATAGACGACGTCGGCGACCTTCTCGAACTCGCGCAGCGAGATCCAGATGGCGGTGACCTCGAAGTCCTTGGCGCCCACCGCGACGATGGCGGGCGGGATGCCGGGGCTGGTCGGATCCTCGGGCGTGTAGACGTCGCCGGCCTTGGCGAAATAGATTTTGATGACGTTCTTGCCCTCCGTCGACTGGCCCCAATAGCCGACCGTGGCACCCTTATTGTCCGGCGTGCCCGCGGGATTGCCGGTCGGGGCCGTGCCTTCGTTGCCGTCCGGGTTGCGGACGGTGCCGTCGACCTGCGTGCCCCAGTCGATCGACCGCAAGGGGCTGGTCATCGGATAATATTGGTCGTCGACCGGCTCGGGCGGATCGGTGTTGACCTCGACGAACAGGTCATAGTCGCCGATCGTGTCGCCGGTGGTGGTGCTATCGGTGGGTAGACCCTGCTCGAAGGCGCGGGCGTTGATGTAATAGGTGCCGGTCGTGGCGACGGTGATGGTGAGCATCGCGTCGAGGCCGTAGAGCTCGCCGCTCGGCGTGCGGCCCTTGCCGTCCTCATAGCCGATCTTCGTGCCGGCCGCATCGTAGAGCTCGATATAGGAATCGAACTGCGCCACGCCCGAAGGCCCGCCCGGGTGGCCGTACATGCCGATATTGTATTTGACCCCCGCCTCGAGCTGGACCGCGTAGAAATCCTGGTCGCCGGGCGTGTCGATGGTGGAGATGATGTGCGGGCCGCCGACGGTGACGGTGGGGTTGGTGCCGGTGATCCCGTCGGGGACGTTGTCGACCGTGACGACCGTCGGCACGAGCGCCAAAGTCGGCGCGGGACCGTCGCCGACGCCGTCGGCGGCGAGCGCCGTCTCGAGCGAGCTGGCGGCAAAGCCCAAGGCAGCGAGCTGCGAGGAAGTGACCACATCGCCGTAATTGTCGGCGAAGGAATAAGTGTTGCTCCAGGAAAAAGCGTTGCAGCTCCTACACATTCAGGCTCTCCGATGATCCGTGTCGCTCCGGCCGCGCTTTGGCGCAGTCCAGGATGAACTGTTGTTCAAATGTTTACAAAGTAAAGCGGGGATTTACATGTACTAGACTGCCAGATCGCAGGCAAAACTGCAAGACGACTTCTTTGTTCCGCCAGCGTTATGGAAAAGGGCGGGCGCGAAACGCACGGCTGCTCGCTGCCGGTAGACGACGTCGCGACGCGGCGCGGATCGATGGTCTCGAAAATGCCGGTTCCCCCGTTGATCGGGGGCTCTAACTCCGGACTCGCGGCGAGGTTCCGCGGACGCTCATTTTTTCTGCGATTTCAGAGACATGCGAGAGATCCCCGGCCTCAGAGCAGGAAATCTCCCGCTGCGAGCGGCTGGAGGCTGTCGACATGCGCCTCCAAGACGAAGTCGGCGACGCCGTCGCCGTCGATCTCGCCTTCGACCCGCCACAAATTGCCCGAGACGTTAACCGCGCGCAGCTGGCCCGCGGCGGTAAAGGCGGCGTTGCCGATGAAGGCGAAGGCGTCGTCCTCGGCGCTCGAGCTGCGGGCGTCGATGCGCTGGAGGTCGATGCGGTCCGCGCCCGGGGCGAAGCCATGGATCGTGTCGTAGGCGCCCGGCCCGGAATCGGCGGCGCTGAGATAGCGGTAGAGGTCGGCGCCGCCGCCGCCGGTGAGGAGGTCGGCGCCGCCGCCGCCATAGAGCTGGTCGTTGCCGGCGCCGGTCGCGAGCGTGTCGGACGCCGCTCCGCCGAAGACGCGCAGCTGCCCGTCGCTTTCCCGGCTGCCGTCGAAGGCGAAGCTTTCGTGGGCCTGGAGGCGGCTGCCGTTGATCGTGAAGACGGCGCCCGCGGCGAGCATCGCGTCGTTCCAGGTGATCGAATAGTCGAAGTCGCCGTCGCCGCCGCCGACGAACTCGGTATTGGCGCTGGTCAAAAGCGCGATGCTCTCGACGCCGCTGAAGGAGCCGGCGAAGCCCGCGGCGTTGAAGTCGATGGCATAGTCGCCGCGCAGATAGAGGATGTCGTAGCCGCCGCCGCCGACCACCGTGTCGCCGGCCGAAAAGCGGCCGTCCTGGCCGAAGACGAAGGAATCGCCCTGGGCCCCGCCGATCAGCGTGTCGCGTCCCAGCCCCGCGAAGATCTGGAGCGGCGCGTCGGTCTCGGCCGACGCGTCGAGCGCGAAATTCTCGCCGGCGCGGAGGTGGAAGCCGTTCACCTTCATCAGCGCCCCCGCCGCGACATTGCCGTCGATCATGGTGAGATCGTAGCTGTAGAAGACGCCGGAAATGTCGCCGTAGCTCGTTATGCTTCCTGGCATGAGGGAGATCGATTCGACGTTGACGATGCTGCTGCGAACGCCGTCGCCGAGGACGACGCCGGCGGAATAATCGCCCTGCAGGATCAGCGAATCGCGATTATCGCCGCCGTCGACCCGGTCGAACGCGGTAAACGCGGCGCCGAAATAGAAGCTGTCGACGCCGCCATTGCCGAAGGCGACGTCGTCGCCGCCGTCCTGGAGCCGCATGACGTCGTTGCCGCCCCCGCCGACGAAGATGTTGGGCGAATTGTTGCCGCGCCAGTCATGGGCATTGTCGTTGGTGGCGCGCAGCCGCTCGACGCTCTGCGCCAGCGTGTAGACGCCGATGCCGGTGCGGACCTCGTCCAGGCCCTCGTCATATTGCTCGACGATCGTGTCCGCGGCCGTATCGACGACATAGATGTCGTCGCCGCCGCGGCCGATCATCGTGTCGGCGCCGCCGCGCCCGTCGAGCAGGTTGGCGGCCGCATTGCCGGCGAGAATGTCAGCGCCGCTGCCGCCGCGCGCATTCTCGACGACGACGCCGGCGGCGATGGTGAAGCCGCCGAACACGCCTTCGGCGAAGGAGATGACACCGGCGCCGGTCGGCGAATAATCGAGCGTCGCGGCGAGGAGGTCGATCGTTGCGGCAATCGTCCCTTCATGCGCGATCGTGTCGGTCCCGCCAACGTCCCAGATTGTCGTCCAGAAGGTGCCCGTCGCATTGGCGGTGGGGAGCGTGTAGACGGTGTCGCCGGCATTGCGGCCGCTGTCGGCGCCATATTTGGCCTGGACCGCGGCGATGTCGAACGCGCCGGGCCCCGCCTGCCAGCCCCAGGCGACCGGATTGCCCGGCGGCGTCCCGTCCTCGTTGTCGGGATGGGTGCGCCAGCCGTCATTGTAGGACATGGTCGTCCAGACGCCCTGGTTGAGGTCGTAGACGCCGAGGCTGTCGAACGGGCCGGTGACGCCCGCCATCACGTCCGATCCGCCGCCATTGTCGTGCGGATGGGCAAGGCCGATGCCGTGGCCGAATTCGTGGATCAGGGTAATCCAGCCATAGCCGCCCGGCTCGAGCCCGCCGTCGGTCTTGATCCGCTCCCAGCCGGTGCCGTTGATCGCGAACACGCCGACGCCTTCATTCTCGGTCCCCGGGGGGTTGAAATAGCCCAGATAGCCATCCGAGACGGTGGTCACGAGCTTGAACGTCGCGGCGGCCGCGGTGTCGACGATCGAGAAGACGAGATCGGTGACGTCGGCCCAGACCTGGAAGGCCTTCATCGCCTGCGCGATCTCGTAGGGCGTCCAGCCGAGCGAAGCGACGCCGTCGAAGCTCTCCCCTTCCTTGGCGAAATAGACTTTGACGTCCTTCGAGGCGAGCTTCGAGCCCCAGTCGATCGACGCGAGCGGATCCTGGTCGGCGAGGACGATCGAATCGGAGACCAGAGCGTAGCCGCCGGTGTCGCCGGAATAGGCCTCGACGCGCAGATAATAGGTGCCGCTGGCCTCGGCCAGAAAGGCGAGGCGCGAGCTGATGTCGCCCTGGACCGCGGAGCCGCTGATATCGTCGTTGAACGCGACCTCGTTGCCATCGGCGTCGTACAAGGTGAGCTTGGTGTCGAGCTCGCCCGGCGGCACCGCGAGATAGTTGGTATTGTAGTCGGCGCCGCCGCCGATCTCGAAGCTGTAGAGTCGTCCGGCGACCATCTCGATCCGGTAGAGGTCGACGTCGCCGCTCGCCTCGATGAAGCCGAAGACGTTGCCGCCGACGGTGAGCGGCGTCGCGGTCGCATGGGTCGCGCCCGGCCCGTCGGCGCCCATCTCGCGCACGTCGACGATATATTGCCCGACGCCGCCGGTCGCGGCCAGGGCGCCCGCGACGATCTTGTAGGTGCCCGGAACCACGGCGGTGAAGGTCAGCATCGAATTGATGCCGGTGCCGCCGTCGTCGTCGGTGCCGAGCGGGACGCCGGCAGGGTCGAGGAGCTGGATGAAGGGATCGAGCAGCGGTTCGGCGCCATGTCCGCGCAAGGAGAAGAGGTAGGTCTTGCCCGCCTCCAGCGTCACCGAGACGTTGTCGGTATCGGTCTCGAAATTGACCGCCCCTTCATAGGAGCCGCCGACGGCGACGTTGCCGTCGCCGTCGTCATTGGGATCGATGGCGAGAATTTCGGCCGCCCGCAAAGTCGCGGGCTCGAGCCGCTTCGTGCCGTTGCAGACGGCGCAGCCGCAGCCGAACGTTGCGGTCCCGATCATCGCAATCCCCTTTCTGACGTGCCGTCGTTCTGCCTCCCGCGAGAGTCCCGCCGGGAGCCGATCGTCACCCGCGGATCATTGCCGGTTTCCCCAGCCCGATCAAGCCCTTGCGCGGATGCACGACGTTATGGAAGCACTGGGCCGGCGGCGGCGGCGCCTGTGCCTCACGTCGCGCCTGGAGCGCAAAGGCGCGGGCAGATCGCGTCCAGCCTGCGCAGCATTGCCGGGTCGCGCGCTTCGGGTGCGGTCATGATCGCCAGGTCGAGCGCGCGGTCGATCGGCGAGGGCGAGCGCTCCGCGGGCAGCGCGCGGGCGAGCGCGGCGATCATCCGGCGGGCGCTCGCAGCATTGGCGTGGAGGCGCTCGACGATCTCGGCGACGTCAGGCTCCTCGCCGGCCCGCCAGCTGTCATAATCGGTCACCATGCCGATCAGCGCGTAGGGAAGCTCGGCCTCGCGGGCGAGCCGGACTTCCGGCATCGCGGTCATGCCGATGATGTCGCAGCCCCACTCGCGGTAGAGGCGGCTTTCTGCGCGGGTCGAGAATTGCGGGCCCTCGATCGCGACATAGGTGGCGCCGCGCGCGACCTCGGCGCCCGCGGCCGCCGCGGCGTCCGCGACGAGAGCCGAGAGCCTCGGGCACACCGGGTCGGCGAGCGAGACATGGGCGACGAGGCCGGGACCGAAGAAGCTCGGGCTGCGCGCGAAGCTGCGGTCCACGAACTGGTCGGCGATGGCGAAGCGCCCCGGCGGCATCGCCTCGTTGAGCGATCCCACCGCCGAGACCGCGACGAGATCGGTGCAGCCCGCGCGCTTCAGCGCGTCGATATTGGCGCGGTAGTTGAGATCGCCCGGCGGGATGCGGTGGCCGCGGCCGTGGCGGGGAAGGAAGACGAACTTCACGCCCTCGATGCGCCCGACCAGCAGCGCGTCGGAAGGCGCTCCCCAGGGCGTATCGACGACAATCCACTGGGCGTCCTCCAGCGCATCGAGCGCGTAGAGGCCGGAGCCGCCGATAATGCCGATCGTCCACCCGCTCATCGGCGCAGACTAAGGGGGTGTGAGGAGGATGCGCAAGTCGCTGATATTGGTGCCGGTCGCGCCGGTGACGAACAGGTCGCCGAGCGAAGCGAACCAGCCGCCGCTGTCGTTCGCGTCCAGCGCCGCGCCGGGATCGCGCGCCGTCCGCATTAGGCTGCCGCCGTCGAACCAGGCGCCGGCGGCCTCGCTCGCGCCGTCGATGCCGTCGCTGTCCGCCGCGAGACCGGCTACGGCGGAGCCTGCCAGCGCCATCGCCGCCGCGAGCGCATATTCCTGGTTGGGGCCGCCGCGCCCGGTCCCCCGCACCGTCACCCGCAGCTCGCCGCCCGAGAGGATCGCAGTCCGCGGAGCAAGGCGCAGGGCGAGCGCGCCGTGCTCGCGTCCGATGTCGCGCGCCTCGCCGTCGACCTCGCCGAGGACGAGCGGCCGGTAGCCGAGCTGCTTTGCTTCCGCCGCGGCGGCGGCGAGGGCCGTACCGGCGCTGGCGACGACGCGATAATCGCCGGCGAGGCGCTTCACGCTCTCGGACCAGCCTGCGGAAGGTGCCGTGATCCCGTATCGGAAGAGAAGCGCCCGCGCATCCGCAAGCGTGCTCGGATCGGATATGGTGGGTCCCGAGCCGATGTCTTCCGGCCGGTCGCCGGCGACGTCGGAGATGGCAAGCGTGACGAGCCGCGCCGGCGCGGCCGCGAGGCCGAGGCGCCCGCCCTTGATGCGGGACAGATGGCGGCGGACGCAGTTGATCTCTTCGATGGCGGCGCCGGACCGAAGCAGCGCCGCGGTCACAGCCTGTTTCTCCTCGAGCGCCAGGCCCTCGCCGGGCAGGCAGGCGAGCGCGGAGGCGCCGCCGCCGAGCAGCACCAGCACGAGGTCGTCCGGCCCGGCGCCTTCCGCCAGGGCCAGCTGATGCTTCGCCGCCGCCACGCTCGCCGCGTCGGGTACGGGGTGGGCGGCGGTGCGGAGCGCGATCCGCCGCAGCGCCGCGCTGGCGCCGTGCGGAGCGACGGCGATCCCGGAGAGGTCGCCGGGCCAGGACGCCTCCAGCGCCGCGGCCATTCCCGCAGCCGCCTTGCCGATCGCCAGGCCTATCGTCCGACCGGGCGGCGGCGACGGCAAATGCGACGGCAGCACGCGCGCCGGCAGGCAGGCCTCAACGCCCGCTCGCCAGATTCGCTCGAGTTGCCGGCGGCGCATCGCTCTGGCTGTGGCCGCGGCGCTCGGCTAGCACAAGCGCATGGCGCAGGCGCGACGGTTGCAGAGCTGGCGGCGGCGAGCATTCTGGACGCTCGTCGTCGCCTCGACCCTGGCGGCCGCCGTCCCCCTCGCCTACCTCAACGCCGCCGCCTTCCTCGGCACGGTCTCCGCCAACCCCGGCTGGGAGGAGGCGGAGGAAGGCGTCACGATCTTCATCCGCACCAACGGCGTCCATACCTGGATTGTCATGCCCAAAAAGACGGATGCGATCGACTGGCGTCGCTACGCGCCGCCCGAGCACCTCGCAGACCGCCGCTACGGCGCCGCCAGCCATATCGGCGTCGGCTACGGCAACCGCGAATTCTACTTGAACACGCCGACCTGGGCCGATCTCACCTTGCCGCGCGCGCTCGGCGCCTTTTCGGGCGGCGGTCGCAGCCTCCTCCATGTCGAGCACATCCACGATCCCCGCTCCGAGACCTGGCAGCGTCCGATCACGCTGCGGCGACAGGAATATGCCCAGCTCGTCTCGGTCATCCTGGAGCGCTTCGAGCGAGCGCCCGACGGCCGCACCATCCCCGTCCTCGGTCGCGGCTACGGCCCTTCGGACATGTTCTACGAAGCCAGTGGCGGCTACAGCTTCTACCTGACCTGCAACGAATGGACCGGCCGTACGCTGCGCCGCGCCGGAGTCCGCACCGGCCTGTGGACGCCGTTCAGCGAAAGCATCATGTGGCGATTGGATTGAACTCCTCGCATCGCCGCGCGAGCCGCCGCTGGTGCCGCTCGATCGCGATTAGCAGGAAAAAGAACATGACGAGGAGGAAGCCGCCGAAGATATAGGCGGCCCGGCCGAGTGCGAAGCGGCCCTCGACATTGCCCATCATGATGCTGGCGCGGGCGGCTTCGGCTCGTGCCGCGTTTGCCCGCCGCCGCTGGTCGAGCAGCGCGAAGAAGCGGTCGTGGTAGGCGCGAAAGATGTCTGCGTGCGAGCGCGTGCCTTCCGGAAACCGCATCTCGCACACGCGCTGCGCATAAGGCTCCTGCACGGAGCGCATGACCGGGCAGCCGTAAGGCGGATAGTACCAGCCGGGACAGGAAGTGCCGTAGCGGTCCCAGCCGCTCCTCTGCACGGTCCGGGTCCGCCGCACGTTCCGGCAGACCTGCACCTGCCTGGCGCTGCGATAGGCCTGGAGCCGCCGCTGCGTTTGCGGAGTTTGCGCCGCTTCGCTCATCGAACGCAGGAGCAATTCCAGGTCCCCGCGGTCGGCGGCGAAGTTCAGGCTGCCGGACGTGACTCGCGCCAGCCGGTCGGCACTCCCGACATAGGCGTCGTCGAACGCATCGAGCGCGAGCTGGCGGTCGACGCGTTGGCGGAAAGGCTCGAATCGCTGGCGAAAGAGCGCGTGGTAGCGGCGCACAAAGTCGCGATAAAAGGCTTGGTGGCGGGGATCGGTCCGATCGGCTTCCGAATCGCCGGGCTGGCGCATTTCAGCGCCTTCGGCAGCGACGAGATCGTTGCCGCCCACGGTCGCGACATCCTCCACGACGCTCGTCGTAGACCGGCTCATCTTGTAGAGGCTGACCACCACGAGGCCCGCCGCATAAATGATGAGCCCCGTCGCGAAGACCAGGATGAAGCCGCGCAGGATGCGCAGATAAACGGCCTCGAGGCGATCAAACATCATCGCCGCGCGGACGTCGAAGGGCATGTCGCCGGCTACTATTTCGGGGGTCGCGCGCGAACGATCCGCGTCGCCGCGGCTGCTGTCCGTGCCGCGGGCCCCGTCCTCGCCCCCTTGGTCCGCGCGCAGCTCGTCCTGCCCCCCCTTTACCGTCATCTTTTCACCCCCGTTGCCCGCCCCCCGCGGCCGACAGAGTCTTAGGACTCCCGCGTGGGCACCGCCAACCCTGAAATGAACCCGATTCGGTGTGACAGTCCGCGCCTCGCAATCTCTGTCTCGCGCGCGGGCACCGCTTGAGCTAGGGAAGCGCGACAGGTCGAAACAGGGGATCAGAAATGGCCAAGATCTTCGGAAACTTCCATCTCGCTTTGCTGATCGGGGTCGTGCTGCTGCTCGCGGCCATGTTCGGCCTGCACGGCGAAGCGATGCACGGCGATTATTGGGTGCAGTTCCTGCGCTATCTCCACGTCTTCGCAGGCATCCTGTGGATCGGCCTTCTCTATTATTTCAACTTCGTCCAGATCCCGACCATGCCCAAGGTGCCGGCCGAGCTGAAGCGCGGCGTCACCGGCTTCATCGCGCCCGCGGCCTTGTTCTGGTTCCGCTGGGCAGCGCTGGCGACGGTGATCCTGGGCCTGCTCCTCGCCGAGATGAGCCGCGGCGGCTATGTCGCCGACGCGCTGACGCTTCAGGAAGGCTACCGCACGATCGGCATCGGCATGTGGCTGGGCCTCATCATGGCGGCGAACGTCTGGTTCGTGATCTGGCCGAACCAGAAGAAAGCGCTCGGCATCGTACCGGCAGAGGACGACGCCAAGCTGCGCGCCGGCAGCGTCGCGATGATGGCGTCGCGCACCAACCTCATCTTGTCGCTGCCGATGCTCTACTGCATGATCGCCCAGCCGCACGTCGGCGGCTGAGCGTTTGAGGGGCGGCGCGCTCGCGGGCGCGCCGCCGCGCGGTTCGATGGAAGCGCTCCGCTCAATCGCCGCCTCGGTCGGCGTCACGCCGGGCGAGATGCTCGAATATCTCGCATTCGCGTTCGGGGTGGTGAACGTCGCCCTGATCGTTCGCCGCAGCATCTGGAATTATGCGTTCGGCATCGCATCCGTCTCCGCCGCGTTCTTCGTGCTGGTCACGGCCAGGCTCTTCGCCGAGGCGGGGCTTCAGATCTTCTTCGTCGCGGTAAACCTCTACGGCTGGGTGAAATGGAACGAGGCCCGCAAGGAAGCGGGCACCATCGTGGTTCTCCTGCTCCCTGCCGCGCAGCGAATGGCCTGGGCAGTCGGCATCGTCGTCACCGGCGTCGCACTCGGCTGGGCGATGGACCGTTTCACGGCCGCGGCCTCGCCCTACCCGGACGCGCTGATCGCGACGGCCAGCATCGCCGCCCAGATCCTGCTCGCGCTTCGCAGGCTGGAGAACTGGGTGCTGTGGATCCTCGTCGATCTCGTCGCCGTCCCGCTCTATCTGAGCCGCGGGATCGAGCCGCTTGCCTGGCTCTATGCGATCTTCCTCGCACTGTCCGTTGCCGGCCTCGTGACGTGGTGGCGAGTTCTCAACGAGGCGACCGAAGCGCGGCAACCCTGACGCCGCGGCTGTGGCGCGCCCGGCAGGATTCGAACCTGCGACCCCAAGCTTAGAAGGCTCGTGCTCTATCCAACTGAGCTACGGGCGCCCTCCTCCGCTCTAGCGCGCTTTCGCGCGCAGCGGAACCGCGCCGGGCCGACGGTAAGGCCCGCGCCCGGGCGGTACCGGTTCCCGCGATACGATTGAAACCATTTGGCCGGACGGGCGACATCGCCCCGAAAAGCGGCGCCGCCATTTGCAGCCCTCGCCGGTTCGGCCGCCAGAAGCGCCGGCCCGGTGCGCCTTTCACGAGGAACAGGACGACCCGACACGGATCCCGCTTCGTCGCGGGACCTCCATTCACGCCCGAGCGGCCCAGCATAAGGACAAGGACAATGGCAATCTTCAACGGCACCAAGCATGCCGAGACGATCACCGGCACTGCCGGCGACGACTTCATCTTCGGCGACAACGGCAACGACGTCCTGAACGGCGGCGCCGGCAACGACAATATCGACGGCGGCAACGGCAGCGACACGCTGAGCGGCGGCGCCGGCAACGACGTTCTCGACGGCGGCAACGGCCAGGACAGCGTCGTCCTCGCCGGCAAGAGCAGCGACTACGACTTCTCGCTGCGCAGCGACGGCTCGATCCTGGTCCGCGACCGGCGCGCCGGCGCGCCCGACGGGGCCGACCGCCTGATCGGTATCGAGCGCATCCAGGCCGCCGACGGCGTCTTCAAGATCGTCGATCTGGTCAGCGGCAACTCCGCCCCGGTCGCGGCCGACGACGCGCTGATCCTGGCGGAGGACGCGGGCGCGACAAACGTCACCGCGATCCTCCTCGCCAACGACGGCGACGCCGACGGCGAGGCGGTCCGGATCGGCTCGGTCCAGGCCGTCTCGGCCAGCGGCGCCGCCGTCACCCTCTCGACCGGCGGCCAGGTGAGCTACGACCCCGGCAGCCTCTTCGCCGATCTCGAGGACGGCGAAACCGCGACCGACAGCTTCACCTACACGATCACCGACGAGTTCGGCCTCAGCTCGACGGCGACCGCGACGGTGACCATCACCGGCGTCACCCACAACGCCGCGCCGGTGGCGGCCGACGACGCCCTCACGCTGGCCGAGAATGCCGGCGCGACCGACGTCACCGCACAACTGCTCGGCAATGACGGCGATCCCGACGGCGACGCCTTCGCGATCACCGGCGTCCAGGCCCTGTCCGCACAGGGGGCGGCGGTGACGCTGGCTGCGGACGGCACCGTCACCTACGATGCCAGCGCGATCTTCGCCGATCTGGGCGCCGGCCAGACTGCGACCGACTTCTTCACCTACACCATCACCGACGCCGCCGGCCTGGCCTCCACCGCGACTGCGACCGTGACGATCACCGGCGTGTCGGCCAACACGGCGCCCGTCGCCCGCAACGACCGGCTCACGATCCCCGAGGATGCCGGCGAGATCGACCTCACGGCGACCTTGCTCGCAAACGACGGCGATGCCGACGGCGATGCGCTCACGGTCTCGGCCGTGCTGGCGGTTTCCGCGAAGGGGGCGACGGTCACGCTGCTGGCCAACGGCCAGGTCCGCTACGATGCGGGCCAGCTGTTCTACAGCCTCGAGGACGGCGACCGGATCACCGACAGCTTCACCTACACGGTGACCGACGCCGCGGGCGCGACGTCGACGGCGACGGCGACCCTCGAAATCCTCGGCGTGACTCAGATTGCGGACGCCTATTTCCAGGTGTCCGAGGACGAGACCAGCTTCGACATGCTCGGCACGCTGATCGAATCCTTCAGCTTCGACTTCGCCGACGTCGAGGCGGACGGTCTGCTGGGGACGCTGAACTGGGACGAGGTGCAGGGCGTGCTGACCTTCACCGCCGACCATGCGAGCAGCGACGGACTCAGCCCCGACAGCTGGCAGTGGACCTATTTCAACGTCCTCGGCACCGAGGGCGAGAACTTCCTGATCGGAGTCCAGATCTTCGGCGTCAACGACGGGGTCGTTGCGGTCGACGATGCGCTCTCGATCACCGAGGGAGCGAGCTCCGGCAACCTCTGGGCGACGCTGATGGCGAACGACACCGACGTCGACTCGAGCCCGATCACCCGCAACATCCTCTCGGTCGACACCAGCGGCACGCAGGGCAGCGTCGCCTTCGACGCCGCGACCAAGACCCTGACCTACTCGGCTGCCGGCATCGACCTCGCGCCGGGCGAGACGATCACCGACAGCTTCACCTACACAGTGTCGGACAGCACCTCCGGCGGCCAGCCCGACACCGCCACGGTGACGGTCACCGTGACCGGCGCTGCCGCGGGCGGCGCAAGCGTCGCCATGGCGCCGGCCTCCGCCTTTGCGGGCGCGGGGACGTTCGAGTCGGCGTTCGACGGCCTCGCCTTCGCTCAGCCGGAGATCCTCGGCGCCGAGCTGCCGATGCTCTGATCCGCGGCGGCGAAGCCCCTCCCCTTCAGGGGAGGGGTTGGGGTGGGGACTGGCGCGCTGCGCAGCGCCGCCGAACAGCCCCCGCCCCCCAGCCCCCTCCCCTGAAGGGGAGGGGGTGCTTTCGCGTCTTTGCAGCGCATGGCGGACGTGCCACGGGGAGCGCGATGGCCATGCTGCGCCGCCTCGCTTTCTATCTCGTCCATCTGCGGCTCCCGTTTCAGCTGACGCTGGCGCCGATCTTTCTGTGGGGCGCTCTCCTCTCCGACGGAGCGTGGGACGGCGGAACGACCGCCGCCTTCCTCGCGCTCCACCTCTTCCTTTATCCGGCGGCGACCGCCTTCAACGCCGTCCACGACAGGGACGAAGGGCCGGTGAGCGGCCTCGAGCGCCCTCCCGCGGTCCCGCCTGGCCTGCTCGGCTTCGCGATCCTGCTCGGCGTCGCCGGCGCAACCCTCGCGGCGGCGGCGGGAGCGACTTTCCTCCTCCTCTACGCTGCGATCGCCGGCTGGACCGCCGCATACAGCCACCCGGCCACGCGCTGGAAAGCGCATCCGGCGAAAAGCGCGGCGGCGATCGCGCTCGGCCAGGGGGCGCTCGGCTTCGTCGCCGGCTGGGCCGCCGCCGCCCCGCCCGACCTCGCCGACGCCGCGCTCCACGCCGGCGCGGCCGGCGCGGCGCTGACCGCGCTCGGCCTCTATCCCGCGACCCAGGTCTTCCAGCTCCAGGAGGACCGCGCCCGCGGCGACCGCACGCTCACGGTTGCGCTCGGCCCGGCCGGCGCGCTCCGCTTCGGCACCCTGTGCCTCGCGGGCGCCGGCCTCGTCACCTTCTGGCTGGTCGAGCGCCGCTTCGGCGCGCCGGACGCCTTGCTGATCGCGCTGGGCTATGCCGGCCTCGCCATCGCGCTCCTCTGGCTCGCGCGCCGGCCGGACGACGGCGCCGCTCTCTACCGGCCGGCGATGCGGATCACGCGCTGGGCCGCCGCCGGCTTCCTCCTCTTCCTCGCGCTCGAGGCCGTAGGAAGCGGCTAGCGCGCCGCCTCGATGTGCGGGGCGGCGAAGCGCAGGAAGTCCGCCCGATCGTCGAGGCGGAGCGCGATCGCCTCGATCCGGACAGTGCCGCCGAGCAGCGACCGACGCTCGATCGGTGCGGCGAGCTCCACGAGGAGATTCGGCCAGGCAAGGAGAGCCGCATTTTCGGTCGAGCGGCTCTTCACTCGCTCCGAGCTGAAATCCGACCGGATCGCCGAGACGCAGGACCAGGGAACGAAGCGGTCGATCAGGATCCCCGTCCGCACCCGGAGCCCGGTGGCGCCGGCGAGGACAGGGCGCAGCCTGAAGGACTTCACCAGCCCGATCATGTAGACGAGCATGAGATCGCCGATCAGGAACAGGATCAGCGCAGCCGACGGGAACCAGAGGCTGAGCAGCAGATGGACGATTGCGATTTCCGCAACCTGCAGGAAGAGCATGACCGAGGCGATCGGCACCAGATGCCGGTGATAGGAAAATCCCTGCTGGCCGGCGGGAACGTCCGGCGCGGCGCGCCACTGGAAGAGCGCAAGGTGGAGCAGCGCCGCCTCGGCGACGGCGAAGCGCGCGAGCTTCTCGGGAACCAGCTGCGAAAGGGCGTCGACCGCCCGCTCGCGCGGTGGCACGCCTTTCCGTGCGATGCGGGCCCGGGCGCGGGCGAGGCCCCATGTGACATGCGCCGCCACCACCGCCGCCATCGCACCGGCGACTGGCGTGAGATCGAGGAGCGCGGAGCGGATGTGCGCCGGCATCGCGATCGCGGCGCTGCCGAACGCGCCGGCGAGGATCGCGAGCGCGGCTTTCGCCTCCACCTCCTCCGGCGCCCTGCGCGCCAGATAGGACAGCATCAGGGAGTCCGCGACGATCCAGACGAAGAGCAGAGCGGCGAGAGTGCGATGTTCCGCCGCGATCGGCGTTCGCACGGCAATCGCGGCGAGCGCGATGGCCGCCACCGGCGCCGCGGCGAGCGCGGCACGCCGCCAATCGATGCGCCTGATCGCCCTGTGCACGCGCCCGCCTCCTCGCGGTGGCCGTAGCATGGGCGAGGGCCGCGAGCGAACCTTTAGGCGGCCAAACTCTCGATCAGGCCTTCGAAGAGGCGGCGGCCGTCGGTGCGGCCGTGCGCGGGCTCAACCGCGCGCTCGGGATGCGGCATCATGCCGAGCACGTTGCCCGCCTCGCTGACGATGCCGGCAATGTCGCGCGCCGCGCCGTTGCACGTGCCGGCATAGCGGAAGGCGACGCGGCCCTCGCCCTCGAGCCGGTCGAGCGTCTCGGCATCGGCCTGGTAATTGCCGTCATGGTGGGCGACCGGGAGGACGATCTCCTCGCCCGCGCGATAGCGCGCCGTAAAGGCGGACCGGCCGTTCTCGACCTTGAGCGGCACTTCGCGGCAGACGAAGCGGATCCCGGCATTGCGCATCAGCGCGCCGGGAAGAAGGCCGGCTTCGGTGAGGATCTGGAAGCCGTTGCACACGCCGAGCACGGCGACGCCGCGCCCTGCCGCCTCCTTTACGGCGTGCATCACCGGCGAGCGCGCCGCCATCGCGCCCGCGCGCAGATAGTCGCCGTAGGAAAATCCGCCGGGGATCGCCACCAGGTCCAGACCACGCGGCAGCTCGGTCTCGCGGTGCCAGACGCGCAGCGGCTCCTCGCCGCTCACCTCGCGCAGCGCCGTCACCATGTCGCGGTCGCAGTTGGAGCCTGGAAAGACGATGACGGCGCTCTTCACGCGCGCTCGATCCCGGCTTCCGGATACTCGATCCGGAAGTTCTCGATGACGGTGTTGGCGAGGAGCCTGCGGCACATCGCCTCGACCTCCTCATCGGCGATCTGATCCTCGGCGTCGATCTCGATGAGCTTGCCCTGGCGCACGTCCTTCACCCCGGCGAAGCCGAGGCCTTCGAGCGCGTGGTGGATCGCCTTTCCCTGCGGGTCGAGGACGCCGTTCTTCAGCGTGACGTAAACGCGGATCTTCATCTTGTGGCGGCTCCGGCTTCGGTCAGCCGGGCATATGGCGGCAGCGGAGGCCGCACAAGCGCGTTTGCCCGCGTTGCGCCTCAGGCGCCGCGCGCCTATCTGCAAGGCATGACCGAAGCCCCCGCCATCGCCATCACTCCCGCCGCCGCGGCCCGAGTCGCCGCGATCGCGGGCCGGCAGGGGAAGAAGGCGATCCTGCGCCTCGCCGTCGACGGCGGCGGCTGCGCCGGCTTCCAGTACCGCTTCGGCCTCGCCGACGAGATCGAGCCGGGCGACCTCGCGGTCGAGCAGGACGGCGTCACGCTCGTCGTCGACGACGTCACGCTCGATCTCGTCCGCGGCGGCGCGGTCGACTATGTCGAGAGCCTCGGTGGCGCCGCCTTCCAGGTCCGCAACCCCAACGCCGCCTCGGGCTGCGGCTGCGGGAGCAGCTTCAGCATCTGAGATATCGTCATGCCGGACTCGATCCGGCATCCATGAACACGGATTGCGCGAATTCGAACAGGCTTCTGTTCATGGATCCCGGATCAAGTCCGGGATGACGTTGCCGGCCGGCGGCGCTAAGCCGCGCGCATGAAGATCGTCACCTACAATCTGAACGGCATCCGGGCGCGGATGCCGCGGCTGGTCGAGTATCTCCAGGAGCAGAAGCCGGACGCGCTCTGCCTCCAGGAGATCAAGTGCGCCGACGAATCGATCCCGCTCGAGGACGTCAAGGCGGCGGGCTATGAGGGTCTCTGGCACGGCCAGAAGGGCTTTAACGGCGTCGCCATCCTGACGCCGTCCGGCAAGCCGGCGGCGCTGCGCCGAGTCCGCCTGCCCGGCGCCGACGAGGACGACCTCCACAGCCGCTACATCGAGGCCGAGGTGGGCGACGTCGTCCTTGCCTCGCTCTACCTTCCCAACGGCAATCCGGTCGGCACCGAGAAGTTCGGCTACAAGCTCGCCTGGCTGGAGCGCCTCCGCCTCCACGCGCTGGACCTCCTCGCCGAGGAGCGGCCCGTCGTGCTCGCCGGCGACTGGAACGTCATCCCCGCGGACGAGGACGTCTTCTCGCCCCGGGCGATGGCGCACGACGCCCTGATGCAGCCCGAAAGCCGCGCGGCCTTTCGCCGCATCCTCCATCAGGGCTGGACCGACGCCATCCGCGCCCGTTTTCCCGACGGCCCGGTCTGGACCTTCTGGGACTATACGGCCGGCGCCTGGCAACGCGACGCGGGCTTCCGGATCGACCATCTCCTGCTCAGCCCGCACGCCGCCGACCGGCTGCTCGATGCCGGCGTAGACAAGGAATATCGCGGCCGCGAGAAGGCCAGCGACCACGCCCCGACCTGGGTCGAGATCGAGAGCTGAGGCCGAGCGCCGGCGCGACCTGCGGTTTCTCCCATATAGCCGGGCCGGGCCGTAGCTGCTTTAGCCGGGCCAAGCCGGGGTCTGGTTCCGCCATGTCCGGTGAGGCCCTGCGGCCGCTCCTCCCCCCAAATTGAAGCGGTCGCAGGGTCGTCCGGCCGAATGCTCAGCGAATGCTCAGCTTCCGCTCATGCCGCTCACCGCAGGGGCGGCTAAGGGCATGTCTCACCTACCGAGGGAGGCATGGAAATGGCGGATATCGCGGCACAGGATCGTCGGGGCATGCCCTGGCGAACGATTCTCTGGGCGGCGGTCGCCGCGCTCCTGGCGCTGCCCGCCATCGCCATGCAGTTTACCGACGAAGTGAACTGGACGGCGTCCGACTTCGTCTTCGCCGCGGTCATGTTCGGCGGCACCGGCCTTCTGCTCGAGCTGGCCGCGCGGGCCAGCGCCAGCTGGGCCTATCGCGGCGGCGTCGCGGTCGCGCTCGCGGCGGCGTTCCTCCTCATCTGGATCAATGCCGCCGTCGGCATTATCGGCGACGAGGACAATCCGCAGAACGGGCTCTATCTCGGAGAAATCCTGATCGCCCTCACCGGCGCGGTCCTCGCCCGCTTCCGCGCGCAGGGGATGGCCGCCGCAATGGCGGCGGCAGGCATCGTGCAAGCGGCGATCGCCCTCTACGCCTTCGCCGCCGGGCTCGGCGCCAGCGAGCCGCCCGGCCCGTTCGGCGTCCTTTCGATCAACCTTTTTTTCGCAGGGCTGTGGCTGCTGTCGGCAGGGCTGTTCCGGAAAGCGGTGCGCGTCGGGAGCACAGCCGGCGTGACTTGATCCGAGCGAGAGCCTTCCGTGCGGGACAGAGCCGAAGTGATGGCGCCGCGGGCACTTTCGCCTCTGGCATTGTCCGCACCGCCCGGTTTATTGTTGTAGCGGTACCGATCGGGAAGGGACGATCTCATGAACGTGCTGACGAGGCCGTGGCGGCATATCTTCGACTATAAGGGCCGCTCGACCCGCCGCGAATTCTGGCTCTTCGTCTTTCTGTTCTACGTCGTCCTCATCGGACTTGGCATCGTCCTGGCGCTCATCGGGACCGCCGCCGGCGCATCCCTGGAGGCCGACGGCAGCGTCTTCGCCATGGCGGCGAGCCTCCTTCCGCTCCTGTGGATGCTGGCCTGCCTGCCGGCCTTCCTCGCGCTCGCCGTACGCCGCCTGCACGATCACGACAAAACGGGCTGGTTCTTCCTCCTGTCCTGGATCCCGCTGGTGGGCTGGATCTTCTTCCTGATCATGATGCTGACCCCTGGCAGCGAGGAGTATAACAGCTACGGCCCGAACCCGAGATACGCCGACCCGCTCGACGACACGGCCGAGGTTTTCGCCTGACCCTATGCTTCGGGCTCCGCCCGATAGCGATCCTCCATAAGAGGCACCGCCGAAGATCCGCTAGCCGGCCATCTTCAGGATCAAAGCCCACTCCTCGTCCCGCACCGGCGCAACGGAGAGACGGGATTGGCGCAGGGTGGCCATCGCCGCGAGGCGAGGTTCGGCCTTGATCTCCTTGAGCGTCACCATCCGCGCGAGCGGCCGCACCGGCTCGACGGCGATGGAGACCCAATCGGGATCGCCGGGATCGGGTGCTGCCGCGCGGGTCATGCGCATGATGCCGACCACCCCGCGCTCGGCGCCGCTATGGTAGAAGAAGGCTTCGTCGCCGGCCTTCATGGCATTGAGATGACGGCGCGCGGCCGGGCTGCGGACGCCGTCCCATTCGGTCCCGCCATCGCGGACGAGGTCTCGCCAGCCGAAGCTCTCCGGCTCGGATTTCATCAGCCATTTCGCCACCGTCCACGCCTCTTGTCGCCTTCATCCTCGCTAGCGTCTAAAGGCTTCGGCATGCAGTCTCAATTCGCCGCGCTTCCTCTCCTGCTCGCCGCGATCGCCGTCGCCGGCTGCGACCAGGCGCACGAGCCGCCGCCCAGCCAGGGCTCGACCACGCCTGCCTACGAGCGTGCCGAAGTCCGGCCGCTGGTGCCGGAGGAGCTCCCGGTGCGGATCGGCGAGCTCGGGCCGAACTTCGCCGCCTGCAACGCGGTGGGACGTTTCCGCGAGCGCGCGGTGACCGAGCCGGTGCCGGTTCGCGCCGCGCCGTTCGAGCAGGCGCGGGAAACCGCGCGGATCGCGCCGGGCGGTCAGTTCTTCATCTGCACCAGAAGCCACGATCAGCGCTGGTTCGCGATCGTCTGGGATGCGGCCTCCGGGGCCGGTCCGAGCTGCGGTGTGTCGCGCCCGGTGAGCAGAGGCCGAGACTATGCCGGACCCTGCAAATCGGGCTGGATTCCCAGCGTTCTGGTGCGTCTGGAGAGCGGGATCGTCGAAGCCGGGCCCAGCGAGGCGAACTCAAGCGATTGAATTTACAAAGGATTTACGTTCGTTCCTCATTTCGTCGCCGCCGTTAACCATTTCGTCCGAAATGTGGCAACGATCCGTTGATCTTTCGCCCGAACTCGGTCAGGGCCCTCTCAGCGACGACGTAGAGCGCTGAAAAGCCAAGCCGCTGGAGCTGACGAAGCCGGCGGCCGGGCGAGACGGGGGTTCGATCGGGATGCGTGTCCGCATCCGGGGGATCGGCATACCGCACAGATAGAACGAGGTTCGATGATCCGCACGTTTCGTGCCGCGGCGATTGCCGTGGCCACCTTCGGCTGCGCCCTCGCCATCGGCACCGGCATCAGCGCTCCCGCTCCGGGCCTGGCCGCTTCCATCTCGCCTGCCGCCGCCTTTTCCGGCCCGCTCGAGCAGCAGGTTGCCGCCGCGGCCCGGGTCGAGACCGACGATGCGGAGCAGGATTGCCTCGCGAGCGCCGTTTATTTCGAAGCGCGCGGCGAGGGATTGAAGGGCCAGCTCGCAGTCGCGGACGTCGTCCTCAACCGGGTCCGCTCGGAGCGTTATCCCGACACCGTCTGCGAGGTGGTCGAGCAGCCCTGGCAATTCTCCTTCGTCAACGCGACCGGCCGGATACCGGAGGCGGACCGCTCTTCGCCGGCCTGGACGAAGGCAGTCGCCATCGCCCGCATCGCGCAGACCGGCACCGCCCGCGCCGTCGACAGCAATGTCCTTTGGTACCACGCCGACTATGTCAGCCCGAGCTGGGGCCGCCGCCTCGCCCGCCAGGACAAGATCGGCGTCCACATCTTTTACAGCTAAAGGGGCGGGGCGCGAGGGGACGGTTCCGGGGGGAGCCGTCCCCTCCTAGCGCCCGGGGGGACTGACCAGCGTCCTGAAGGTTGCCGAGTAGCGGAGCGACGCCACGGGGGCGAGGCTGTGCTCCCACTCGGTCCGGGCGGCTCCCCGCAGCATATATGCCGAGCGGGGAGCCGCCCGCAGCGTATGGCGCTCCCACTTGTCGCCGCGCCTGCGCCGGAAGCGCAGCGGCGCTTCCGACAGCAGCGAGATCCCCACGACGTCGCCGAAGACGGGCCGGTCGCGGTGCCAGCCGAGGCCGGCACCGACGTCATATTCGATGAGCAAGGCGTGGACGAGCGCGTCCGCCGGGAGCCCCGCAAAGGCCGCCGCTCTGGCGCGGAGCGGGAGGAGCCAGTCCGGCAGAGGATCGGCTTCGGCGAGGCCGGAGCCGTCGAAACGGTAGCTCCAGCCGAACGAGACGGTGCGCCGCTTGCCGAGGAAGCCCTGAAACTCGAACGGCGCGAAGGGAAGCTCGCGCAAGCGGGCGACGAGCGCACGTTCCTCTCCTGCATCCACCAGCTCGGGCCGGTAGGCGAGCCCCTCGGGTACCCCGGATGCGGCGGGCGCCGCGAAGAGGCTGAGTTGGTCGCGTTCCATCGCCGAACCCAACGCACGAACCGGATTGCGGGTTGACGAACCCCTGCGAAATCTGTGAGTTGCGCGCCTGATGAACGCCCCGGCGATCCTCTTTCCGCTCCGTGCCGCCGCTTCGGCGGGGGACGGCGCGCGCGCTCGGGTCTGGCTTTGGTGGCACGACGCTACCCCTGCCACGGCCCGCCTGCATCGATGGTGACGACCCTCTAAGGTCAGACCTCCACACGATCGGCCCGCCGCAACCCGGCGGGTTTTTTCATGCCCAGCGCACATCAAGGATCGCCATCCATGTATCGCAACGACAATCTCGCCCGCCCCCTCCCCCAAGCATCGTCGGCCTTCGAGCCCGCCGACGCGCTCGCCCACCTCTATTCCGGAGAATCGCTGCCGCAGGACGAGGCGGAGGCCTTGTTCGTCGCCCTGGTCGAGGGCCGCCTGGCCGAATCACAGATCGCGGCGATGCTGATCGCGCTTCGTTTCAAGGGCGAGACGGCCGACGAGATGATCGGCGCCGCCCGCGCGTTGCGCGGGGCCGACGCGCCGTTCGAGCGGCCGGACTATCTCTATGCCGACACCTGCGGCACGGGCGGGGATGGATCGTCGCTGATCAACGTCTCGACCGCGGTCGCGTTCGTGGCGGCGGCCGCGGGACTGCCGGTCGCCAAGCACGGCAATCGATCAGTGACCTCGCCCTGCGGCTCGGCCGACGTGCTCGAGCAGCTCGGCGTGAAGCTCGACGTCTCCGCACAGGTGTCGCGCAGGGCGCTCGACGAGACCGGAATCTGTTTCCTGCTCGCGCCGCTCTACCACCCCGGCCTGCGCCACGCCGGCCCGGTGCGCCGCGCGCTCCGGGTGCGGACGATCATGAACCTGCTCGGCCCCTGCCTCAATCCCGCGGAGCCGCAGGTGCAGCTGCTCGGCGTCGCCGAGGCGCGGCACCTGGAGCCGGTGGCAAGGACGCTCGCCTCGCTCGGCGTCCGCAACGCGCTCGTCGTGCACGGCTCCGGCGTCGACGAAGTGGCGCTGCACGCAGGGACCCAGGCAGTGCGGGTCCTCGACGGTAGCTTCGAAACGCTCGCCATCGTGCCGGAGGATGCCGGCCTCCGTCGCCAGCCGCTCGACAGCCTGAAAGGCGGCGGCCCGGAGGAGAATGCGGCCCGGATGACCGCACTCCTCCAGGGCAAGGGGTCCGCGGTGGAAGGCGATGCCGTCGCGCTCAATGCAGGGGCGCTGCTCATGACCGCCGGGCTAGCGGCCGACCTCCGGGAAGGCGTGGCGCGCGCCGCGGATGCGCTCGCCTCGGCCGAGCCGTACCGGATCCTGCGCCGTCTCCGCGAGGCGACAAATGGCTGAGGGCATTCTCGGAAAGATCGTGGCGCGCAAGCGTGCGGACGTGGCGGCGCGCCTCGCGGGCGTCAGCCTCGGCGACCTCATGGCGCGAGCCGCGCCGACGCGGCGCAGCCTCCGTACCGCGCTCACGCGGCCGGGCGCGCGCTTCATCATGGAGGTGAAGCGCGCCTCGCCCTCCGGCGGGGCGCTCCGCGCCGGCGCGGACCCAGCGGCGATCGCGCGCGCTTACGCTCCCTCGGCGGACGCGATCAGCGTGCTTACGGATGCGCCCTTTTTCGGTGGCTCGCTGGAGGATCTCGCCGCCGTCCGCGGCGCGTTCGACGGCCCGATCCTCGCCAAGGACTTCGTGATCGACCCGCGCCAGGTCGCCGAAGCGCGGCTCGTCGGCGCCGACGCGGTGCTGGTCATGCTCTCGGTGCTGGCCGACGACGAGGCGGCGGCCGCAATCGCGGCGGCTGCCCGGCTCGGCATGGACGTGCTCGTCGAAGCGCATGACGAGGTCGAGGTGCGCCGCGCCGTGGCGCTCGGCGCCCCGGTCATCGGCATCAACAACCGGGATCTCGAGACGCTCGCCATCGACCTTGCGGTGACCGAACGGCTCGCGGGCCTCATCCCCGCGGACCGGCTCGTCGTCGCCGAAAGCGGCATCGAGACTCGCGCCGACGTCGAGCGGCTCGCCGGACACGCGGACGCCTTTCTCGTCGGCTCGGCGCTGATGCGCGCCGAGGACCCGGGCCGCGCCGCCCGCGCCCTCGCGTTCGGCCGGGTCAAGGTCTGCGGCCTCACCGGTGCGGACGATGCGGCGCTGGCGGCAGCCAGTGGCGCATCCTTCGCCGGCCTGGTCATGGTCCCGGGCACGCCGCGCGCGCTCGACCTTCGCCGCGCCGTCCCCGTGGCCGAGTCGGCGGCCCGGTCCGGGCTCGGCAAGGTCGGCGTCTTCCGCAACGAAAAGGTGATGCAGGTCGCCCAGACGGTCGCGGCGCTCGGCCTCGAGGCCGTCCAGCTCCACGGCTCGGAAGATGCCGGCTACATCAAGGCACTTCGCCCACTGCTCCCGTCCGGGACTGAGATCTGGGCGGTCGGCGCGGTCGGCGACTCGGTTCCGGAGGCACGCCTGGGAAGCGACCGCACCCTGTTCGACACCGCGGTCGCGGGCCGCAGCGGCGGCACCGGGCGCCTGTTCGACTGGTCGCGGGTGGAGGGGCGGCCGGATTTGGGACGCGGCCTCCTTGCGGGCGGCCTCGCGCAGGCCAATGCCCGCGCCGCTGCCGCGCTCGGGGCCTGGGCGCTCGACGTCGGCTCGGGCGTCGAGGCCACGCCCGGCCGCAAGGACGCGGGCAAGCTGCGCGCTTTCTTCGAGGCGCTCCGCCTGCCGGCCCGCGGCGAGCCCGGCTCATGCTGATGAGCGGCCGCTTCGGCGCGTTCGGCGGCGCCTACGTGCCCGAAATCCTGATGCCCGCGCTGGAGGAGCTCGAATCGGCCTTCCTCGCCGGCCAGGAGGACGAGGCGTTCCAGGCCGAGCTACACGCCTTGCTCACCAAATATGCGGGGCGGCCGACCCCGCTGACCCGCTGCGCGCGGCTGGGCGCGGGGACGAAGGCGCGCATCTACCTCAAGCGCGAGGACCTGCTCCACGGCGGCGCACACAAGACCAACCAGGTGCTCGGCCAGGCCCTGCTCGCGCGCCGGATGGGGAAGAGGCGCCTGATCGCCGAGACCGGCGCCGGCCAGCACGGCGTCGCCACCGCCCTCGCCGGCGCCCTGTTCGGCTTCGAGACCCGCATCTACATGGGCGCGGACGACGTCGCGCGGCAGCAGCTCAACGTCTTTCGGATGGAGCTGATGGGCGCCGAGGTGGTCCCGGTAACAAGCGGTGGGCGGACGCTGAAGGACGCGGTCAACGAGGCGCTGCGCGACTGGACGGCGAGCTTCGAAGATACCCATTACCTGCTCGGCACCGTCGCCGGCCCGCATCCCTTCCCGCTGATGGTGCGCGAATATCAGCGCGTCATCGGCAAGGAGGCCAGGGCACAGATCCTGGAGGAGGAGGGGCGCCTTCCCGACGCGGTCGTCGCCTGCGTCGGCGGCGGCTCCAACGCCATGGGCATGTTCTCGGACTTCGTGGCGGACGAAGGCGTGCGGCTGATCGGCGTCGAGGCGGCCGGCAAGGGCCTCGACGGCGCCGAGCACGGTGCGACCCTTCTGCGCGGCCGCCCGGGCGTGCTCCACGGCGCCGAAACCTACGTCCTTCAGGATGCGGACGGGCAGATCGCCGACAGCTGGTCGGTCTCCGCGGGCCTCGACTACCCGGCCGTGGGGCCCGAGCATGCCTTTCTGAAAGACAGCGGCCGGGCGCACTATATCGGCTGCACCGACGCCGAGGCGCTGGCCGCATTCGCTCTGCTCGCGCGCTCGGAAGGGATTATCTGCGCCTTCGAGAGCGCCCATGCACTGGCCCATGCGCTCAAGATGGCGGAAGCGGCCGAGGAGGAGACTCTGCTCGTCGTCAACCTGTCCGGCCGCGGCGACAAGGACATGGCCCAGGCGCAAACGTTGCTGAGCCCGAGCGCGTGAGCCGCTACCGCGCTATGTTCGCGCGCCTCGATGCAGCCGGCGAGGGGGCGTTCGGCGCCTTCGTCATGCTCGGCGATCCCGGGCTCGCGGAGAGCGCCGCGATCCTCGACGCGCTTGTCGAAGGCGGCGCCGACATGGTGGAAGTCGGCATCCCCTTCTCGGATCCGATCGCCGACGGCCCGGTGATCCAGGACGCCGCCGACCGCGCGCTCGCGCAGGGCGTCACCCCCGCCGACTGCTTCCACCTCCTCGCCGCCTTCCGCGCGCGGCACCCGCACGTCCCGGTCGGCATCCTCACCTACGCCAACCTTGTCCTGGCGCGGGGAAAGGACGCCTTCTATCGCGCCGCCGCGCAAGCCGGAGTCGACAGCGTCCTCGTCGCCGACGTGCCGGTCTTCGAGGTTCGGCCCTTCGCCGCCGCCGCCCGCGCCCACGGCGTCGCCCCGGTCCTGGTCGCCACCCGCAACACGCCGCCCGCCGCGCTGCGCCGGATCGCTGCGCTCGGCGACGGCTACACCTATTGCGTCGCCCGTGCCGGGGTGACGGGCGCCGGCGAGACGGTGACGTTCGACCATGGCGAGATGCTCGCCATTCTCGCTCAAAACCTCGCCCCGCCGCCGGTCTTCGGGTTCGGTATCTCGAAGCCGGAACATGTCCGCGCCGCGCGCGCCGCGGGCGCGGCGGGCGTCATCTCGGGCTCCGCGATCGTGCGGCTGATCGCCGACCAACCCGAGGACCCGGGGCCGGCGCTGCGCGCCTTCGTCGCGGCCATGAAGACGGCGACCGTCTGAGCTTGCTTCATGAGGCGCGCGCGCCCAAGCCCGCCTCATTGGAGAAACCCAGATGGACAGAAGTAGCCTGATCGCGCTTGCAGCCCTGACCCTCGCCGCATGCGGCGGCGACCGTGCGTCGCCGGCGGACGATGAGAAGCTGCCGGCCGCCAATGCGGCGCTGCCGGCGAGCAATGCCGCATCGACGGCGGGAAGTCCAAGCGGGGCGGCTGAACTCGAGGCGACCTTCGCTGGGCTCGACAGGGGCGACCATCTCTGGGCGACGTTCGAGCCCGCCGGCAGCCGGCCGACCGAGCCCGCGCTAGTCGACGACGTGCCCATCGCCGCGTTCCTGAAGGCGCACGAGGGGCAAAGGGTGAGCGTCAGGATCGAGACCGTGAACCGCGTCCTCGACCCACCGGGCGAGCGGATGGACGTACGGACCGTCACCTCGGCGCGTCGCGGCGCGACCAGGGCGCAGGACTGGTGGGCGAGGCTCACCAGCGCCCAGCGAGAGGCGGCGGAGCGTAGCGTGCTGGACGGAGGTGGCGGCTAGAGTTCCGTCTCTGCGCCTCGGCGTTGCTGAGGGAAGCAGCGAGGGGGCGGTTCCCACGGAGGCCGCCGGCGGGCTTCGACGGCTGCGTTGGGCTCCGCGCCAGCGCGGGCCCGCCGGCTAGAGCGGCTCCGCGAGAAGCCAGAGCCGCGTCAGGTCGCAGGTCGCGGGGGGGCGTTTGACCCAAGGTGCTGCAGCTGAATATTCGAGCTCACCGCCGCCGAGCCGCACCGCCTCCCCAACGCCGAAACGTCCCCAGCGCGTCGCGACGCTGCGCGATGCGGCGTCCCAGCTCGTGCCCGGAGAGCGGAAAGCCGGAACCCAGCGTTGTCCGCGGCTGTCGACGACATAGAGGCAGCCGTCTTCCAGCGCGAGGCGACCGGTCAGCGACGCCTGTTCGCCGCCGCGCCCACCGGGATAGAGTGCGAGCGGATCGCCGGGCGCCACCGCCGAAGCCGCGGGGGGCAGCGGCGGGCGAGCGTCAGGCGCAGGAAAACAGCCGCAAAGCGCGGCCGACAGCAGCAATGGCATCGCGATGCGGTCATGAACCATGATCGACGAATGCCGCGGCGGGCACTGCGGTTCTGATGCCTCCAAGATGGTGCTAATTTCCCCGGGAGGGAGCGCGCTTCGGGTCAGCAGCCTACCGTGAGACGGTGGACGATGAGAAAGAGCCTGGAGTGGCCTCCATTGGCGGTGGAGCTTTTCACCCACTGAGATCCCGGCCTTCAGCCTTCGGCTGAAGTCTACCCTGAGCGCCTGCCTTGCAGGCAGTCGAAGGGCCGGGATGACGGTCTCGGACTAGCGCGTGAACTTCTCGCCTGCTTCGGCCTTCGCGACGAGCAGCTCCGACAAAGTGAAATCGCTCCCGAGCCGGTCCTGCTGGCGGCGGATGCCCTCGACGATCTTGGCGAGCCCCTCGGTGTCGGCCCAGTGCATCGGGCCGCCGCGGTAGACGGGCCAGCCGTAGCCGTAGACCCAGACGACGTCGATGTCCGAGGCGCGCTGGGCATAGCCGCCTTCGAGGATCAGCGCGCCCTCGTTGACCATCGTGTAGAGCGTGCGCTCGATGATCTCCTGGTCGTCGATCTCGCGGGCCTCGACGCCCTCGCGCAGCCGGAACTGCTCGATGATCTCCTCGACCTTGGGCGACGGCGTCGGCCGGCGCTTCTCGTCGTAATCGTAAAAGCCGGCGCCTTTCTTCTGGCCCCAGCGATCGATGGCGCAGAGCGCGTCGCGGATATTCTCGACGCGGCTCGGATCGCGGTGCCAGCCAATGTCGACGCCGGCGAGGTCCGCCATCTGGAAGGGTCCCATCGGCATGCCGAAGCCGACATGGACCCGGTCGACCTGCTCCGGCGTCGCGCCTTCGAGGAGGAGCCGCATCGCCTGGGTCTGGCGCGGGATCAGCATGCGGTTGCCGATGAAGCCGTAGCAGACGCCCGCGACGACCGCGACTTTCCGGATTTTCTTCGCCAGCGCCATCGCCGTCACCAGCACGTCCGGCGCCGTCTTGGCGCCGCGCACCACCTCGAGCAATTTCATGACGTTGGCCGGCGAGAAGAAATGGAGGCCGACCACGTCCTGGGGCCGCGAGGTCGAGGCGGCGATCTCGTCGATGTCGAGATAGGAAGTGTTGGAGGCGAGGATCGCACCGGGCTTGGCGATCCCGTCGAGCTGGCCGAACACCTCCTTCTTGACGTCCATATTCTCGAAGATCGCCTCGATGATGAGGTCGCAGTCGGCGAGGTCGTCCAGGCTGAGCGTCGGCGTCAGGAGGCCCATCGCCTGCTCGACCTGCTCGCCGGTGAAGCGCCCCTTGGCGGCCGACGCCTCGTAATTTTTGCGCACCACTCCGGTGCCGCGATCGAGCGCTTCCTGCTGCTGCTCGATGATGGTGACCGGGATGCCGGCGCTGAGGAAATTCATCGAAATGCCGCCGCCCATCGTCCCGGCGCCGATCACTCCGACCTTCCGGATCTCGCGCGGCTTCGTGCCTTCGGGCAGGCCCTCGATCTTGGAGGCCTTCCGTTCTGCAAAGAAGAAATATTGCTGGGCGCGCGACTGGCTGCCGCTCATCAGCTCCATGAACAGCCGCCGCTCATCCTGGACGCCCTCGGCATAGGGCTTGGCGACCGCCGCCTCGATTGCGCGGATATTGTATTCGGGCGCGTCGAAGCCCTTGAACTTGCGGGCATTGGCTTGGCGGAATTCGTCGAACAGGCCGGGGTCCGCGCGCGCCTCCTCGAGCTTCTCGTCGCGCTCGCTCGACTTGGGGAGGGGCCGCGTGTCCTTGACCTCGTCGGCGAAGGCGACCGCGTGCTGGAGGAGGTCGCCCTCGATCAGGCGGTCGATCAGGCCGACGTCGCAGGCGTCCTTCGCGCCGATCGGATTGCCGGTCGCAGCCATTTCGAGCGCCTTGCGCACGCCCGCGACGCGAGGCAGGCGCTGCGTCCCGCCCGCGCCGGGGAGGAGGCCGAGCTTGACCTCGGGCACGCCGAGCTTCGCCGATGGGACCGCGACCCGGTAGTGCGAGGCCAGAGCGACTTCGAGGCCGCCGCCGAAAGCGGTGCCGTGGATCGCCGCGACGACCGGCTTGGTGCAGGCCTCGATCCGGTCGACGACCTGGGGCAGGACCGGCGGCTGGAAGGACTTGGGCGTGCCGAACTCGCTGATGTCGGCGCCCGCGAAGAAGGTCTGGCCCTGGCAGACGATGACCACAGCCTTCACTGCCTCGTCCGCATCCGCTTCCTCGATCGCCGCGACCAGCCCTTCGCGCACGGCGTGGCCCAATGCGTTCACCGGCGGATTGTTCGAAGTGACGATGAGGACATCGCCGCGGCGACTGGTCGAGATCGGGCTCATGGCGGTCTCCGGGTCTTGAGGGTCCGGCCCCGCTTGGCGCGCGGCGACATGAAGGTCAATCGCCGCGCCCTGGAAGCGTCGACGGCCTCCATTTGCAATCGGCACCGCCAGCCACTAGATCGGCGCGCGCCCGCCGCGCCGGAAGCTCGCCTTCCGATTCCCCGCCCCGCTTGCTCACGTCCCCGGCGAGGCGAAGAAAGGATTTACTGCATGTCCACCCAGCTCGAATTCTACCGCGCCCGGGCGGCAGACGCCCGTGCCGACGCCGAGGCGGCGACGCTCGACAACGTGCGCCAGCGCTGCCTGCGCGCCGCGGCGGCGTGGGAGGATATGGCCGACCGCGCCGCCCGCACCGACAAGATGCGGGCCCGTCAGGAAGCCGAGAAGGCCGCCGCCGCCTTGGCCGGCTGAGGACCGAACCGGCGCCCCCATGCGGCGGCGCCTCGGATCGTACCGTTTTGTGAGAAATGGCAGCGCCGCGCCCCCGCCTCAAAGCGAGTTGCAGATCTCGACTTCGAGGTCCGAGATGGCCTGGCTGACATGGGCGCCGACGCGCCACACCTGCATCCGGTCGAGCTCCTCGAGACAGTCGCGCAGCCGCTCCGCAACGTCGCTCAAAGAAGCGGTCCGGTTCTTCGCAGCCGCGCCGTCGACCTCGAAGCGGGACGACGCGTCGTTCAACTTGTCCATTTCGAATGCGACCTTGTGCCTGACGTCCCTGTCGCTCGGACGCTAACCGGTCCCGTTGCCGAACGCTACCCTTTTGATCTCGGCAGTCGGTCCAACGATTGTGCCATCGCGCGACGCCGCGCGCGTGCCAGCCATTGGTATACCAGCCGCTGGGCATTGCCGGCGCGTGCCCCCGCGGCCCATTTTCTCGTAGCCGCGGGGTGCGGCTGGAGGGTGCAGGATCATGTCCGAGATGTGCAGGGCGCCAGATGCCCGCGGCGTGCCGTGCTCGCGTGCGGCCCATGGCTGAGCGTTCCGCACGAGCGAATGCCGGACTGGCGACCCGGCTGGCGGTCGAGCTCGCCAGCGACCGTCTCGACGGGTTCGCCCGCAACGCCGCGTTCGACGTCGGCTTCGGCGACGTTCGGACGACCGCGGCGAGCGGAGACGACCGGCAGTCCCGCCAGCTTTGCGCCGATCTGCTCCACGCGGCCTGGCCTGACGAGGCGGAGCGCCGCGCCGCGCGGCTGATCGCGGAGTTCGGATCGCTGCCCGGCCTTCTTTCCGCCGATCCCGCCGAGATCAGCCGCTGCCTCGGCGCAGGCGGCGAAGCGGTCGCGGCCTTCATCGCCACGGTCCGGGGGGTCCACCTTCACTCGCTCCGTCGCGAAGTGGAAGCGGGGCCGCTGCTCCCGACCTCCGCTGCCCTGCTCGATTATCTCCACGCCAATATGGCCTGGTCCTCGGACGAGGAGTTCCGCGTCCTCTACCTCAACAGCCGCAACCGGCTGCTGCGGGACGAGACCATCGCCAAGGGGACTCCCAACGAAGTGACGGTGCACCCGCGCACGATCGTCAAGCGCGCGCTCGAACTGAGTGCGACCGCGCTCATCCTCGTCCACAACCATCCCTCGGGCAGCACCGACCCGAGCCAAAGCGATATCCAGACCACCGCGCGGATCGTCCGGGCCGCGCGGACGCTCGACATCGTCGTCCACGATCATATCATCGTCGCTCGCACGGGCTGGCGCAGCTTCCGCCAAAGCGGACTGCTGTCCTAGACGCGTCTCGCCGGGGCGCTACTCGCGCCTCCCGTCCCCATCCTCCCGGATCGGGCTGACTCCGCCATTGGGGCGGTTGTCGGGATTGGGCATGCCGCCGCGGACGCCGCCCATGCCGCCCGGTGCGCCGGGATCGTCGCCGACCCCTCCTGCCCCCGAGGCCTCGTTCTCGCTCACCCCGGCGCGCGCCTCCCTGTCCGCGTCGGCGGCCCTGCCATTGCCTTTCTCATGGTCCATCTGCCGGTCCTTCCTTGAGTGCGAGCCACCAACGCGATCCGAAACGCGCCGTTCCGGCAGCCGCGCAAAGGCTATTGCGACTTAGTCGCAACAGGAATAGAGAGGATCCATGATCGTTTGCATCTGCAACGCGATTCGCGAGACCGAGCTGCGCAAGGCGGCCCGCGAGGGCGCGTCCTGTCCGAGCAGCGCCTATGCCCAGGTCGGCTGTCGCCCACGCTGCGGCCAATGCTTCTCATTCGCACGCCAGGTGATCGCCTCCGAGCGTGCGACTGCTTAGCAAGAGCAGGCGGATTTTCGCAGAATTCCGCCGTTTTTGCGGGTTTCCAAGTCCTCCCTAAAGGCCTATCCGGACGCTCTTACGAGGAGAGTCCGATGCAGGGCGACGCCGACGTCATCCGCCATTTGAACGACGCGCTCAGGAACGAGCTGACCGCGATCAATCAATATTTCCTCCACTATCGCATCCTCGACAATTGGGGCGTGAAGCGGCTCGCCAAGTTCGAATATGACGAGTCGATCGACGAGATGAAGCATGCCGACCGGCTCGCGGCGCGCATCCTCTTCCTCGGCGGCCTGCCCAATTTCCAGATGCTCGGCCGTCTTCGGATCGGCGAGAGCGTCGAGGAGATATTGCGCTCGGACCTCGAGCTCGAGCAGGAGGCACTGGTCCAGCTCAAGGCCGCGATCCTCCACTGCGAAGCGGTCCAGGACTATGTCAGCCGCGAGCTTTTCGTCGCCATCCTCGAAAGCGAGGAGGAACATGTCGACACGATCGAGCAGCAGTTCGATCTGATCGAACGGATGGGCCTACAGAACTACATCCAGCTCCAATCGAAGCCGGCCGAGGAATAGGCGCCTCGTTCCTCCCCCAGCGAGCTGGGGAGGAGCTGGCGGCGGCGCGCTGGCACGGCCGGGCGGACTGGGCTAAGCTCGCGCCATGCCCGGGGAGGGGAGCCCATGACCGCCGTCACCGAACCGCCGCCGCGCATCGCGACTCTCGACATCCTGCGAGGCGTCGCCGTCATGGGCATCCTGGCGATGAACATCGCCGCCTTTTCGATGCCGCCCCAGGCCTATTTCAATCCCATCGCCTTCGGCAATGAAGGGCCCGCCGACATCGCCGCCTGGGCGGTCAACTTCGTCCTCGTCGACGGCAAGATGCGCGCGCTCTTCTCCTTCCTGTTCGGGGCCTCGATGCTGCTGGTCATCGAGCGCGCCGCGGCGAAGGGAGAATCCGCGGCCTCCGTCCATTTCCGGCGCATGCTGTGGCTGCTCCTGTTCGGCTATCTCCATTTCTTCCTGATCTGGTACGGCGACATCCTCACCGGCTATGCGACGATCGGGATGATCGCCTGGTTCTTCCGCCGCAAGAGCGCGAAGGCGCTGCTGCGCTGGGGAATCCTGTTCGTCGTCATCGAGATCCTGGTGCTCGCCGTGATGGCGGCGGGCATCTTCTATCTGAGCTCTGTGGCGAGCCAGCCCGGCGCGGAGGCCGATGCAGTGCGCCAGTGGACAGACCTTCAGCGCCAGTTCGGAGTGCCGACTGCGGAGGACTTGCGCCGCGAGCTCGCCCTCTACGAGGGGAGCTGGACCAATCTGGTCCACCACCAGGTCACCAAGAAGACCTTCGAGCCGCTGGGGATGCTGGCGATCTTCGGCTGGGAGACTCTGGGCTACATGCTGCTCGGCATGGCTGCGTTGCGCTCGGGCTTCTTCACCGGCGCCTGGGACGATGCGCGCTACCGCAAGATCGCTTTGATCGGCTTTGCGATCACGGTGCCGGCCTATGCGCTGCTCGCCTACATCAGCTGGTCGAACGATTTCGCAGTGCCGGTGCTGTTCGCGTGCAGCCTCGCGGCGCCCGCCCTATTGCGTCCTTTGATGGTGACGGCGATCGCGGCCGTGATCATCCTCCTCACGCGGCGCGGCGGCGCGCTCACCGAGCGGATCGCGGCGGCCGGGCGGGCCGCCTTCACCAACTATCTCGGCACCAGCCTGCTGATGACCGCGCTTTTCTATGGCTGGGGCTTCGGCCTGTGGGGGGACCTGCGGCGGATCGAGCTCTGGATCGTCCTTGCCGCGATGTGGACGCTGATGCTGCTCTGGTCGAAGCCGTGGCTCGAGCGCTTCCAGTACGGGCCGTTCGAATGGCTGTGGCGCTCGCTGTCCCGCTGGGGGCCGCAGCCGATGCGGCAGAGACCTGCGCCGGAGCCCGCCGCCGCCTGAAGAGGCTCAGGCCCGGGTTCCCCGTCCGGGCGGCTGGAGCAGCGTCTCCAGCGGTGCAGCGGGGACGACGCGGACGCGCTCGCTGGGTTCGTCGAGCTGAGGCAGCGAGCGGCCGTCGGGGAGGAAGGCGCGCGGGCGCCAGACGCTGCCCTCGGTCTCGTACCGGGTGCAGACGACCTGGTCCTCGCTGGCGAGGAGGAAGATCCGGAACAGGAACGGCATGTCCTCGTCCTCGGGGCTGTCGGGCGCGCCCGGCACTTCGTAGAGAATGGCGTGGGTGACCGGGTCGCTGCAATCGGCGGTCGCGACGCGGCGCGTATTGGCGCGCGAGGCGATCATGTAGCGCGGCGTCAAGGCGACGAACTGGACGAAAGGGTTGGCCACAGGGGCGTCGGCCGAGCCGTAGCTGTCCGCGATCCGCCAGCCGCGCGGCGCGAAATCGGCGATCGGCCGGCGCGTCAGCATCACCACCGAGCTCCCCTCGTCGCCGGTCTGCAAAAGCCAGTGGCTGTCCGCCCCAGCTGTCCGCACCTGGGAATCCGGATCGCCGCCGCCGCGATCCCAGCCGTCGACCCGCGGCCCCGGCGCATACATTTCGTCGCGGGCTTCGGCGACCGCGGTGCGCAGCATCTCGAGCATTTCCGCGTCGCCCGGGTCCATCTCGGCTTCGGGCGCGGTGGAACCGGCGCCGGGCTTGCCTTGCGCCAGGAGCGAGGTCGGTGCAGCGAGGATCGCGGCGGCGGCAAGGATGGAAAGCAGCTTCATCGGAATGTCTCTCAGCGGCAGGAACTGCCGAGACTAAGCCCGCAACGCCCGGCGCCGCAAAGGAAATTTTGCCCTAGTCCGCGAGCGCGAGGAGGCGGCGGGCGAAAGCGAGGAAAAAACCCAGCTCGAGCGCGGACAGCCAATGGCCGTCGCAGAAGCGCTCGCCGCGGCGGATGGCAAAGAGCCGCCCGACCAGCTCGTCGCGCGGCAGCGTTGCGGCCTCCTCGGGTTGCTGGAGCGGCGGTTCCTTGCGCGCCAGCCACTCCAAATAGGCTTCGGGCGTAGCCATCGCGTCCGCCGCCCAAAAGGCCGCCCAGAGGCGGTCCATCGCCGGCCGGTAGTCGGGCCAGCCGACCGTCCAGCTGCCGTTGGGGAGCTGCTCCGGAGGGACCATGATCGCATAATGATCGAGGCCGAGCTCGCCGCGCTCGAACGCCTCCAGCTCGGCGACCGCTTCGCGCAGCGGTCCGAAATCCGGCTCGCTCACCCCGCCCCGCCGGCGCCGAACGGATTTTTCGAGCCGCGCAATTCGAGACGAATCGGGACGGCGCCGAAGCCGAGCTCGCGGCGCATGCCGTTGATCAGGTAGCGACGGTAGCTTCCCGCGACCATGTCGGTGCGATTGCCGAAGACGACGAAGGCGGGCGGGCGCGTGTTCACCTGGGTGATGTATCTGAGCTTGATGCGCTTGCCGCCGGGCGCCGGCGGCGGGTTCTTTTCGATCGCCTCCTCAAACCAGCGATTGAGCTGGCCCGTCGACACTCGCCGCGACCAGGTGTCGCGGATCTCGAAGGCGGCGCCGATCAGCTGGTCGATGCCCTTTCCGGTAATCGCCGAAATGGTGAGGAGCGGCACGCCGGGGGCCTGGGCCAGGCCTTCGCGCAGGGCGGCGCCAATGCCCTGGAACAGGCTGCTCGCATGCTCGGCCACATCCCATTTGTTGATCGCGATGACGAGGGCGCGGCCTTCCTGGAGGACCTTGTCGGCGATCTTGAGATCCTGCGCCTCGAGGCCGAGCGTCGCATCGAGAAGGAGCACGACGACTTCGGCGAAGTCGACGGCGCGGCGGGCGTCGGCGACCGAGAGCTTTTCGAGCTTGTCCTGCACGCGCGCCTTTTTGCGCATGCCGGCCGTGTCGATCAGTCGGACCGGCCGGCGGCTGCCGTCGGGCGCCTCCCATTCCCAGTCGATCGCGATCGAATCGCGGGTGATGCCTGCCTCGGGCCCGGTGATCAGGCGGTCCTCACCGAGCATTCGGTTGATGAGGGTAGACTTGCCCGCATTGGGCCGGCCGACGATCGCGAGCTTGAGCGGCCCTTCTTCCCCTTCCGCGCCGTCCTCGTCCCACGCCTTGCCTTCGAGATGAGGAGCGAGACGCTCGAACAGGTCGGCCACGCCTTCGCCATGCTCGGCGCTCATCGCGACCGGCTCGCCGAGGCCGAGCGAGAATGCGTCGTAGAGGCCGGCGTCTCCCGCTTTTCCCTCGGCCTTGTTGGCGACGAGGACCACGGGCGCCGAACCGGTGCGCAGCCAGCGGGCGATCTCCTGATCGAGCGGGGTGATGCCGGCGCGGGCGTCGATCAGGAACAAGGCGACGTCGGCGTCCTCGACCGCGGTTTCGGTCTGGACGCGCATGCGGCCGGGGAGCGTTGCGGGATCCTCGTCCTCATAGCCCGCAGTATCGATGACCAGAAAGTCCAGGCCGATCAGGCTGGCTTCGCCCTCGCGGCGGTCGCGAGTGACGCCGGGACGATCGTCGACGAGCGCGAGCTTGCGGCCGACCAGGCGGTTGAACAGGGTCGATTTGCCCACGTTCGGACGTCCGACGATCGCAACTTTGGGGAGTCTCGCCATGGCCAGCGGACTGCCCGCACGGCCTCGCGCGGTCAACCGCTGCTCGCCGCCGCGCTCAACGATAGGCCGTCAGGCGGCCGCGGTCGTCGAGGATGTAGAGCGTGCTGCCGGCGACGATCGGCGAGAGCGAGATCGGCGTGCGCGTCTCGATCGTCTGCTGCACCGCGCCGTCCGTCGGCGAGGCGAAGACGATCTGGCCGAGCGTATTGACCATGACCAGGCGGCCGCCGGCGAGGACCGGGCCGCGCCAAGTGATCGTGCCGCGGCGATCTTCGGCATCGCGCCAGCGCTGGAGCTGCGATATCCAGCGGATCCGCCCGGTCGTGCGGGCGATGGCGAGAAGCTGCGCGGTGTCGGTGACGACGAAAATCCAGTCGCCGGCGACCCAGGGATTGCCGGTGCCGGCGATGTTCAGCTCCCAAAGCCGCTGGCCGGTGTTGAGCTCGAGAGCGACCATGCGGCCGCCCGAGCCGATCGCATAGACGCGGCCCTGATCGATGACGGGATCGGCGTCGATGTCCGACAGAGCGTGGACCTGGGTGGTGATGGTGGTGCGGGTGAGCGCGTCCGACCAGACCTCCTGGCCGTTCTCATAGCGGTAGGCGGTGAGCTCGCCCGACGAATAGCCGGCGACGATCGTGCTCTGGCCGAATGCGGGCGAGGCGGCTCCGAACACGCCGGAAGCCTCGGCCGAGCCGGAGACGGCCCAGCGCTGCGACCCGTCGGCGGTGTTGAGCGCGAACAGCTGGTTGTCCTGGCTCACCACGTAGACGGTGTCGGCGGCGACAGTGGGATTGCCCCGCAGCGGGCCGCCGGTCCGGACCTGCCAGGCGATGGCGCCGGTGGCGGCGTCGATCGCGGCGACGTCGCCGGCCCCGTTCACCGCGTAAACGCGCCCGGCGGCGAAGCTGACGCCGCCGCCGAACAAAGTGCGCTCGCTCGCCTGCGGGCTGGTCAGCTGGCGCTGCCAGATCGTGCCGCCGTTCTGCGGCTCGATCGCGCGGATCACGGCCTGGCTGTCCATCGTGTAGATACGGCCGTCGCCGATCACCGGCGCCGAGCCCAGACGGGCGCTGGTGCTGGTCCCCTGGCCGATCGAAACGCTCCAGGCCGGGGCGAGCGATGCGCCGAGCGCGACATGGCCGACCGACTTGGACGCGGTGCCGCCGCCTTGCCCCCAATCGGCATTCTCGGTCGGTGCGGGAAGCACGATCGGGACGTCGGCGAGCTCGGGATCGACTTCGACGCCCGCCTCGCCGGTCAGCACCGGGATGCGCTCGCCGACGGTGGGCGTGCCCTTGGGCGAGCTGGAGCCGCCGAGGATGCCGCAGCCGGAAAGGAAGGTGGCGGCGGCGAGCGCGATCAGGACAGGTCTCATTCTCATTCCTTCGTGGCGGGCGCGGCCGGAGCTGCGGGGGCCGGAGCCGGCGCGGGAGCTTTGCCCTGCGCGGGCCGGCCGCCGCCGCTCGCCGGCGCGTCCTGCGTTGCATCGACACCAAGAGCACCCGCCATCTGAACGGCACGCGAACGGATCGATTCGGGGACGCTCTGATCGCGCGCGACCGCGGCGAAGACCTGCGCGGCCTGCTCCGGCCGCTGGGCGCGCAGCAGTGCGTGGGCGGTGAGCTCGCCGGCAGTGCCGTGCCAGGGATTGCCGCGCCGGACGAGCGGACGCAGGCGCTGGACGATGGCGGCGGGCTGGAGGCGGTCGAACTCGATCGCCGTCCGGCGCAGCAATGCGGCGTGGCGCCACGGCTCGGGGAGCGACTCGTCGGCCGCGACCTCGCCGAACAGGCGGGCGGCGCCGGCATTGTCGCCTTCCTGGACGAGCGCGTTGGCGCGGCTCATCAGCCCGAGTGCGCGATATGCGTCATTATTGCTCTTCTCGAGCCCCGCGAGCCGCCCCGCGCTGCCGCGATAGGCGCCCTTCTCCATGTCGTCGAGAACGCTGGTCAGCGCTTCGGCGTCAGCATCGGCGCGTGCCTGGCGGTTATTCTGCCACCACATATAACCGCCGATTATCGCGATCAGGAGGAGGACGACGGCTACGATGCGCCAGCGATGGCGCTCCCAGGTCTGGAGCGCCTGGTCGCGGCGCAGCTCCTCGTCGACCTCGCGGTAGAACGCCTCGTTTTCCTTCGGCTTGATCGCCAATCAATCTCTCCACGGACGCGGCACCGTGCCGCGCGGCTCCGCTCTTTCACTCGATCTGTCTGGCGCTCCGGCCGGTCGGCGGGCGCGCGGGCCCCCGCTCAGCTCCTTACCGGGCACGTGCGGCGGAGGAAAGACCATTCGCGATCCCCGCGGGCCCGGCCGGTCAGGGCTTGGTGCGGTAGATCTGATCCTCGGTCGGAAAGGCCCGGCTGCGGACGTCGCCGGCATATGCCGCCGCCGCATCGCCAATCCGGGCGGCGAGATCGTCGAAGCGCTTCACGAAGCGCGGCGTTCGCTCGAACAGGCCGAGCATGTCTTCGGTGACCAGCACCTGGCCATCGCACTGCGCCGATGCGCCGATGCCGATCGTCGGGCAGGCGACGGCGCGCGTCGCCTCGACGGCGATCTCCTCCATCACTCCTTCGAGGACAAGCGCGAAGCACCCGGCCTCGGCGACGGCGCGTGCGTCGGCGAGGATCTTGGCCGCCTCTGCCTCGTCGCGGCCGCGCGCGCGGTAGCCGCCCAGCGCATTGACCGCCTGGGGGGTGAGCCCGACATGGCCGATCACCGGAATGCCGCGACCCGATAGAAAGGCGATCGTCTCCGCCATCGCCTCGCCGCCCTCGAGCTTGACCGCCGCCGCGCCGGTCTCCTTCATGACCCGCGCAGCGCTCGTGAAGGCCTGATCCGGACTCGCCTCATAGGATCCGAAGGGCATGTCGACCGCGACGAGGGCATGCCAGGAGCCGCGCACCACCGCGGCGCCGTGGGCGCACATCATCTCCAGCGTGACGGGCACGGTCGACGGCAGGCCGTAGATGACCTGGCCGAGGCTGTCGCCGACGAGCAGCATGTCGCAATGCGGATCGAGCAATTGCGCCATCCGCGCGGTGTAGGCGGTGAGCATGACGATCGGCTCCCCGCCTTTGCGCTCGCGGATGGCGGGAACGGTGAGGCGCCGCATCGGCGCCGGCGTCGGATTGGCGCGCGAGGTCGAGGTGTCGAGCGTGTAGGTGGACATGGCTGCCTCTTACGCGCTCGCGCCGAGCAGGGCAAAGCATCCGCGCTGGTCAGGACGACGACACTCGCATAGCCTCGGGCGTAGGAGGATGACGCTCATGCGTTCAGTGGCATTGCTCAGCCTGGCGGCGGCGCTGGCCGCGGCCGCGCCGGGCGCCGATTCACCGGCGGCTTTCACGGACTATGGCACGATCTCCGATGCCGGCATGGACGGCCAGGGCAGGCTCTGGCTGACGCTCTGGGAGCCTCATGTCCGCTTTCTCTTCGAGCAGGAGACGGAGGAGAAGACGCGGCAGCTCGAGGCGCTCCTCCGCCGCGCCGGTCCCACGGGACGGGCGCTGACCCTCCAATATGACGCGCCGCGCGGACGATACGACAGCGCCAGTCGGACGCTGGCCTATCGGGTCTGCGCGGTGCAGTTCGACGACGTTCGTTTCGACACGTCGCAGCCGTGCGAGGCAGGCGCACCGACCGAGGCGGAGAGTGCCGACGGCGCGCTCGCGCTGGCCCGCGCCTATCTCGTCCTCGGCGATACCCCCCGCGCGCGGCGCTTGCTGGCCGGCCTCCGGCCGCCGGCGGACGCGGGCTTCCGCGCGCTGTTCCTGCGCACAAGGGCGCAGGTCGCGCAGGCCGCCGCGGAGCTCGAGGAAAGCCTGAGCCCGGCCTCGGACCGCGCGCTCGCCGACGCGCTGGCCGACTACCGGGCGCTGGCGGCGATCGAGCCGACCGATGTCGAGGTCCGGTTCGACATCGGCAACGTCCTGCTCGACCTCGGCGGCTATGCCGAGGCGCTGGCCGTCCACGACGAGATTCTGGCCGCCTGGCCCGGCGAGGAGTACCGGGTGACGATACGGCGCGGCGCGGTCTACCGCGCCCAGGGCGATTACGGTCGCGCCCTCCAGGTCCTGGACCAGCTGATCGCCCGTCGCGGACCGCAGACGGGGATGCGTTTCCACTATCATCGCGGTTGGACGCTAAGCCTGCTCGGACGCTTCGACGATGCGGTGCGAGCCTATGACGAAGGTCTGGCGTCTCAGCCGGATTACAGCTCCACGTATCACCGCCGGGCCTGCGCCCGCGCCGCGCTCGGCCGGATCGAGGAGGCGCTGTCGGATGTTGCCGAAGCGACGCGGCTCTACGCCGGCCTGCCGGGAGGGCGGACGTCGCGCCTGATTCAGCCGGAGCTGCGCGAAGCGGCCGCGTTGCAGGCCGCGCTCACCGAGGCGCGGGCCGCCGGCCGGACGACGGTCGCCAATGGCTGCGCCAGTCCCTATTGGCGCCGGCACGAGGCACCGAGGCCGCGCAGCGCGCTGCTGCTGGGCAATTGACGCCGCGGACCTGCTCTTCCTCGCCCGACGGGCGAGGTCAGTCGATGATCATGCCGTGCGATTCGTAACTCAGCATGCGCGTCCTTAATCCTCGGCCGGCAAGTTCCAGCCTGTACATCTCATGGTGGTAGGACCCCATGGTTTCGATCGGCCGGGGCGTGAAGGCGACGCACACGCCTCCCAGCGATATCCGCAGCTCGGGGCACTCGCCGAACGAATCGAAGTCGTTGACCGACAGATGCGCAAGCTGCTCCCGGCAGTGGGTGAAGCCGCCGCAGTTCGTCTCTATCGAATTGGGATCGCGCCGCACCCGTTCGCGAAACGCCGCGAGAATGGCTGCCGCCCGCCGCGCAGCCGACGCGTCCGCCGCGGCGAAAAATCCGCCGACTATCTGCACGCCCGCGCACGCGGCGCGGGTGCGCGCGATCGATCGCGCGGGACCGGGGAGCACATGGAAGATCGTCCTCTCGGTACGAGTCTCGATCCCAAGCTGCGCGGTCGCCCAATCCGGCGGCGGAACGGCGACCATGGCGTTTCGGTCCAGGCGCCATTCGCCGGCGCCGATGGGCTGCGTATCGAGCCTCACCTGCCTCGCGCCGCAGACGCCCCGCCCGGCGGCGCTCACCGCAGATACGATGACGAAGCTGGTCGCGATACGGTGCATGTTGACGGAATGAAGCTGGAAGCCCGTGCCCGCATATCGATCGACCCGCGCGGCGAGGTCGACCGTGGACAGGCGATGGACGTCCGCCAGGGTCACGCCGCCAAGCAGCTCGCCGACCTCGCCCTGCGGCGGCGTCTGTGCCGCGGCGGGAGGAGCCAGGATCACAGAAGCGAGAACCAGGCCGAGCGCACGCATGCGCCAGAGCTTACAGCACCTGTTCGCCCTAGCAACGATCGCGAGGCTCAGTCCCTGGGATCGTAGGCGTGGGGCATGTCGCCTTCCTGGGGGCGGCGGTAGCGTTCGCGCAGGCGGGTCTGGCGGTTCTCGAGCGATTGCGGGACGCCGTCGATCCAGACCGCCTCGACATGGCTCGACAGCTCGAGCGGGTCGCCGTTCCAGATGACGACGTCGGCGCGGCGGCCGGGGCGGAGCGAGCCGATCTCGCCGCCGAGGCCGAAGGCTTCCGCGGGGCGTGAACTGATCGAGGCGAAGGCGTCGTCCCAGCTGAGGCCGCTATGTCCGGGCACGCGCCCGATCGCGACGAGATTTCCGGCATATTGGCTGGAGACGCGGATCTGGCGCGCCTCGTCGTCATTGATCATGCCGATGCCGACCTGGACGCCTGCCGCGCGCATCCGGCCGATATTGGACTGGGTGGCGGCGAGCTGCTCGAAGCTGGCGGGAAGATCGGTCAGCGCGTTCGCGATTACGGGCACGCCGGCTGCCGCGATCTCGCGAGCGACCCGCCAGCCTTCGGTCGCGCCGACGAGAACGAGACGCAGCCGCGGGAATTCGCGCTTCAAGGCGAGCGCCTGGAGGATGTCCGAGGCGCGCTCGACATGGATGAGGAGAAGCTGGTCGCCGCGCACGACCGGAACGAGGGCGGCGGCGTCGAAACGGGTGAGGAGGACGTCGTCGCGGCGCTCCGCGCCGGTGACGACGTCGGGATTTTCCTGAACGTCCTCGGGCGGCAGGTTCTGCGTGCCGCCGGTGCGGGCGCCTCCGCTCGAGATCGGCACGCGCAGCTCGCCCGCTTCGCGCAAAGCGTTGCGGAGGAGGGCGTGGGCGGAAGAGCGGCTGCCGCCGGCCTGCTGGGCGCCTTCCTCGCCGAACTCGACGAACTGGAAGAGGCGGCGGCGCGTGATCGGCTGCAAGTCGCCGCCGAGATCGATCATCGCGCCCTGGCCGGCGAAGATGCTACGCGAGGCGCCCGGCGCGACGATCGCCCGCGTCACTCCGGCCGCGCGGTTGACGGCGATGGAGGCTGCCTGCGAGTTGATCGCCGGAGCGACGTCGATGGCCGCGCTGAACGGCGAATTGGCAGCGGAGACGTCGTTGGTCGCGTTGACCTGGTCGACCTCGACCAAGCCGATCCGCGAAAAACCGGCGACAATGCCGGGCGTCACCCAGCGCCCCTGCGCGTCGATTACGGTTGCGCCCGCCGGCACGGCGACGCCCCGCCCCGCGGCGGCGACGCGGCCGTTCGTGATGACGACGGTGCCGCCGTCGATCGGCGGCGTCCCGTCGCCAAGGACGACGCGACCGCCGGTGATGGCGATCGACTGGGCGAGAGCGGGGGTGGCGGTGATCGCGAGAAGTGCTGCAATCAATCCTCCCCGGGACGGGGAGGTGGCGCGCGCAGCGCGACGGAGGGGGGGCAGTGCTAGACGCAGAACCCCCTCCACCATGCTGCGCATGGTCCCCCTCCCCGTCCCGGGGAGGATTTGCACCGACCCACTCATTTCACGTCTCCCTCGCCCGGCTGGCCGAGCTCGAAGTCGGTCACCGGGCGGAGCCTCGGATTGTTCATGTCGTACATGAGGGCGCCGTCGATCCACACCTGCTGGGGCCGGGTGTAGACGCTGTAGGGATGGCCGTTCCACAGGACGACATCGGCGCGCTTGCCCGCGCGCAGGCTGCCGGTCTCCTCCTCGATGCCGAGGGAGCGGGCGGGATTGAGGCTGAGCCAGCGCCACGCATCTTCGTCCGAGATCTGGAGCCCCATGCGGCGGCCGTCGGCGAGCGCCTTGGCCGCTTCCTGGTTGAGGCGCTGGATGCCGTTCGAATCGTCGGAATGGATGATCGCGCAGGCGCCGGCGGCGTGAACGAGGGGCGCGTTCTCGTTGATCGCGTCATAGGCTTCCATCTTGAAGCCCCACCAATCGGCCCAGACCGACGCGCAGGTGTTCGATTCGCGCAGCAGATCGGCGATCTTGTAGGCCTCGACCGCGTGGTGGAAGCTCGCGATGCGGAAGCCGAACTCGCGCCCCATGTCGAGCATGATCGCCATCTCGTCGGCGCGGTAGCAATGGTTGTGGACGAGGATGCGCCCCTCGAGGACGTCGACCAATGTGTCGAGCTGGAGATCGCGGGTGGTGTTCGGATCGCGGGCGCGGCGCTCGCGATATTCGACGGCGCGCTGCCAGGTGGCGCGCATCACCGCGACATTGCCCATGCGCGTCTGCGGCATGGTGTTGCGGCCGCCATAGACACGCTTGGGGTTTTCGCCACAGGCCATTTTGAGGCCGCGCGGCGCGCCCGGGAAGCGCATCGACTGGACGGTGCGGCCGGGAACGTTGCGCAGGACGACGCTGCGGCCGCCGAACAGATTGGCGGAGCCGGGCAGGACCTGGATCGTCGTGACGCCGCCATTGGCCAAAGCGCGGGTGAATCCGGGATCCTGGGGCCAGACGCTGTGCTCGGCCCAGACCTCAGGGCGGACCGGGTTCGTCGCCTCGTTGCCGTCGGAATGGGCATCGACGCCCGGGCTTGGATAATCGCCGAGATGGCTGTGATTGTCGATCACGCCGGGCGTGACCCAGCGTCCCGCGCCGTCGATCCGGGTGGCCCCGTCCGGGATCGGCGTGTCCGGCCCGCCGATCGCCTGGATGCGGCCGCCAGCCATGACCACCGTACCGTTCTCGATGCGGCCGCCCTCACCGTCGAAGATGGTCGCGCCGGTGATCGCAGTCGTGACCGAGGGATAGGCCCGGTAGGTCGACGGATAGGGGTCTTCGGGCGGCGTGTAGCGGGGGGATGAAGCTTTGGGCTGCGAAGAGGCTGCGGACGCCGACTGGGCCTCCCCACCCTGGTTGGCGCAACCGATCAACACCGCGACCGCGGTCGCGGCGGCAACGAGCCGAAGCTTCACTCAGGTCTCCTTGGTCTCGGGCTTGGTCTCGCGATCCGGGAACATGCCGGCGTCCTGGCCGCGGTCGCCGCCGACTTCCTTGTAGCCGGCGAGCTCGCGGCCATCCTCGTCCGGTCCGTCGTCCCTCAGTGTGTCGAGATGCATCAGCTTCTTGACCAGCGGCGAAACCACCAGGACCGCCACCGCGATGCCGATCGTGATCCAGCCGAACAGCTCGTAGATGTCGAGCAGCCCCTGCTTGCTCATCTCGCCGTCATGTCCACCGGTCGCCTCGCCGATCTTGCCGGCGACGAAATTGCCGACTGCGGTCATGTAGAACCAGGCGCCCATGATCAGAGAGGCAAGGAATTTCGGCGAGAGCCGGTTCATCGCGCTCAGGCCGACCGGAGACAGGCACAATTCCGCGGTGGTCGCAAACAGATAATAGAGGAACACCAGGTAGACCGGCGTCATCACCTCGATGCCATAAGCCTCGGCGCCCCAGACGAGGACCAGGTTCGCAAAGCCCATCTGCGCGAGCGCGATCCCGAATTTGGCGGGCGCGGAAGGCTCCTTGCCGCTCCGTGCCAGCCATTGCCACAGCCCGGCGAACAACGGCGCGAGCAGGATGATGTAGATCGGATTGATCGACTGGAAGATGCCGGCGGGAACACCGGAGCGATCGACGAAACGGTCGGTGAACAGGTTCATCGAGCCGCCGGCCTGCTCGAACAGCCCCCAGAAGATCGGATTGAGGCTGATCAGGAACAGAATCGCGAACATCCGCTCGCGCGGTTCCTTCGGCAGCTTGAGACTCTCATAGAGCACATAGCCGAGCAAGGAGACGCCGGAGACGATCAGCAGCATCTGGATCACATCTTGATACTGGACCAGCGCCCAAATCACCGCCACGGCGGCGAAGCCGATGGCGTAGATGAGCCATTCGCGCCCCGCGGCGAGCGGATTCGGCGCCTCGCCGGCACCATTGAGAACCTTCTTGCCGAGGACGAATACCGCCAGTCCGGCGACCATGCCGATGCCGGCGAGGCCGAAGCCGAGGCCCCAGCCGATGGTCTGGCCGAGATAGGCGACAAGGATGGTGCCAACCGCTGCGCCGAGGTTAATCCCCATGTAGAAGATGGTGTAGGCGCCGTCCCGCCGAATGTCGGTGAGATTGTAGAGCTGCCCGACCATCACCGAGATGTTCGCCTTGAGGAAGCCGGAGCCGACGATGATGAAGGCGAGCGCGGCCCAGAAAACGTTGATCGTCGGATCGTTCTGGCCGCCGACTCCTTCGACCGCCATCAGGCTGTGGCCGAGCGCAAGCAGCACGCCGCCGAACAGCACTGCCTTGCGCTGGCCGAGATAACGGTCGGCGAGATAGCCGCCCAGCACGGGGGTGATGTAGACGAGGCTCGTATACGCCCCGTAGATCAGGTTCGATTTTGAATCGCTGAAAAGCCAGTGCTGCGTCAGGTAGAAAATCAGGATCGCGCGCATGCCGTAATAGGAGAAGCGCTCCCACATCTCGGCGAAGAACAGCATGTAGAGGCCCTTGGGGTGGCCCGCGAACTCGGGGTCGCGCTGCATCGCGATCTTGACGCCGACGGCGAGAAACCCGGCCAGCACCACGACCGCGATCGCCGCGATCCAGTCTTGCTCGGCCCATAGCGAAATCGGTTTGAGGTTCACGCCAGTTCCTCCTGGATTATGCGACCTGCACGCAATTGGCCTTTCGTGGCCGGGCACCCTAGCGGCGAAAACTGATCTGTGAAGCGCATTGTTGCGGGGGCGGGGTGCTGCTAGCGCCGCGCCCGATGTTCAACGACCGATCCTCGACCGTGTCGCTCTTGGAAACCCGGCGCTCCGGCCGCCCGCGCGACCTCGTCGCGCCGGGGCCCTCGACGGAGGAGCTGCGCCGCATCCTCGCGATCGCGGCGCGGACGCCCGACCATGGCAAGCTCCATCCGTGGCGCTTCGTCCACGTCCCGCAGAACCGACGCGGCGCCTTCGCCGAACTGCTCCGCAGCGCCTATCTCGTCGACAATCCCGCGCCGGGGCGGCTCGAGCTCGAAGCCAATGAGCGTTTCGCCCACCAGGCGCCCGAGCTCGTCGTCGCGCTCTCGACGCCGACGGTCCCGCACAAGATCCCGGTCTGGGAGCAGCATCTCTCCTGCGGCGCCGCATGCATGAACCTGCTGACCGCCACCCACGCCATGGGCTATGCCGCCGGCTGGGTGACCGGCTGGGCCGCTTATTCGCCCGCCGTGCGCGAAGCCTTGGGGGCGAGCGGCGAGCAGGACCGCATCGCAGGCTTCATCTTTCTCGGCACGCCCGCAGCCGAGCTCGAGGAGCGGCTGCGGCCGGCTTACGACGAGGTGGCGAGCGACTGGTAGCGCGGCCGCCGAACTCGCTCTTGACTGCGGCGCTGTATTAGGACAGCATTACACGGGATGAGCAACGAAGAACGACCGGTCTATCTCCGTCTACGCGATTCGATCGCGGCGCGGATTCTCGAGGGGAAGGTGCGCGACGGCGATTCGCTGCCTTCTGTGAGGAGCCTGGCCGCCGAATATGGCGCCAACCCGCTGACCGTCGCCAAGGCCTATCAGATGTTCCAGGAGGAGGGGCTGATCGTCGTCCGTCGAGGCGTCGGCATGTTCGTCGCGGACGGCGCGGCGGCGCGGCTTCTCGAGGCTGAACGCCGCGACTTCCTCGACAATCGCTGGCCCGACATCGCCGCGCATATGCGGCGGCTCGATCTCAAGGTGGAGGAGCTGGTCGAACGGGCTTTGGCCTGAGCGGGCGCCGGCGCCCAGCCCGTCATCCCGGCGGAGGCCGGGATCTCAGGACCAGAATTCTCCCACGCTTCTGCATAGCTCTGGAGCCTCGCACACCCGATCCCGCCTTTCACCCCCTGAGATCCCGGCCTTTGCCGGGATGACGTCCCGCACCCCTCACCCCATATTCTTGACGATCTCCTCGACCATTTTCTTGGCGTCGGCGAGCAGCATCATCGTGTTGTCGCGGTAGAAGAGCTCGTTGTCGACGCCGGCATAGCCGACGCCCCCCATCGAGCGCTTGATGAAGAGGACGGTCTTCGCCTTTTCGACGTCCAGGATCGGCATGCCGTAGATGGGCGAGGTCTTGTCGGTCTTGGCGGCCGGATTGGTGACGTCGTTGGCGCCGATCACGAAGGCGACGTCGGCACGGGCGAACTCGGAATTGACGTCCTCGAGCTCGAACACCTCGTCATAGGGGACGTTCGCCTCGGCGAGCAGCACGTTCATGTGCCCGGGCATGCGTCCGGCGACCGGATGGATGGCGTATTTGACGGTTACGCCCTCCTTCTTGAGCAGATCGCCCATTTCGCGCAACGCGTGCTGGGCCTGGGCGACGGCCATGCCGTAGCCGGGGACGATGATGACCTGCTCGGCCTGCTTCATCAGGAAGGCCGCGTCCTCGGCGGAGCCGCGCTTCCACGGCCGGTCGATCGCCTCGCCGCCCGCCGCCGCCGCGGAATCGCCGCCGAAGCCGCCGGCGATGACGGAGATGAAGCTGCGGTTCATCGCCCGGCACATGATGTAGGAGAGGATCGCGCCGGACGAACCGACGAGGGCGCCGGTGATGATCATCGCGCTGTTCTGGAGGGTGAAGCCCATCGCGGCCGCCGCCCAGCCCGAATAGCTGTTCAGCATCGAGACGACGACGGGCATATCGGCGCCGCCGATCGGGATGATGAGCAGGAAGCCGATCAGAAAGGCGAGGCCGGTCAGCGTCCAGAAGATCCAGGGGCTCTGGTCCTGGGTGAAGTAGGCGGTCAGCCCGACGATCGCGGCGAGCGTGCCGAGATTGATGACGTGGCGGATCGGCAGCAGGATCGGCTTGCCCGACATGTTGCCGTTCAATTTCAAGAAGGCGATCACCGAGCCGGAGAAGGTGATCGCGCCGATCGCCGCGCCGAGCGCCATCTCGATCCGGCTGACCGGGTTGATGACACCGTTGTCGGCGATCCCGAACGCCTCGGGATTGAGGAAGGCCGCGGCGGCCACGAGCACGGCGGCGAGTCCGACCAGGCTGTGGAAGGCGGCGACGAGCTGCGGCATCGCCGTCATCGCGATCCGGCGCGCCGTGGCGAGGCCGATGACCGCGCCGATCACGATCGCGCCGGCGATCTGGGCCATGGTCGTGAAATCGAAATTGCCCCATGCGCCGAACGCGGCGGCGTCCCCCTGCCCGGCGAGCGGGCGATAATGGACGAGGGTCGTTGCGACGGCGAGCAGCATGCCGGCCATGCCGAAGCGGTTGCCGCGGCGGCTGCTCTCGGGGCCCGACAGGCCGCGCAGCGCGAGGATGAAGCAGGCGCCCGCGATGAGATAGGCGAGCATCACCCAAGACGGAGGTGCGGGCGAATGGTGCATCAGCGCCGCTCCTTCTTCTTGTACATGGCGAGCATCCGCGCCGTCACCGCGAAGCCGCCGAAGATGTTGACGCTGGCCAGCACCACCGCGAGCAGGCCGAGCCACTTGGCCGTCGATCCGCCAACCGATGCGCTCGTCGCCGCCGCCGCGATCAGCGCGCCGACGATGATCACCGAGGAGATGGCGTTGGTCACCGCCATGAGCGGCGTGTGCAGCGCCGGCGTCACCGACCAGACGACATAATAGCCGACGAAGCAGGCCAGAACGAAGATCGACAGGATCGAGATGAAGTCCATTCGGTCACCCCATAGGAAGCGGCGCGCACATTGGCGGCGGCCCCGGGCGATGTCGAGGGGCTTTGGCCGGCGCTTGCGGGAGGTCCCTGAGCGCGGCGTCGCTCATCCGCCGCCGCATTCGGCCAGCCGTCTCGAAAGGGCGATGAAGCGCGCCTCGATGGCGCGCAGCTGCGCCAAGTCGTGGGCCAGGCTCTCGCGGCCCTGGCGCACATATTCGTCGCCTTTCCAGCGGACGCCGACGCAGTCGGCTTCGTTGACGAACTCCTGCGCGCGCAGCCATTCGCTCTCGGCCGTATCGAGGTCGCCGCGCAGCTCGGATGCCCGGATCCGCTCCCGCAGCCGCTCCCGGACCTGCGAGACGCGATTCTCCTCCGGGATCAGGACTTCGGGATGGGTGGACGGGCATTGCGAGCGGCGGACGAGCAGGATCAGCGCCTGCCGGAACTGCGCCCGTTCCCGGGCATGCGTGGCGAGCCGCGCACCGAGCGAGCAATCCTGCGCCGCGACGTTGCAGGCGGCGAGCGCCGCGAGCAGTGCCGGAGCGGCGGCGCGCCAGGTCTTCAGGGCGCGACGCTCCGCGCGCGCGTCGCGTCGGCAATGGCGGCGAGGCGGCGAGTGACGTCGCCCTGCAGTCGCTCGAAGCTCGCCAGCGATGCCGTCTGTGCCGGGTCGGCCCCGGGACATTCGGACTCGCCGCCGTCGGCCCCGCGCAGGACGGAAGCGGCGTCCTCCTCGACGCGCGCGGCGGCGGCGCGGCTGCGGACCTCTTCGGCCCAGATCGGACGCATTTGGCGGGCGAGCGCGGCTGCGCCGGCGGCGCCGCCCTCGCAGGCGGCGAGCCCATCGAGCAGGGCCAGCGAGTCCCGGAAACGGGTGCGGAATTGCTCGCGCATCGCTGGCAGCGGGTCCTCCCGCGGAGCTGAAGCATTTCCCTGCCCGTTCGCGGCACCGGTCACCGCCGCCTGCTTGGGCGGAGCGCCGTCGCCGCAACTGGCAAGCGCGCTCCCGGCGACGAGGAGCGCGGCGAGCCGGTTCATCCGAGCAGCCTTTCGCTGACGACCTCGCCGCCCCGCGTCAGCCGCACGCCCTGCACGATCTCGTCGTCGTCGGGGAGCACCACCCGGCCGGCCTCCTTGTCCCAGAAGGCGGAGAGGAAATTGTAGAGGTTGCGGGCGTAGAGGGCGGAGGCGTCGGCGGCGAGGCGGGACGGCACGTTCCGATGGCCGACGACGCGGACGCCGTGCCGTTCGACCACTTCGCCCGCGACCGCGCCCTCGACATTGCCGCCCTGCTCGACGGCGAGGTCGATGACGACGCTGCCCGGCCGCATCGTCGCCAGCTGCGCGTCGGAGACGAGGCGCGGCGCCGGCCGGCCCGGGATCAGCGCGGTGGTGATGACGATGTCCTGCTTGGCGATATGGCTGGAAACGAGCTCGGCCTGCGCCGCCTTATATTCGTCCGACATCTCGGTCGCGTAGCCGCCGGCGCCCTCGCCTTCTATTCCCGCCACCTTCTCGACGAAGACCCCCTTGGCGCCGAGGCTCTCGATCTGCTCCTTGGTCGCCGCGCGCACGTCGGTCGCAGAGACGATCGCACCGAGGCGGCGCGCGGTGGCGATCGCCTGGAGGCCGGCGACGCCGACGCCCATGATGAAGACGCGCGCGGCCGGGATCGTCCCGGCCGCGGTCATCATCATCGGAAAGGCGCGGCCATATTCGGCTGCCGCGTCGAGCACGGCCTTGTAGCCGGACAAATTGGACTGGGATGAAAGAACGTCCATCGACTGGGCGCGGGTGATGCGCGGCATGAACTCCATCGCCAGCGCCTCGAGGCCGGCCGCGGCATAGCCGTCAACGCGCTCGCGCCGCCGGAACGGGTCGAGGATCGCAGCGACGAGAGCGCCGGTATTCGCGCCGGCAAGGGACGCCGCGTCCTGGCCCTGGACGCCGAGAATGGCGTCGGCGCCCGCGAGCGCCTCGGCGCGGCCGCCGACGCTCGCGCCGGCCGTTTCGTAGTCGGCGTCGGCGATTGAGGCGGCGAGCCCGGCCCCCGCCTCGACGGCGACGGTCGCGCCCAAAGCGATGTACTTCTTCACGGTCTCAGGCGTCGCAGCGACCCGGCGTTCGCCCGCTTCGCTCTCTCTCACGACCGCGATTTTCAACGCCGCCCTCTCATCACCTTGGTCCGGGCGGAAGCGGCGTGCCGCTCGCGTGAAGATGCCATTGCCGTCTCCCTGTGGAGGCGCCCCTTATCGCGGCGGGTGGCGCCAGGGCAAGGGCGCGAAACCGCTCGCGCGCGGCCGATTGCCCGTTTAGGCTGCGCCTTTCGGGGTCAAGGGGGGATGACCATGCGGGGGGCAAGCAACGTCTGGAGAGCGCTCGGCCGGGCGCACAGGATGAACCTCGCGGAGCAGGCCGCGGCGCCGCATGAGGGGCCGGCCGGCGGGATCAGTCGCCGCAGCCTGCTCGCCGGCCTTGCCGGCGGCGCCGCGCTCGCGACGCTGCCGCGCTGGCCCGCTTACGCCCAGGCGTCGGCGCGGATCGCGATCGTCGGCGGAGGCCTTGCCGGCCTCGGCGCGCTCGACACCCTGCGGCGCAACAATGTCGCGGCGACGCTCTACGAAGCGCGCGGCGCGGCCGGCGGCCGGACCCGCAGCGTCCGCAACGTCTTCGCTCCGGTCTTCGCGTTCGACGAAGGCGCGCAGCTGGTGAATACGGACCACGCCGATCTGCTGGCGCTGATCCGCCGGTACGGCATCGGCCTGGTCGACCGCCAGGCCTACGGGCCGGCGCGTGAGGTCCAGATCGGCCGCAACGGAACGGTCGCGACCGAAGCGCGGCTTGCCGCGCAGCTTCGCGGCATCGCGGCGCAGATCTCCGCCGACGCCGATCGGATCGGGAGCGATGTCTCCTATTCGGCGGAGATCGATCGGCTCTCGGTCCAGGATTATGTCGACCGGCACGGCCTGCGCCGCGGCGACGCGCGCGACGCGCTCGAGACCGCGATCCGCACCGAGTATGGCAGCGAGCCGCAGGAAGCCTCTGCGCTCGAGCTCCTGTTCAACCTCCCCCGGGTCGAAGGCCGTCACCTTCACAGGATCACCGGGTCGGATGAACGCTATCTCGTCGCGGGCGGCACGGATCAGGTCGCAAAGGCGCTCGCGGCGGAGCATGAGCGCGACATCCGGCTGAACAAGAGGCTCGCGGCGGTCGCGTTCGGCGGCGCCGGCGTCCGGCTCGGCTTCACCGACGGCGAGCAGGTGGAGGCGGATCGGGTCGTGCTCGCGCTTCCCGTCACATTGCTGCGCGAGATTCGGATCGAAGGTCCGCTGCCGCCGCTCTGGCGCGCTTTCATCGACGAGGTCCGGCTCGGTCGCAACGAGAAGGTCATCGTCGGCTATGACGGTTCGCCTTGGCGCAGGACGATCGGTTTCGGCGGGGCTCTTTGGGCCAATCACGGTTTCTCGGCGGCCTGGGAAGCAGTTTCGCTCGCCCCAGCGCCGGGGCCGGCGGCGCTCTGCTATTTCCTCGGCGGCAACCAGGTCGACGCGGCAAGCGGAGTCGACGCGTCCGAACTGGCCCGGCGCTTCACGGCGGTCGCCCGGCGCGCCCTGCCGGGCCTCACCGCGCCCAACGGCATCGTCCGCCGCACGCGCTGGACGGACGACCCCTTGACCAAAGGCTCCTACTCGCGGTTCGCCCCAGGTCAGCTGACGCGCTTTGCGTCCCTATTCGCGCGCGAAGACGAAAATGGCGGCTTCCGCGCTGCCGAGGCCGGGCCGCTGCTGTTTGCGGGCGAGCATATTTCCGACGAATATGCCGGCTTCATGAACGGCGCGCTGCAAAGCGGGCGCATTGCGGCCCAGGCGATCCTGGCGCCGGCCGCCGCGAGGCGCGCGGCGGCCTGATCAGGAGATGACGAGGATGACGAGGATCGCGGCTACGAAGCTGATGATGGCGCCCCACTTCATCATGGAAAGGAAGCCCTCATAGCCGCTGGTATGCTCCCGCATCATTTTTTCGGGGACTTCGCCTTCGGCCGCCATCGTCTTTCTCTCGCCTGCAACGGATAGGGCGCGCCTCTTACCAACGCGGCACCGCCCGAAGCAAGCGCCGGAAACGCCTTAAGCGGACCTTTACCCGAATGTCCTAGCAAGCGGGACAGCCAGGGCATGAGGGACACAAGATGCGGCCGGATCCGACGCGCTGCCTATTGCTGATCGACGACGAGCCCGCCCAGCGGCGCCTGGTCAGCGCGATCTGCGGACGCGCCGGTTGGTGGGTGCGCGGCGCCAGCGACATCGACTCGGCGCAAAAGGTGCTGACCGATCCCGAAGAGCCGAAGATCGACGCCATCCTGCTCGACCACTGGCTGCCGGGAGACGCCGGCCAAGACTATATCGCCGAAATCCGCGCGCTGCGGCCCGAAATCCCCCTCCTCGTCGTCACCGCCCAGACCTCGGTCGCGGTCGCGGTCGACGCGATGCGCGCCGGGGCGGCCGATTTTCTCGTCAAGCCGCTCGCGCCCGACCGGCTGCTCGCCGCGCTCGACGCCGCCACCGACCGGCGCAAGTCGAGCGGCGAGCTCAGGCCTTTGTCGGAGAAGATCACCAAGCATCTCGGCTTCGAGGAGATCGTCGGCTCGGCGCCCGAATTCCGCTCGGCCCTCGCCATCGCGGCCAAGGCGGCGCGCGCGCGGGTCTCGATCCTGATCGAGGGCGAGAGCGGATCGGGCAAGGAGATCTTCGCCCAGGCAATCCACGCCGCGTCCCCGCGCGCCAAGAAGGCGCTGGTCACCGTCAATTGCGGGGCGATTCCGGCGAACCTCGTCGAATCGGTGCTGTTCGGACACGAAAAGGGCGCCTTCACCGGCGCGTTCGACCGTCATATCGGCCGCTTCGAGGACGCCGACGGCTCGACCCTCTTTCTCGACGAGGTCGGCGAGCTGCCGCTCGAGACGCAGGTCAAGCTGCTGCGCGCGCTCGAGGAAGGCGAGATCCAGCGGATCGGCAGCCGCATCGTCCAGACCGTGGACGTCCGCGTCATCGCCGCGACCAATCGCCGCCTTGCCGAAGAAGTGGCCGCGGGGCGCTTCCGCGAGGACCTCTATTACCGGCTCAACGTCGTCCATGTCCCGATCCCGCCGCTACGCGACCGGATCAGCGACCTCCCCGCTTTGGTCCGCCACCTGCTCGGGCGGATCGCCGAGCAGCCCGGGATGCGCCACCTCTCGATCACCGACGACGGCCTGTCCGTGCTGATGCGCTACGGCTGGCCGGGTAATGTCCGCCAGCTCCAGAACGCCCTCTTCCGCGCCGCCGTCCTGTGCGACGGCGACGCCCTCACCGCCGCCGACTTCCCGCAGATCGCCGCCGAGGCGCAGTTCGGCAAGCGCTCCGACGATTATCACGCCAAGAGCCTCGCCGGCGCTTCGGCGAGCGCCGCCTTCGCCCACGGCGCCGGCGTCACCCTCTACGCTTCCGACGGGCATCTGCGTCCGCTCGAGGATATCGAAGCGGATGTCATCCGCCTCGCCATCGGCCATTATCGCGGCCGCATGACCGAGGTCGCCCGCCGCCTCGGGATCGGCCGCTCCACCCTCTACCGCAAGCTCGGGGAGCTCGGCATCGACGCCGCGGCGTAACGGCCAAAGCACGTCATCCCGGCGGAGGCCGGGATCTCAGGACAAGATGTCTCGTACGCTCCTGGAGCGCGCCATTGGCGCCTGTACCTCTCACCCGCTGAGATCCCGGCCTTCGCCGGGATGACGGCATGGGACACCCCCCGGGGTGACGTGCCGAGCCTGCCGCGCTACACCTGTCGCAATGCAGGATTTCTCCAACGCTCGCATCCTCGTCACCGGCGCGGCCTCGGGCATCGGCGCCGCCGTGGCGACGCGGCTGGCCGCGGCCGGCGCGCGCAAGCTCATCCTCATCGACCGCGACACGGAGCGCCTCAGCGACCTCGGCTTCACCTTGCCCTGCGAGCGCCAGCCCATCGTGGGCGACGTCGGCGATGTCGAGCTTTGGGAAAAGGCCGATCTCACCGGCCTCACCCACGCCGTCGTAAATGCGGGCATCGGCGCCGGCACCACCGTGACAGACACCAGCTTCGAGGACTGGCGCGAGGTGATGCGGGTCAACCTCGACGGCGCCTTTCTGACGCTGCAGGCGTCGCTGAAGGCGATCCGCTCGACCGGCACCGGCGGCGCGATCGTGCTCACCGCTTCGGTCGCCGGGATCAAGGCGGAGCCGGGCATCGCCGCCTATGCGGCATCCAAGGCCGCCGTCATCCAGCTCGCCAAAGTCGCCGCCAAGGAAGCCGCAGCGGACGGCATCCGCGTGAATGCGATCGCGCCGGGCGGGGTCGAGACGCCGATCTGGTCGAGCACGGCCTTCTTCGGCGACCTCGTCAAGTCGTCCGGCAGCGAGGAAGCGGCGTTCAAGGCGATGGCCTCGGCCAGCACGCCGATCGGGCGCTTCGCTCGAGCGGACGAGATCGCCGGGCAGATCGCCTTCCTGCTCTCCGAGGAGGCCGCGTTCATGACCGGCACCTGCCTCGTCGCCGACGGCGGCTATTCGCTCTAGCCTCCTCCTCGCCGCCGCGTGCGCCCTCGCCGGCTGCGACGAGGCGCAGGAGCAGAGGGGCGGCGCGCCGCCGGCGCAGGCCGAAGCGGGCCATTGCCGCGCCGTGGTCTTCGAAGGGACGCATCTCACCGTCTGCCGCTACGACCGGCGGGCGCACCGGATCGAGCTCGTCGGCGAAGGCGACGGCGGGCCGCTGAGGTCGTTCGATGCCCTCGAGGCGCATCTCGGCACGCGCGCCAGCCGGCTCCTGTTCGCGATGAACGCCGGCATGTTCGACGAGGACGGGCGGCCGATCGGGCTCCACGTCGAGCAGGGCCGGCAGTTGAGGCGCGTCAATCTGCGCGACGGGCCGGGGAATTTCCACATGAAGCCAAACGGGGTCTTCGCGGTGGACGCGGAGGGGAGGGTTGCAGTGGTGACCAGCGACGCGTTCGCTCGTCGGCGGCTGCCCGGGGTCATGTGGGCGACGCAATCGGGGCCGATGCTGGTGGTGGCGGGCCGGCTTCACCCGCGCTTCAGCGCTGACGGAGAATCGCGCCTGGCCCGCAACGGCGTCGGCGTCGCCAACCCGGACTCCGCCTTCTTCGTGATATCGGACGATCCGGTCTCGTTCGGGCGCTTCGCCCGCTTCTTTCGAGACGTCCTCAAATGCCCCGACGCCTTGTTCTTCGACGGCAGCGTCTCAAGCCTCTGGGATCCGGCCGCCGGACGCCGCGACGAGCAGGCCGAGCTCGGCCCGATAGCGATCGTCTTTCGCCGCTAGTGCTTCTCGGCCCCAGCGCCGCCTTCGTCCTTCTCGTCGCCCTTGGCCGGTGCGTTGGGGTTGCCGTCGCCGATCTTCTCGTCGCCGAGCTGGCCGGTGCCATGATAGGCCATGCCGGTCTGGCCGCCATGGTCCATGAAACCGCCGCGTTTGCCTTCCTTGCCGCTGTGCGGGTTCGGATATGCGCCGCCGCCCGAATCGCCGCCGCCGGAACGGCCGCCCATCTTGGCCTCGTCTGCCATCGCGTCTCTCCTCGCTATTGCCGCCTCGACGCACTCGCGGCGCCGCGGTTCCGCCTTCCAGCCTGCTCGCGCCTGGGTTAAGGCACTGATCGACCATGACTTGAGGTGTCCAGATGCGTCCTGCCGCCGCCGCCGCCGCTCTTTTCCTTGCGCTCGCCGCATGCTCGACGACCACCAGCGAGCCTGTCCTGCACCGGACCGTCATGGCCGAGGCGCCGGAGCGCGGACTCGACTATCCCGAGAGCCGCCGCGAGGACGTCGCCGAGACCCAGTTCGGCGAGACGATCGCCGATCCCTATCGCTGGCTCGAGAACGACGTCAGGAACGATCCCGCCGTGCGCCAGTGGGTCTCGGCGCAGAACGAGGTCACGGAGCGCTTTCTCGCCGCCCTCCCCGCCCGCGACGCCTTCCGCGCGCGCATGCGCCAGATCTACGATTTCGAGCGCTTCGGCATTCCGGTGAAGCGCGCCAACCGCTATTTCTACACGCGCAACGACGGCCTGCAGAACCAGTCCGTCCTCTACGTCCGCGACGGCCTGAACGGCGGGCCGCGCGTCGCGATCGACCCCAATAGCTGGTCGCCCGACGGCACGGTGGCGCTCGGCGAATGGGAGCCTTCGAAGGACGGCCGCCGCATTGTCTATGCCGTTCAGGAAGGCGGCTCCGACTGGCGCACCGTCCGCGTCCTCGATGTAGATTCGGGCCGCGTCCTCCCCGACGAGGTGCGGTGGGTAAAGTTCTCGCCGCTCGACTGGGCGCATGACGGGTCGGGCTTCTATTATTCCCGCTTCCCGCAGCCGCAGGCCGGCCAGGAATTCCAGTCGACCAACCAGAACCAGGCAGTCTATTTCCACCGCATCGGCACGCCGCAGGGTCAGGACCGTCTCGTCTTCGCCCAGCCCGATCGGCCGGCGCTCAGCAATGCGGCCGAGGTCTCGGACGACGGACGCTGGCTGATCGTCTATTCCTCGGAAGGGACCGACGCCCGCTACGACATCACGTTGATCGACCTAACTCGGGCGAACGCCCAACCCCGGCGCTTCGTCACCGGGCTCGAGCACGACTGGACCTACATCGGCAATATCGGCGCCAGTTTCTATTGGCGCACCAATCGCGAAGCGCCGCGCCAGCGCATCGTCGTCACCGACGTCTCGCGCCCCGCGCTCGAGATCCGCGAGATCGTGCCGCAGGACGAAGCGACGCTCGTCGACGCCTCGATCGTCGGCAACCAGCTCATCGCCTCCTATCTGGTCGACGCGCGCACCGAGGTGCGCACCTATGACATGAATGGCCGGCGCCTCGGCGCGGTCGAACTGGGGGGCATCGGCACGGCGACCGGCTTTTCGGGCGATTCGACCTCGACCGAGACCTTCTATTCCTTCGCCAGCTACAACCGTCCGCCGACCATCTACCGCTACGACGCCCGCTCCCGGCAAACCTCCGTCTTCGCCCAATCCGAGCTGAGCTTCGATCCCGAGCAATATGTCGTCCGCCAGGTCTTCTACAATTCGAAGGACGGGACGCGCATCCCGATGTTCATCATGCACCGGCGCGACATGGACCCGGCGCGGACGCACCCGACCCTGCTCTACGGCTATGGCGGCTTCAACATCGCCCAGCAGCCGGCCTTCCAGCCGCGCTGGCTGACCTGGGTCGATATGGGCGGAGTGCTCGCAGTGGCCAATCTGCGCGGCGGCGGCGAATACGGCCAGGCCTGGCACGACGCCGGGCGGCGCGCGCACAAGCAGAACGTGTTCGACGATTTCATCGCCGCGGCCGAATATCTGATCGCCGAGAACGTCACCACGAGCCGCCAGCTCGCGATCGAGGGCCGCTCCAACGGCGGGCTCCTCGTCGGCGCCGTGATCAACCAACGGCCGGACCTGTTCGCAGCCGCGCTCCCCGGCGTCGGCGTGATGGACATGCTGCGCTTCAATCGCTTCACCGCGGGGCGCTACTGGACCGACGATTACGGTTTCCCCGACCGCGAGGCGGACTTCCGCATCCTGCGCGCTTACTCGCCCTACCACAACATCCGCGCCGGCCAGCGCTACCCCGCAGTGCTGGTGACGACTGCGGACACGGACGACCGCGTCGTGCCGGGCCACAGCTTTAAATATATCGCCGCCCTCCAGGCCGCCGACACCGGCCCGATGCCAAAGCTGATCCGCATCGAGACCCGGGCCGGCCACGGCTCGGGCAAGCCGACCGAGATGCAGATCGAGGAATATGGCGACATGTACGCCTTCATCGCCGCGCATACGGGCCTGGCGGTGCGGCGTTGACTCCGGCCGTTCATCGAGGGGACAGCTTCTGGGAGCGACAAAAGCCGCGCGTGTTTTCTCTGTTGGGAGCCTGTTCGATGCTCGCAAAGACCCTTCTCGCAGCCGCTGCCGCGATCGCCGGCCTGGCCGCTCTGCCGTCGACCGCCGCGGCCGGCCACGATCCCTATTACGACGACGATTATTATTACGACCGCGATGATGACGACCGCTATTACGAGCGGCGCTCCTACCGCCGCGACGGCTATTATGGTCGCGGGTATCGCAACCGCTACCGGCGCGGCGACCGCTATGTCGCCCGCTGCAGCGAGGGCACGACGGGCGCCATCATCGGCGGCGCCACCGGCGCTCTCGTCGGGCGGGAGATCGGGCGCAATGGCCGGCGCGGTTATTACCGCCGCGGGCGCGGCGGCGGCACTGCCGGCGCAATCGTCGGCGGCGCCGTCGGCGCGCTGATCGGTCGCGACATCGACAGCCGCTGCTGAGACTGCGAGCCTCAACACCCTGTTTTAGAACCTGAACCTCAAACGACGAAGGGTTCAGGGGGAGGTCAGCGCGCCTCGGCTAACGCTCCATCATGGCCCGGGGCTCCGGGCAAATGACAGGAGAGTTTGCGATGAGGAAGATGCTGCTCGGCGCCGCTGCGGCCGCGCTTACCGCCACTGCCGCCGCGCCGGCTTCGGCGCAATTCGGTCGCTACGATCACCGCCGCGGCGGGATCGACGGCGAGGACATCGCCGTCGGCGTCGCCGTGCTCGGCGGCGTTGCCGCGATTCTCTCCGCGCTCGACCGCGACGGCGGCCGCTACGGCTACGACAATCGCGATCGCTACCGCGACGGCTACAGCACCGCCGTCAACGCCTGCGGCTCCGAGGCCGAGCGCTACGGCCGCGGCCGCGTCCGCATCACCGACGTCGATCGCAAGTCGAACGACCGCTACGAGGTCGAAGGCGTCGTCGAGAATGGCCATGGCGGCTACGACACGCGCTACGACCGCGGCTACGACCGCCGCTACGACGGCCGTGAATATAGCCGCGACTATGGCGAGCGCTTCACCTGCGTCGCCTATGGCAACGGCCGCATCCGCGACTTCCGGATGCGCGACGGCTACGCTTCACGCACGCGCTGGTAAGCCCCGGCGCCAACGACATTGACGGGCGGGCCTTCGGGTCCGCCCGTTTTCGTTCAGGCTCCGTCCTCCGCTCGCGCAGAGACGTGACGAGCCCACGGCGAGAGGGTAGAGTGCCTGCGGGATTCGGGGGAATCGATGATCGGGATCAAACGCGCGCGCGCAGGCTTCCTCGTGGTGGCGCTGGCCGCCGGCGCCGTGACTGCATGGGCCTGCGCCGATCCCGGAGTCGAGCCGATCTGGGCGATCGCAAAGGATCGTTACGACAGCGGCGGGGGCAGCGCCGTGCTCACGCCGGGCAACGATACCCGCGTCAACCTCTTGCTCCTGCTCGCGGATCGCCGCGGCGAGACGGTGCGCGACCCGGCGGCTCGCCGGGAGGGGCCTCCGCTCGTGATTTTTCCCTGGTCGGCGATGTCGCAGGCCGCGCCCCGGGCGCCGGCGCCCCCGGACGAGGGCTGGGAACCTTCACGCTGTCAGTCCCACCGAGCGGGAGCGGCCGGCTTCATCGCCGCGCTGCGGGCGAATCCGCGGCTCGGCGAGGAGGAACGGCAGCGGCTCGCCTCGGCGCGGACGTCGTTCGTGCCGGATTGCTCGAGTGGAGCCGTTGCAGTCCAGACGGTCGCCACACAAACGCCTGCCGGCCGCGCCTTCGCGTCCTATCTCGCGGCGGCGGCCGACTTCTACGCGGGCCGGTTCGCGGAGGCGCGCGCCCGGTTCGCCGCTTTGGCCGACGCGCCCGACCCCTGGGTCCGCGAAACGGCGCTCTACATGGTGGCGCGAAGCGAGCTCAATCGCGCCCAGCTCTCGAGCTTCGACGACTATGGCTGGCTGGCGCCGCCGGAGAGGCGCGACCTCGCGGCAGTGGCGGCGGCGGGCGCGGGCCTGGAGGCTTATCTGCGCGCCTATCCGAACGGACGCTACGCCTCCTCGGCGCGGGGTCTCACCCGCCGCGTCGCCTGGCTCGCCGGCGACCGCGAGGCGCTCGCCGCGGCCGTCGCCCGTCAGATCGCCGCGGGCAGCGCCTTCGACGGCCAGGCCGACGCCGTCGCCTTCATCAACGAGATCGACAACAGCCTGCTCTCCGGGGAAACGCCTCCCGCGCCGCGCAATCCCCTCCTGCTTGCCGTCGTCGATCTCCAGCGGATGCGGTGCCTGGCCTATTCAGACCAATCCGGCCCGCCCTGCCCGGAGCGGATCGGCCGCGAAGAGCTGGAGCGGCAGGCGCCGCTGTTCGCCGGCGAGGAGGCGCTGTTCGGCTATCTGCGCGCCTCCGAAGCCTTCTACGTGCGGAGCGCGCCGCGGGAGGTGATCTCTCTCATCCCCGATGCCGCGCGGCAGCCGCGCTTCACCTATCTCGAGTTCAGCCGGCAGGTGCTCCGGGGTCTCGCCCTCGACGCAGTCGGCGACCCGAACGCCCGCGCTTTCTGGCTCAGCCTCTTCGAGGGCGCCGTCCAGCCCTACCAGCGCGAGGCGCTCGAGCTCGCGCTTGCCATTCACGACGAGCGGGGCGGCAATCTCGACCGCATCTTTGCGGCCGAATCCCAGGTTCGACACCCGGTGATCCGCCAGATCCTGCTCGAGCACAGCGCCGGTCCGGACGTGCTCCGCCGCCAGGCGCGTGACGGCGCGGTGCCGCAGCAGGAGCGGGACGTCGCCGCCTACATCCTCCTCGCCAAGCAGCTCCGCCGCGGCCGCTATCGCGACTTCCTGAGCGACATGCGTCTCGTTCCTTCCGGTGCCGAAGTGACATCCGGATACTATGAAGGCGCTGCCCGCTTTGAAGCCGTCGACGGGGCGGTGCTCACGGCGCCGCCGCTGGCCTTTTTCGCGCCGGGCGCGAGCGTCGGCGAGGCCGGCTGCCGGGACCTGCGGTCGACCGTAGCGCAGCTGGCGGCGAGGCCGAACGCGCCCGGCCCGCGGCTCTGCCTCGCCGAATTCTTCCGACTGAACGGCTTCGACGACTTCCCGTTCGACGAACCGGCCGGGGAGTCCGGCCTCGGCAGCGGGCGCTCGCAATTCCCCGGGCCGACCTATCACCGGCTCGAAGTCTACAAGGCGGTGATGGCCGACCCGGCGGCGACGCCGGACCAGCGCGCCTTCGCGCTCAACCGCGCGATCCGCTGCTACGGGCCCAGCGGCTACAATAGCTGCGGCGGCGTCGAGGTCGACGTCGCGCAGCGCCGCGCCTGGTTCCAGCGCCTGAAGCAGGACTATCCCAATTCGCGCTGGGCGCAGTCCCTCAGATATTATTGGTAATGCGCCGCATCGCCTTCGCCCAGGCGGCGGCGGCGCTGCTCGTCGTCACCGCCGCCTGCGGCAAGACGGATCGGGACGAGGTCGACGCTGGGCGCCACGATGCCTTCTGGCTGTGGGCAGGCGTCCGGCCGCAACCTGCGCTGGCGAAGGCCAAGACCCTCTACCTCCTCGATGGAGAAATCCTGGCAGCGCGGCGGGACCGCTATGTCGGCCTCCGGCCGGGCGTTCCGCGGCTGCCCGGCACGCAGCTCTGGCTGGTCGTCCGCACCGACACCCTCGCCTGGCCGGAAGCGGCGCTTCCGGCGCTCGTCGCCCGGCTGAACCGCTGGGCGGCGGCCGGGAACCGGGTCGAGGGGCTCCAGCTCGATTTCGACGCCGCCACGAGCCGCCTCGCCGGCTACGCGGCCTTCCTGCGGCAGCTGCGGCGCCGCCTTCCCGCACGTTACCGTCTTTCGATCACCGGGCTCATGGACTGGAGCGCCAACGGCGATCCGGCGGCGCTCGCGGCGCTGCGCGGGACGATCGACGAGGCCGTCATCCAGACCTATCAGGGGAGGACCACCATCCCCGGCTACGAAGCCTATTTCCGCCGGATGAGGAACTTTCCGCTGCCCTTCAGGGTCGGCCTCGTCCAGGGCGGCACGTGGCGCGAGCCGCCGGGTCTCGCGGCGGAGCCGAACTTCCGGGGCTACGTCGTGTTCCTTCTCAACCGGCCGCGCTGAGCCCCGTCGCCGGCTTCTGGACAGCCGTGACGCGCCGACCTAAGCGCCCGCCCATGACGATCCAGCCTTCCGACTCCGTCCTCATCGTCGATTTCGGGAGCCAGGTGACGCAGCTCATCGCCCGGCGCGTGCGCGAGGCCGGGGTCTATAGCGAGATCGCTCCCTTCAACGCCGCCGACGCCGCCTTCGAGCGGCTGAAGCCGAGGGGCATCATCCTTTCGGGCGGCCCGTCCTCGGTGATGTGGGACGACAGCCCGCGCGCGCCGCAGCATTTCTTCGACGCCGGCGTCCCGATCCTGGCCATCTGCTACGGCCAGCAGACCATGGCGCACCAGCTTGGGGGTATGGTGGCTCCGTCCGACAGCCGCGAATTCGGCCGCGCCTTCATCGAGGTGGTCGGCGATTCGATGCTGTTCGACGGCCTCTGGAGCAAAGGCGAGCGTCACCAGGTGTGGATGAGCCACGGCGACCGGGTGGAGACGCTGCCGGAAGGGTTCGAGGTCGTCGCCCATTCCGAAGGCGCGCCCTACGCGATCGCCACCGACGAGAAACGGCGCTTCTTCAGCCTCATGTTCCACCCCGAAGTCGTTCACACCCCCGACGGCGCCAGGCTAATCGCCAATTTCGTGCGCCACGTCTGCGGCCTGCCGGGCGACTGGTCGATGGCCGAGTTCCGCGCCACCAAGATCGCCGAGATCCGCGAGCAGGTCGGCGCGGGCCGGGTCGTCTGCGGCCTGTCGGGCGGGGTCGACAGCGCGGTCGCCGCCGTCCTCCTCCACGAGGCGATCGGCGAGCAGCTGACCTGCGTCTTCGTCGACCACGGCCTGATGCGCCAGAGCGAGGCCGAGCAGGTCGTCTCGCTGTTCCGCAACAGCTACAACATCCCCCTCGTCCACGTCGACGCGGAGGAGCTGTTCCTCTCGGGCCTCGCCGGAATGGCCGACCCGGAGGCCAAGCGAAAGTTCATCGGCGCGACCTTCATCGACATTTTCGAGGAGGAGGCGAAGAAGATCGGCGGCGCCGATTTCCTCGCCCAGGGCACACTCTATCCGGACGTGATCGAGAGCGTCAGCTTCACCGGCGGGCCCTCGGTCACGATCAAGAGCCACCACAATGTCGGCGGCCTGCCCGAGCGGATGAATATGCAGCTGGTCGAGCCGCTCCGCGAGCTGTTCAAGGACGAGGTCCGCCTGCTCGGCAAGGAGCTCGGCCTTCCCGAGGCTTTCGTGTCGCGCCACCCCTTTCCCGGCCCCGGCCTCGCCATCCGCATCCCCGGCGAGGTCAGCAAGGAACGCTGCGACATCCTACGAAGAGCCGACGCCGTCTATCTCGAGGAAATCCGCGCCGCCGGCCTCTACGACGCCATCTGGCAGGCCTTCGCCGTCCTCCTCCCCGTCCGCACCGTCGGCGTGATGGGCGACGCCCGCACCTACGATTTCGTCTGCGGCCTGCGCGCCGTGACCTCGACCGACGGCATGACCGCCGACGTCTACCCCTTCGACAGCGCCTTCCTGAGCCGCGTCGCGACGCGCATCATCAACGAGGTCAAAGGCATCAACCGGGTGGTGTACGACTACACCTCGAAGCCGCCAGGCACGATCGAGTGGGAGTGAAGCGCGACGACCGCTATGGCGTCTGGCGGCGCCGAGCCGTTTCGGCGGAGGCCACCAGCGCATCCGCCTGTCAGTCGAGCTTACAGGCTCCCTGATTCAGGCTCCGCCTTCTTTGCTCCAGGCTCGCTCCACTGAAACACCGCGTCGAGCCGGACTTCGAACACGTCCGCGATCTTGAACGCCGTCTCGAGCGTCGGCGAATATTTGCCTTGCTCGATCGCGGCGACGGTCTGGCGGGTGACGCCGATCCGTTCGCCCAGCTCGGCCTGGGTCATCTCGCCAGCGTGGAAGCGCAGGGCGCGGATAACGTTGGTGAGGCGCCGCTCAGCCATGCCAGCCTCGCCGGTAACTAATGAGGATCACCGCATTGTTCACCGTCTCGGCCAGCACGATGGCGAACAGCGCCGCGTTCACGATCATCCATGGCGGCTCGCTGAACGGCATGATCCCGCCGACGACGATCATGCCGGCGATCAGCATATAATAGCCGATCGTCGCGCCGCGCCGGGCGATTGCCCGGTCGCGCTCGTCGGCGCGGGCCTCGGCCTCCTTCCTCGCCGTCACCGCGATGAAGATGGCGCCCACGATCACCGCGATGGCGTGTGCGGCGGCGACCGGGCCGAACGACCAGACGATGTCCAGCATCCGCTCTTCGCCGAAGCCGGCGGCGGGCCCGACGATGCCGAAATAGACCCCGTAGGCGACCAGCATCGTGACCAACTCGAGCCACGCCGTCTTCTCGCGAAAAGCCATGTGAAATCCCTCCCTGATGTTTCCGATTCGTAACGCTATGTACCTTTACATATACATTATGACAATAATATTTAACATGAAGTGCGTTTTCAGGGGCATACTGTGCACGTGGTCCGGGTATTCGAAGGGTCGAAGCGAACTCCGCTGCAGCCGCGTTCGACGCGTGACAGGTCGCGGCCCGTGTGACAGCTTTCCGCCGATGAGACTGGCGATCCTCCCTCTGGCCGCAGCCGCGATCGGCGCGACAGCACCAGCTTCTGCGCGGACTTCGGCGGACGACCGCGAGGGACGCGGCGGCTGGCATGTCGAACGGATCATGGTCGGTCCTCTCCGGCCGCGGAAATGAACGCATCGCAGCAGCTCCCACTGGATGCACGCGCCGGTGATCGAGCCGCGGCGACAGAGGCGGAACGACGGCGACGGCAGAGGTGGATGAGGCCCCTCTGTCTTGCCGCCTTCGGCGCCCTCGTCGCCGGCTGCGCGACCCTGCTCGGCGAGGGGCCCTGCCGCTCCGAGGGGCATGAGACCGCCTGCTTCGAGCGGCACGAGGACGAATATCTCGGCCTCTGGGGGCTCGATCCGGCCGCCGGGCTGGCCGCTTCCGGCGTCGAGATCCGCCGCGCGATGATTCGCGACGATTATGCGCGCTTCCTCCCGTCGGTGGAGTTTCGGCGCCGCCCCGGCGAGGCGCCCACGGTCACCGTGCGTCCGGCGGGCCCACCGCCCCGGACGCCGGCGATGCGCGCCATGATCGGCGCCCAACAATGGGCCGAAGCGACGGATGCCGCCCGCGACTTCGATCGCCTGCCGCCGCCGCCGACAATCAGGGTCGAGGGCGACGAAATCACGGTCTGCGCGCATTCCTGGCTCATCTTCGCCGAAGCGACCGATGCGGCCGCGCAGCCGGGGCTCCGCGTCCGCCGCCGCGTCGAGCACAGCTGCTTCGGCTCGGCTGCGGCCGCCTACGCCGAGCGGCTCGGCGAGATTGCGGTGCGCGCGCTCCCTTCCTGTGCCGCGGTCGAGATAGAACGCCACCCATTCCAGATTCTCGCCGTCTGCAGCCGCTTCACCGGAAACCTGATCGCGGCGGCGGCCGGCTATAACGGTTACTACCGCCTCGCGTCCCTCGATGAGGACGAGGCCGAGCAGGCGAGGGCGCTGTTCGCGCCAGGCGCGACGCTCGCATGGCACGGTTTTCCCGACGCAGCGACGGGAGCCGCCGATCTGTGGATGGAACGGAAGCTGGGTCAGACGGGCGGCTCGCTTTTTCTCGACCAGGTCAGGGGCGACAGCGAGGACCGTGCATCAATCGGCGCGAGGATGCGCCGCTGGAGCGACGACCCGCCGCGAGGCGACGGCGTTTGGCTGGAGGCGCCGGTCGAGATGCTCTGGACTCGCCGAGGGACAAGGCCATTCCGCGTCGAGCGGATCGCCGTCGGCCCCTTCGCGCCTTTGCCCGGCCTCTGCCCGCCGGGCCTGCTCACGGGTGCTGAACGGGCCAACAACTGTCACCGGTGAGCGCCGCAGGCCGGCGCGTGACAAGGGCCCGGCATTGTGGGAGTCTGGGGCCCTCGAAGGGATCAGCGATGAGAGAATTGGCCTTGCTGGGCGCGGTTACGGCTCTGGCGGCCGCGAGCCTGGCGGCGGCGCAGCCGGCGGCGCGGCCGCCGGTCGATCGCAACTGCTCGGACGACCGCGGCGTCGACCGCTGCTCGACCGAGCAGCACCGCAATGTCCTCCAGCTCTACGGCCTGCCGCCGATCGAGCGGATGCGCGACGAAGGCGCGCAGGTGCGCCGCGTTTTCTACGTGGACGGATATGGGCGCGACCTGATCGCGCTCACCTTCATCCGCGCGCGCGGCGCCGATCCAACGGCGACGGTCCACTTCCCCCGTCCTGCCGGCGGCCCGGCTCGGCCTCCCCTCAGCTCCTCCGTGCCGGCCGCCTTGTGGTCAGACGTCCTCGCGCGGTCGCAGCACTTCGACCGGGCGCTCGTGCCAAGGGCCGATGCGCAGGACAATATCTGCCTGCACAGCTGGGTGTTCACGGCCGAAGCCGTCGACCCGCCGAACTGGGCGCGGCGGACTGCCGTCGTGAGGCGCGCGGTGCAGGATGCTTGCAATGACGGCCTGGTGCAGCCGCTCTCGATATCATTGGCCGAGCTTGCGCTACCGCTGTTCCCGCACTGCGCGATCCTCGATCCGGACTTCCACCGCGGCCCGGCCGCGCGTCTCGCCGCGTGCGGCATGCTTTCCGGGGACCGGTTTTCCGCTGCCGAGGTCCTCAACAGGATGCGGCCGATGCTCGGCCACCTCGACGCGGACGAGTTGCGCGCGCTGCGGCCGCTGTTTCTCGAGGAAGCGGTGCTCGACTGGGGCGGCCAGCTCACGCAAAGGCAGGAGGTGGCCGCGACCTGGCTTCGCAACCTCTCCGAGCCGCGCACTGGGTTGTACGTCCAGAGCATCGAAGGCGAGTCCGCAGACCGGGTCAGGATCCGCGGCACGCTCGGGCGGACGATGGACGACGAGACCGCCGAGGCGCCGGTGGAAATGGTCTGGTCCCGCGTCCGCGGCTTCGAACCGCGCATCGAGCGGATCACCGTCGGCGCGTTTCGCCGCCCCCCTTCCCGCTGATCCCCTTCCGCGCCGCTTTTCGGACCGCTAGCCAGCGGCGGCGATGAGCCCGACCGTCCTCGCCATCTGCCTCGGCCTCTTCTCGGCCGTGACGCTCGCCGCCGCGAACGTGGCGGTGAAGATGGGGACGGACATCCTCGCCGGCCGGGCGATCCTCTCGGTCAGCGCCGCTTTGCTGATCGCACCGGCCGCTTTCTTCGTCGCGGCGCCGGATGCGGCGACGTGGAATGCGCTGCTCTGGGCGCTGCCGGCGCATTTCGGCTACCAGCTGTGCCTGGTACGGGCGATGGAGCGGGGCGATCTGTCGCTGGTCTTCCCGATCATGCGCGGTGCGGCGCCGCTGCTCACTGCGGCCGCCGCCTTCCTCCTGCTGCGCGAGACGCTGCCGCCGCTCGCGCTGGTCGGGCTGGCGCTGGCGACCGGCGCGGTCTTCGCCTTTGCGGCGCCGCCGGAGGGGCTCAGCCTGCGCGCCCATCCGGACAAAGCCGCCCTGCTCTGGGCGCTCGCGACCGCGGTGGGCGTCGCACTCTACAACGTCGCCGACGCGCGCGGCGTCAGGACCGCGCCCGAGCCGCTCACTTACATCGTCTGGCTGTTCCTGCTCGATCCGATCGGGATCGCGATCACTGCACTCGTCTTCCGGCGGCGGCAGCTCGCGGAAGTTGTCGCGGCGCGCTGGCGCTACGGAGTCGCGGCCGGAATCCTTTCCATCTTCTCGTTCGGATCAGCGCTCTACGCCTTCAGCCTGATCGAGACGGCGCGGGTCTCGGCCTTGCGCGAGACGGCCGTCGTCTTCGCCGCCTTGATGGGCGCGCACCTCCTGAAGGAGGGCTTCGGCGCGCGCCGCATCGCCGCCGCCCTGGTCCTCGCGCTGGGCCTCGTCCTGATGCAGTTCGGGCGCTAGGCGTTTTCTTCGAGGATCCGGTCCTGCTCGTTGCGAGGCGCCGCGGCGCCGACTCGGCGTGCGACGGTGGCGGTGGCGGCGACGTCCATCGAGACGTTGCCGGTGGTGCGTACGATGTCGGGCAGAGTCTCGACCGCGATGAGCAGGACGAGCGGCTCGATCGGGATGCCCATCGCCAGGCAGATCGGCGCGATCGAGGTGATGAAGCTGATCGAGCCCGGCAGGCTCACCGAGCCCAGGGTCGTCGTCGCGGCAACTGCGACGCCGGCCATCAAGGTGAGCGGCGTCAGCGGAATCTGGAACCAGTGAGCGATGTAGATGGCGACGGCGAGGTTCATCGCCGGGCCGGTCGCGCGGAACAAAGCCACTGCGAGCGGCAGCACCACGCCCGACTGGGCGACCGGGATGCCCAGCCGCTCGCTCGCTTTGAGCATCGCCGGCAGCGAGGCCAGCGAGGACTGGGTGCTGATCGCCACCGCATGGGGCGGGCCGATGGCGCGGGTATAGTCGAGGAAGCCGACGCGGCCGCCGATCATCGCCAGCGGCCAGGCGAGGAACCAGACGACGCAGCCGATCGCGGCGACGACGATCACATAATGGCCGAGCGCGCCCAGCGCCGCCGCCCCGGCGCGCGCGCCGACGACATAAGCGAGGGCGAGCACGCCGATGGGCGCGAGCCACAATACCCAGTTGATGATCACCAGCATGGCCTCGCTGACCGCCCGGAAGAAGCCGACAAGCAGCGCCCGCGGCTCGTCCGGCAGACGTGTAATCGCGAAGGCGAAGACCAGGGTGAAGACCATCAAGGGCAGGATCTGATCGTTGGCTGCGGCCGATATCGGATTGGTCGGCACCAGCGAACGCACGAACTGGGCCATATTCGGCACCTCGCCGACCTCCGCGTTCGCACCGGTGAGTGCCGAGCGCAGGGCGCCGGCAGCCTCGCCGGGCATCGGCCACAGATTGAGCAGGAGCGGGGTCAGGAAAGCCGACAGAATCGCGCCCGTCCACAATATCGCGAGGAAAAGCATGAAAGCGCGCGCGGCCAGGCGGCTCGCCCGCGTCGCTTCGGCGGAAGCGGCGATGCCGGTGATGAGGAGGGAGACGACCAGCGGCACGATCGTCATCCTCAGCGCGTCGAGCCAGAGTCCGCCGATCGGCTCGGCGACCGCGATCGCGCCTTCCGCGAAGGGCCGCGACGCAGTCGCGATGCCAAGTGCGAGACCGAGGGCGAGGGCGACCAGGATGCGGACCGGCTGGGACATTTCGCGCCCTTAACGGCCCGGTGCGGCCGGTGGAAGCGCCGAAGCGCGAATTGCCGGGCCCGAGAGGTTCAACCCGGCGTCCGTTCCGGCTATTGGAGCGGGGCAACCTCGGGATCGACATTTCATGGCGCGTAGATTTTTCGGCACGGACGGCATCAGGGGCAGGACCAATGCGGCGCCGATGACGGCCGAGATCGCGCAGCGTGTCGGCCAGGCGGCGGGGGCGCACTTCCTGCGCGGCGACCATCGCCACCGCGTCGTCATCGGCAAGGATACGCGCCTTTCGGGCTATATGATGGAGACGGCGATGATCTCCGGATTCACCAGCGTCGGTATGGATGTGGTCATGGTCGGCCCCGTCCCCACGCCCGCCGTCGCCCTCCTCACTCGCTCGATGCGCGCGGATCTGGGCGTGATGATTTCGGCCAGCCACAACCCCTATGTCGACAACGGGATCAAGCTCTTCGGTCCCGACGGCTACAAGCTCTCCGACGAGGACGAGGCGGCGATCGAGGCCTTGCTCGATCAGGAACCGGTGCTGGTCGACGCGCCCTCGATCGGGCGTGCCCGCAAGATCGAAGATGCCCGCGGCCGCTATATCCACTTCGCCAAATCGACCTTTCCCGAAGAGCTTCGGCTCGACGGCCTCAAGATCGTGATCGACTGCGCCAATGGCGCCGCCTACCAGGTCGCTCCGTCCGCCTTGTGGGAGCTCGGCGCCGACGTCGTCGCGATCGGCGTCTCACCCGACGGCACCAACATCAACGACGGCTGCGGCTCGACCGCGCCCGCCGCGCTGCAGGCGCGGGTGGTCGAGGAAGGCGCCCATATCGGCATCGCGCTCGACGGCGACGCGGACCGCCTGATCGTCGTCGACGAAGCGGGGACGATCGTCGACGGCGACCAGCTGATGGCGACGATCGCCGCCTCATGGCACGGCCACGGCTTGTTGATGGGCGAGGGCATCGTCGCGACCGTAATGTCGAACCTCGGCCTCGAGCGCTTTCTCGAGGGACGCGGCCTCAATCTCTACCGGACCAAGGTCGGCGACCGCTACGTGCTCGAGGAAATGCGCGCACGCGGCTGCAACGTCGGCGGCGAGCAGTCCGGCCACATCATCCTCTCCGACCATGCGACCACCGGCGACGGCCTCGTCGCCGCTCTCCAGATCCTCGCCTGCCTGGTCGAAAGCGGCAAGCCGGCGAGCCAGGTCCTTCATCAGTTCGAGCCCCTCCCCCAGCTCCTCAAGAACGTGCGCTTCGCCGGCGGCGCGCCGCTCGAGACGGACCGCGTCAAATCGGCGATCGCCTCGGCTGAGCAGCGCCTCGAAGGCACCGGCCGCCTCGTCATCCGCAAGTCCGGCACCGAGCCGCTCATTCGCGTCATGGCCGAGGGGGAGGACGAGGCTGTGGTGGAGGAGGTCGTCGACAGCATCTGCGACGCGGTCAGGGCGGCTTGACCACCCCCCGTATCCTGATCGTCGCCGGCTCCGACAGCGGCGGCGGCGCGGGGATCCAGGCCGACATCAAGACCGTCACCATGCTCCAGGGCCATGCGATGACGGCGATTACCGCCATCACCGCGCAGAACACGCTCGGGGTCCAGTCCGTCATGCCGGTCCCGTCCGAGATGGTCGTTGCCCAGATGAACTCGGTGCTGGAGGATATCGGCGTCGATGCGGTGAAGATCGGGATGATCGGCTCGCCCGAGACGGCGCACGCCGTCGCCGACCGACTCGAGACTCTGGCCGTGCCCATCGTATTCGATCCGGTGATGGTCGCGACCAGCGGCTCTGCGCTCGCCGACGAAGCGACGGTCGCCGCTTTCGAGCGCTTGATGCGGATGGCCTCGGTGGTGACGCCGAACATCCCGGAGCTCGCCGCGCTCGGCGGCGAGGACGCGGTGCTGGCTTTTGGCTGCCACCTGCTCGCCAAAGGCGGCCACGCCGAGGGCCATTATGTCGTCGACCGGCTGATCTCGCCTTCGTCGGGCGAAGTCCGGCGCCTCGAAGGCAAGCGCTTCGACACGAACGATACCCACGGCACCGGCTGCACGCTGGCAAGCGCTCTCGCCACCGGCCTCGGCCGCGGCTTCGGCATCGAGAAGGCGTTCGAGCAGGCGGTGAGCTTCGTGCGCATCGCCATCGTCGAGGCGCCCGGCCTCGGCGAAGGCCACGGGCCGCTCGGGCAGCAATATGTGACCGATTTCCAGTGGGGCGAGCGCGACCACGACTGACCGTTCGCGCCTATCCACAGGAAAGAGAGCCGCTTTCTCGGCTTTTGCTGGAACGGTGGGAGCGGCGCGGATAGCATCGCCGCGATGGCGCGCCCCTGCTTCAAGATCGAAAGGGAGTTTCCCGAGCCGCTCGCCGGCGTCGATGAAGCCGGATGCGCGCCTCTCGCCGGGCCTGTCGTCGCTGCTGCCGTGGTCCTCGACCGCGCGAGGTTCCCGCGCGGCATCGACGATTCGAAGCTGTTGCCGGCCAAGGACCGCGAAGCGATCTGCGCGCGGCTCTACAAGGTCGCGCGGATCGGCGTCGGCATTGCCACGGTCGAGGAGATCGACGCGATCAACATCTACTGGGCGCGGATGCTGGCGATGAGCCGTGCGGTCGAGGCGCTTGGATTCGACCCGGCGATGATCCTGGTCGACGGCAATCGCTGCCCGCGCTGGGAGCGGCCGTCGAAGGCGATCGTCGCCGGCGACGCGCGCTGCCGTTCGATCGCCGCCGCCTCGATCGTTGCCAAGGTGACGCGCGACCGGATCATGGCCGAACATGCTCGCGACCATCCCGGCTACGGCTGGGAGACGAACAAGGGCTATCCGACACCCGAGCATTTCCGCGGCCTCGACGCGCTCGGCCCCACTCCCCTCCACCGCCGCAGCTTCGCACCGGTGCGCGCCTGCCTCGAAGCGCGCGACGGCACTGCCGAGGTCGGATCGCAGCAGTTGCTGGCGGTCTGAGTCTTTCCGGCCACACCACAATCTGTTGAGTCCGGCGGCCGCGCGAAACGCCATCGCTTGCGCGGGACTCGTTTCGTTCGCGGCACGTTAACGGCTTCGCCGCCCGACCGGATTAGATGCACCGCCTTGACCCGGCACGCCTCCTGACTCAGGCTGGCAATTCTGTGCTGAACCGGGGGCGGCGACGTATGACTGCATTGACGCGAGTGCTGCCGGCCAAGTTCCGCCCGAAAAAGGCGCCCGTCGCGCCGCCGCCCGACCTTCCGCTCGCGACCATCATCGAGGACGACTGCATCGCCGCCATGAAGCGACTGCCCGCCGCCTGCATCGACATGGTTTTCGCCGACCCGCCCTACAATCTCCAATTGGGCGGCGACTTATTCCGCCCCGAGGGCGGCAGGGTCGACGCGGTCGACGACGATTGGGACAAGTTCGAGACCTTCGCCGCCTACGACGAATTCACGCGCGCCTGGCTCAAGGAGGCGCGGCGCGTCCTGAAGCCGAGCGGCACGCTTTGGGTGATCGGCTCCTACCACAATATCTTTCGCGTCGGCGCCGCACTCCAGGATGCCGGCTACTGGATCCTGAACGACGTCGTCTGGCGCAAGTCGAACCCGATGCCCAATTTCCGGGGCACCCGCTTCACCAACGCCCACGAAACCCTCATTTGGGCGAGCCGCTCCGAGGACAGCCGCTACACCTTCAACTACCGCGCGATGAAGGCATTGAACGACGAGCTCCAGATGCGCTCGGACTGGCTGCTCCCGATCTGCGCGGGCGGGGAGCGGGTCAAGGACGGCGGCCACAAGGCCCACCCGACCCAGAAGCCGGAATCGCTTCTCTACCGCGTGCTCCTCGCCTGCACCAATCCGGGCGACATCGTCCTCGATCCCTTCTTCGGCACTGGCACCACTGGCGCGGTGGCGCGCCGCCTGGGGCGGGAGTGGATCGGCATCGAGCGGGAGAAACGCTACGTCCGCGTCGCGCGCGAGCGCATCGCATCGACCCTCCCGCTCGACGAAAGCGCGATGAAGACGATGACGTCGCAGAAGGCGGCGCAGCCCAAGGTGCCGTTCGGCCTACTCGTCGAGACCGGCCTCATCAGTCCCGGCGTCCTCCTTACCGACGCCAAGCGGCGCTGGCAGGCACGGGTGCTCGCCGACGGATCCGTCGAATGGGTTGGCGGCCAGGGCTCGATCCACAAGGCCGGCGCCGCCGTCCAGGACGCACCCGCCTGCAACGGCTGGACGTTCTGGCACGTCGAGGACCAAGGCGCGCTCGTCCCGCTCGACGCGCTTCGGCAACGCCATTTGCTGACGATCGACTAGCTTTCAGAATCGTCTGGCAGCCGCAGGATCGGCAGATGTATCTCGGTCCGGCTCACGGGCCGGTCCGTGCAGACGGTCTGATCGTCGTATAGCTCGATCACGGGGAGGCCCAGGAGGTCCGGAGCGGCCGCCAGGGACTGCTCGAAGACCTGCGGATAGGCTTCCGGCAAGGACGCATAGGCGCCGACATGCGTGGTGACCGCGCATCGCCAGGCCGGCAGCGCCGCGACCCGCACGCGCTCGTCGCCCGGCGTCCCGGCGGGAACGGTGACCGCAGCATCGAAGCGCAGCTGGTCGGCCGCCGTGATTCCCGGGGCGTCGTGGCCGATGCCGAGCAGCGCCCGCTCGCGAGGAAGGCCACGGCCGTCGGCCCAGCGATCGAGCTCGGCCCAAAGGCCCGGCTCAACTCGTTCATAGGGCCCGATCTGGCGGATGAACGCGATAGTCCGGGCAGCGAGCGTGCGGATCCGGGTCGGCGAGACGAAATAGTCGCCGTCCGCCCCGCCCTGGTCGCGGTCGCGCCGCGCCTTGCCGGGAAGGCGACCGAGCCGGCGATAGTCGCTCGGCGAGAGTCCCCAGCGCCGTCGGAAGGCGCGACTGAACGTCTCGTGGTCTGCAAAGCCGCAATCGAGCGCGATCGCGAGGACGGAATCACTGTGGAGCTGAAGCCGCCAGGCGGCGCGCTCCAGCCTCAGCCGGCGCACATAGGCCGCAGGCGATTCGCCGAAGGCCGCACGGAAACGCCGGTGAAAATGATGCGGGGAAAGCCCAGCGACGGTCGCGAGCGCGTCGAGCGGCAGCGGTCCGTCTAGACGGGCATGGGCATGGATAGCCGCATCGGCGACACGCGCGTCCGTGCTGCGGATCACCTCATCGCCCGCGCCGCGCCGAGGGCCGTCGCGCCGAGCTTGATCGCCGCGCCGCCGAGGAATGCAAGCCACACCGCCCGCGCAACGCCGCCCACAGCCGCGAAGATCGCGAGGTCGCTAAGCAGGTAAAGGATCGCGGCGATCCAGGACGCCCGGACATTGCCCCGCCGGCGCGCGAGCCGCCAGGCGACGAGGTAGAATACCGGCCCGCCAGCGACCAGCGACACGATCGGGCTCACACTGCCCGCATAGGCCTCGTAGAAAGCCTGGTCCTGGCCAGGTTCGAGCGCGAAGGAATAGAAGGCTACCCAGGCGACGGCGAGCGCGATCATCACGACGTGCAGCAGGAGCGCGCCGGCGACCCCCCAGCCCGCATCCCCAGCAGCAGTTGGTTTCCCGTCCATGGGGCGATCCTAGCCGATCCCCCGCCACCGTTCTTGACGATTCTTGCCGTGCCGGCGCGTCCGGTACGAGGCGGGCGATCAGGCGGCGCGGCGGCGTTCCGGGACGGGGGGCGCGGCTTCGGTCGCAGTCCAGGCGCCTTCCGCAGCGATCAGCAAGGAAGCGTCCTTCGAGCATTCCAGCTTCGCCCCTCGAGGCACGAACAGGCAATCTCCTGCGCGCCCGACGTCGCCGCCGGCCGCTGCCGTCCCTTCGAGGACGAAGGCGAAGCGGTCCCGCTCGGCAAGCGCGCCGGCACCGCGCCGCCCGGCCGCGGCTACCATCGCGAATTGCGGGCCGCCGACGAACAGGGTCCCGCGATTCGGGTCGGCACGCTTGATGAGCTCGCGCGGATAAGGCGTTCGGATGGCGACTTCGAGCGCCTCGGCAAGATGAAGCTCGCGCGGGCGGCCGTAATCGAACAGGCGATAGGTGACGTCGGAGGGCTGCTGCACCTCGATCAGCGAGATGCCGGGACCGATCGCATGGATCGTTCCAGCGGGCACATAGAAGAAGTCTCCTGCCCGGACCGGGTGCCAGTGAAGCAGACCCTCGATCGAGCCGTCGAGCGCCGCGGCGCGAAGCCTGTCCTGCGACAGTTCTCGTTTGGGACCGAGGGCGATCGTCGCTTTCGGCAGTGCGTCGAGAATGTACCAGCACTCGCTCTTGCCGCCGGGCAGGCCGCGGGCGCGCGCCTGTTCGTCGTCGGGATGCACCTGGACCGAAAGGAACGCGTCGGCGACGATGTGCTTGACGAGCAGCGGCAACCGCTTGCCCCGCGCCGCCTCGAACCAGATCTCGCCGATCCGGCAGCCGCGCAACGCCGGCGGCACGGCCGCGAGGCCGGTCCGCCCCCACGGCTTTTCGACGAACTTGGGTTCTAGCTTCATTCTTCCGTCCCGCACGCTTGCGGCGCGCTGGGCCAACCGATACCCGCGAGGAGTGAACAAACTGCCAAAAGCGAGCTGATCGGGAATGGCTGCCCGCGCCTATCTGCGCCCTGCCGCGTTTGTCGACGCGCCCTTCGGCCTCGACGGCAAGGTCGAGCGGCTCGCCGGCGGCCTCCTCTGGTTTTCCGCCGTCGAGCTTATTGTGATGGATGGTCGCGAGCGCCGGTCCTCCGAGCTCGTGCCGGTCGGGGAGATCGGCGACGCGCTGAACCGCCTTCCCGAAAACGCTCGGCGCGCCTGGATCAATCTGACCGGGACGCGTGCCCCGCTCGCGCTCGGACAGCGGATCCTGCGCCTCGATCAGCCGCAGGTCGCGGGAATCGTCAACGCAACTCCGGACAGCTTCTCCGACGGCGGTGCTTATGCCGATGCCGACGCGGCGGCCGATGCCGGCCATGAAATGGCGGCCGCGGGCGCGGCCCTGGTCGACGTCGGCGGCGAATCGACGCGGCCAGGCGCGCAACCGGTCTGGGAAGGCGACGAGATCGAGCGCGTCGTGCCCGTCGTCGGTCGAATCGCCAGGTCCGGCACCGCGGTGTCGATTGATACCCGCAAGGCGGCGGTGATGGAGGCCGCGCTCGCCGCCGGCGCCACATTGGTCAACGACGTCTCGGCGCTGACATGGGATGCGCGCGCGGCGGAGGTCGTCCGCCGTGCCGGCTGCCCCGTTGTGCTCATGCACCATCAGGGCCCGCCCGAGACGATGCAGCATTCGCCGGCCTACGATCGGCCTGTTCTGTTCGAAGTCTACGACTGGCTCGAAGCGCGGATCGAGGCAGCGGTGGCGGCCGGGATCGAGCGGACCAAGATCATCGTCGATCCCGGCATCGGCTTCGGCAAGAGCGTCCACCACAATCTCCAGATCCTGAACGGCCTCGCTCTGCTCCACGGGCTGGGCTGCCCGATCATGCTCGGTGCCAGCCGCAAACGCATGATCGGCGCGCTCGCCGGCGAAGCGCCGGCCGACCGGCGCCTTCCCGGCTCGGTCGCGCTCGCGCTCAAAGGCGCCGAGCAGGGCGTCCAGCTTCTGCGCGTCCACGACGTTCCCGAGACGGTCCAGGCCTTGCGCGTGTGGCGCGGCCTGCGCGATGCGGCGCTGACGCCGCCAGACTAGTCGGGCCGGATGAACCGGGTCCGCCAGAGGTTCGTCGCAGTCCCGGAAAATCAGCAAATAAGGGCCGCAGCCGCCGTTGACACCGCGCCTCCCGGTGCCTAAATGCGGCTCATCCCGATAACCGGTCTCCGGCGGCGCATTCGTGCGCCTGCCGGTTTTGCCCGTGGCCCGGGTGTCACCAGGCGCTGAGATAGGGCGGAGCCATCCCGCCCTGTGGAGCAGGAGAATTGATTCGTGGCACGTATTGCGGGGGTGAACATCCCCACGAACAAGAGGGTCGAGATCGCCCTCACCTACATTCACGGCATCGGCCGCACCAAGGCGAAACAGATCGCGGAAAAGCTGGGCATCGCCTCTGAACGGCGGGTCCAGGACCTGACCGACCAGGAAGTGCTCCAGATCCGCGAGACGATCGACCAGCAGCACACGGTCGAGGGCGACCTGCGCCGCCAGGTGGCGATGAACATCAAGCGGCTGATGGACCTCGCTTCCTATCGCGGCCTCAGGCACCGCAAGGGTCTTCCGGTCCGCGGCCAGCGCACGCACACCAATGCCCGCACCCGCAAGGGCAAGGCCAAGCCGATCGCCGGCAAGAAGAAGTAAGGGACGCTCATGGCACAGGCACCGCAGCGTCTCCGCAGGCGCGAGCGCAAGAACATCACCGCCGGCGTCGCGCACGTGAACGCCAGCTTCAACAACACGATGATCACGATCACCGACGCGCAGGGCAACGCAATCGCCTGGTCCTCCGCCGGCATGATGGGCTTCAAGGGTTCGAGGAAATCGACCCCCTACGCCGCCCAGGTCGCTGCCGAGGACGCCGGCAAGAAGGCGGCGGAGCATGGCGTGCGCACCCTCGAGGTCGAGGTGAAGGGCCCCGGCTCCGGCCGCGAGAGCGCTCTTCGCGCCCTCCAGGCGGTCGGCTTCACGATCACGTCGATCCGTGACGTGACGCCGATCCCGCACAACGGCGTGCGCCCTTCCAAGCGCCGCCGCGTGTAATAAGTTCGTCACCCTGCCGTCGCGGGGTGCCGGTTCTAATTGCCGAAATCATCT